>NZ_JBVHKD010000002.1:0-1055233 GCF_055559695.1 Micromonospora sp. NPDC023869
AGTACCCCGAAGGGCCTTTCCGCTCGACTTGCATGTGTTAAGCACGCCGCCAGCGTTCGTCCTGAGCCAGGATCAAACTCTCCAACAAAAACCTAATTGGAAAAGCAAACCCCAGCAACAAAATGTTGCCAAAGGAATCCCCACCAACCCAAAAGTTGGCACGGGGCATCATAAAACAATTTGGCACTGGCTTATCAAGCACCCTGTTGAGTTCTCAAAGAACAACCACACACCACACTACGATCCTGCTTTTGCCTGACCGCTTCTGGGGCAACCGCTCCAAACTATCTGAGCCGCTCTCGTAGTGCAACCTGAAGATTCAGGCTATTACTTCGTAGCTTGCTCGGGTCCGCGCTGACGCACGCCCATCGGGCGGTCGTTTCTGTCGCGGGAAGCGGCAAGACCGGCCGATCACCATTCCTGGCGACCCGCCCGGCTCCCTGCCGGCTTCGAAACTCTACCCGGTCGGCTTCGCGATCGCAACTCCGTCTCATGGAGCCTTTCGCACCGCCCGGTCTCAGTCTCAGATCGACTACGTCGACCCGGTCCTGGTGCCCGTTGTCGGCCGGTTTGCCCCGGCCTTCCCCGTGCAGAGAGAAAGTTACGCGGACGTCCCGGAGAAGGCAAATCAGGGTCTGTCGATGGTGACGATCGCTCGCCGGTCTCCCCGTCGTCACGCGACCACCTGCGGTGGAACCTGTCCTGTCGGCGACGACCGTGGCAGGCCCAGACGTGCCAGAGTGTCTGGCATGGATGACGTGTCCCGGCCCGCCAGTCCGGTCCTCGCCGAGGACGCGCTGCTCGGGCTCCTCCTGCCGTTCTGGCAGCTGATCATCGGTGCGTTCGTGCTGTTCGCGGTGGTGGCCTCGATCGGGCGACTGATTCGGCGCGGCCCGTCGCGGATGAGCACCGCGCTGCTGGTGACCGCGGCCGCTATCGCCGGCTTCGCGCTGGTGGGCGTCCTGCTACAGGGATAGCGACGGTCACATCCGTCGGTTGGCCAGGCTCGGCAGCTCGGCGCGGATGCGCGCCAACCGGTCCAGGTCGAGATCGGCCACCGCGAACCCCAGGCCGTCAGGCACCTGGGACAGCACCGAACCCCAGGGGTCGACCACCATGCTCCGGCCGTAACAGGTGCGGGCTGGTTCGTGGTCGCCGGTCTGGCCGGCCGCCGCGACGAAGCACTGGTTCTCGATCGCGCGAGCGCGCAACAACACCTCCCAGTGGTCGCGGCCGGTGTGCATCATGAACGCCGCCGGCACCACCAGCAGGTGTGCACCCCCATCGGACGCGAGTTGGCGGTACAGCTCCGGGAACCTCAGGTCGTAACAGATCGACAGGCCGACGCGTACGCCTTCGACGTCCACCACCACCGGTCGGTCACCGGGGGCCACGGTGGCCGACTCCCGGTACGAAACCCGACCGGGGATCTCCACGTCGTACAGGTGGATCTTGCGATAGCTGGCGGCGAGCGTGCCGGAGCGGTCGAAGACCAGCGTGGTGTTCCAGGTGTGCTCGGTATCCGGGCCGGACTCGTGGAAGGAGCCGGCGATCAACCAGATGCCGCGTCGGCGGGCGACGTCGGCGAAGAACCGACCGACCTCGCCGTCGACCGACTCCGCTGCGGGCATCCCCGCCGACGGGCCCAGATAGTCGACGTACTCGGGGAGAAGCACCAGGTCGGCGCCGGCATCGGCCGCGCGGTCGATCAGGGCCTCCGCGGCGACCAGGTTCGCCTTTCGGTCGTCCCGAGAGTTCAGCTGGCAGACAGCGACGCGCATGTCTGCCAGCGTACGACCGAACTGCCGTCGACGGCAGCGCGAGAGCCTGGCACCGGCCGACTCAGGCCGACTTCTCCTCGCGCTCGCGCCGCGCCCGACGGCCGGTGAACTCACGCGGCACGATGGTCGGGTTCACGTTCTCCAGCACCGCCTCGCGACTGATGAGCACCCGGGCGGCGTCGGGGTTGCTGGGCACCTCGTACATCACGGAGAGCAGGACCTCCTCCATGATCGCCCGTAGGCCACGGGCACCGGTGCCACGCAACATCGCCTGGTCGGCGATCGCCTCCAACGCCGGGTGCTCGAACTCCAGCTCGACGCCGTCCAGCTCGAAGAGGCGCTGGTATTGGCGGACCAGCGCGTTGCGGGGCTCGGTGAGGATGCGGACCAGCGCGCTGCGGTCCAGGCTGCGCACGCTGGTGATCACCGGGAGCCGGCCGATGAACTCGGGGATCAGCCCGAACTTGAGCATGTCCTCCGGCATGACCTGGCTGAAGATGTCGTCGGTGGAGCGCTCGGAGACGGCCCGCAGACGGGCACCGAAGCCGGTGCCGCCGTGACCGGTACGCGCCTCGATGATCTGGTCCAGCCCGGCGAAGGCACCACCGCAGATGAACAGCACGTTGGTGGTGTCGATCTGGATGAACTCCTGGTGCGGGTGCTTCCGACCGCCCTGCGGCGGGACGTTGGCAACCGTGCCTTCGAGCATCTTGAGCAGCGCCTGCTGCACACCCTCGCCGGAGACGTCCCGGGTGATCGACGGGTTCTCCGACTTCCGGGCGATCTTGTCGACCTCGTCGATGTAGATGATCCCGGTCTCGGCGCGCTTGATGTCGTAGTCGGCGGCCTGGATCAGCTTGAGGAGGATGTTCTCCACGTCCTCGCCGACGTAGCCGGCCTCGGTGAGGGCGGTGGCGTCGGCGATGGCGAACGGAACGTTGAGCATCCGCGCCAGCGTCTGGGCCAGGTGGGTCTTGCCGCACCCGGTCGGGCCGAGCAGAAGGATGTTCGACTTGGCCAGCTCGACGCCGTCGTTACCGGCGCCCGGTGCGCCGGCAGCCTCGGCCTGGATGCGCTTGTAGTGGTTGTAGACCGCCACCGCGAGCGCCTTCTTGGCCTGCTCCTGCCCCACGACGTAGTTGTCGAGGAACTGGCAGATCTCCATCGGCTTGGGAAGCTCTTCCCACTTCACCTCGCCCGACTCGGCCAACTCCTCTTCGATGATCTCGTTACAGAGATCGATGCACTCGTCGCAGATGTAGACCCCAGGGCCCGCGATGAGCTTCTTGACCTGCTTCTGCGATTTACCGCAGAAGGAGCACTTGAGTAGGTCGCCACCGTCACCGATCCGTGCCACCTACGTTCTCCCTGCACTCATCGGCCGGAGCCCCGGCCACGACCTGCGGATGCTTCCGCTCCGCCCGTCTTCTTACCCCGCCGGTCACCCGGCTAAGTCGTACGGACCCGACGTTACCCGCTGTCGGAGCTTTCTCCGACCCCCAAAACGGGTGTGTCAGAGGCCGGCGGGCGACAGACCCCGCCGGCCTCTGACCCGGTACCGGTCAGCCGGCCGAGTTGGCGGCCAGCAGTCCCTTCTTACGGCTGGTGAGGATCGTGTCGACCAGCCCGTACTCGCGGGACTCCTCGGCCGTCATGATCTTGTCGCGGTCGATGTCCTTGCGCACCAGGTCGACCGCGCGGTTGCAGTGCCGGGAGAGCATCTCCTCCAGCTGGGTCCGCATCCGCAGGATCTCCCGGGCCTGGATCTCAATGTCCGAGCCCTGCCCGTAGCCGCCCTCGGTGGCCGGCTGGTGGATGATGATCCGCGAGTTCGGCAGCGCCATCCGCTTGCCCGGGGTGCCCGCGGCCAGCAGCACGGCGGCGGCGGACGCGGCCTGACCCAGGCACACGGTCTGGATGTCCGGCCGGACGTACTGCATGGTGTCGTAGATCGCCGTCATGGCGGTGAACGAACCACCGGGCGAGTTGATGTACATGATGATGTCCCGGTCGGGGTCGGTCCCCTCCAGGGTGAGCAGCTGGGCCATCACGTCGTTGGCCGACGCGTCGTCCACCTGGACGCCGAGGAAGATGATCCGGTCCTCGAAGAGCTTGTTGTACGGGTTGGACTCCTTGACCCCGTACGACGTGCGCTCCACGAACGACGGCAGGACGTAGCGGTTGTGCACGGCCGCGAACTGTGGCGGCAGGCTCAGGTCGGTCATCGTCTGCTCCTCGATCAGCTCAGGGTCCCGGCGCCCTCGGGAACCTGGGCGGCCCCGGTGATCACCTTGTCGATGAAGCCGTAGTCCACGGCCTCCTGGGCGGTGAACCAACGGTCGCGGTCCGAGTCCGCCTCGATCTGCGCCGGGGACTGGCCGGTGTGGGAGGCGACCCGCTCCTGGAACATCCGCTTGGTGTAGAGCATCTGCTCGGCCTGGATCGCGATGTCGGCCGCAGTGCCGCCCATGCCGCCGGAGGGCTGGTGCATCATGATCCGGGCGTGCGGGAGGGCGTAGCGCTTGCCCTTGGTGCCCGCGCAGAGCAGCAACTGGCCCATGGACGCCGCCATGCCCATCGCCACGGTCGACACGTCGTTGTCGATGAACTGCATGGTGTCGTAGATCGCCATACCCGAGTAGACCGAGCCACCGGGCGAGTTGATCCAGAGGTTGATGTCGCGGTCCGGGTCCTCCGCGGCGAGCAGCAGCAGCTGCGCGCAGATGCGGTTGGCGACCTGGTCGGTCACCTCGCTGCCCAGGAAGACGATCCGCTCCTTGAGCAACCGGTTGTAGACCGAGTCGTCGAGGTTGCCAATGGTGTCACCGCCACGGGCGTCGATCGCCCGGAGCGGCTTCGCTGGGATGTGCATGTCGGTCATGGCAGCCCTTCGCTCTCCGTACCGTCGTGTCCGACACTAACCGCTGCGCCGGGCGGCAGAGCCCCGGTCCGGGCACTGTTCGCTCTCAGCGCAGGACCCCTGAGAGGCGTACCCGGCAAAGGAATCGGGCCACCACCCACCGCTACCGGCGGACGGTGGCCCCACCCCCGCGATCAGTGCTCGTGCGCGTGCTCCTGCTCGCTCGCCTCACGGAGAGCGTCGAGGCTCACCTCGTTGCCGGCCGAGTCCTTGATCTTGACGCGCTCCATGACCGAGGCGAGCGCCTTGCCCCGCCGCACGTCGCCGTAGACCGCGCCGGCCGTGCCGGAGCGGACCAGCTGGTCGTAGTACTGCTGGGGGGCCATGCCGGCGCGCTGGGCGCGGTGCACGATCTCGTGGCCGAACTCGTCGTCGGAGACCTGGGTGTCCTCGGCGTCGGCCAGGGTGTCGAGCAGCAGCTGGACCTTGACGCCCTGGGTGGCGGCCTCGGTCAGCTCGGTGTCGATCTGCTCCTCGGTCTTCTCCTCGGCGGAGAGGTAGTCCTCCATCGAGGCGCCGATGCGCTCCAGCTGGTCGACCATCGCCTGCTTGCGGCTCTCCACCTCGTCGCGGATGACACCCTCCGGCGCCGGCACGTCGGCGACCTCGACGAGCTGCTCGAGGGCCTTGTCCCGGGCGGCGTAGATCTGCTCGACCCGCTTGCTGCGGGTGACCCGCTCACGCAGGTCGTCGCGCAGCTCCCCGATCGTGTCGAACTCGCTGGCCAGCTGGGCGAAGTCGTCGTCCAGCTCGGGCAGCTCCTTCTCCTTGACCGTCCGCACGGTCACCGCCACGTCGGCGTCCCGACCGGCGAAGTCGCCGCCGACGAGCTGGGTGGTGAAGGTGGTGTCCTCGCCGGCGGAGAGGCCGACCACGGCCTCGTCCAGGCCCGGCAGGAGCTGCTTGCTGCCGACCTCGTGGGAGATGTTGCTGGCCGAACCGCCGGGCACCTCCTCGCCGTCGACGGTCGCCCGCAGGTCGATCTGCACGTAGTCGCCCTCGGCGGCCGGCCGCTCCACGGTCTTGAGGGTGGCGAAGCGCTCGCGCAGGCTCTTCACCTGCTCGTCGATCTCGCTGTCGTCGATCTTGAGCTCATCGACCGTGACCTCGATGCTGGCCAGGTCGGGCAGGGTGATCTCCGGCCGGACGTCGACCTCGGCGGTGAAGTTGAGCGAGTCACCGTCGTTGAACTCGGTGATCTCGACCTCGGGGCGACCCAGGGTCTTGAGGTCGTGCTCGCGGACCGCGCTCAGGATGTTCTGCGGGATCGCCTCCTGCACCGCCTCGTTGAGCACGGTGCCCCGGCCGACCCGCTGGTCGATGATCGCGGACGGGACCTTGCCCCGGCGGAAGCCGGGAATCTGGATCTGCTGACCGATCTCCCGGTACGCCTTCTTGAGGCTCGGCTCGAGCTCGACGAACGGCACCTCGATGGCGAGCCGCACGCGCGTCGGGCTCAGAGTCTCGACGGTGCTCTTCACAGGCGTACTCCTTGACGGATCTCGGTTGTCTCTGGGCGCTCTTACAGCCCATAGAGTGTAGGCGAGCCGGCACGGCGGGCCGGCAGCGCCCGGGAACCGCACGAACGGCAGGACCCGGAACGGTGACCGGCGCCCGGGACGACCCGGCCGCGAGCGGCAGTCGGGGTGGCGGGATTTGAACCCACGGCCCCTCGCTCCCAAAGCGAGTGCGCTACCAAGCTGCGCCACACCCCGTGGCGACGTGCAGTCTATGCCGTCGGTCCGACAAAGGGATGCCGGGGCGTCACCCAACGCGCCGAACGGGATGAACAGGACTTCACGCCCGTTACCCACCATCATTGGCCATCCGTACCGCCGCGCCGACTACCGCGCGGACGCCGCACCGGATACGGCCGCGCGGGGCAGACGCGCATTGGGTACGCTGTCGGCGCGCCCTGATCCGTCGGGGCGTACGCGGGCGTAGCTCAATGGCAGAGCTTCAGTCTTCCAAACTGACGGTGCGAGTTCGATTCTCGTCGCCCGCTCCAGCACCACCGGCCCAGGTCAGCGGCGGTCTCGCCCAACCTGGGCCGCTGTCGTTTCAGCCCTCTTTGATCTTGCGTGCCATTGGCGTGCCAGTAGCACCGTCCGTGCCGCCCGAGGTCGCTTCGCGTGCCTTCCGCATGGCCTTCTTGCCCTTGGCCGGCTTCTGCTTGTCCTTGGGCTTGCCCGCCGCGCGCTTGGTCTGCTTGGTGATGCGGCGGTCCATGGCGTCGGCGATCTCCCGGTCCCGCTCGCTGTTGGCGTGCTGGTAGATCAGCGCCGCGCGCATGCTGGCGTGACCCATCCGGTGCATCAGGTCCCGCGTGCTGGCCCCGGTCGCCGCCGCCAGATTGTTGCCGGTGTGCCGCAGGTCGTGAAAGTGGAACCCCTCTGGCATGCCAGCCGCCCGCAGCGCCGCCGACCATCCGACCGCCCGCCGGAAGTTGCCGGAACGCAGCACCGCCCCCTTGTCCCCGGTAAAGACCAGAGCCTCCGGCCCCTCCCCCACGAACTCATCCAGGTGATCGGCCAACACCAGCCGCGCCGCCGCCGGCAGCGTCACCACCCGATTACCCGCCTCCGACTTGGGCGGCCCGAACTCCATCCCGTTACGCAACGCCGCCAGCTTGCGCGGCACCCGCACCGTGCCCGCCGCCAGGTCCACGTCCCCACGCCGCAGCGCCGCCAGCTCGCCCCAGCGCAGACCGGAGTACGCGGCGACGATCACCAAAGCGGTGAACCGGGCCGGCATCCGTTCGGCGAGCGCGAGCACCTGGACCACGGTCGCCACCGGCCGTTCCGGTGTGTGATAGCGGTCATAGCCCGGGATGCGGCACGGGTTCTGCCGGATCAGCTCGTCCTCTTTGATGGCGGTGTTGAGGATCGCTCGCAGCAGCGAGTACGCCTTGACCGCCTGCGGTTCGCTCGTGCCGCCGTCGAGCAGCGTGCGCCGCCAGGTGCGGATGGTCTGCGGCTTGATCGCGCCCAAGGCGAGCCCGCCGAGGTGCGGACGGATGTGCAGCCGGAACAGGTCCTCATAGTTCTCACGGCTGCGCGGCTGGAGCTTCCGTTCGGCGATCCACTTCCGGCCGTACGGCTCAAGCTTGATCTCGCCCGATTCCGGCGCCGACCACTCCCCCTTGATGATCTCCGACTCCACGACGGTCAACCACTTGCCCGCCTGCCGCTCCGTCTCGAAGGTGTGAGGCGCCTTCCGCTCCAACCCGTCCGGTCCGACGTACCGCGCCTGGAACCGCCCGGACGGCAGCCGCCGCACGTTGCCGAAACGCCGTCGGCCCTTGCTGCCCGCCATCAGGCCACCTCCCCCAGGTAGTCCCGCAACTGCGCCCGGGAGATCGGCACCACCCGGTGTGTCTCGATGTACGCGGCCACGGCGGATGCCTCGAAACGCACCAGCCGCCCGACCTTCACGAACGCGATCCGCCGCTCAGCCACCAGCCGGCGCACGAATCGCGGCGTTGCCTTCAAGCGAGCGGCGACCTCATCGGCGGTCAACAGCTCGTCATCCATACGGTTGTCCCTCCCCTGGTTCAGGCCGCGAGCGCGGCAGGTCGATCGGTTGCCGAAACAGCGACGGCTGTTCGCTGCCGGGCGGTGTCGAGGTCTGCGCGCCATCGGATGCGGGCGGAGATGGCGCGTAGGAGGCGGTGCTCCAGGGGCGGCACGTCGAGGTCTTCGGGTCGGGCGAGTTCGAACCGGTAGCGGTTCGGCCCGTCTGTCTCGTCGGCCGCCTGGTCGTGTTCTTCGGTGTCGGCCATGCCGCCGGCCAGGATGGCTCGGACCCAGGAGCGGTTGTCTGCGCGGTGGTCGGCGAGGGTTTTGCCGGACCATTGGCGGGAGACGAGGACGCGGCGGCCGGTGAAGCCGAGGGTGGAGCGTTGGTGGACCTTCCCGGTGCACCGCCCGGGGGTCAAGCCCGCCTTGACGCCGTCCGGTTGTACGCCGTAGAGCAGCCAGTTGGCGCAGGTGGGCGAGCACGGGAGCACGGACAGTTCGGCGTGGAGGCGGTCGAAGTGTGCCTTCTGCGCGTCGGACCGGGGGTTGGCCTGGTCGGTCAGGTCTTTGGTGACGTACTTGGTCACGTACCGGATGGACCGCTCCGCGTCCTTGGTGCCCTGTTCGATGCCGCGTGCGTCGATGCGGCCGAGGCGGGCGACGTAGGCGGGCCGGCTGTCGGGTTCCTCCAGGGCGTCGAGCGCTTCACCCCACGTGGGCAGCGGCTCGCGCGTCTTCGGGTCGACGTATGCCTGTTGGTCGACGTCCCAGACCGGCGGCTTGTCCACCGGATAGGTCAGCTCGTTGAAGGGGGGCCACCACACCTGCTGGTAGGTGGCGGCGGCGACCTGCTTGAGCAGGCGACGCGGCAGGGTGCCTCGGATGGCGAAGTGCGCGTGCGGGGCGAGTCGGCGTTGCAGCTCGACGGCTCCGGCGTATTGGACGTTCCAGCCGGCGGCCCGTCGCACGTTCTGCCACCACCGGTCCAGCACCCGCGCGAAGTGGATCGCATCCAGTGCAGCCCGGCGGTAGTCATACGTGGTCGGGTCGACCGGGGTGCCGAGCACGTCGTCATACGGTCCGTGTCGCTGGCCGCACTCGCAGGGGGCGACGTAGGGGCCGCGCCGTAGGTGGGAGTGCACCGCCCCGTGGGTGCCGAGGGTCAGGGTGACGAGCATCGACGGGCGGTGGGTCTTGCCGGTCTTGCCGGAGTAGGCCCGGCCGACCGTGCGCGGGTCGACGGGCAGCCGGGGCAGGTCGGGTGAGTCCTGCCGCCGCCGGGTTGACCGTTTGCGGCGGGGGCGGTCGTCGCGGTCTTTGGGGGTGAGGTGCCCGCGCAGGCTCGTTTCTGCGAGCGCTTCGTCTAGTTCGGCGATGGCGGCGTCTATCTCTGCCAGGTGGGCGACGCGTTCGTCTGGGGTCATCGGCTGGTACTGCACCGCTTCCCGCTCGAACTCCAGATGCGCCCGCACCCGCACCAGCGCGAGGACGTCTTCCCCCGGCTCGTCGGGGCGTACGGCGGGTTCGTCGGCGAGGTGCCAACCTTCCCTAATCTGCTGGATCCGCAGCCGCCGACCGCGCTCCGCACACGGCCCGCACTTCACGGCGAGGGTGGCCCCGCAGGGCACCTCCACCACCTCGGTCACGCCCGTGGCGATGTCCGTGCGGCGCAGGGCGAGGGGGCGGACGCAGACGCCGTTCTGTTCGGCGAGCTGCTTGAGCGCGTCCTTGGCGAGCGGCTTGCGCAGTCGGTCGGCCCGCGACCCCGGCCGAGGCCGCTCAACCGGCGCAACGGCCGGGGTCGCGGTGGGGATGAGTTCGAGTTGGCTCACCGGTCACCCTCCGACCCGGCAGGGGTGCCGTTGCGTGGGGTGAACGCCGCCGCAGGGACGGGCACCAGCCCGGGACGCCGCTCGATCGACGGCACCGGCCGCACGACCGCCGGACGAGACTGCTCGCCATCGACATCTCGGACGACGGTCGCCGCCTGGTCGTCGTTGACCCGGACCCGTGACGCGTCGTTTCCGGCCGTCCGGTCGTCGTGGGAGGGCACCAGCATCGAGTCGCGTCCGGTCAGCACGTCAGCCCGGTGTTCGTCGTCGGTCGGCTTGGCGACCGACGCCGGGACCGGTGCGGTGGAGAAGACGAGTTTCGACAGGCCGAGGAACGCCAGCGCCGGTACGGCGGACAGCAGCCAGCCGGACAGGCCAGGCTTGGCCACGGCGAGTTGCGCGGCCAGGGACAGTGAGACGGCGCAGACGAGCAGGAACATCGGGTAGCCGATGGGGCCGCCGGTGCGGCGGCGTTGCCGGATGGTCAGCAGCGCGGCCAGGGGCAGCAGTTCGGAGATGGCGGCGTTGGCCCAGCCGAACCAGTCCCCCGTACCGGCCGGAGAGTTCGCCATCGTCCAGTCATGGACGTGCGTGAACGACGCTGCTCCGGCGAGTCCGCCGACGACGAGGACGATGAGGACCAAAACCACGCCCTCTATCCGTTGCGAGTTGGTCTTCACGCCGCCGCCTTCCGCTCGTCGGTGCTGTCGGGGGTGTGGTCGAGGTGGCGGTAGGTGCGGCCGAGGGAGCGGATGTCGTCGTCGGTGAGGTAGGCGAACCGGACGCGGACGGGTTCCCGGACGCCGTCGAGGACCACGAACCCCACCCCCGGCGCCGCCTCCGAGATGCGGTCGCACAGGGCGCCCCGGTCGCGGGCGGCGTCGCCGAGGACCATGTCCACCTGCTCCGGCTCGGTCAGCCGCAACCCGATGCGGGTCGGGAACAGATCCCGGAACGGCAACACGTCCTTACGCGGGTCCTGCAACGCCGCGATGACGTGCACCCCGACCGCACGGCCCTGGGAGAGCAGGAGGCCGAGGGATTCCTTGATCCGGTCCCGGACCTTCCGATCCGTGATGTACGCGGTCAACGCCGCCAGCTCATCGATGACCAGGACCAGCAACGGTTCCTCCACCGTCGGCACATGCTGGCGCGTCACACCCCGCAGCCGGGACGCGCGTAGCCGCATGCGTTTCACGGCTTCGTCGAGGACGCCGGCCATGCCGTCGGGGTCGTCGTAGGCGAAACGGGCGAACAGCGGCACCCCCGCCGCCAACTCCATGCCGCCCTTCGGGTCGAACGCCCACACCTCCACCAACCCCGACCGCACACCACCAGCCAGAGAGCGGATCAGCGACCACAACACCGAGCCCTTGCCCGCCCCGGTCGCCCCCGCAATGAGGACATGCGACCCGGCCAGCCGCAGCCGATACGGCTCACCGTCCTCCCGCACGCCGAGCGGTAGCCCGCCCAAGTCCGGCGTGTCCGCCACCGGCAGCGGCGCCACGACACCGGCAAGCGGGTCGCGGCGCATGAACCGGACCACCACCCGGTCGGGACGGCCGGTGGAACGGGCTTGCCCGGTGTGCTGCCGAAAGGCATAGGCGAGACGCTCCGCCGCCTGACCCCAGTCGTCAGGGATCTGGCCGGGAAGCATTCGCACGGTCAGTTCGTCGCCCCAACGGTCACAGCGCACCTTGACCAGCCGGGGCACGTAGCGGTCACCGCCGAACACGGTCGCCAGGCCGCAGGTCGCCATGACCGACGCCCACCGAGGCCGGTACACCACGAGCGCACGGATCCGAGCCACCAGCGGATACCAGCCGAACCGCAGCCACGACGCGGGATGCCATCGCCACCACCCCAAGCAGCCGACCGCCAGCGTGGTGGCGACGCCTGCCAGGACCAGGCCGCCGAACTCGGCGCGTACCCACAGCGCGAGACCGGTAGGGAGGGTGAGCCACCAGTAGCGGACGGCCAGGACAGTGAGGCGGAACAGGCCCCGGGCCAGCCACCAGAACACCAGCAGCCAGCCCGGCACCCGCCACGCCGGAAGACGCACATTCATCGGCGCAACGGGGATCTTGTCCCCCGGAATGACGTTGATCAGAGGCACACGCCACCCCCACGACGGCCACGGCCCAACGTGGTGATGCAGGGGCGGCAGGACATCCGCCGCAGGTCGAACCGGCGCGGCTTCACCCACCGGCGGCAACGCGGACAGCGGATGGCGTAGACCACGCCGAAAGCCGGCGGCAGCCGCAACACCGACCGGACCGCCGCCTCCACCTCCCGCAGCGCATGCCGCAGGTCGGCCACGCGAGTACGGACCATCAGGAGTAGGGCCCCGACCAGCAGCGGCACGGCCGCGATCAGGGCAGGGTGAACTACGGTGGGCATCACGCCCTCCTTCAACAGACGAGGGATGGGAGAGCGCGGGACGGGCCGGGACTCTTGGCGGGGAAACGACCCGCCCCGCGCGCCAAACGGAACGATCAGGCCGCCGCCGCACCCGGCGCCGACGACGCCGGCCGCAACGCCGACGCCCGCAGCGAATACGCCATCCGCGACCGGCAGTCACCCGAGGAACGGCCCGGCTTGCACCGCTGCGAATCCACATACGGCGTCAACGTCAGGCCCTCGAACTCCACCGCCGGCGGGTAACCCGGCACCGTGGACGGCGGCGGCACCGGCTGCTGCGCGGCGACCACTTTCACCTTCACCTCCGTGGAGCGGCCGAACTTCCCGGCCTCCGGGTCCAGGTCCATCACCCGCACCACCCACACCCGCTCCCCGGACTCCTTATCCCGCGCCTGGTTGTCCGCCTCACCACGACGCTCGAAATCGATCTGCGGCGACACACCCAGGCAGAGCGCCCCGGCGGGGAAGACGTACTCGGACGGGACCGGCACCTTCAACGTCATCGGGACCAACGCACGACCTCCAGAACCATGAAGCCAACTCAGCCAGTTGACTTGTTAAGTTGCGTCAAAAGTAGGTGCGGTCAACTCGACTTGTCAAGTGATGTATCGAGCGGTGTCAGTCGAGCGGGTAGACGTCTTCGAGATCGTGTCGACGGGCCGGCAGCACCAGGTCCACGGCCAACAGCGGCTTGCCGGAGCGGTCGCAGACGGACAGCAACACCGTCAGGACCGGATCGCTTTCGCTGACCTGCAAGAGCTTGGCCTCATCGGCGTCAGGGAGGCGCGCCGAGATCCGTTCGCTCACATGGTCGAAGCGCACCCGCTTACGCGACGCGACATGCCGGAGCAGCCCCTCCGGGAGCACGTCGCTACCGCCGACGCCCGTGCCGTCGGCCAAGTCGGCAGGAAGGAAGGCGGTGCCGAGTTCGACCGGCCCGAGCCCGTCAACGGTGATCACTCGGCGTCGCGCGACGACTGGCGTTCCGGGCTCGATCCCGAGCGCTACCGCCGCCCTGGAAGGAGCGGGCACCTCACCGGCAGCCAGCAGGGTAGAGCCAGCTCGTTCGTCGTCCTCCAGGACCGCGAAGCGGCGTTCGCGCTGCCGCTGGTCGGCCCCACCGGGCCGACCGAGGGAGAAGCGCCCCTTGCCTTGTCGACTTTCGATCCAGCCGTCCTGACGCAGCAGGTCCAGCGCCCTGACCACGACCGGCCTCGACGCTCGGAACTCCCGCACCAGATCGGTCTCGCTGGGCAGCATAGAGCCGGGCGGGTACGTGCCGTCTTCGATGCGTTGCTGCATCGCGTTGACGATCACGACGTACTTCGGCGGCGCAACTTCGATCGGCACCGGCTCACCCCAGACGACAACTCAGCTTGTCAACAGGCTATCTGCGCTGCTCAGATTCTGTCCAACGTCCGGCGTTGGCCATCGGACCCGGCTTCGGCGCGAAGCCGCTCTGCCAGTCCCGCAGCGCACTCTTCAAGCGAGCGTTCTCCGCACGCAGGCCCGCCTCCGCGCCATCGCGTGCGGTCAGCTCGTCGACGACGGCGCGCAGGAAGCCGTACACCTGCTCCTCTGCCAGGCCCCGCCGCCCGAACCTGGTACGACGGAACCGAATCTGCTTCACCTGTTCGGGACAGAGCCGGGCCAAGCGCGACGCAGCCCGGAAGACGCCAACCGAATGCATGGTCACCGCAACCTCCTTGGAGTTGAGACCGCCGTAGGTGCCTTTCGATTCGCCCCGCTTCGGCTGGCACGGCCTGGCGGGGTGGGTGGTGTGCGTCGGTTGACGGGAGCGGCAGCCGCAGCGATCAGCTTCAGGCCGGCGCGCTGTACGAAGATGTCTCGCCGGTCCACGGCGTTGCCTGCCCGGTCGAGCGCGTAGCCGAGTAGCCACACCCAGCCGTCGTACGTCGTCCAGTCATGGACCTTGATGACCCGGAAGATCAGTGACCGGCTGCCGCCGAACTGCACCGACGCATCGACCCCGACGTGCAGCACGTCGCCCGGCTTTGGGTCCATCACCGCCCGCCCTCACGCACACTGTGGATGGGCACCGAAGCAGGCGGGCTCTGGCCACGACCGACACCGCCGCCTGCCTGCACCTGCTCCGGTGCCCTGCTCAGGACGCAGCCGCTACGACAACCGCCGCCGATCGCGTCTGCCTACCGGTGCCGGCGCAGTCCGGGCAGCTCCGTCGTTGCAGCCGGTTCGGATCACTCGGGGCGCGAAGGGACCGCCGAGGGCTGGCCATCTTCCATCCCCGCCCCTCGCAGCCAGTGCAGGCGGTGAGAGGCGACGAGGCGTGGCACGTTCCCCGGCGCGAGCGTCCCCCGTCCACGCACCGCAGGACCCGAACACCGCCCCCCGCCACAGCCGCAGTCGAGCCGGCACCGGCACGAGCGGCCCTCCGCCATGTCGACCCATGCACCTCAGCGGCCTGTACATGCACAATTGCGGTGGGTGAGACGTCCATGGTGGAGATAGAACACCCGGTGACGGAGACCGATCGAGGACCGAATCAGCACCTCTGGTGGACATCGAGCGGACACCATGAGGACCTGCGTTGAGTTCAGGACCTCCGACAGGCGAGCGTGGAGACAGCCCATCAGGAAGGCATCGACGATGGCCCGAGACCGCCGCGAACCTCGCACCGTGCTGGAGCACCTGATCCAGCAGAGCGACCGCACGTATGAGGAACTGGCCGACGAGTTCAGCCGCATGGACCCCCGCGCGGCGATCAGCGCCCGACACCTCGGGCGACTGGCACGCGGTGAACGGGAGCTGGCCTCATCGACCCCCGCCACCCGGCGCGCGTTGCAGGCCATGTTCGGCACCACCGTCGACGAGTTGCAGCGTCCCTGGGCACCTCACCAGTTGACCCCTGCGCCGGGCCGACAGCTCATTGTCGAGCCCTTCGGCGCCGGCCCGGAAAGGAACCTCCTCACCATGGCCGCACAACGCGCACGCCAGTACGCCATGCTCGCCGCCGAATCCACCTCACCGGCCGCCATCACCCAGCTCACCGAAGACGTGCAGCGCCTCGCCCTGGCCTACCCGCAACGCCCGGTCAACCAGATCCTGCCGGACCTGGTCGAGACCCAGGACACCCTGTTCACCCTGCTCGAACGCCGCCAACAGCCAGCCCAGTCGCGGGACCTGCACTTCCTCGCCGGCATCACCAGCGGTCTACTCGCCAAGGTCTCCCACGACATGGCCGACCCGCACTCCGCGATGCTGCAAGCCCGTACCGCCGTCCTCTGCGCCGACCAGGCCGCACACCCCGGCCTGCAAGCCTGGCTACGCGGCCTCCAATCACTGGTCGCCTACTGGGCCGGTCGGTACGCCGAAGCCGTGCGCTACGCCGAAGCCGGACGCGAATACGCCACCCAAGCCGGCGGCACCTCCGCCGTGTGGCTACCCGCCAGCGCCGCCCGCGCCTACGCCGCCCTCGGCAACGCCGAACACGCCAAGGCCGCCATCCACGAGGCCGAAGACGCCTGGTCCCGGGTACGCCCCGACGAGATGGACGAGATGGGCGGTATCTGCACCTTCAACCAGCCCCGCACCCTCTACTACGCCAGCGATGCCCTCGCCTGGCTCCCCGACGAAGCTGCCACCACCGAGCGCTACGCCCTGCAAGCCGTCCAGGCGTACTCCGACCGCTACGACCCCGCATGGGCCTTCGGCGACCAGGCCGGTTCCCACACCAACCTCGCCATCGCCCGCGTTGCCAACGGCGAACTCGACGCCGCCGAAGACGCCCTCACCCCCGTGCTCGACCTCCCCGCGGACCAGCGCATCAACGGCATCGTGCACTCCGTCCGACGCGTCCACCAGGCCATCACCCGCGCCGGTCACGCCGACGACGCCCGCGACCTCATCGACGGCATCGAACACTTCACCCACACCCCCGCCAACGCCCTACCCCGATAGGGCACCATCAGCACATGTACCCGATCACCATCCCCGGCCGCGTCATCACCCTCCGCGAAATGCGACCCGATGACGCGGCCGACGCGTTGGCGATCATCGGCGACGACCGCGTCACCCACTGGCTCTCCTTCGACAGCCGCGACCATGCCGCCGCCGTCGCCATGATCGAAGGCGCAGTGAACCGGGCACAGCTCACCCCCCGCGCCGAGTACTACCTAGCCGTAGCCGACACGGAAGACCGCATGATCGGATTCGCCCGCCTCGGACTCACCGGCCACCAAGCAGCCAAACTCGGCTACGCCATCAACGCCGACCACTGGGGCCACGGCTACGCCACCGACGCGGCCCGCACCATCATCGGCTACGGCTTGCGGGAGCTGCGGCTTCACCGAATCACCGCCGCCATCGGCCCCGACAACGCCGCCTCCATCACCGTCGCTGAACGACTCGGCATGCAGTACGAAGGCCGCCTCCGCGATCACGTCTTTACCAACGGTGCCTGGCGCGACTCGCTGCTCTACTCGATCCTCGCTCTGGAGTGGACCGCCGCCCCGCGCTGACCGACCGTCGGCACCGCTTCACCACGCGCGGACCGGCCCCGATCACACCGCCGGTACGATCGCCGCCATGCGCGACGCCGACACGCCGCCGCAGGAACCCGCCGACCGTGCCCACAACCCAAGACCCACACCTCGCGAACAAGCAGTCCGCATCCGAGCCGCCGCAGCCGAGGTATACGAACGCGTGCACGAGTGGCGAAACTCGCCCGGCTGGCAGAACACCCCCATGAATGCTCATCGGCATCAGGCGACCATCAGCGCAATCGCCGCGTTTGATGCCCTGCCCGAGCCAGCGACAGCGGATGACCTCCCCGGGCTCCTCAATGCTGCTCACCCTCTGTTGCTTGAGTGGCGACCGAGTCGACCAGGCCCCGAACAGCAAATCTTCGCTGCGGTCGAGCGGCTTCGGCGAGCCTGCCAAGGCCAATAGGCAGCGGCGGTCAGAGTTTCTGGACCCAGTCAAGGCGGCCCGCAACGGGCCGCACGCCGCAGCCTGGGTGTGCGCCGGCGGCTGGCGCGGAGAGCGGGGAGCCCGGTAGGCCGCCACCGAACGACAGGCTGTTAACCGGTGTGGGGTGGGCGGCAGCCGGCCGGGCCGCGCGGCCACGAGCCCGCGCGGCGTAGGGGAGCGCACGCCGGCCCCGTCGGCGAGCTGGCGGCGGTCGCGGGGTTGCGGTCAATGCGCCTCCGGCGGGGGCGCTCCGGCTCCAGAATGGCCGGGGAGCCGTCGGCGGGTTACGGTCCGTGGGTGGTTGCGGTAGGCCATCCCGCCTGCCATCGACCCGGGCAAGCCGCGCAGACCACCGCCCGCCCCGCCAGCGTCCGAACCTGTCTCAAGGTCCGGTTGACATGGCAGGCCGGGCGGCGGCCCGCTCCCCAGGAGGGCGGGTCGACGGCACACGGGATGGCAACCCTCGGCCCGAGGTATGTTATCGAGACTCGCCCACCAATGATCGAACAAGACCCGCGACATGTTCGATGCTGCCGACGCCGACGGCAGCAACTCCGCCCGGCCAATCTAGCTCGGTCTCGCTCTGACTCCTCACGACCTCTTCGGGCCCAATGACGTAGGATCGCGCGTTGTCAGCGAGCCCACATCGCGCCTCAATCAGGTACGACGACGCCTGGTGGTAACCGTCTCGACCCACATAGCTTCCGAGGGCGCTCCATTTGCACTCCAGCATCAGGGCATGCCTGCCGGGCAGACACAACAAGATGTCTGCCCCTATGGCCCTCTGGATGCTACTCACGCCCGTCGTTGCTGCCTTGTACGGCGACGCCACCTGGTAGTAGCGAGCTGCCGCCGACGCCTCGAACCACAGATCCCAAATGTTCTGCCCAATCCTAAGCTGGAACTGGGGCCCTGACGACTCGCCGGCAGTCAGTGGTGCGTTCCATCGGACGCGCCCTCCGAGCGACCGAACGGCCGCGAGCACCTCTCCCAGGGCCGAGAGGTGAAACAGACGCCAAGCCAGCTCGGGATTCGGCTCGATGAGCTCGAACGCGAGGAACTCCAGATCGGTCTGGGCTCGCAGGAGTGACGCTGCCACCAATGCCAGCGTGGACCAAGGGCGACCAGAGCTTGCAAGCGAGCGGAGATCAAGCCGATCCGGGCGAAGCGCCTCGACATCTGGCAGATCAGACCTCACCATGTCGATCATGGTGAGTATTGGACGCTCGATACGACCGATGAGGAGTGGGGCAACGCCACGCACGTCCCTCACCATTCGCTCGAGGTTCCGCGCAGTCCACGTCAACGTTTGCAGCGCGCTCTCGTCCTTCACACGCGATCGGGGATGTCCGACAAAAGCCTTCGATGGCCAGCCATAGCGCCTCGCCGTCGTCGCCCAGTCCGTCGGCCGGAGCGGACGATCCGACACCTCCCGAGCCGACGTCGTCGTGACCGGCAAGTTTTCGCGCCACGTCCCAGGGTCGTCTGGGAGGAGAAGAAGGACACTCTCCATCTTCTCTAGCAGGACGCGGGCCGCTCGCCGCTCGATGGCGTCCGCGGACCACTGGACATCCATTTCGACGGCCGCGACAGCGCTCAGTGCATCGAAGAGTTGGCCGTCGCTATTCCATCCGCGGAATAGCTCCTCCAGGCCGCGCCGAGGAAGGGTCAGAGCAGTCAGCTCAGGACGTTCCGCTGCGAGCTCACCCATGTCCACTGTCCGTGTGGCAACGCGGCTTCATCGCTGACGATCCGCTCGCCGAGTGCATCGAAGATGCGGTCGTCGAAGCCGGCCAAATATCGGCCGAGACCCATGACGTAGGCCTCAGCGACGAGTTCCGCGAGGAGCGTTTCCTCAACATTCGGGGCTTCCCCCTCAAGGTCGGCTGGTGCCGTAGGCGCCGTAACCGCAGGCGTTACCGTCGACAGCCCGGTGAGCAGGTACTTGGCCATTCTGAGAAAGACTGCCGGTCCAAGCGCAGTGCTGTCGTCAGCCAGGTGTGCTGAGTACAGTCCCGAGATCGCGTTGACCGCCTCATCGCCGAGACTGGGAAACGACTCCTCAAGCAGCTGTGTGAACTGTCCCGGTTGAATCGCTGGAACCGGAATGACGACGAAGCGGCGGGAGAGTGCCTGACCGAATCGGAAGACCCGCTGCGCGTCCTGGGGGTTGTAGGTTCCGAGTAGGCGAAAGTCCATGCCCGCGAGATAGCGGCGAACACGGTTGTTGTCGTCTACCATCGACTGGCGTTCGTCACCCCACCCAACGTGCTGCGGCTTGCCCTCGTGGGAGCGGCCGACTTCGACTTCCTGGTCGGAAAGCCACGTCAGCAGTGGCCCCATGATCTTGTCCATGTCGGCACGGTTGGTCTCGTCGAGGATGAGCCACCGCTTGTCCTCGATGGCGTTCAGGAGCGCGCCCGACGACCAAGTGAGGACCCCGCCGGGATCAGGGCTCAGGCCGCCGATGAGGTCGAACGCCGTCCAGCTCTCATCTGGGGTGCGCCAGAGCGGGTTCGGATCGAAGCCGGCCTCGAAGCCGTAGCGCTCGGGGGTAGCGGCAATCTCACCCAATACCCACTTAAGGAGGGTTCCCTTGCCGGTGCCGGGTGGGCCGACCAGGAGGATCGAGGACGTCGTCTGGAGTGCGAGGCGCAGCATGCGCTCGACTCGCGTATCGACGCTGATCGAGACCGGGGCGGCCGGGTGCGCCGCCTGCTCCTCGTGAATCGCTGCCTGCTGCGCGGCAGGTGCTTGCACGACCAGCGACTCCGAGGGGCGGAATGCCTCGGGAATTGTGGTTTCGTCCCACTCAGTGTCACTGAGGAGCTGAACCCCAAGAGACGCGGACGAGGTGATGTCCGCCAGTTCAGCCGCAGTCATACCAAGAGTCGCCAGCAACTCACTCTCTGTCGTCGCCCAGTCGTCCCCCGGCGCGAAGTCGTTGTTGCGCAGCACGAGCACAGCCAAGGACTGCCAGGAAGGGCGCTGAGGCGGCAGGGCCTCGCCCAAGATCGTGGAAGCGTTCGGAAGCAGACCGTTCCGTATGTCGTTCTTCACGAGCAGCGACGTCGAAAGCTTTTTCCCACGGGTGTTGTTGTTCCACACCGTCTTCCGCCCGGAGTTGTCGAGCACCAACCAGTCGTAACGACATGGGCGGAGCCTCCCCAGTTTGTGGTTCGGGAAGACGCCGAAAAGATCATCCACTGCCTCTAAGACCGCCTGCCATGGATCCTGGCCGGCGCGGTTAGCGGCGAGCCACTTCATAGTGAGGAACACGTCGTACGCTGACGCGACCTTCGTCTGGTAGTTGAGTCCCTGGAAGTCGGCGAGCGCCGCGTTCATCGCCTCAGCGCTGAGTCGCATCCAGCAGGATCCTCTCGGCAGTGGTCAGATCTCAGCAGCATGCTGCCAGATGCCAGCAGATGTCATCGCACGAGGTCGGTATGGGCGAGGGATCGGGCCCTTGACGAGGGCCCTTGGGCACGTCAAGGCCGCGAGCCGCTGACGCTCCGTCGGAGGTAGGCTCTAGAGTTCCCTGCATGAGCACCGGAGGCCCCCCTCAGACCCCACAGCAACGTAGGCGCGTGCCTCAGCCGACGACCCCTGAGCTGCCCAACATCTACCCGCGTACCGCCATCGCGAAGCTGGATCGCGACAGTTACCAGGGGCGACCGGAGACGTTCCCCGTAGAGGATGTGGCACCTGTCGTGGGGATGGCGGAGTCGTTCATCCGACGGATCTTCGGCAACAAGAGGAGGAAGCTCACTGTGGACGAAGTCCTCGAGCTCCTCGACCAGGACGCGTTCTCTGAGACCTTCGTTCCTCGTAGCCGCGTCCTGGACTATCTGCTGTCTGAGCTCGACGCCAGCCTGCGCGCGACTGAGTTTCCCGAGGACCAGAAGTGGAGGCTCATACACGACGACTTCCTGCAGGCCGTTGGCACGCTACCCAACGCAAGCGTCCAGTGCGTCGTCACCTCGACGCCGTACTGGGGCATGCGCATCTACAAGGACGCCCGCCTCGTGCGTTGGGCAGATGGTGAAGAGTGCGCCTTCGGCCACGAGCAGACGCCTGAGGGGTTCATCCGGCATACGGTCGAGATTCTGCACCGGCTGCGCCCAGTGCTCACGGAGTCAGCGTCGGTCTGGTGGAACCTCATGGACACCTACATGACACGGACCCAGATTCGTGGCAACGCCTACGAAGCGCTCCAGGCCATGGATGGCCGCAACCGGATGAAGTGGGGGGACCACGAGCACCACCGCTACAGCGCCGGGCATTCATACATCAAGGATGGCGAGCAGTGCGGTATCCCGGCCCTCGTTGCAGAGCGAGCCAGCCGGATCGGCTACTACACCAAGAGCATCATCACGTGGGCGAAGATCAACAGCTTGCCTGAGCCTCAGAACTCCCGGGTGAGCCGCAACCTCGAGTACGTACTGCACCTCTCGACCCAACGCGCACCGACGTTCGACAAGGGCGCATACCGCAGGCTCGGCGCCAACCTCGGCGGCCGCAACATGCTATATGAGGGCGACAAGCTTTCCGACGTCTGGGTGATTCCCGTTTCGTCCGGCGGCGACGGCCACGGCGCACAGTTTCCCGTGGCGCTGCCGGGGCGTTGCATTGCGATCTCGACTAATGCAAACGACGTCGTCCTTGATCCCTTCATCGGGTCAGGCAACACTGCCGTGGCTGCGCTCACGCTCGGTCGGCGCGTCATCGGCGTGGACGTCTCGCAGCAGTACCTAGGCGTAGCTGAGGCGAAGATTCGCGAGTTGGAGCAGCGTCTCCCGATCGATTTCTCCGTCACGGCCCCACAGGAGGAGCCGCAGGCTGATCGGAAGTGCGGCTGAAGGCCAAGCACTGAATCAGGGGATGCCCCGACGCGGCGAGGGCGCGACCAGGTGGTGGGCTGGCCGCGCCCTCGCCACCCGCTGGACTACTCGTCGTCGTCCGTGCCCAGGTTCATTGCTTCGCACAGCACACGGATGGCCGCCCGCTTTGCCGGGAAGCTGTTGCGCGTTCCCAGCGTGCCCTTGCCGGACCCGCTGGGCGTGACGATGCCCGCAGCCTGCCACGCCGGGTTATCCCAGGCGAAGAAGTCCTCCTCGTCGGTGGCGGCGAGAGCCTTGAACGCGACTTCCGGGTCCACGTGGTCGGTGTACATGGCCGACATAGCCCCGACGAGGCCGTGGATCACTACGGCACTGGCGGCGATCGTCTTCCGACGCTGTTCCTGGCGTGCTGGCGTGGACAGCTTGCCGAACTCGGGACGGACCTTGATCAGGGAATCCCACGCGCTGATCAGCCAGCTCGACTGGGCCTCGACGTCGGCCTGGGTGACCGGTCCGCCCTTCCAGTACGTCTCGATCGCCTGGCTGATCGTGTTGTAGGCAGTCAACTTGTGCGAGCTGGCCGACACGGAGTTGGCCAGCACCTCGATGTTGTCCTGGCCGAGGTGCTGGCTGCCGTTGACCAGACGTCGGGCCAGTTCTTGCTCCTTCGTCTCGGAGTAGGCGAACTTCGCGGCGGAGTCGTTGACCTTGTCGCCGCGCGTGTTGTAGATAGTGGCGACCTTCTTGGCGTCCGCGTCGTTGAGCAGCCAGATCCGTACCTGGAAGCGGGTGCCGAGCTTGAAGCTGCCGAGCGGGTTGTCCGCCGCCGCCAGGATCGCCTTGATGCGGGACAGGGAGTCGACGGCGCAGTCCAGCACTCCATCGTTGATGGTGAGGTTGGTCTGCCCGGTCTCGTCATCAAACCAGATGTCGTAGTCGGACTTGGTGGGATCGAGCCGCACCGAGATGTTGCCGATGATCGCCTCGTTGGCGAGCAGTTCCTGGGTCCACTTGTTGACCTTGGTCTTGGTCCTGCCGACGAGCTTCTTGCCCTCCATGTGGGCCGGGCGGATGTTGCCGGTGAGGGTGAGCAGCCCGCTCTTGTGCAGGTCCACCAGGAAGGCCCCGGTCATCTGGCACTCGATGTGCTCGCCTCCGGCGTCGTCGACCTGCGCGACGTTGAGGACCTCCAGAGGGAGGGCTAGCCCGGGGGTAGTTGCCGTCGCCACGTTCGTCTCCTCAAGGGGGGATTGGGACGCCTCCGTAACGTCCGACGACCGTGAACACTACGCAAGCTACGTGTGTTATGCAAGTGATACGTGCGACTGAAATCCTCTACGTGTCACGGCCAGATACTACGTGTCTGCCGTGAACCGCACGTGTTCCCATGTACGCGCCTCCTGGACGTTCCAAGAACGGGAAAGAGGCGGAACGTCGTCAGCCCTGTGTCGGCGCCACGACACCCGACGGAGCTTGGCTACCAGTGAGCTCAGATGACGCGACGCTGGGCTAGCTCCGCCATGATCACCAGGCACAGATTCGGAACATCTGAGCGCGAGTAACGGCGAAAGATGCTGGCAACCGGTGGAAGACGTTTCAGCATTTCAGGAGCTCTGCCAGGGCCGGCGTGGGAGGTCCGCAGGCCGGGGCCCTTACTTCCAGCGGAAATACACGAAGCGGCCCTCGGTCAGACGAGCGCCGGCGAGCGACCAACTCGAAGAAGTCGGTCCTCCGCGTGTTGGCCGATAATCGTCGCCCTGTCTCTGTCGACACCCTGTGCTCCGACGCGCGACGCCACGACGCCGACGCTCTCACTGCCGAATCCCTCTCAATAGGATCAAGGCGGCCCGCAAGCGGGCCGCGCCGGCCCGAACCGGCCTGCTGGCGGCCTCCGGCCGGCATCGGCCGGACGGGCTGGCTTCGATCCACCTAGATGATTCGACCGCAGCTTCTGCCATCATCCCGTGGTGGAGATCTGGTCGCACGGCACCGAGCTGTGCGAGGTGAACTCGTACTACAGCCTGCCCGACGACGCCTGGCAGTACGAGCTGAGCTGCATGTCGGAGGCAGGCGGACATCTCGCCGTCGTCATCCCTGACGCAACCCCGGATAACGGCCCGTTCACGCCACAGCCAGCACATCGCGTGCTGGTGCATGTCGGTGATAGGCAGATTCCCTGGCCGATCTTTCGACGCTTTATCGATCTGATCGAGTCGTCCGGCGACCTCGTCGAAGCCGGCAAAGACGAGCCGCCCATCAGCGGCCGAGACGATCGCGAGGATGGCTGAGCGACGGGGAAGTTGGGGCGATCGGCTGCCGCGCCGCTTCGCGGCTTGCCACCGGGTACGGAGTCCAGGCACGCGGAGAGCCGGCGGCACAGCAAGCCGCCCCCAGCCCGAAGGCCGGGGCGGTAAGCCGCACACCGCCGGACAACCACGCGCCACCGCCCGGCCGTGCCAGCCACGTGCCAGTAACCCGTGTCCCAAGGGGTCAGCGGCGGTCATGATCGGGCAACACCACACCCACGCCGACCAGGCGATCCGGGCAGATCATGACAGCCGGAAACGATCTTCCAAACTGACGGTGCGAGTTCGATTCTCGTCGCCCGCTCCAGCACCACCGGCCCAGGTCAGCGGCGTTCTCGCCCAGCCTGGGCCGTTCTTTACGGCGATCCGGTCCCGCTCGTGATGAGCAAGGTCGAATGTGAGCCTCTCGCGCGGTAACGGAGAGTCCTGGTCCGGCAACAGCCGACTCCGGACCTGGGACGCGTCCTAGCATGGCCGGATGAGCAGCAGGTCAAGCCAGCCGTCACCGTTGACCCGCCTGTTGAATCACCGGAACCTGACTCCTTGCGCCCCGCCCCGACAGGCCGGCATATCGGACGTGGAGCTTCGTGCGGTCATCGCCGGCGACGCACCGAGCCCCGCACTGCTCCGGCGCCTGGCGCCCGCGCTCGACCTGCACACGGCAGACCTGTTCGTGATTGCGGGCCTGCCAGTGCCGGATGACTCGATGCCCCTGGATGCACAGGCCCGTAGTGGGGTCGTGTCTCTGGTCTTAGCGGCGGCACGGCTTCCCGCGCAACAGAGAGGTGGGCTGCGCCATAGCCTCCGCTCAATGCCAATGGTGGACCGTATCCAGCCCTTTCCACCCCCACCGTCTTACGAGCGGTATCCACCAGGCCCCGGCGCCACGATCCTGCGGATGTTCCAGATTCGGAACCTGGGGTGGGTAGGAACGGCCCAATGCCTGGCTCAGGTGACGCCTTACTACCTCGCCGCCTCCACGATCGGGCGGATCGGCCGAGGCGAGAAGGAGTTGAGCGCCGACCTGGTCGCCGCGTTCGCCGCCCTGCTGGCCGTACCAGCCGACGACCTGGCCGCTCTGACCGGCCTCGAAGCCGGCGGAACGACAATGGCCAACCCAGCCGCAGAAGATGTGGCCGCACTGATCTGGGGCGCCAGACGTCTCACCGCCGGCCAGCTTGAGCAGGTCACGAATGAGGCAAGGTCCATGCTGTCCGAACAGCGGCCCAGTCAGGACACGGCGTAGGTATCTTCGATCTCGCGGCGGCTGCCAGGCATGACCAGGACCGGGGAATTATGGGTCGGGCGGAGGCTCACCCGTCGCGCTCGGCCTGCTGGCGGCCTCCGGCCGGCATCGTCCGGCGCGGCGGGCCGCTAGCGATGGCCGAAACAGTGGTGGAGCATCTTCAGGATCTGATCGCTGCGGATGTTATCGGTTGGCGTTGTGGCCCGCCCTGGGCGGAATTTCCGGACAGCCAAGGCGCTCCCACAGCAACTTACGGCCCAAGCCGGCAGCGTAGAGATTTCCAGCGAGGGTGAGCATCACGAGGCTATGACTGCCCAGTAACAGAAACGCGACCACTGGTAGGCCGGTGAACAGAAGGACACCGCTGTAGTAGACCCAGATGGGCAGCTGAAGCATTGAGCGCACGGGTCGATTCAACAGCGTGGGGGATGTGCCGGCCAAGGGCAGGGCCATCGGAGTGAAGCCGAAGGGCTCGGCGTAGCGGCCCAGGACAGCCTACCTCCAAGCGGGTGAGGTTCGGTCCCGACAAGCTCCGCCGGCAACTGTGCAGTGACTCTTGGGAGAGCTGCATTTACATAGGAGTGTCGGACGGCGGTGCCAGCCTTCGAGGGGTGGAGCCTCTTGGCGTACGTCGCATCGTGGTCAGCATCCTCTACGGGCATTTTGTCCTCCGAGACGCGTGGTGCGATGCCGGTGACGACGGGGAGTCGTACCGGGATTCGGATGGTCAGGTGGCCGGTGCGTCGACGTACCAGATCGTCGTGCGGGCGCCGTCGGATCCACGCAGGGTGGGCCTTGAGCTACGGATCTGGGGCGGTGAGCCCGAGCCCGATCGTGGCCCGTGGGACGGACGTCGACAGTTTGAGCTGCACTGCCCGACCGGAGAACTGCTCGTCGAGCAGATCACCGCCGGAGCGGCGGCGGAGGTCACGCTTCCGCGAGGGTCCGGGGTGTACGGCGTCCGGGTCCATCGGAGCGGTCACGGCGACGCCCAGACGTTCCTCGTCGACCTGTGGTGGCGGACGCCGTTGCCGCCGGACGACGATGACGAGGACTTCTACGGCGGTCTTCCGTGACGGTCTCCCCCCAGCCGGTCAACCACGGTGGGCGGCCATCCAGGTGGTGGCGAAGTCGACCAGCGCCCGTTGGGACATCAGCCGGGCCGTGGCGTTGCCGACCCGACCGATCGTCGCCGCGCCGGTGGCCTCGAAGTCGTCGCCCAGGCGGACGAAGTCGCTCTCGTCGGTGACGATGTCGACCCAGGTCGTCCAGCGGCTGGTGCCGTCCGGTTGGCGGACCGAGGAGCCGGTGGCGGCGCGTGGGGACGAGGGTTGCCGCCACTCGGCCAGGTGCAGCGAGGTGTTGGAGTCGTATCCGCAGCCGAGCAGGAGGATCTTGCCGTCGCGCCGGTACACCGTGCCGAGCGGTGAGTGCTCGCCCAGGCCGTCGTCCAGGCGGTGTCTGGCCACGATCTCGGCGGCGTCCGCGCCGAGAGCGGCGAAGGAGAACTGCGGGTGA
The DNA here is from genome assembly GCF_055559695.1 of Micromonospora sp. NPDC023869. Lineage (NCBI taxonomy): Bacteria > Bacillati > Actinomycetota > Actinomycetes > Micromonosporales > Micromonosporaceae > Micromonospora > Micromonospora sp. NPDC023869. The sequence goes on from NZ_JBVHKD010000002.1 coordinate 27,334, forward strand.
GTGCTGCGATGGGCGCCCGGCCAGGTACGCACCACCTCGGGGACGGCACCCATCCAGCGGCTGGGCGTACGGGACGGGTCGAAGCCGGGGGTCTGCTCGCGGATCACCGGCCACCACGGCTCGGGTACGGGCGGATGCTGCCAGCCGGCCGGGTCGGTGTTGTGGGGTGTGTGCGTGGGGACGACGAGCGTGCCGTCCGGACCGAGCGTCGCCAGCAGGGCGTGTACCAGAGCCTCGATGCCTCCGGCGACGAACCCGAGGCTGCGGTTGGACGAGTGCAGAATCAGGACGTCACCCGCGTCGACGCCGAGCGTGCGCAGGTCGGCGCTGATCGACTGGACGGTGTGCGGTCTCGCCTGATCCATCGGACACAGTTTATGCCGGAACAGCAGTTCAGACGGGGAGGAGCGAGCATGTCGGACGAACCGGAGCCGGGTCTGGTGCCGGAGCACCTGCGGACGGAGCACGACGACCGGGAGTCGGTGCTGTTGACCGTCGACGGTGAGCAGTTCCGGGTGAGCACGCAGGCGGGTCGGCCGGGGTCGTACGACTTCGACTGGCTCAGCGGGCCGAACGAGTACGGCTTCGGACTGACCAACTCGGGCGGGCTCGCGTTGACCCGGGACGAGGTGGTGCAGGCGATCCGGGAGTTCCTCGCCGAGATCGACCCGGCGACCGGCTACCTGGCGGAGTGACGGGCTCCGCCGAGGCAGCACAGCCGACGGCAGTGCAGGTACGGCGACCGTCACCCGGAAGGCGACGAGTGCCGGACGGCGCGGCCGGGTAGGCACCGGCCGTGACCTTCTCGATCGTGGCTCGCTGTCGGCGCACCGGTGAGCTGGGCGTCGCCGCGCTCACCGCCAAGCCCGGAGTCGGCAAGCTGGTGACCCATGTCCTCGCCGGTGCCGGGGCCGTGGCCACCCAGGCCGTGACCAACCCGATCCTGGCGTACGACGGCCTGCCGATGCTCGCCGAGGGCCGGTCGCCGAAGGAGGTGGTGGACGAGGTGCTGGCCCGGGACCCGGGTCGCGAGGTGCGGCAGGTCGGCATGGTCGACAATCACGGCCGCTCCTACGCCTTCACCGGCGAACACACGCTGGACTGGTCCGGCCACCTGGTCGGGCCGGGCTACGCGGTGCAGGGCAACCGGCTGGTCGGGCCGGACCCGCTCGACGAGATCGCGAAGGTGTTCCTGGACAACCCCGACCTGGAACTGGCCGAGCGGTTGCTGCGGGCGATCCAGGTGGGCGAGCAGGCGGGTGGTGATCGGGCGGGTTCGCGGTCGGCGACCGTCACGGTGATCGGCGACCAGCCGTACCCGCTGTGGGACCTGCGGGTCGACGACGCCGACCACCCGGCGAAGGAGTTGCACCGGCTGTTCGAGGTCTTCCACGACGAGATGGTGGAATCGATCCGGAAGCTGCCCACCCGGGAGGACCCGATGGGCGAGGCCGCCCGCGAGATCCTCGGCCGAACCTCCTGATCAATCCAGGTTCGTGGATATCTGGGTACCATCCTGGCTACCGTCGACGCCTCCGCCGGGGAACCCGGTCGGGGGCGCAGCCAGGAGGAGGAACCATGCCACTCCCCCGTCCGTTCCGGCGACGTCCGGCCGTCACCCGCGCGTCCCTCGCCGCCCTGCTCACCGCCGCCGTCCTGGTCCCGCTGACCGGAGGCCCGGCCGCCGCGGCTCCGGCCACCGGTGAGATCAGGTACGCCGATGCGGCCACCGCAGTCGCCGGCAGCTACCTCGTCGTGCTCCGCGACGAGTCCACGGCGCGTACCGGCGTCACGCCGGCAGCCGTCGCCGGCCGGCTGGCCGACCGGTACGCCGGACGCGTCGACCGGATCTTCACCGCCGCGCTGCGCGGGTTCGAGGTACGCCTGAGCGAGCCGGCCGCCCGTCGACTCGCCGCCGATCCGGCGGTCGCCTTCGTCGAGCAGAACCGGATCGTGACGCTGGCCGACCCGGGGGTGCAGCTCGATCCGCCGTCCTGGGGACTGGACCGGATCGACCAGCGGAACCTACCCCTGGACGGGCGGTACGCGTACCCGAACACCGCGCCGGACGTGCGCGCGTACGTGATCGACACCGGGGTGCGCGGCACCCACCGGGACTTCGGCGGACGGGTCGGCACCGGCGTGGACCTGGTGGACGGCCTGCCGGCGGACGACTGCAACGGGCACGGCACCCACCTGGCCGGCACGGTCGGCGGCACCCTGCACGGGGTGGCCAAGCGGGTGCGGCTGCACCCGGTGCGGGTGCTCAACTGTGCGGGCAGTGGCAGCATCGCCCAGGTCATCGGCGGCGTGGACTGGGTGACCGCGAACGCCGTCCGACCGGCGGTGGCGGTGCTGGCGCTGGGCGGCGCCGCGAGCAGCGCACTGGACGCGGCGGTGACCGCCTCGATCGCCTCGGGCATCACCTACGCGGTGACCGCCGGCAGCGCCAACGGCAACGCCTGCGCCTACTCGCCCGGCCGGGTGCCGGCCGCGCTGACCGCCGCCGGCACCACGATCACCGACGCCCGGATGCCGTCGGGCAACTACGGCTCCTGCCTCGACCTGTACGCGCCGGGCGCGAACATCACCTCGACCTGGCACACCACGGACACCGCCACCGCCACCATCAGCGGCGGTTCACCGGCGACCGCGCACGTCGCCGGGTGCGCCGCCCTCGCCCTCCAGGCCAACCCCGGGTGGAGCCCGGCGCAGGTCGCCGCCTACCTGACCGGGCGGGCCACGGTCGGCGTGGTCGGCGGGGTGAGCAGCGGCACGCCCAACCGCCTGCTCTATTGCGGTCCGTAACCGGCCGATGACCGTTCGCACAGCGCCGGAGCCTGCCGCGCATGCCCAGCCGGCGGAAAGCACGGACGGGTGCCGCGCGCCGGGGATGAACCGCGTCACGCCGGGTAAGCAGGCCGCCGTCCTGGTGGAGTGACGACCTCGGTCGCGGGCTGCGCGACCGCTTCCGGGCGGGTCGGCCGTACGGTCGGCCCGCCCGGTGTCCGCGCGGTGTCCCGTCGCGGCGTCGGGCTCAGCTGAACAGCCAGTTCCAGGCGTCCACGATCCACTGGGTCTGCTGCAGGTAGGCGATGCCCAGACCGGTCAGGAAGACCGCCGTGACCAGGTGCGCGCCCCGGGCGCTGCGGCGTACCCGACCGAGCTGCCGTTCCAGCACCAGCCGGCCGATCAGCCGGGTGAGCGCGAACAGACCGGCGCCGACCAGCAGGCTCAGGATAAAGATCAGGAACGGGCCGACCAGGTCACCGCCGCCCGAGATCGCCCAGATCCCCCAGCACACGAACGCGACCAGCGCGCCGGCCGCACTCCACTCCCCGCCGCGCTTGAGCTGGGCCACGTGCCAGCTCAGCGGGCGGCGCGGCGCGGGCTCACCCGGCCAGCCGGTGCCGGTCGGCTCGTGGTCCACCACCGGGAACGGCTCGGTGCGCGGCGCTCGGGCACCGACCGAGGCCACACCCCGCCGGTACGGGTCACGCTGGGTCGGAATGCCCGCATCGGACTGCGGCGGCACCTCGACGGTGCGCTCCGCCCACGGCTGCGTCTGGTCGGCCATGTCGTCGTTCCCTCCCCCTGGACCGGCGGCGGCCACCGGCCACCGCTGGAGACTTCGAGAGTAACGAGCGCGCAAATCGGTCGCCCGACCCGCGTCGATCAGCTAGACACGAGCGGTGAACACCTTTGCTCCCACCATCAGCACCGGCCGCCCCGAGGACTACGACGACATCGGCCGTTTCCTCGGCGCGCTGTTCCACCACGCGGTCGACCCCGAATCCCACGAGACCGAACGGGCGATCTTCGAGCCGGAACGCGCCCTGCTGGTCCGCGACGGGTCGGAGTTGGTGGCCAGCGCCGCCGCGTACACCCGGGAACTGGGTGTGCCCGGCGGCGAGATGCCGGCCGCGCACGTCACGCTGGTCGGGGTCGCGCCCACCCATCGGCGGCAGGGCCTGCTCAGCGCGATGATGCGCCGGCAGCTCCGGGAGATCCACGACGCCGGGCGGGAGCCGGTCGCGGTGCTCTGGGCCAGCGAGGGCCGGATCTATCCCCGCTTCGGATACGGGCTGGCCGCCCAACGGTTGATGATCAACGGGGAGACCACCGAGCTTCGTCTGCCCGTGCCGACGTCGGACGAGGGTCGGCTCCGCCTGGACCGGCCCGCCGACCGGCAGGCCGACCTCGCGACGGTCTACGACCGGGTCCGCGGCGACCGGCCCGGCTGGTCGTCGCGGGACGAGCGCTGGTGGCGATACGTGCTGATGGACCCGGAATCGCAGCGCAGCGGCGCCACCGAGCTGCGGGTGGTGCTGCACGAGGGGCCGGACGGGGTCGACGGCTACGGACTGTTCCGCACCAAGAGCGAGTGGAACAACGCCGGACCGAAGGGCGTGACCACGGTCGAGGAGGTGGTGGCGGCCACCCCGGCGGCGTACCGGTCGATCTGGCGGATGCTGCTCTCGATCGACCTGACGCGGCAGGTCGTGGTGCGGCGGGCGTCGGTGGACGAGCCGCTGCTGCGGATGGTGAACGAACCACGCATGCTCGTCGCCCAGGTGAGCGACGCCCTCTGGGTACGGGTGGTGGACGTGCCGGCCGCGCTCGCCGCCCGGCGCTACGCCACCGACGTCGACGTGGTCATCGAGGTGGACGACGACCTGCTGCCCGAGAACACCGGCCGCTGGCGGCTGCACGGCGGGCCGGAAAAGGCGGACTGCACGCGTACCGACGACCCGGCGGACCTCGCCTGCGACGTCCGGTGCCTCGGCGAACTGTTCCTCGGTGGCGTCGGCCTGGCCGCGCTGGCCGACGCCGGTCGGGTACGCGAGTTGCGCCCGGGGGCGCTGGCCGCCGCCGGCCCCGCCTTCGGCTGGCACCGCGCCGCGTCCGCCCTGGAGGTGTTCTGACGGCGGGTACGGTCAAGGGATGGCGGACGCGGAGCGACGACGGCGACGGCACCGGCACCACGGCGGGCCGGACGCGCCTACCGACGGCGGCCCCACGGCGACCACCGCGAACGTGCACGACGGCGGTGAGCCGCCGCCACGCGCACGGCGTGGCGGCGGCTCGGCCGACGAGGGTGAGCGGGGACTGCGCGGACTGGTCGGCTCCGGCTCGTCGCAGGTGAACGTGACCGCGGCGATGCGGGCCCGGGACGCCGCCCGGCCCACCGACGAGGACCTGGCCGAGGCCGCCGCTCGAATGGTCATCGTCCGGCGGAACTGGACCCCCCGCGACGAACTGCCCCGCCGCTGACCGCACCCGGCGGCACGTCCAGGCCGACCGTTCTGCGGCAGGTGCGAGTACGACCGGCCGACCCGACCGGTCGCATGCTCAGGGCAGGTCGGGCAGCTCGCGGGTGCGCTCGTAGTCGGCCACCTGGTGGATCCGGCGGGCGTGCCGGTCGCTGCCGGAGAACGCGGTGGTGAGGAACGCCTCGACGATCGCGGTCGCCTCGTCCAGCGTGTGCTGGCGCGCGCCGACGGCGACCACGTTGGCGTCGTTGTGCTGCCGCCCGAGCTGCGCGGTCTCCACGCTCCAGGCCAGCGCCGCCCGTACCCCGGCCACCTTGTTCGCGGCGATCTGCTCGCCGTTGCCGGAGCCGCCGATCACCACGCCCAGGCTGCCCTCGTCAGCCACCACCCGGGTGCCGGCGTGCAGGCAGAAGGCCGGGTAGTCGTCGTCCGGGTCGTAGGCGTGCGGACCCACGTCCACCACCTCGTAGCCCTCCTTGGCGAGGTGGTTGGCCAGGTGCACCTTCAGCTCGAAACCGGCGTGATCGGATCCCAGGTAGACGCGCATACCGGGCAGTCTGTCAGGCCCGCCGTGGCACACCGAGCGGGGGCGGCGCCCCGACCCGCTGAGCGGGAGCCCGTGCCCCGGCCCGGTACGGAACCGACTCCTCGCCCGCCGCGGGGCGCCTGCCGTCCTTCGCCGGTGACGACGGCCCCCGTCCCCCAACGCACGACGTCCTGCAACGCGCGCCGTCCCCCAACGCGCCTCGGCCCCGCCCGGCCGTGGCGACTGGGCGGGGCCGAAATCTCACGACGGCGGGCGGAGCCGAGGTTGCGTGACGACGGGCGGGCGGATTCCCGCTATGCGGGCGGGCCGGGGCCGGTCATGCCGTGGCGACGGGCGGGACGGGGTGTCGCGTCAGGAACGGTCGGCAATCTCGGCGACGACCAGGCCGCCGCGTGCCTTCGGGGTGAACCAGGTGCTCTTGCGCGGCATCTTCTCCCGGGCCAGGTTGACCGCGACGAAGTCGTCCACGGTCACCGGCGCGACGAGCACGGCCAACTCGGCCCGGCTGGCCTCGACCTCACCGGTCAGCCAGCTCGCCGGGTAGTCACCGCCGACGTACGTGATGCGCTTGTCACCCGGGTCCAGCCCCAGGGCGTCGCGCAGCAGCAGCCGTTCGACCAGGGCGTGGTCCAGGTTCTCCAGCCGGTTGGCGCCGGTGTGCGGCAGCGTCACCGCGTACGCCCGGCCGGGAAGCTGGAGCACGACGGTGCCGCCGGTGGTCGGGACCTCGGCCGGGCCGGTGACGTCGGTGACCTCGGCGCCTGCGGCCCGCAGCCGGTCGAGCAGCTCGTCGGGGGTGGTGGTCAGCTCGCTGACCAGGCGGTTGTACGGCTGGATGGCCACCGAGGCGGGCGTGGTGACGACCGCCAGGAAGCGCGGCAGTCCACCGGTCTGCGCGGCCAGGCTGCGGTGGTTTCCGTCGGCGACGACCAGTTCGCCGCCGCCGGCCAGCTCGGTCAGCTCGTCCTGGCGCGGCCCCGGCCCGAGCAGCCAGATGGCGTGCGTACGGCCGGCCTGGTCGGTGTCGGTGGCGGCGGGCGCACCGGCGGCGTCGGTGGCGGCGGCCAGCGCGGCGTGCAGTTCGTCGCCCCGCCCGGTCTGCAACAGCAGCACCGGCGAGAGCAGGTGACCCAGCGTTTCGGCCAGCGCGACACGCTCGCGCACCTTCGCGATGAAGACGTCCTCGTTGCGGATGACCAGACCCGGCTCGTCGGCGCGGGTGGAGATCTGGTCGGTGTCGACCATCGCCCACAGCCCGTACGCGGAGTCCTCGCCGGGCGCGCTGATGCGGTACAGCACCACCACCTGCTCGGCCGGCGTGTAACTGCCGTCGGCCTTCGCCTCGGCCAGCCGGCTCACCGCGTCCGGCAGGGCGTCGGCGAAGGACTTGCCGAGGCTCTCCGGAGCCCGGTGCGGCATCTCGATGCCGAGGGCGCTGTGCGGGTTCGCCTCGATGATCGCGGTGATCTCCGCGTCGTCGGCGAACTCGTCGTAGTTCTGGGCGCCGGTGCCGCCCGTGGTGATCCAGGCCCGGTTGATCGGGTGCACGACCGTCATGTCCGCTGACGCTACCGGCGGCGATGACAGCCCCACCCGCCGACCCGCACTCCGTCCACCAGTTGGCGCAAGGAAGGGCACCTTATTAACGCCTCAGGTAGAGCAAGGGCCCCTTGTTAACACTCAGGCTCGGTGCTCCGCTGATGCCGACCGCGGGCGTCTGATGCCGGTTGGCGGGCGCCGGACGTCGGCTGGCGCGCACCTGGTGCCGGTTGGGCATCGGGTGCCGGTTGGCGGGCGTCGGGTGCCGGTTGGCGGGCGTCGGGTGCCGGTTGACGAGCGCCGGGTGCCGGCTGGCCGGCGTCGACTGCGCGGCGGGTAGCCCGTTCCGGCCGTGGGCCCTGGTCGCGCAGGTCCCGATCCGGTGGCGTCAGGCGGGAGGTGGCGGGTACCCGGGCCACGCCCCTCACACCCGATCCGGTCGGCACCCGGGCCAGGCCGTCGGCAGGGCCCTTCCTGGGGGCCGGCCAGCGCAGGTCGACCGCCTTCCGGTCCACGCCGCTCCCGCGTTCCTCCCACCACTGCAGGTCGTCGACGGGCGCACGGTGTTTGGCCATGGCTACCTCCACGTGCTGCGGTGAGCGGCCGGCAGCCGTGACGGGCCGCCGGATCGCCGCTGCGGACACCTGGTCAAACGAGCCCACGAAGCCGGCGGTGACGCCGAGCCACCGGCAGTACGGCGGCGGCACCGGCGGGCAACGGTGTTTGTGGTTAAGAAGGGACCCCTGCTCTACCGGAGGCGTTAACAGGGGGCCCTTCCTTACACCTCAGTCGAAGATGGGGTCGATGTCGCGGCTGCGCTTGAGTTCGAAGAAGCCGGGCGTGCCGGCGACCAGCATCACGCCGTCCCAGAGTCGGCCGGCGGCCTCGCCCTTGGGTGCCGGGGTGACCACCGGGCCGAAGAAGGCGACCTGCTTGCCGTCCGGACCCGGGGCGTGCACGACCGGGGTGCCGACCTCGGTGCCGACCGGGCGCATTCCCGCTTCGTGGCTCTCCCGCAGGGCCGCGTCCAGGGTGGTGTCGTCGGCCGCCGAGGCCAGCGCCGGGTCCAGTCCGGCGTCGGTCAGCGCGGCGGCGTACAGTTCCGGGCCGCGCTCCTCCTTGCCGAGGTGGATCCGGGTGCCCATGGCGGTGTAGAGGTTCCGGACGGCGTCCGGGCCGTACCGCTGTGAGACGGCGATGCAGACGCGGACCGGACCCCAACCGGTCTTCATGATCTCCTGGTACGCCTCGGGCAACTCCCGCCCCTCGTTGAGCACCGACAGGCTCATCACGTGGTAGCGGACGTCGATGTCGCGGACCCGCTCCACCTCCAGCAGCCATCGGGAGGTGATCCATGCCCATGGGCAGATCGGGTCGAACCACATGTCGACACTGACACGCTCGTTCACGTTTAGGTCCCTTCGCAACGGAGATGCCGATTCGACCGGCCTATCACGCATCTTTACTCCGCTCGGGTGCGATCGGCCGGTATTGGACCGCGTGACCTCGCCCACCGACGGCTCTTGACACATGGAAGACTCAGGCTCGGACCGGCCGTCACGAGCGGTCGACGGCTGAGGTGACCGTGACGTGCGGCGATAGTGGGATGGAGACGAACGTGCCGGGAGTGCGCAACCTGACACAGGTCGAGGCGACCGAGCGGGCCCGACTGCTCGACGTGACCGGGTACGACATCAACCTGGACCTGTCCAGCGCCGTACACGCGGCCGGTGGCCGCACCTTCCGATCGACCACCGAGGTGCGATTCCGGTGCAGCGAGCCGGGCACCAGCACGTTCATCGAGGTCGCTGCGGACTCGGTACGCTCGGCGACGCTCAACGGCGACCCGGTCGACCTGACCGACTGGTCGGCCGAGAAGGGGCTGACCCTGACCGGCCTGGCCGAGGAGAACACGCTGGTCGTCGACGCCGACTTCGCGTACTCCAGTTCGGGGCAGGGCCTGCACCGCAGCGTCGACCCGGTCGACGGCGAGACCTACCTCTACTCGCAGTTCGAGACCGCCGACGCGCAGCGCACGTACGCCTGCTTCGACCAGCCCGACCTCAAGAGCGTCTACACCTGGCACGCCACCGTCCCGGAGCACTGGAAGGCCGTCTCCAACATGCCGGTGGAGCGCGAGGAGGCGGCGGGTGAGGGTCTCAAGACCCTGCACTTCACCACCTCACCGCGGATGAGCACCTACATCACCGCGCTCTGCGCCGGGCCCTACCACGAGGTCAGGTACGTCCACGACGGCATCGACCTGGGCTACTTCTGCCGGGCCAGCATGGCGCAGTACCTCGACGCCGAGGACCTGAACCTGATCACGACGCAGGGCTTCGACTTCTTCCACGAGCAGTTCGGGGTGCGTTACCCGCTGCCCAAGTACGACCAGGTCTGGGTGCCGGACTTCAACGCCGGCGCGATGGAGAACTTCGGCTGCGTCACGCACGCCGAGTCGTACTACCTGTTCCGCTCGCAGGTCACCGACTACGAGTACGAGCAGCGGGCCAACACGATCCTGCACGAGCTGGCGCACATGTGGTTCGGTGACCTGGTCACCATGCGCTGGTGGAACGACCTGTGGCTGAACGAGTCGTTCGCCGAGTGGGCCAGCCACTGGTGCAACACGCACGCCACCCGCTTCACCGAGGCGTGGACGACGTTCCTGTCCATCCGGAAGAACTGGGGCTACCGGCAGGACCAGCTCTCCTCCACCCACCCGGTGTACTGCGAGATGCCGGACCTGGAGGCGGTCGAGGTCAACTTCGACGGCATCACCTACGCCAAGGGCGCCAGCGTGCTCAAGCAGCTCGTGGCGTACGTCGGTGAGGAGCCGTTCCTGGCGGGTCTACGGGCGTACTTCGCCAAGCACGCCTGGGGCAACGCCACCTTCGACGACCTGCTCACCGAGCTGGAGACCGCCTCCGGGCGCAAGCTGCGCACCTTCGCCACCCAGTGGTTGGAGACGGCGCAGGTCAACACGCTGCGGCCGGAGCTGACCATCGGCGAGGACGGCACGTACCAGCGGGTCCTGGTCCGCCAGGAGGCCCCGCAGGGCCACCCGACGTTGCGGACCCACCGGATCGGGGTCGGCCTCTACGACCTCACCGACGGCCGGCTGGTGCGCCGTGAACGGTACGAGGTGGACGTCGACGGCGAGTCGACCGAGCTGACCGCACTCGCCGGGGTGCGCGCCGCCGACGTGCTGCTGCTCAACGACGACGACCTCACGTACACCAAGCTGCGCCTGGACGAGCGGTCGATGTCGACGGTGGTGCAGCACATCGCCGGCTTCGAGTCGTCGCTGGCGCGTGCGCTGTGCTGGACGGCCGCGTGGGACATGACCCGCGACGCCGAGTTGGCCGCCCGCGACTACGTGGCGCTGGTGCTGGCCGGGCTGCCGGCCGAGCGGGACATCAACCTGGTCACCGCCACGCTGCGCCAGGTCAGCACCGCCATCACCTTCTATGCCGACCCGGAATGGGCGCCGACCGGCTGGGCCGACCTGGCCCGGACCGCGCGGACCGCGCTCGCCGCCGCCGAGCCCGGCAGCGGTTTCCAGCTGGCCTGGGCCCGGGCGTACGTCTCGGCGGCCCGCTCCGGGGAGGACCTGGCGGTCCTGCGCGGCTGGCTGGACGGCTCCGAGGTGACCGCCGGGCTGACCATCGACACCGAGCTGCGCTGGAGCGTGTTGCAGTCGCTGGTCGCCAACGGTGTGGCCGGTGTGCCCGAGATCGAGGCCGAGCTGGCCAGGGACAAGACCTCCAGCGGCGAGCGGGAGGCCGCGTACGCGCAGGCTCTGCTGCCGACCGCGGAGAACAAGGCCGCGGTCTGGGCCCAGCTCACCGGTGCCGAGGCGCTGCCGAACTGGCGGAACCGGGCGCTGCTGCAGGGCTTCACCCACCCGACCCAGGTCGAGCTGGTCACGCCCTACCGGGACCGGTACTTCGACACCGTCGGGCAGGTCTGGGCGCGCCGGGACAGCGAGCCGGCGCAGGAGTTCGCCATGCTGGTGTACCCGGCGTACCTGGTCGACGACGACACGGTCGAGGCCACCGACGCCTGGTTGACGCGGGAGGGCCACCCGGGGCCGCTGCGTCGGCTGGTGGCCGAGGGCCGCGACGGTGTGGTGCGGGCGCTCGCGGCCCGCGCCCGGGACGCCCGCAGCGCCTGACCCCGTGACGTGCGGCGGGCCGACCGGCTCGCCGCACGGGCGCGGAATCCCGCACGGACATGAGAGAGCCCGGTCCCACCTGAGGTGGGGCCGGGCTTCGTCGTAGCCGAACGGTCAGGCGTTGCCGGCGTACCGAGAGAGCTGGTCGAGCCCCTGGATGATGCCGCCGGCCAGGTCACCGCCACCGAACGAGGCCACCATCGACAGTGCGGCGATCTTGGCGTACGTGTCCGGCACCCGCTTGCGGGCGTGCCGTCCGGTGACGATCTCCAACTGCCGCTGGTTCGGCGAGACCGCGATCAGCACCGAACGGTCGGGGTCGGCGAGCTGCCGGTGCAGCCGCTCGGCGTGCTCGCGGACCGGCTCGTCGAGGCCACCCACGAAGACCGAGAAGGTCAGGCCGGTGGTCTGGTCGGCCAGGCGCAGCGCCTCGTCGATGCGCAGCAGCTGGCGGGTCGAGAACGGGCCGTCGAGCACGTCGGGCGGGGTGCCCGTACCGGTCTCGGGCTGCTTCTCACCAACGGTCACTTGCGCCTCCGGTCCCACCGGCCGGCGCCTCGACGCCGGCCTGCTCCTGCTTGCGGCTGCTCAGCGCGGGCGCCTGTGCCCCCGCCGCCAGCGCGGTGCCGGCCGAGTCGGCCAACTCCTCCGGCTTGCCGAGGAACCACACCGGCGTGAAGCTGAAGGGTCGGCCGGGCCGGTAACGCTTGGCACCGCCGCCGCCACTACCGCCACTACCGCTGCGGCTACCCGCGTAGACGAGGCCGGCGATCACCAGCACGACGGCTACCGGGATGCCGACGAAGACCAGCAAGGTGTCGGTTACAGACAATCCCAACGCCCCCAGGCGGAAAGAGAGAACTTCGACCGGGCCGGGTGGCGGGTCACCGCGGTGACCTCCCGACTCCGCTGCCATTCACGTTAGCGGAGCCCACGCCCCGCCAGACCGGCGGGTGGCGATCCCACCCGCCACAGAGACCCTCCAGTTGCGCAGCCGTCGCGATGAGTCTCGCGTCGTCGCCGTACCGACCGGTCAGCAACACCCCGACCGGCAACCCCTCTGCGGTCACCCCCACCGGCAACGAGACCGACGGCTGACCGGTGACGTTGAAGACCGCACAGTACGGGGAGAACCGCCGTTGCAGGTCGAAATCCTCCTCCGGCGTACGGCCCTCGGTGAACCAGCCGACGGGTGCCTGCGGGGCCGCCAACGTGGGACAGAGCAGCAGGTCACAACCGGCGGTGCGGCGCGCGCCGAGGCGTACCTGCGCCTGGAGTTCGCCGAGGGTGGCGCTGAGCGTACCGGCGGAGATCCCGCCGCCCCGGGCCCGCAGGAAGCGGGTCAACGGCAGCAGGTCGGCCTCCCGCTCGGGCGGCACCGGCGCGAGCGAGAGGACGTACCAGACGACCTCGAACAGCGGCCAGACCTGTGGCCCGAGTGGCGGTGGCACCTCGACCACCTGGTGACCGGCGGCGGTGAGCAGCGTCACGGCCCGGTCCACCGCGGCGACGCAGTCCGGGTGGACCGGCTCGTCGGCGAGCATCGGCGCGGTGAACCGGCCCACCCGCAACCGTCCGGGATCGGCGGCCCGGGCGGCGCCCAGGTAGCCGTCGGCCGGCGGCGGTGGCGGCAGGTACGGCTCGCCGGGCACCGGCTGGGCGAACACGTCGAGCAGCGCGGCCACGTCGGCGACGGTACGGCCGATCGGGCCGCTGGTGGGCAGCCCGAACGCGCCGGAGCCGAGCGGGCCGCCGGAGACCACGCCCCGGCTCGGCTTGTAGCCGATCAGGCCGCACAGGGACGCCGGGATGCGGACCGATCCGCCGCCGTCGGAGCCCTGGGCCACCGGCACCAGCCCGGCCGCCACCGCAGCCGCCGCGCCACCGCTGGAGCCGCCGGCGGTGTACGCCAGGTCCCACGGATTACGGGCCGGCGGGGCCACCAGCCCCTCGGAGTAGAGCGAACAGCCCAGCTCGGAGGTGGTGGTCTTGCCGAGGCTGACCAGGCCGGCCGCCCGGACGAACCGCACCACGTCGGCGTCGACCGGCGGGACCAGGTCGGCGAAGGCGGCCGAGCCGAAGGTGGTCCGCACGCCGGCCGTCAACGTCAGATCCTTGATCGCGGTGGCCACGCCGTGCAGCGGTCCCCGCCGGTCGGCCGGGGTGGCGTCGGCGGCCCGCGCGGCCTCGCGCGCCGAATCGGCGGTGACCGTGACGAAGGCGCCCACCGTGTCGCCGAGGGCGTCGACCCGGTGCAGGTAGTGCTCGACCATCTCCAGGCTGGTCAGCTCGCCGCGACCGATCGCGGCGGCCTGCTCCAGCGCGGTCAGGTCGTGCGGCTCGGCCATGTCGTCATCCTGCCGCGCCGGTCCGCCGCTCGCACCCGTCACGCGCCGGAACGCGCCCAGGCGGCTGCGCGCCGGGTGCTGCGTGCTGCGTGCCGAGCGCCGGGGGCGTGGTGTTAGGAAGGGACCCCTGCTATGCACGAGGCGTTAATAAGGTGCCCTTCCTTGCAAGAAGTGCAGGGCGTTGCCGGCCAGCAGGCGGGCGCGTTGGGCGTCGGTGAGGAAGTCGGCCTGGTGGATTACCCGGCCGGCGGGACGCTCGCCCAGCGGGTACGGGTAGTCGCTGCCGAGCAGCACCCGGTCCACGCCCATGGTGTCGACCAGCAGCCGCAGCGACGGGGTGGAGAAGACCACCGAGTCGACGTAGAACCGGTCCAGGTAGCTGCTGGGCGGGGCAGCGGAGGCACCGCGTACCAGGTCGCCCCGGCGGTGCCAGGCGTTGTCGGCCCGCCCCACCCAGTACGGGAAGCTGCCGCCGCCGTGGGCGAAGCAGATCCGCAACGTCGGCGGCACCCTGTCGAAGACCCCGCCGAGGATCATCGACAGCACCGACAGGTGTGTCTCGGCGGGCATGCCGGTGAGCCAGCGCGCCATCCACCGGTCGAGTCGGGGCCCGCCGGGCATGTCCCACGGGTGTACGAAGACCGGCGCGCCCACCTCGGCGCAGTGGGTCAGGAACGCCACGATGCCGGCGTCGTCCAGGTCCCGGTCGCCGACGTGGTTGCCGATCTCGACGCCCACGTGCCCGGCCGCCAGGCAGCGGTCCAGTTCGGCGCAGGCCGCGTCCGGGTCCTGCAACGGCACCTGGCAGAAGGGCAGCAGCCGGTCGCCACCGGCCGAGGTGACCTCCAGGGTGAGGTCGTTGAAGATCCGGGCCACCCGGACCGCCTGCTCGGCCGGGCGGTCGTAGCCGAAGAACACCGGCGTGGGCGAGACCACCTGCACGTCCACCCCGTCGGTGGCCATGTCGGCGAGCCGGGTCGGCGCGTCCCAGCACTCGGCGCCAACCGGCCGGAACTCGGTCTCCCCCACCATGATCATGGCCGCGCGTTCCGAGTCGACCCGCAGCCAGGGCCAGCCGGACCCGCCGCAGGCCGCGGCGAGGTCCGGCCATCCCTTGGGTACGACGTGGGTGTGCACGTCCACCACGGTGGGTGCCGCCATCGTCAGCCCTTGCCCGGGTGCAGCGTGCCGCACCGCTCGCAGGTCCGCGCCGCCTCGTCGGCGTAGAACGCGCCGAAGACGGGCGGCAGGTCGGCGGCGATGTCGCGGACCTGCAACTCGACCTCGTGCACCTTGTGCCCGCACTCGGGGCAGTACCACTGGAACTTCTCCAGCGTCCCCTCGGCACGTACCCGCTCCACCACCATCCCGATCGAGCCGGGCTCGGGTCGCTGCGGCGAGTGCGGGGTGTTGCGCGGCAGCATCCACATCTGACCCTCGCGCACGTGCACCGTACGCGGTCCCTCCGGGGTCATCAGGTTGATGTGCATGTTGCCCTTGACCTGATAGAAGAACTCCTCGTACGGGTCGACGTGGAAGTCGGTGCGCTGGTTGGGCCCACCCACCACCATGACGATGAAGTCGTCGGAGCCGGGGAACATCTCCTTGTTACCGACCGGCGGCTTGAGCAGGTGCTGGTTGTCGGCGATCCAGCCGGGAAAGCTGAACGGCTCGGCGATCTCACTCACGACTACCTCCTCCGGGAAGCAGGGCCACGGCTTGCATCTCGATCAGCAGGTGGGGGTGCGGCAACTGGTGCACGGCCACGGTCGTCCGGGTCGGACCGGTGGCGTCGAAGAACTCCGCCCACACCTGGTTGTACCCACCGAAGTCGTTCATGTTGACCAGGTACGACGTCACCTGCACCAGGTCGGTCAACTCGGCGCCGACGGATCGCAGCAGGTCACCGATGTTGTCGATGACCGCGCGCGTCTGCACCCGGATGTCCAGGTCGGTGGTCCCGAACTCGTCCACCGACACGCCGGCGAAGCTGTTGTCCGGCAACCGGGACGACGTCCCGGACACGAACACGAACCCCCCGGCCACCTTCACATGCGGAAAGGCCCCCCGAGGCACCGCCTTCCCGGAAACCACCCGCCCCCCGTCACTCCCCACACCACACCCCCACCAACTCACCCCGACCACCCGGCGGAGCAACGCGAACCCCAACCACCCCAGCCGAACCCTCACCTGGCGCAGCGATGCGAACGCCAGCCACCCCAGCCGACCCCCCACCCGGCGCAGCTTTGCCACCCCCACCAAGTTTTTGTTTCCGGGCCCGCCCGCCGGGGTCTGTTTTAAGCCTGACCGCCCGGAGCCGGTCGGGCTGCCCGGAACCCCCACCGCGCAACCAACGCCCGAACCCCCCACCCCGCAACCGAGCCCCAGACCCAAAACCACAGACATCACGACACAGCCCGAACCGAAGCACCACCAAGCTTCTCGACGACCGCCCGCACCCGCACCCCCGCCCGCAACGGCACCGCCGCCGTAGCCGCCCCCGCCAGGAACACCCACCCTTCCCGCAGCCGTACGCCGTGCCGACCGGCCAGCCGGATGC
Organism: Micromonospora sp. NPDC023869; assembly: GCF_055559695.1. Classification (NCBI taxonomy): domain Bacteria; kingdom Bacillati; phylum Actinomycetota; class Actinomycetes; order Micromonosporales; family Micromonosporaceae; genus Micromonospora; species Micromonospora sp. NPDC023869. The sequence continues at coordinate 43,778 of NZ_JBVHKD010000002.1, forward strand.
CCTCGTCGAGGGCCCGACGCGGGTCGCCGAGGATGGCCGCCGTCGAGCCGACCTGGGCCACTCGTCCGTCGATCTCCAGCAGGACGCCGAGGTTCTCCAGCCCGTCGGGCACCGGCGACCAGGGGCCGATCACGAACGCGCCGGCCGAGGTGTTGTCGGCGATGACGTCCGGAAGCGAGAACGTGAAGTTCGCGTACCGGCTGTCGATCAGCTCGATCGCCGGGGCGACCGCGCGGACCGCGTCGGTGAAGTCGCCGACCGGCTCACCGGGTTCGGGCAGCCGGTCCAGCAGGAACGCCACCTCGGGTTCGACCCGGGGGTGGATGAAGCCGGTCACGTCGACGGTGCCGCCGTCGGGGACCCGCATCGCGTCGGTGAGCCGTCCCCAGATCACCTCGTCCACACCGACCTGGGCCATCTTCGCCTTGCTGGTGAGCCCCATCTTCAGCCCGACCAGCCGCTCGCCACGGTCGAGTCGATGCTGCACCAGCGCGGCCTGCACCGCGTACGCGGCGTCGACGTCGAGACCGGCCTCGGCGGCGACCTGCGGTACGGCGGTGGCCGTGTCGGCCGCCCGGTCCAGTGTCGCCGCGATCTGCGCGATGTCCGGCGCGATCATGTTTTCTCCTGCCCGGTGAGGTCCAGCGCCACGTCGACGATCATGTCCTCCTGCCCACCGACCATCCGCCGCCGGCCGAGTTCGACCAGGATGGAGCGGACGTCCACGCCGTACCGGGCGGAGGCCCGTTCGGCGTGCCGGAGGAAGCTGGAGTAGACCCCGGCGTAGCCCAGGGAGAGGGTTTCTCGGTCCACCTGGACCGGCCGGTCCTGGAGCGGGCGGACGATGTCGTCGGCGGCGTCCATCAGCGCGAACACGTCGCAGCCGTGCTTCCAGCCGTGCAGTTCGGCGACCGCGACGAAGACCTCCAGCGGCGCGTTGCCGGCCCCGGCGCCCATTCCGGCGAGCGAGGCGTCCACCCGGACGGTACGCCCGTGCGGGGCGTCCGGGCCGACCACGTCGGCGCCGACGATACGCCCGTGCTCGACGGCCAGCACGCTGTTGGCCACCCCCAGGGAGAGGTTGTGGTGGGCGTGGATGCCGATCTGCGTGGTCGGTTCCAGCACCTGCCGGTACGCGTCGACGCGTTGCGCCACGTCGGACATCAGCAACCGGCCGCCGGAGTCGGTGACGTAGACGCAGTGCGCCCCGTACGACTCCATCAGTTTGGCCTGCGCCGCCAACCCGGCCGGGTCGTTCATGTGCGACATCATCAGGAAGCCGGAGACGTCCATGCCGTTCTCGCGGGCCCACGCGATGTGCTGGGCGGAGATGTCGGCCTCGGTGCAGTGGGTGGCGATCCGGACGCTGGTCACGCCGAGCGCGCGGGCCGCCTTGAGGTCGGCGATGGTGCCGATGCCGGGCAGCAGCAGGGTGGTCAGCTTCGCGGTGGTCATCACCTCGGCCGCCGCCGCGATCCAGTCGGCGTCGCTGGCCGCGCCGTGGCCGTAGTTGACGCTGGAACCGGCGAGACCGTCGCCGTGCGCCACCTCGATCGCGGCCACCCCGGCGGCGTCCAGCGCGGCGGCGATGGTGCGGACCTGGTCGACGGTGTACCGGTGCGCGACGGCGTGCATGCCGTCGCGCAACGTCACGTCCTGGATGTACAGCTCGGTCACCGGACTCTTCGCGTTCGTCGTGGTCACGCCCGCACCCCCTCGGCGCGCAGGGCGACCAGGCGCTGCGCGGTCCGCAGGGCGGCCGAGGTCATGATGTCCAGGTTCCCGGCGTACGCGGGCAGGTAGTGCCCGGCACCGGCGACCTCCAGGAAGACCGTCACCTGTACGCCGGTGAGCTGCCGCCCCAGCGTCGGCACGTACGCGTCCACCCGGTCGAACTGCACGTCCTGCTTGAGCCGGTAGCCGGGGACGTACTCCTGCACCTCGGCGACCATCGCGGCGACCGACTCGGCGATGGCGACCCGGTCGGCGTCCGGGTCGGGGCAGAGGCAGTAGACGGTGTCCCGCATCAGCAGCGGCGGCTCGGCCGGGTTCAGCACGATGATCGCCTTGCCGCGTTCCGCGCCGCCGACCACTTCGATGGCCCGGGAGGTGGTCTCGGTGAACTCGTCGATGTTGGCCCGGGTGCCGGGACCGGCGGACCGCGAGGCGATCGAGGCGACGATCTCGCCGTACGCCACCGGGGTGACCCGGCGGACTGCCGCCACGATCGGCACGGTCGCCTGTCCACCGCAGGTCACCATGTTCAGGTTCGTCTCGTGCAGGTGCTCGTCGAGGTTGACCGGCGGCACCACGTACGGGCCGATGGCGGCCGGGGTCAGGTCGACCACCGTACGCCCGTGGCTTCGCAGCACCGCGTCGTTGTGCCGGTGCGCGCCGGCCGACGTGGCGTCGAAGACCAGGTCGACGTCGGCGAACTCGGGCATGGCGACCAGCCCGTCCACGCCCTCGGCGGTGGTGGCCACGCCGAGGCGGCGGGCGCGGGCCAGACCGTCGGAGGCCGGGTCGATGCCGGCCATCGCCACCATCCGCAGGCCCGCCGCGCCGCCGTCGGCGTCACCGCCCGAGCGGAGCACCTTGATCATCAGATCGGTGCCGATGTTGCCGGACCCGATCACCGCCACCCCGGCCATCAGGACGCCTCCTTCGCGAAGCAGGCCCGGACCGAACCGAGCCCGGAGATACGTGCCTCGTACGTCGCGCCGGGCGTCACCGGCACCATCGGCCCGAGCGCACCGGAGAGCACCACGTCACCGGCGCGCAGCGGGTCACCGGCGCGGGCCAGCGTGCCGGCCAGCCAGGCCAACGCGTGCAGCGGGTTGCCGAGGCAGGCCGCCCCGGCACCGACCGCCACCGGTTCCCCGGCGTGTTCCAACACCATCCCGGCCAGCCGCAGGTCCACGTCGCTCACCCGACGCGGCGAGGTGCCCAGCACGAACAGCCCGCTGGAGGCGTTGTCGGCCACGGTGTCCACGATGGAGATGTCCCATCCGGCCACCCGGGAGTCGACGACCTCGATGGCCGGCAGCAGGTGGTCGATGGCGCGCAGCACGTCCACGGTGGTGACCCGGGCGTCGGGCAGGTCGGCGCCGAGCACGAAGGCGATCTCGGCTTCGACCCGGGGCTGGAGCAACCGGTCCAGGGCGATCTCGGCCCCGTCCGGTACCGCCATGACGTCGGTGAGCACACCGAAGTCCGGCTCGTACACGCCGAACGCGTCCTGGACCGCCCGGGAGGTCAGCCCGACCTTCGCGCCCACCCGGCGCTGGCCGGACGCCAGCCACTCGCGGACCTGGATCTGCTGCACCCGGTACGCCGCCTCGACGTCCCCTTCGGGCAGCAGTCGCCCGCGCAGCGGCGGGCAGGGCTTCCCGCTCTCCCGCGCCTCGACCAGTTCCAGGGCGGCCAAATCGACATCAACGGTCATGTCAGCTCCTCGCTGCGCTCGGACCCGCCATGAGCCTCAACCCGGGCTGCTTCGATGATTCGCTCGCTACGCTCGCTCATGAGAGATCCACGCAGACGTTGGTGAGTTCGGAGTAGAAGTCGAGCGAGTGCACGCCGCCCTCGCGGCCGATGCCGGACGCCTTCACCCCGCCGAACGGGGTACGCAGGTCGCGCAGGAACCACGTGTTGACCCAGACGATGCCGGCGTCCAGCCGGGCGCCGGCCCGGTGCGCCCGACCCACGTCCCGGGTCCACACGGTCCCCGCCAGGCCGTACTCGGTGCCGTTGGCCAGCTCGTACGCCTCGTCCTCGTCGTCGAAGGGCGCGACGTGCACCACCGGTCCGAAGATCTCCTCGCGGTTGGTGCGGGCGTCCGGGCCGAGCCCGGTCAGGACGGTCGGCTGCACGTACGCGCCACCGTCGCGGGCGTCGCCGAACCGGGGCGTCCCGCCGCCGGTCAGCACCTGCGCCCCCTCGGAGCGGGCCAGGTCGTAGTGACCCAGCACCTTGTCCCGGTGGGTGTGCGAGATCAGCGGCATGTTCACGGTCGCCTCGTCGGCGGGCCAGCCGTACGCCAGCTCGGCGGCGCGGGCGGCCAGCCGCTCGGTGAACTCCTCGAACACCGGACGCTGGACGAGGATCCGCTCGGTGCAGAGGCACACCTGGCCGCCGTTGGTGAAGCTGGACCGGACCGAACCGGCGACCGCCGCGTCCAGGTCGGCGTCGGCGAAGACCAGCCCGGCGTTCTTGCCGCCGAGCTCGAAGCTGACCGCCTTCACGCCGTCGGCGGCGGCGCGCATGATGGCGCTGCCGGTGGCGGACTCTCCGGTGAAGGTGATCGCGTCCACGCCCGCGTGCCGGGTGAGGGACTCCCCGGCCGAACCGGGACCGAAGCCGTGCACCAGGTTGAACACACCCTCGGGCACACCGGCCGCCGCCATCACCTCGGCGAGCAGCGTGGCCGAGGCGGGGGTCTCCTCGCTGGGCTTGACCACCACGGCGTTGCCGCAGGCCAGGGCCGGTGCGACCTTCCAGGTGAGCAGCAGCAGCGGCAGGTTCCACGGCACGATCACCGCGACCACGCCGACCGGCTTGCGGACCGCGTAGTTGAGTGCCCGGCCGCCGGTCGGGGTGACCGTGGTGAACGACTCGGTCGGCGCGGTCGCCACGATCTCGGCGAAGGCCCGGAAGTTGGCCGCGCCACGCGGGATGTCCAGGGTGCGGGCCTGCGAGATGGCCTTGCCGGTGTCGGCCACCTCGGCGGTGACCAGGTCGTCGAAGCGGCGCTCCAACTCGTCGGCGACCCGACGCAGCACCTCGGCGCGTTCCCGCTCCCCCATCCGACCCCACGGCCCGCGCAGCGCCGCCCGGGCCGCCGCCACCGCGTCGTCCACCACCGACGCGCCGGCCTCGACCACCTCGAAGACCGGTTCGCCGGTGACCGGGCTCCGTCGGGTGAAGCGGGCGCCCTCGTCGCGGAACTCGCCGCCGACGAAGTTGCGCAGCAGGACAGGGCCGTCCGGCGCGTGCCCGGTCATCAACCGGGGGTCCCAGCGGGTCATCGACGTCTCCCGCGCCCGATCGCCACCGCCGCACCGGCCACCGCCGCCAGCACACCGGCGGCCACCGCGCCGAGCACCTGGTACTGCCGGCGCACCCGGCGGCGCACCTGCGCGTACGGGACGGTGGAGAAGGAGACCATCTCGTACTGGGAGACGTACCGTCCGGGCAGCGCCCGCTCCAGGGCGTGCTCGACCTTCTTGCGGGTCCGGAACACCGGCGAGGCGACCTTGTCGCGCATCTCGACGAAGTTGGCCAGTGCCATCCGGGCGATCGCCTCGGCGTTGCCCTGCCGACGCTGCTGGAACAGCGGCAGCGCGGCGGACCAGTCGTCGTCGCACTCGGACAGGCAGCGGTCCAACTCCACCACGTCCTCGAAGGCGCAGTTCGCGCCCTGGCCATAGAACGGGACGATGGCGTGCGCCGCGTCGCCGAGCAGGCCGACGCGTCCGTTCACCTGCCACGGGTCGCAGCGCACCGTGCCGAGTACGCCGACCGGGTTGTGCTGGTAGTCGTCGACCAGGTCGGGGGCGAGCGGCAGCAGGTCCGGGTAGTGCTGGGCGAAGTGCCGTTCGATCGCCGCCTTGCTGCCCAGCGAGGCGAAGCTCGCGGTGCCGTGGGTGGGCCAGAACAGCGTGCAGGTGAAGGAGCGGTCCGGGTTGGGCAGCGCGATCATCATCGAGGTGCCGCGCGGCCAGATGTGCAGCGCACCCTCGTCGAGGGCGAAGTCACCACCGGCCGGCGGGATGCTCAGTTCCTTGTAGCCGTAGTCGAGGAAGTCGACGCTCTCGGTGAGCAGACCGTGTTCGAGCAGTTGTCCGCGTACCGCCGAGCCGGCGCCGTCGGTGCCGAGGACGACGCGCGCGTCAGCGGTCACCGTGCCCTGCGGGGTCTCGAAGGTCATCCGCGCGGTGTCCGGGTCCAGGCCGACCAGCCGGTGGTCGAAGGCGATCCGCACGCCGGGCAGCTTCGCGGCGGCCTCCAGCAGCGCGTTGTTCAGCGCACCCCGGCTGATCGAGTTGATCGCCCGGTCGCCGGAGACGCTGTACGACTGGAAGCCGGGCTCACCGAGCACCGGGTGCACCATCCGGCCGCGCATCGGCAGCGCGTCGGCCATCACCTGCTCGTCGAGCCCGATCCGGCGCAACGCGTCCAGCCCGCGCTCGGAGAGCGCCAGGTTGATCGACCGTCCCCGTTCGACGGTCCCGGCACGCGGGTCCGGCCGCCGCTCGTACAGCGCCACCGGGTAACCCCGGCGGGCCAGGAAGCAGGCCAGCAGGCAGCCGGCCAGCCCGGCGCCGACCACGGCGATCTCGTCGCGTTCCCGGTTCATCCAGCTCTCCCAACGGTGGCGGCCAGCGCGTCGGCGACCCGCCAGCAGTCGTGGTACGTCGAGTAGAGCGGCACCGGGGCGAACCGGACGACGTCCGGCTCCCGGGCGTCGGCGATCACTCCGTGCTCGTACCGGAGCCGCTTGGTCAGCTCCCTGGCGCTGCCCTCGCCGAGTCTGACCGAGAGTTGGCAGCCACGGCGACCCGGGTCGCGCGGGGTGATCACGGTCAGCGGCCGGTCGGCGGTCACCTCGTCCAGCAGCCGCTCCAGGTAGCCGGTGAGCCGCAGGCTGCGCTCGCGCAGCGCCGGCATCCCGACCGCGTCGAACAGCTCCAGCGAGGTACGCACCGGCCCCATCGAGAAGATCGGCGGGTTGGAGATCTGCCACGCCTCCACGGTGGACGGCGGACGGCTGACCGGGGTCATCTCGAAGCGGGTCGCCGCCGCCGTGCTCCACCAACCCTCGAAGCGGGGCAGGTCCGCGTCGCCGTGGTGCCGCTCGTGCACGAACACCCCGCCGAGCGCGCCCGGTCCGGAGTTGAGGTACTTGTACGAGCACCAGGCCGCGAAGTCGACGTCCCACTCGTGCAGCGACAGCGGCACGTTGCCGGCGGCGTGCGCCAGGTCCCACCCGACGACCGCACCGGCGGCCCGGCCGGCGGCGGTGATCGCCGGGATGTCCATCAGCTCGCCGGTGAGGTAGTTGACGCCGCCGAGCAGCAGCAGCGCGACGGTGTGCCCCTCGGCGGCCAGGAACGCGGTGACGTCCTCGGTGCGCAGGGTGTCCTCGCCCGGTCGTGGCGTCAGCCGGACCACGGTGGTGTCCGGGTCGAGGCCGTGGAACCGGGCCTGGCTGCGCACCGCGTAGCTGTCCGAGGGGAAGGCGCTGTCCTCGATGACGATCCGGGTCCGCGTGCCGCTCGGCCGGTAGAAGCTGACCATCAGCAGGTGCAGGTTGACCGTGAGCGAGTTCATTACCACGGTCTCGGTGGGCAGGGCGCCGACCAGTCGCGCGGCCGGGGCCGTCAACAGCTCGTGGTACGGCAGCCAGGGTCGTTCCGCCTCCAGGTGCCCCTCGACACCGAGCCGCCCCCAGGCGTCCACGTCGGCCAGCAACTCGTCCCGGGTGGCCCGGGGTTGCAGGCCGAGCGAGTTGCCGGCCAGGTAGGCCGCCTCGGGATGGTGACCACCGTCGGCCGGTGGCACGTGGAACAGGTGCCGGTGTCCGGGGTCGGTGGCGTCCAGTCGGAGGGCTTCGGCCTCGTCGGGGCGTGGCGCCTCGGCCTCGTTCGTCGTCATCGTCGCCTCACATCGCGGTACGGGCGGACCACAGCTCGGGGAAGACCACCCGGGCCATGCTGCGTTGCAGCCAGGCCAGCCCGGCGGAGCCGCCGCTGCCGACCTTGGCGCCCATGGTGCGCTGCACCGCCTTGATGTGGTGGTGCCGCCAGTCGCCGAACTGTTCGGCGACCTCGGTCAGCGCCTCACCGAGCATCCGCAGGTGGTTGTCCGGGCCGGAGTCGGCGTAGATCCGCACCCAGGCCGCCTCGACGGCGGGGTGCGGCTCGTGCTCGACCGCCACGTCCCGCTCCAGCAGGTCGGCGGGCAGCTCGTGGCCGTGCCGGGCGAGCAGGGCCAGCACCTCGTCCCAGACGCTGGGCGTGTCGAGGGCGGCGGTCAGCTCGGCGTGCACCTCGGTCTGCCGGCGGAACGGCCGGATCAGCGCCGGGTCGCGGAGCCCGAGCTGGAACTCCAGGTGGCGGTACATGGCCGACTGGAAGCCCGAGCCCTCACCGAGCAGGTTGCGGAAGCGGTTGAAGTCGGCCGGGGTCATCCAGCGCAGCCCCCGCCAGGCGGCGTTGAGCCCTTCCAGGTGCAGCGCGGCCCGACGCAGCGGGGCGAGCGCCTCCCAGACCCGGTCGCCGCGTAGCAGCCGGGCGGCGTCGCGCAGTTCGTGGCAGGTCAGGCCGAAGTACAGCTCCATGATCTGGCTGACCATCAGGAACGACATCTCGCCCGGGTCGTCGCTCAGCGGCTGCTGCAACCGGTGCAGCGTGCTGGCCTGCACGTACGCGTCGTACGGCACCCGCTCGGCGAACTCCAGCGTCGGCTCGCCGCCGTTGCGCGCGGCGCGGGCCGCGCGCTGGCGGCCGGTGACCGGACGTACCGCCGCCCGGGTACCCGGGCGCAGCTCCGTCTGCTCCATGCGTCCGCTCCTTCCTGGCGTCGGTCCAGACATGATCTCGCGGTCTGATCGCCGGACGGAATGCCTCTTCAACGGCGGTTACGCAGGTCGACCTGCCGAACGAAAGGCACTGGCAGCAGTTCGGTTGCCGGACGTAAGGTCGCCGCGTGGACGAGATGGACTGGGCCCTGCTCCGTGAGCTGCAGGCCGACGCGCGACTGTCGTTCAGCGAGCTGTCCCGGCGGGTGCACCTGTCACCCCCGGCGGTCGCCGAACGGGTCCGGCGGCTAGAGGAGACCGGCGTGGTCACCGGCTATCACGCCCACGTCGACCTGGCCCGGGCCGGTCGCAACGTGGTGGCGCTGATTCGGATGTCCTGTTACGGCGCCCGGTGCATCCTGCACGTCCCCGAGGTCGCCGACTGGCCGGAGATCCTGGAGATCCACCGGATCACCGGCGACGCGTGCAGCGTGCTGAAGGTCGCAGCCTCCTCGATCGGGGAGTTCGAGGCGGTCATCGACCGACTCGCCCCGTACGGGCAGCCGTCGAGCACGATGGTCCTCTCCACTCCGCTGGGCTGGCAGCCGGTCACCCCGCTGTCGGGTTAGCCGCCCCGGCAGCGGGAATGCGCCGCGGGTCGCCCCAGCAGGACCGGTGCACCGGTGCCGGGAGGGAGGATCATGCGGGGTCTGCTTCCGTACCCGTCGACCATCGTCCGACTGTTCGGCGCGTTCGCCCTGATCGGGGCTTTCGTCCTGGTCGGCGCCGCGCCCGCGCGAGCGGGTGAGAACACCTTCATCGAGGTGACGCCGAACAGCGTGCAGGCCGGCTCCCGGGTGCACCTCAAGGCGAGCTGTGACAACGCCAACAACCGGCAGGCCGAGGTGACCTCGGACGCGTTCCGTCAGGTCTTCCTCCGCCCGGACAACGGCTTCCTCACCGGGGATGTCACCGTGCCGAGCGACAAGCAGGCCGGCGACTACCCGGTCAACCTGCGCTGCGAGAACGGTCAGACGGCCCACACCACGCTGACCGTGCTGAACATGGAGCAGCCCACCAAGGGACCGGCAACCGGTGGCGGCGGCACCGCAGGCGGCGGGACCGGCTCGATGCTGCTGCTCGGCGGCGCCGCCACGGTGGCCGCAGTGGTGGTGTTCGGGCTGGTCAGCAGCCGGCGTCGGGCCGGTTCCTGACCCGCTGTCGCGATGAGCGGCCCTCGCGTACCCGCGCCGGAACCCGGTCCGGGCCCACGCCGGACCACTGCCCGTCGGGTGCCTCGCGCCTGGCGACGGGTGGTGGGCACGGCGTGGGGCCGGTTGGGCCGGGTCACCGCGCAGATGGGGTCGGCCAGCGTCAGTACGCCCGACCCGGCGACCCCGCCGCTGCCGCCTCGGGGTCGACAGGTCGGCCGGTACCGGCGGTTCGGCCGCCCCGCTCCCGGGGTGCCGGTCCTGGTGATCGGCGCGCTGATGCTGCTGATCGTCACGATGCTCGGCGTCGAGCGGCTGACCGGGGTGAACCTGCTGCCGGACCGGTTCATCGCCGGGCTGGCCCGTCCGCCGAAGGACTACCCGATGCTGTCGGCGAGCGAGCCGGTCAGCATCGAGATCAGCAAGATCGACCTGACCGCACCGGTGCACAACGTCGGGATCGCGCCGGACGGCAGCGTCGCCGCCCCGCCGGCCGAGCGGGCCCAGGAGGCCGGGTGGTACGACCAGGGCCCGACCCCCGGGCAGTACGGCCCGGCCGTCATCGTCGGGCACGTGGACACCAGCACCGGCCCGGCCGTCTTCCAGGACCTGCGGGAACTGCGGTCCGGTGACCGGGTCGAGGTGGCCCGCTCCGACGGCTCGGTGGCGGTGTTCGAGGTGGAGCGGGTCGGCCGGTACGACAAGGAGCAGTTGCCGGCGGACGACGTCTTCGGCGACTTCAGCCGGCCCCAGTTGCGGCTGATCACCTGCGGTGGGCGCTGGGTCGGCGGCGAGACCGGCTACGCGGACAACGTGATCGTCTTCGCCTCGCTGGTGCAGGCCCGCTGACCTGCCGGGACGACGGCCCTCGCTGCCGGGCCGCGTCGGAGGCGCGCTCAGGCGGCTTCGGACGCGGCTCAGGGCTGTCGCCGGGGGCGCGGCTCAGGCGGCTTCGGGCTCGCGCAGGTCGAGCCAGTCCGCCCAGCGCGGGTCGGGGGCGCGGTGCCCGAGCACCCGCCAGGCGATCCCTCTCGGGGCGGCCGGCGGGGAGTGCAGCCGCCAGCCCATCTCGGCCGGGGTCTTGTCGCCCTTGCTGTGGTTGCAGCGGGCGCACGCGGCGACCACGTTCTCCCAGGCGTGCCGACCGCCCCGGCTGCGCGGGAAGACGTGGTCGATGGTCTCGGCCGGGCCTCGGCAGTAGGCGCACCGCCAGCCGTCCCGGGCGAAGATCGCCCGCCGGGACAGGCCGACGTGGGTGCGGTACGGCACCCGGACGAACCGGGTGAGCCGGACGACGGAGGGCACCGGGAGCGCATTGCGTGCGCTGTGCAGGATGCCCTCGCCGTCGGCGACACAGACCGCCTTGGCGGAGAGCACGAGGATCGCGGCACGGCGTACCGACACGACACACAGCGGCTCGTAGGTGGCGTTGAGAACCAGCGCGCCGGAGCCCACCGTGGGTCGTATGTCAGGCATCGCGTCACCCTCCCGGTCAAGCGGCAGTCACACTCGCCATCGCCGACCGGTGTCGGACACAGCCCTACACCATGTCGACGCCGGCCGGATCACCGACGTCCGTTGCGCCAATCGTCCCTGATCGGAACCGCGAATGCACGCACTAATCCTGGGTAGCCGGGGCGGCTTTCCGACCGGCCCGGGTCCGGCGTCACCGTCCGGTGGGGCGGCGGTGTACTCGCCGGGCGGTTGCGGTACGAACACAGGGTGATTGTCAGCATCCTTCGTACCGTCGCGCCCACACCGACCCCGGCAGAGCCGGAAACGGACGAGACGCCCAGCCCTGAGTGTCTCGACGAGGTGGTCTGCAACTGGGTCTGGAAGTTCTCCGACTCGGTGTGGTTCGCCGAGGGCAGCTACTGGATCCTGATCAAGCCGCTGCGGATCATCCTGATCCTGCTGCTCGCGATGGCCGCCCGATGGCTGGTGCACCGCACCATCCGCCGGTTGGTCCGCACCACCAGCGACGCCGGGGTGCCCACCATGCTCCGCCCGCTGCGCGAGCGCATCCCGACCGCCGCCGCCCAACCTGGCGAGTTCGTGCCAGAACGCCGCCGGCAACGCGCCGAGGCGATCGGCTCGGTGCTGCGCAGCATCAGCACGGCGTTCATCTACGGCATCGCGGTGCTGATGGTGCTCAAGGAGTTCAGCTTCGAGCTGGCACCGCTGCTGGCCAGCGCGGGCATCGCCGGCGTGGCACTCGGCTTCGGGGCGCAGAGCCTGGTGAAGGACCTGCTCGCCGGACTCTTCATGCTGCTGGAGGACCAGTACGGGGTCGGCGACAACGTCGACCTGGGTGAGGCGAGCGGTGTGGTCGAGGCGGTCGGGTTGCGCGTCACCACCGTGCGTGACGGCCGGGGTGTGCTCTGGTACATCCGCAACGGCGAGATCGTCCGGGTCGGCAACAAGAGCCAGGGCTGGGCGTTGGTGGTGGTGGACCTGCCGATCGGTTTCGCTGGCACCGAGGAGGCCATGGCGGTGCTGCGGACCGCCGCCGCCTCGGTCGCGGTCGACCCGGACCTGGCCCAGTCGATCGTGGAGCCGCCGGACGTACTCGGCGTCGAGCAGGTGACGGTGGAGGGCACGGTCATCCGCACGGTGGCCAAGACCACCGCGGAGGGGCAGTTCGCCGTCGGCCGGGAACTGCGTCGCCGGCTCGCCGAGGCGCTGGAAAACTCCGGCATCACGGCCCGGATCGCGGCGGGCCGGTTCCTTCCCGGGCTACCTACTCGTTCCGATAGTGAGACCGGTCAGGGGGGTGCCACCTGAGCGGGGCGACGGGGGTCGCGGCCGAGTGGCCCCTCGGGTATCGTCCGTTCGTTCAGTCGGAGATGCGACCGTCCACCCGTTCGCCCTAGCCAGTTGTCAGACGATCGGGCAGAATCCGGTTCACGCGCTACCAAGCGCGGTCACGTCCTCGCTGATCCGACAGATCTGACGATGGTTCCGGGACAGCCATCACGAGTGGCCGGCCACCGGGACGATGGAGGCGATGGTGTCCGACGAGCGACCTTCTCCGGAAGGGCCGGCCACCTTCCGTGAAGTTTTCGCCCAGAGTGAGTACCGCGCCGTCTTCGCGGCCAACACGCTGACCTGGATCGGTGACTACGTCGCCAAGGCGGCGGTCACCCTCCTGGTCTACCGGACGACCCAGTCCGTCGCACTCTCCGCCGCCGCCTTCGCGGTGAGCTACCTGCCGTGGCTGATCGGCGGGCCGCTGCTGGCCACCGTCGCCGAGCGACACCGGTACCGGCAGGTGATGGTCATCTGCGACGTCATCCGCATGTCGCTGATGCTGCTCATCGCCATCCCGGGCATCCCGGTGCCGGTGATCCTGGCGTTGCTGTTCGCCACCACTCTGGCCAACCCGCCGAGTCAGGCCGCCCGGTCCGCGTTGATGCCGCTGATCCTGCCCGGCGACCGGCTCGTCGTGGGGCTCTCCATCAACGCCAGCGTGGGGCAGGCCGCCCAGGTGGTCGGCTATCTGCTCGGCGCCGTCGTGGCGACGGTGAGCCCGACCGCCGCGCTGCTGATGAACGCGGCCGCCTTCGCGCTCTCCGCGCTGCTCGTCCGCTTCGGCGTCCGCGACCGGGCACCGGCGATGAGCACCGCCCACCGCAGTCACCTGCTGCGCGAGACCGCCGACGGGTTCCGGATCGTCTTCCGTACGCCGGTGTTGCGGGCGATCGCCGTCCTGGTCTTCAGCGCCATGCTCTTCTCGATCGTGCCCGAGGGGCTCGCCGCCGCCTGGGCGAACGAGAGCGCGGGCGGGATGAACACCGGCCTGGCACAAGCCGTGATCATGGCCTCGCACCCGCTCGGCTTCATCCTCGGCGGCCTGCTGATCGCGCGGCTCGTCGGGCCGGCCCGTCGGCTGGCCCTGATGCGACCGCTGGCCGTCTTCGCGCCGCTGGCCCTGGTGCCCTCGCTGCTCGACCCCTCACCGGTGATGGTGGCCCTGCTCGCCGCCGTCTCCGGGTTCGCGGTCGCCGGCATGCTGCCGGTGGCCAACGGACTCTTCGTGCAGGCCCTGCCGGACGGCTTCCGGGCCCGGGCCTTCGGCGTGATGGCCACCGGCGTACAGGTGATCCAGGGCGCGGCGGTGCTGGTGACCGGGTTGCTCGCCGAGCGCTTCCCGATCCCCGTCGTGGTCGGGGTGTGGAGTATCGCGGGGGTGCTGCTGATGTCGATCGTGGCGCTCCGCTGGCCCGACCACCGGACGGTGGCAGCCTCCGTCGAGGCGGCCAGGCGCGCCGGTGCCGACTCCGCTCAGGGCGATGCCGGTGGGTCCGAGGTGCCGGGCTCCGAGCAGGTGGGTCCGGGCCGGCCACAGCACGCGGTGAGCTGAACCACCCTCGGCGGGCCGTCCCGGTCGGGCCGTCGGTCGACGGCGCCTGGCAGGATGGAACGGTGAATCCCGCAGGTGAGTCCGAGCGCAACGGCGAGACGGTCACGCTCTTCGAGGCCGTCGGCGGCGAGCCCACGTTCCGCAAACTGGTCGACGAGTTCTACGCCGGTATCGCCACAGATCCGCTGCTACGACCGATGTACCCGGAGGACCTGGGCCCGGCCTCCGACCGGATGAGGCTGTTCCTCATGCAGTACTGGGGCGGCCCGAACACCTACTCCTCTCAGCGGGGCCACCCCCGGCTGCGGATGCGGCACGCGCCGTTCCGGATCGGCGCGGCCGAGCGTGACGCCTGGTTGCGGCACATGCGCCGGGCGGTCGACAGCCTCGACCTGCCGCCGACGATCGAGACCGAGCTCTGGAACTACCTGGAGCGGGCGGCCCTCTTCATGGTCAACACGATGGAGGACCCGGCCGCCCCCGCGTGAGGCACTGCCGGACCCTCCGGGGCGCGCCCGCCACCTGCGCGGCGGCGGGCCGCACCCGTCAGGGTCAGAGCAGCGCGCCCTCGTCGTGCAGCCAGTCGACGAAGCTGGTGGCCACCGCCGCCCCGCAGTCGAGCAACTCGACCAGGAGGGCGTCGTGGGCCCCTGCGGCGAGCGGCACCTGCAACTCGGCGTAGATCGGCAACTGGCCGCGTTCGGTGGCGTCACCCACGTACGCCTTGCAGAAGCGCCGGGTGTGGTTCCACTCGTTGACCACCCGGTAGGCCCGGTCCGCCCAGTCCGGCGGCACGGTCGCGTGCGGCCTGGCCCGGAGCACGAGGATCTCGTCCTCCGGCCCTTCCAGCGTGACCAGCACCGCGTGCCGCTCCCACATGGCCAACAGGTTGCCGTCACCGTCGGCGAGATAGCGCACGTCGAGCAGATCGAGCGCGTCGCAGACCCGGCCCAGGGTGACCGGTTCGACGGTTGCCGGCATGTCGGCGATCAACGGATGCTCCCCGCCCGACCGGTCGTCCCCCGGTCGGCGGGGCGGAGGCGGCCCGACCCGGACCGTGCCTTCCACCGTGATCCTGCTTCGAGTTTCCGGGTCACCGCCACTGGCGGGACCGGGGCGCCATGACCACCACGGCATCGCTCGCGCACCTCACTCCCCAGCGGATCCAGTCGCCTACGGTGGGTTGGATCCGAGGATGGACGGTACCCGGACAGCCGGAACGAAGCACCCCCCCAACGGCAGCCCCAGCCCAGAAGGATGAACCAGGGTCATCCGTTCGCATGAGCCACGGAGGGCCGTACGACAAGATCCGTGGCCTTCTGCGACCAAACAGCTCCATACGGTCCCACCAGCCCGACCCATCGGCCAGCCGCCCGGACCTGGACCGCGCCCGATTCCGGCGAATCCCCGGCAGGACCTAGGAAACCCATCCGAACCAGACCCTGCACCAATCGCTGGGTCACCTCCACCGGACGGCCAGGCTCGTCGTCCGGCGTCACCACCACCGCCACGTGGTCCAGCAGGGCGTCGCGCAGTGCCCGCTGCCCGACCGCCCGACCGGCCACCCCGTGCGCGGCGGCCTCGCGCAGGGTGCCCGCCGCCGCCGAGGCGAGCCGGCGAAGCTCCCCGCCCGGCAGCGTCTCCACCCACCGGCTCCCGGCCGGCGGCAACGCCCAGCGCCACTGCGCGTCCTGGCGTGCGGGCAGCGCGGTCCCCCCGGCCGCCAGTTCGGCCAGCAGGCTCCCGGCGGCCACCGTGACGTCCCCGGCGCCCGGACCGGCCACCGTGCGCGCCGCAAGGACGCCCCACGGCAGCCGGGCCCAGAGCGAGGTACGGCCCGGTGCGCCGGCGGGCCGCAACCGGACCAGGGCGGCGCTCTCCAACCGCACCAGCCGGGACAGGAACGCCCCGGCGTCGGCGACGTCGGCGATCCCGTGCCCGGTGCCGCCGCCCCGTGGTCCGGTCACGGTGTCCCGCCGTCGAGGGCGTACCCGAGCAGGAAGGCCCGTTCCTGCTCGGTCAGCCGGCGAGCCGCCTGCTGGGCCAGGTCGAACGGCACCAGCACCGAACGCGCCCGGCTGACCAGCAGGTCACCGTCGTACATCTCGTAGCCGATGGTGAAGGAGGCGGCCCGGATCTGCTCCACCCAGAGGTCGATCCGCACCGTGGGCGCGCCCTCGGCGGTGGCGCGGTGCAGGGCGAAGTCGACCGGGCGCAGGTAGTCGATCTCGTGCCGACGGATCACCACGCCGTTGGTGAACGAGTCGATCCCCTGGGCCTGGGCGCCGGCGAACATCAACGCCACCCGGGCCTCCTCGTAGAGCGTGAGGAAGCGGGCGTTGTTGACGTGACCGTACGCGTCCTGGTCGGACCAGCGCAGGGTGCAGTGATAGACGAACCTGTCAGCCACGACGATCCGCCCCGCTCAGTCGCGGGTCAGCTTGCGGTAGGTCACCCGGTGCGGCCGGGCCGCCTCGGCGCCGAGCCGGTCGACCTTGTTCTTCTCGTACGCCTCGAAGTTGCCCTCGAACCAGAACCACTTGGCCGGGTCCTCGTCGTCGCCCTCCCAGGCCAGGATGTGCGTGGCGACCCGGTCCAGGAACATCCGGTCGTGGGAGATCACCACGGCGCAGCCGGGGAACTCCAGCAGCGCGTTCTCCAGGCTGGACAGCGTCTCCACGTCCAGGTCGTTGGTCGGCTCGTCGAGCAGGATCACGTTCCCGCCGATCTTGAGCGTGAGCGCCAGGTTGAGCCGGTTGCGCTCGCCGCCGGAGAGCACCTTGGTCGGCTTCTGCTGGTCCGGCCCCTTGAAGCCGAACGCGGCGATGTACGCCCGGGACGGCATCTCGACCTTGCCCACCATGAGGTGGTCCAGCCCGTCGGAGACGACCTCCCAGACCGACTTGTCACCGGCCAGGCCCTGCCGGTTCTGGTCGACGTACGACAGCGAGACGGTGTCGCCGACCTTGACCGAGCCGTCGGTCGGCTGCTCCAGCCCGACGATGGTCTTGAACAGCGTGGTCTTGCCGACGCCGTTCGGGCCGATGATGCCGACGATGCCGTTGCGCGGCAGCGAGAACGACAGGTTGTCGATGAGCACCCGGTCGCCGAAGCCCTTGGTCAGGTTGTGCGCCTCGATGACGGTGTTGCCCAGACGCGGACCCGGCGGGATCTGGATTTCCTCGAAGTCCAGCTTGCGGGTCTTCTCCGCCTCGGCGGCCATCTCGTCGTACCGGTCGAGCCGGGCCTTGGACTTGGTCTGCCGCGCCTTGGCGTTGGAGCGGACCCACTCCAGTTCCTCCGTGAGGCGCTTCTTCATCTTGGCGTCGCGGCGTCCCTCGACGGCGAGCCGCGCGGCCTTCTTCTCCAGGTACGTGGAGTAGTTGCCCTCGTAGCCGACGGCCCGGCCCCGGTCCAGTTCCAGGATCCAGCCGGCCACGTTGTCCAGGAAGTACCGGTCGTGGGTGATCGCCAGCACGGTGCCGGCGTACTTGGCCAGGTGCTGCTCCAGCCACTGCACGCTCTCCGCGTCCAGGTGGTTGGTGGGCTCGTCGAGCAGCAGCAGGTCGGGCGCCTCCAGCAGCAGCTTGCAGAGCGCGACCCGGCGGCGCTCACCACCGGAGAGCTGGGTGACGTCGGCGTCCGGCGGCGGGCAGCGCAGCGCGTCCATGGCCAGTTCGAGCTTGGAGTCGACGTCCCAGGCGTCGGCGTGGTCCAGCTCCTCCTGGAGCCGGCCCATCTCCTCCATCAGCTCGTCGGAGTAGTCGGTCGCCATCTGCTCGGCGATCTTGTTGAACCGCTCCAGCTTGGCCTTGGTGTCCGCGACCGCCTCCTCGATGTTGCCGAGGACGGTCTTCGCGTCGTTGAGCGGCGGCTCCTGGGCCAGCAGTCCGACGGTGTAGCCGGGCATCAGCCGGGCCTCGCCGTTGCTCGGCCGGTCCAGCCCTGCCATGATCTTGAGGAGGCTGGACTTACCGGCGCCGTTCGGGCCGACCACACCGATCTTGGCCCCCGGCAGGAAGCTCAGCGTCACGTTGTCGAGCACGACCTTGTCGCCGTGCGCCTTGCGCGCCTTTTCCAGGACGTAGATGTACTGGGCCACGGTACGGGCTACCCTCCGTCGGTGGTGATCGCCGAATGTCGTGTGGTGCGGGTGCGGGCCGGTTGACCGCCCGCCGCCGGCCGGAAGCCGGCCGCGCGCACGCCATCGTCAATCCTGACAGGTACGCCGCCCCGCGCCCACATCGCCCCGCCCGCGCTGCCGTGCAGGCCACCGGGCCGACGCGCAGCAGCCCAGGGTGTCGGGGCAGGCGGCGGGCCATGTCACCATGATCACGTTCACGGTTGACGGAGTCTGGGAAGGGTAGGTGACTCCGGCACGGGGGAACAGACGCCGCAGCTACGCTCAGTACGCTCATCGCGGTGGACCCGTCAGCACCCGGAGGTGGCCGATCGTGACCGTCCGTAGCTCCTTTGTCGTAGTGGCGAATCGACTGCCGGTCGACGAGGTGAGCACACCTGAGGGCCGACAGTGGCGACGCAGCCCGGGCGGGCTGGTCACCGCGCTGCATCCCGTCCTCGCCGAGCATCAGGGCACCTGGGTCGGCTGGGCCGGCGGCACCGGAGCGGCCCCCGAACCGTTCGACCTGGAGGGCATCCGCCTGCACCCGGTGCCGTTGAGCGCCGAGGAGCTGGAGCGCTACTACGAGGGCCAGTCCAACGCCACCATCTGGCCGCTCTATCACGACGCCGTCGAGACGCCCGCCTACAAGCGACGCTGGCGCGAGGCGTACCGGCTGGTCAACGCCCGCTTCGCGGAGGCCGCGGCGGAGGTCGCGGCCGAGGGTGCGACGGTGTGGGTGCAGGACTACCAGCTCCAGTTGGTGCCGGCCATGCTCCGGGAGCTCCGCCCCGACCTGCGGATCGGGTTCTTCCTGCACATCCCGTTCCCGCCGATCGAGCTGTTCATGCAGATGCCGTTCCGCACCGAGATCCTGCGCGGACTGCTCGGCGCCGACCTGGTCGGGTTCCAGCAGCGGCTGGCCGCGCAGAACTTCGTCCGGCTGGCCCGCCACCTGCTCGGCCTGCGTTACGAGGGCCAGATGATCCAGGTGGACGGTCGGCAGGTCAAGGCCGGCGCCTTCCCCATCTCCATCGACACCAAGGAGATGGAGCGGTTGGCCGCCGACCCGGCGATCCAGGCCCGGGCCAAGGAGATCCGCGAGGAGCTGGGCAATCCCAAGACGATCATCCTCGGCGTGGACCGGCTCGACTACACCAAGGGCATCGAACTACGCCTCAAGGCCTTCCGCGAGCTACTCGCTGACGGAAAGTTGACAGTCCCGGACGCCGTTATGGTGCAGGTCGCTACGCCGAGCCGCGAACGGGTCGAGCACTACCAGGCACTTCGCGTCAAGGTCGAGCGCGAGGTTGGTCGGATTAATGGCGAATTTGGGCGGGTCGGTGTGCCGGCGGTGCATTATCTGCATCAGTCGTACAGTCGGACCGAACTGGCTGCGATGTACGCCGCCGCTGACGTGATGATGGTGACTCCACTGCGAGACGGTATGAACCTCGTGGCCAAGGAGTATGTCGCGTCGAGGGCGGACCACGGGGGCGCGCTCGTACTCAGTGAGTTCGCCGGCGCAGCCACCGAGCTGCGTCAGGCGTTCCTGTGCAACCCGCACGACCCCGACGCAGTCAAGGACGCTCTGCTACGGGCCGTGCATGTGGAGAAGCCGGAGGCTCGTCGCCGTATGCGGACTATGCAACGCCATCTGCGCACCCACGACGTGGGGCACTGGGCAAAGTCCTTCCTCACCGAACTAGGTGTGCCTGACATGGAGGCGGCGTGAACGCCGGCTCAAACGAGATCATCACCCCGGCGGCGGGCACCATGGACCCGGAGCTCCGGTCCGCCATCGGCCGGATCGCCCGGGTCCCCCAGCTCCTGGTCGCCTGCGACTACGACGGCACCCTCGCCCCCATCGTGGAGGACCCGAGCAAGGCCGTACCCCTGCCGGAGTCGGTGGCGGCGGTGCGTGCCCTGGCCGCGCTGCCGCAGACCACCGTGGCCGTCGTCTCCGGGCGCGCGCTGCGCGACCTGGCCGCGCTCTCCCGGCTGCCCAGCGAGGTCCACCTGGTCGGCAGCCACGGCTCCGAGTTCGACATCGGGTTCGTCGAGCGGCTCTCCCCCGAGCTGATCGCGGTCCGCACCCGGCTGCGGGACGCGCTGCGCGAGATCGCCGCGGACCACCCGGGCGTACGCCTGGAACGCAAACCCGCGAGCGTCGCGGTGCACACCCGTGGGGTGGCCCCCGAGATCGCCGGCGCGGCCATCGAGGCGGTCCGCAACGGCCCCGCCACCTGGCCGGACGTGACGGTCACGCAGGGCAAGGAGGTGATCGAGCTGTCCGTGGTGGCCACCCACAAGGGCACCGCGGTCGACCAGCTCCGCACCCAGCTCTCCGCCAGCGCGGTGCTCTTCATCGGCGACGACATCACCGACGAGAACGCCTTCGGCAACCTGCACGGCCCCGACGTCGGCATCAAGATCGGGCCCGGCGAGACCAAGGCCGGATACCGGGTGGACGAGCCGATCGAGGCCGCCCGCGCGCTCGGACTGCTCCTGGAGACCCGACGGCACTGGCTGTTCGGCGAGCGGGCGGTGCCGATCGAGCGGCACTCGATGCTGGCCAACGGCCGTACGGTCGCTCTGCTCACGCCGGACGCCAAGGTCTCCTGGCTGTGCAACCCCAAGCCCGACTCGGCGGCGATCTTCGCCGACCTGGTCGGCGGCAGCCCGGCCGGCCACTTCAGTGTCGCCCCGGAACGCGGCGGCATCCCGCTGGGCCAGCGCTACCGGTCCGGCACCATGACCGTGGAGACCCGCTGGTCCGGGCTGACCGTCACCGACTGGCTCGACAGGCCCGACCCCAAGGCCACGCCGGACGGTCCCGCGATCATCTCCGGTGACTCGACCCTGATCCGGGTGCTGGCCGGCACCGGCCGGGTCCGCGTGGAGTTCGCTCCCCGGCCCGAGTTCGCGCAGGTCGCCGTCCAGCTCCAGCCGGTCGGCGACGGCCTGCTGGTGCTCGGTTCCAACGAACCCATCGCGCTCTACTCCCCCGGCGTGCAGTGGGAGGTCGGCAACGACGGCGGGTACGAGACCGCCAAGGCGGTGGTCGACCTCTCGGCGCTCGGCGGTCAGGTCGTGCTGGAGCTGCGGTTCGGTACGCACAGCCTGGAACACCACCGGCTGCCGATCCACGAACGGCAGGCCGCCGCGGAACGCCCCTGGAAGGACTGGGTCGCCTCGCTGCGGTTGCCGACCACCGCACGGGACCTGGTCGCCCGTAGCGCGCTCACGCTACGCGGCCTCTGCCACGAGGCGACCGGCTCGATCCTCGCCGCCGCGACCACCTCGCTCCCCGAGGAGCTGGGCGGCGTCCGTAACTGGGACTACCGCTACTGCTGGCTGCGCGATGCCGCGATGACCGCCCGCGCCCTGGTCGACCTCGGCTCGATCACCGAGGCCGAGGCGTTCCTGCGCTGGGTGGACGGTTGCGTCGAGCGCACCGGCGGACACCCCGAGCGGCTGCACCCGCTCTACACCGTCGACGGGTACGAACTGGGCGCGGAAGCCGTCATCGACACGCTGCCCGGCTACGCCGGCTCCCGGCCGGTACGCGTCGGCAACCTCGCCAACCACCAGCTCCAGCTCGACGTGTTCGGCCCGATCGCCGACCTGATCGCCGCCACCGCCGACGCCCGAGGGTCGGTCCGCCCCGAGGAGTGGCGGGTACTGGAGAACATGGTCGAGGCGGTCCGTCGCCGCTGGCACGAGCCGGACCACGGCATCTGGGAGGCGCGTCTGCCTCCCCGGCACCACATCTTCTCGAAGGTGATGTGCTGGATGACCGTCGACCGGGCGCTGCACGTCACCCGTCAGCACGGCGGCGAGGACCGCGCCGAGTGGGTGGAGCTGCGCGACCGGATCGGCGCCAACGTCCTCGAACACGGCTGGCACGAGCACGCCGAGGCGTACAGCGTCGCGTACGGCGACGAGGACATGGACGCCTCCTCGCTGTGGATCGGGCTGTCCGGGCTGCTGCCCGGCGACGACCCGCGCTTCCTCTCCACCGTGCTCAAGATCGAGGCGGACCTGCGTAGCGGTCCGGTCGTCTACCGCTACCACTGGGACGACGGCCTGCCCGGGCGGGAGGGCGGCTTCCACATCTGCACGTCCTGGCTGATCGAGGCGTACCTGCGCACCGGTCGGCGTACCGACGCCGAGGAACTGTTCCTCCAGATGATCGACACGGCGGGTCCGACCGGACTGCTCCCCGAGCAGTACGACCCGCTCGCCGAACGCGGCCTGGGCAACCACCCCCAGGCGTACAGCCACCTCGGCGTGATCCGCTGTGCACTGCTGCTGGACAACATGCTCAAGCAGTAGCCCCTCGTACGCACACCCGGAGCGGCCGGAGACCCCCCAGGTCCCCGGCCGCTCCGCCGTCTCTCTCCCACCAGCCCCTCCCCGGGGACATGGTTGATCAAGGAGTTTTGGTCCGAATCCGCCGCCCATCCAGACCAAAACTCCTTGATCACGAGGGCGATCGTGGGAGGCGGCCTTGGGGGCGGCCTCGTGTGGTGGGCGGGGCAGCCGGGTGTGGCCGGGCGGGACCTTTTGGGCGCGTGTGTCTGTGTTCGGCGAGAGAACCTGCGAGCTGCGAGACGGCTGGGCGGTCGGACAGGACCAGGCATCGGCCGCTTGGCGAGGTGGCGGCCAGCAGGAGGTGGGAGTTTGGGGTGCCTGTGAGTCGAATGTTCTGTTTTGGGCGGATGTGAGTCGGCGCTGGGCGGAATCGGGGTGGGGTCGGTGGCGTTGTAACCGGGTGGCTGACCGAGGAGTACCCCGCCCTGGCAGGTGGCCGGCTGATGTCGGAATGACCTGGGCCGGTCGGTCGTTGTACCTGGTCCCGGCGCCGCGAGGGCTCGCGGATATCCCCGGGAATGATGCGGCCGGGTCGGTGGTGGTGATCCCGACGTCGCCGCAAGGACCGGGTCCGTTGATCCCCCTGCGGGCCTCGGCGTTTCTTCCCTTGTCTTCTTAGCGCCTGACGGCGTTCGCGTCGCTTGTCTGTCCCCCCTTTGGGCTGGTGGCGTCTACCCCCGAATGGAGCTGTGTCATGAACTCGAAGCTGCTGCGTAAGAGTGTTCTGGGTGTTGCTGGTCTGGCGTTTGCCGGTGGTGTGTTCGCCGGCCCGACGATGCAGGCCGACGCCGCCCCCGTCGCCACCTCGCCGGTGGCGGTGCAGGCCGACAAGCCGGATACCGGCACGCTGATCCCGCACGGCGTGCAGGGCGCCCAGTCGCGTATCGACCTGGATGATGAGCAGGTCGCGAACGCGAAGGCGATCATCGCGGCGACGAAGAAGGCCGGCATGGACGAGCGTGCCGCGGTCATCGCGATCGGTACCGCGTTCCAGGAGTCCAAGCTGGAGAACCTGGGTCACCTCGGTGACCGTAACGATCACGACTCGCAGGGTCTGTTCCAGCAGCGCCCGTCCTCGGGTTGGGGCACGGTCGAGCAGATCACCGACCCCGAGTACTCCACCCTGGCGTTCCTCAAGGGTCTCAAGCAGGTCGACGGGTGGCAGGACATGCCGCTGACCGTGGCCGCCCAGACGGTGCAGGTGTCGGCGTTCCCCGACCACTACGCCCAGTGGGAGCAGCAGGCCGCTGACCTGGTCGCCGAGTACTGGAACAGCTGACCGCAGACTTTCCTCGAACATGGGGGAGCAAGAACGCTGCCGGCCGGCACCCGCAACCTGGGGTGCCGGCCGGCGGCGTCTGCGTCTGCGGTGGGGGAGATGTTAGGAGGGGTCCCTTCCTATACACCAGGCGTTAGCAGGGGACCCCTCCTTACAACCAAGCCAAACCGAAACGAATCCAACCCACCGCGCGACCGGGGAACAACGAGCGGTGGAGCGTCGTTGTACCGGGCGTCGGTGTGATCCAGTGTCCCCGGGCCTCACCTAAATTGCCGTCGCGGAATACCGTTCGGCTGGAGCCGCGTCGCGCCACTCGCCGAGAGGCGACCTGCACACCGACCTGCTGGCCGGCACCCCACTCGGGGTGCCGGCCGGTCGCGTTTCAGTCGGACAGGTCGAGGGCGGTGACCACGTCACCGAGTACGACCACGGCGGGCGGTCGCAGCCCCGCGTCGGCTACGGCGGCGGCCACCTCACCGAGCGTGGCGCGTACGACCCGCTCCGAGCCGGTGG
This sequence comes from Micromonospora sp. NPDC023869, assembly GCF_055559695.1. Lineage (NCBI taxonomy): Bacteria > Bacillati > Actinomycetota > Actinomycetes > Micromonosporales > Micromonosporaceae > Micromonospora > Micromonospora sp. NPDC023869. The sequence continues at coordinate 68,162 of NZ_JBVHKD010000002.1, forward strand.
TGGCTTCCTGGATCACGGCCGCCGGGGTGTCGGCCGGTCGGCCGTGGGCCAGCAGGGTGGCGGTGATCGCCGACAGGTTCTTGAGCCCCATCAGGATCACCAGCGTGCCCCGGAGGCCGGCCAGGGCCTCCCAGCGCACCAGCGAGTCCGGCGAGTCGGGCGCGACGTGGCCGGACACCACCGTGAACTCGTGGGCCACGCCCCGGTGGGTGACCGGGACGCCCGCCGCTGCGGGGGCGGCGATCGAGCTGGTCACGCCGGGCACCACGGTCACCGGTACGCCGGCCTCCGCGCAGGCCAACAGTTCCTCGCCGCCCCGGCCGAAGACGTACGGGTCGCCGCCCTTGAGCCGGACCACGAAGGACCCGGCCAGTGCCCGGTCGACCAGGATCTGGTTGATCTCCTCCTGTGCGCGGGACGGGCCGTACGGGATCTTGGAGGCGTCCACCAGTTCGACGCCGGAGCGCAGCTCGTCCAGCAGCAGGCCGGGCACCAGCCGGTCGGCGACCACGACGTCTGCCTCGGTGAGCAGCCGCCATCCCTTCAGGGTGATCAGTTCGGCGTCACCCGGCCCGGCACCGACCAGGGCGACCTCGCCGCCCCGAGCAGTTCGGGTGTTAACAAGGGGCCCTTCCTCTACCGGAGGCGTTAATAAGGTGCCCTTCCTTACCTGCAGCAGGGTGCGGATGGCGTCTCGGACGGCCATCGCGCGGTGCGGGTCGCCGCCGCCGAGGACGCCCACGGTCACCGGGCCGTGTCGGGTCACCGCCGGGGTCCAGGCGGTCGCCGCCTCGCGGTCGTCGGCGCGTACGCAGAAGATCCGGCGTTCGGCGGCGGCGGCGCTGACGGTGGCGGCGGCGACCGGGTCGTCGATGGCGACCTGCACCAGCCAGGCCCCGTCGAGGTCGTCGGGGACGAAGCGGCGCTCTGCCCAGCGCAGCCGTCCGGCGTCGGCGTGGGCGCGCAGTGCCGGGCTGATCTCGGGCGTCACCAGCAGCACGTCCGCACCGGCGTCGAGCAGGGCGGGTACCCGGCGGGTGGCCACCGCTCCCCCGCCCACCACGACCACCGGGAGGCCGGCCAGGCGCAGTCCGAGCGGATAGGGGTTGACGGTCACTTCTCGGCCACCCCGGCGGAGTCGAAGGTGGCGACCTCGTGCAGCACCCGGGCCGCGCCGGTGACCACGGGCAGGGCCAGCAGGGCACCGGTGCCCTCGCCCAGCCGCAGGCCGAGGTCGATCAGCGGGTCGAGGCCGAGCCGGCGCAGCGCGACCGTGGCACCCGGCTCGGCGGAGCGGTGACCGGCGATCATCGCGCCGACCGCGTCGGGGGCGAGCGCCGCGGCGACGAGCGCGGCGGAGACCGCGATCACGCCGTCCAGCAGCACCGGTACGCGTCGCGCGGCGGCGCCGAGCACGAACCCGGTCAGGGCGGCGTGTTCCAGCCCGCCGACGGCTGCGAGCACTCCCAGCGGATCGTCCGGGTCGGGGGCGTGTCGGTGCAGCGCGGCCCGCACCACCTCGATCTTGTGCTGGTACGTCGGGTCGTCGACGCCGGTGCCCCGGCCGGTCGCCTCGGCGGCGTCGACTCCGGTGAGGGCGGCGATCAGGGCGGCGGCCGGTGTCGTGTTGCCGATGCCCATATCGCCGGTGAGCAGGATTCCCGCGCCCGCGTCGATCAGCTCCCCGGCGATCCGGATGCCGACCTCGATCGCCGCCGTGGTCTCCTCGCGGGTCAGCGCGGCGGTGACGGTCAGGTCGCGGGTGCCTCGGCGTACGGGGGCGGTGACCAGTCGGGGCAGCCCGCCGTTGGCGTCCGCGTCGGCCGGGTCGGGAGCGGGCAGCGGGGTGGCCACTCCGACGTCGACAACGGTGACCGAGGCACCGGCCTGCCGGGCGAACGCGTTGACCACGGCGCCGCCGGCCAGGAAGTTGCCGACCATCTGCCCGGTGACCTCCTGCGGCCAGGGGCTGACCCGCTGGGCGTGCACCCCGTGGTCCCCGGCGAAGATCGCCACTGCGGCCGGGGTCGGCAGCGGCGGCGGGCAGGTGCCGGCCAGGCCGGCGAGGCGTACGGACAGTTCCTCCAGGGCGCCGAGCGAGCCGGCGGGTTTGGTCAGCCGGGCCTGCAACTGGCGGGCCGCGGTCATCGCCGGCTCGTCGAGCGGGCCGATCGCCGCGATGGTGGTCTCCAGCATCATGCCTCCAGGATCTCCGCCAGCACCTCGATGAACGCGTCCGTGGTCGCCCGATCCCGTACGGCGATCCGCAGCCAGTCTGGTCCGAGTCCGGGGAAGGTGTCGCCCCGGCGTACCGCCCAGCCGCGTTCGCGCAGGTCGACGCGGAGCCGGTCGGCACCGGGCCGCTGCACCAGGACGAAGGCGCTGGCCGGGCGGCCGGCGACGCGTACGCCCGGCAGGGTCGACAGCCGGTCGACCAGGTAGGCGCGGTCGTCGGCGAGTTGTGCGGCGATGGCGCGTTCGGCCTGGACCGCGACGTCGGTGGCGCAGGCGGACGCGGCGGCCAGGGCGGGGGTGGCGACCGCCCAGAGCGGCTGTACGGCGGCCAGCCGCGCCAGCAGCGCCGCCTCGCCGAGCAGGTAGCCGATCCGGAGTCCGGCCAGTCCCCAGGTCTTGGTGAGGCTGCGGACGACCAGCAGCCCGGGCAGGTCACGCCGGGCGGCCAGCGACTCGGGTTCGCCGGGTACGCCGGGCGCGGTGGTGGTGTCGGCGAACGCCTCGTCGATCACCAGGACCCGGCCGGGGCGGGCCAGGGCGGCCAGGTCGGCGGCGGGGTGCAGGACCGAGGTGGGGTTGGTCGGGTTACCGATCATGACGAGGTCGGCGTCGGCCGGGATCCGGTCCGGGTGCAGCCGGAAGTCGTCGGCCGCGTCGAGCAGTACCCGCTCCACGGTGTGCCCGGCGGCCCGCAGCGCGGCCTCCGGTTCGGTGAACTGCGGGTGCACCACCACCGGTCGGCGTACTCCACGCAGCGACTGGGCGAGCAGCACGAAGCCCTCGGCGGCACCGGCGGTGAGCAGCACCTCCTCCGGCGGGCGGCGGTGCCGGGCGGCGACGGCGGCGCGGGCCGGACGCGGGTCCGGATAGCCGGCGAGGTCGGCCAGGGTGGCGCTGATCGGGTCGGCCAGCCAGGCCGGCATCGGGGCGCGCCGGACGTTGACGGCGAGGTCGACCAGGCCGTCGCCGACCTCCGCGTCACCGTGGTGCGCGAGGTCGGGTTCGGCTGTCGGATGGGACGCTCCGGTGAGCGGACCGTGCATGCCCGCGATCCTGCCGGGAAGGCGGCGCGGGCGACAGCAGCCCGTGGAGTGCTCCGTATCACCACTGATCACTTCATGAGTATTTCTCATGTACGAATCGGAAATGTCATAACTTATCCCTGTGAGTAATCGACCCCTTGCCGCCGCAGGTCGACTCGTTCCTCTCCTCCGCGCCGGACTGATCGCCGGTGTCGTCGTCGCCGCCGTCGCGTACCCCGTGGTCGCCGTGACCGGCCTCGGCGCCAAGGCCACCGCGCACGCCGTGGAGAGCAAGACCCGCCTGCTGGCCACCGCCCTGCCCGCCGAGACCTCCTACCTGTACGCGCCCGACGGCAAGACCGTGCTGACCATGTTCTTCGAGGAGTACCGGCAGTACACCAAGCTGGCCGACATCTCCCCGCACATGCAGCAGGCGATCGTCGCCGCCGAGGACAACCGTTTCTATCAGCACCACGGCGTCGACCCGAAGGGCGTCGCCCGCGCCTTCGTGGCCAACGCCCGCTCCAGCGGCGTCTCCCAGGGCGCCTCCACGCTGACCATGCAGTACGTGCGGATGGCGCTGCGGGACAGCGCCACCACGCCCAAGGAGGTGCAGGAGGCCACCGCGCAGACGCCGATCCGCAAGGTCAAGGAGATGCGGATGGCGGTCGACCTGGAGAAGGAGTTGAGCAAGGAGGACATCCTGGAGCGCTACCTCAACTCGGCCTACTTCGGTCACCGCGCGTACGGCATCTACGCCGCCAGCGAGATCTTCTTCTCCAAGACGCCGAAGGAGCTCACCCAGGTCGAGGCGGCCACCCTCGCCGGTCTGGTGAAGTCCCCGTCGCAGTACGACCCGGCCAGCTCCGACCAGAAGGACGCCACCACCCGGCGCAACTACGTGCTCGACAACATGGCACGGCTGGGCTACCTGTCGCCGAACGCTGCCGAGGCGGCCAAGGGCGAGCCGATCCGGTTGCGGCTGACCTACCCGCCCAACGACTGCGCCGCCGTACCCGAGAAGTGGAACAGCTGGGGCTTCCTCTGCGACTACCTGAAGAACTGGTGGAGCGCCCAGCCCGCGTTCGGCAAGAACCGGCTGGAACGCCTGGACAAGCTGCGGCGGGGCGGCTACCGCATCGTGCTCAGCATGGATCCGAAGGTCCAGGAGGCGGCGGAGAAGAACGTCGGCACCGAGGGCAACACCGGCAGCCCGTTCGCCAACGGCATCGTGGTCTCCGAGCCGGGCACCGGCCGGGTCAAGGCGATGGCGGTGAACCGCACCTACTCCCTGCAGGTGGACGAGAACCCGCTCAGCTCCAACCCGGAGGCGGGCCCGAACGTCCGGGCCAACTACCCGAACACGGTGGCGCCGCTGATGGGCGGCGGCGACCTGCCGGGCTACCAGGCCGGGTCGACGTTCAAGATGTTCCCGATGCTGGCCGCGCTGGACGCCGGCATGACGCTGAACACCACCTTCAACGCGCCGCACAGCTACCGCTCCGAGATCTACGACGGCTGGCAGCCGTCGAACGCCAGCGGCGCGATGAGCGGTACGCAGACCATGTGGTCCGGCTTCGGCAAGTCGGTGAACACCTACTTCGTCTGGCTGGAGGAACAGGTCGGGGCGGAGCGGGCCGTCCGGCTCGCCGAGCAGTTGGGGCTGCGCTGGCGTACCGACGTGGACCGCGACCACGCCTCACCGGCGAAGGCGAACAAGTGGGGCGCGTTCACGCTCGGCGTCTCCGACGCCACCCCGTTGGAGATGGCCAACGCGTACGCCGCGATCGCCGCCGACGGGCGCTACTGCGAGGCGATCCCGGTGAACGCGATCTACAACCGGGACGGCACGCCCGCGATGTTCACCACCCCGGGCGGTATCGAACGCGAGATCGCCAAGCCACGGTGCCGCCAGGTGGTCAACGCCGACGCGGCGCGGGCCGCGACCGACGCCGCCCGCTGCCCCACCGGGGACACCCCGGCCAAGGGAAGCTGCGGTGGCTGGTCGACCGCGGACAGCGTGCGCGGCACGGTGGGCCGCCCGGTGGCCGGCAAGACCGGTACCACGGACAGCACCCGGTCGGCCTGGTTCGTCGGCTACACCCCGGAACTGGCGGCGGCCAGCTTCATCTCCGACCCGGACAACCCGTTCAATGCGGTCGGCGACGGTCAGTCGCAGATCCCGATCGCGGCGGTCTCGAACACGCTGCGCGACGCCCTCAAGGGCACCCCGACGCGGGACTTCGTACCCCCGTCGGACCGCATAGTCGGCTGACGCCCGGCACGCGCCGGAGCGCCGCTCAGGCTGGCGCTCCGGCGGCCGGTTCGGCCGCCACCACACTGGCGGGCGCGATCGGGACGCCCAGATCGGGACCGGCCGGGATGGCGGCCGGCTCGGTGGCCGCGGCGGCGACCAGACGCCCGGCGATCCGTGGGTACGCGGCCCAGTGCGGGACGAGCTGGGAGGCGTGCACGCCGCGCCAGACGAAACCCTCCGGCGCGCCGCCCGCCCAGCCCCACGCGGGACGGGGTCCGCCCCGTGGGGTGAGCACGGCGCGATGCTCCTTGTGCCCGGTCACCACCTCGCCCCGGGTCGCCACCACGCTGTCGCTCTGGGCGGTCGCCTCGCGGTAGCCGACCACCAGACCGTCCCGGATGCTGCCGATCGCGTCGAGCACCCCGCACATCGGCAACCCGTCGAGTTCCCGGGCCAGCCAGAGCAGCCCGGCCCCCTCGGCGACGACCGGCCGACCGGTACGCGCCAACTCGGCCACCGCGATGCAGAGCCGCCGGTTGGCGGAGAGCTGCTCGGCGTACGACTCAGGCAGCGCGCCGCCGATCACCAGCGCCCGGGTGCCGACCGGCAGCACCTCGTCGACGAAGGGGTCGAGCGTCACCACGTCGGCACCGGCGGCGCGCAGCAGTTCGACGGTCTCGGCGTGGCTGAAGCTGCCGCCCGGTCCGCCGGCCACCGCGACCAGCGGACCTCCGGCACCGGCCGGCACCGGCAGGGCGCCCGCCTCCGGGTGCGGCGACCACGGCGGCACCGCGAGTTCGGGGGCGGACCGGGCCAGCCCGTGCAGCCGTTCCAGGTCGACGGTGGCGGCCACCGCCTCGCCGAGTCGGCGGACCGCCCGGGCGGCCTCGCCGCCGTTCTCCAGCACCGGCATCACCCCGTGCCGACGGCTCGGCAGCACGGCCGGCAGGTCCTGGCGGCGCAGCGCGCCGTAGACGGGTATGCCGATGTCGTCGAGCGCCTCGCGCAGCAGCGTCTCGTGTCGGGCGGAGGCGACCCGGTTGAGGATCACGCCGCCGATCCAGAGCTGCTCGTCGTACGCCCGGAAGCCGTGCACCAGGGCGGCCACCGACTGGCCCATCGCGGCGACGTCGACCACCAGAACGACCGGGCTGCGCAGGGCGGTGGCGACGGCTGCGGTCGACTCGGTCTCGCAGCGTCCGCTGAGGCTGTCGTAGAGGCCCATGCTGCCCTGCACCACGGCGAGCCCGGTGTCGGCGGCACCGTGCAGCAGCAGCGGCGCGAGCCGGTCGGTGCCCAGCAGCCGAGGGTCCAGGGTGCGCCCGGGTCGACCGGCGGCGAGCCCGAGATAGGCGGCGTCGACCGGATCCGGGCCGATTTTGAACCCGGCCACGTCGAGACCACGATCGGCGAACGCGGCGAGGATGCCGATCGCCAACGCGTTCTTGCCGTGCCCCGACGAGGGGGCACTGAGCACCAGACGCGGCACGACGGTCATCATCGACTCCTCGCGGGCGGCGAGCGTGCCGACCGTCGGCGCGCCCCGTGCGCGTGACGATAGCCCACGTCGGTCGCCCGTAGGCGCCGCCCGCCGCCCCGATCCGCTTCGATCCGCCCGACCGGAGCGGACCGCCCCGGCACCGACACGCTCCGTCGTCGATCGGCCCTTTCCCGGCCGTCACGTCGACGGGCGGGGCGGCGCAGTGGTGACGGTCATACGGGTAGCCTCGTGGCGTGTACCGGTTCCTGCTGACGCCGCGCTGGCTGGGCATCCTCGCGCTGACCCTGGTCCTCGCCACGATCATGGTGATGCTCGGCAACTGGCAACTGGACCGCTACCACGGTCGGACGGCGGTCAACGAGCGCATCGACGCCGGGTTGCGGATGGATCCGGTGCCGCTGCGCGAGGCGGTGCCCGCGCCGACCGGTGGCCCCGGCAGCGTCGGCCCGGCACCGGCCGACGACCGGACGTTCATCCGGGTGATCGCGACCGGCCGGTACGACACCGACAACGTGGTCCTGGTCCGGGGCCGGACGGTGGAGAGCAAGGTCGGCTTCGAGGTGCTCACCCCGCTGGTGCTGGCCGACGGCACCGCCGTCCTGGTCAACCGGGGCTGGATCCCACCGGCGCCGGGCGGGGCGATGGCCCAGCCCGAGGTGCCGGCGGCGCCGCCCGGCGAGGTGACCGTGGAGGGCCGGGTGCACGCCAGCGAGAGCGGTTCCGGCAACGTGGCCCGACGGGAGGGCCGCCTGGAGACCCGCCGGGTCGCCGTGCCGCAGCTCGCCGCGCAGTTGCCGTACCCGGTGCACGGGGCGTACGTGCTGCTCGACGAGCAGGCCCCGGCCGCCGACCCGGTGTTCCGCGCGGTGCCGGTGGGGCACGCCAACAACTGGCAGAACCTCGGGTACGTCGTGCAGTGGTGGATCTTCGCGGCGATGACGCTGTTCGGCTACGGCTGGATCGCCCGTCGGGAGGCCCGCCGGCTGGCCGGCGTGACCGACGACGACCTCCCCCGCGACCGGGCCGCCGACCCTGCACCGAGCAGCCCCGCCCCGAGCAACTCTGCCGCGAGCAGCTCTGCTCCGACCAGCCCGGCCTGAGCCGGTCAGCCGCCCGCGCGGCCGGCGTGGATGGCGCGTACGGCGTCGATGGTGTCGGCCTCGGCGGCGGTCTTGTCGTCGCGGTAACGGACCACCCGGGCGAACCGGAGCGCCACCCCGCCCGGATAGCGTGAGCTGGTCTGCACCCCGTCGAAGGCGATCTCCACCACCTGCTCGGGCCGGACCCGCACCACCCAGTCGCCGCGCTCGACGGAAAGCTCCAGGAACCGTTCGGTCTGCCAGCGCAGCAACTCGTCGGTGAGCCCCTTGAAGGTCTTGCCAAGCATCACGAACCCGCCGCCGGCCGGATCCCGCGCGCCGAGGTGCAGGTTCGACAGCCAGCCCTTGCGCCGGCCACTGCCCCACTCGACGGCGAGCACCACCAGGTCGAGGGTGTGCCGGGGCTTCACCTTCACCCAGGCCGCACCGCGCCGACCGGCGTCGTAGGGCGCGTCGGGGGACTTCACCACGACGCCCTCCTGGCCGGCGTCGAGCGCGGCGGCGAACGCCGCGCCGGCCTGCTCCGGCCCGTCCACCTCGATCCGCCCGACCAGCACCGACGCGTCGACGGTGGCGGCGAGCGTGGCCCACCGCTCGCGGCCGGGCAGGTCGATCAGATCCGCGCCGTCGAGGTGCAGCAGGTCGAAGAAGTACGGCGTGAGCACGGTCTCGCCGGTCCGGGCGGCGGCGGCGCGGACCGCCGGGGCGACGGATGGCCCGCTGCCCCGGCGGGCGGCGGCGCTCGACGTCTGCTGGAACGGCAACGGTCGGCCGGTGGCGTCCAGCCCGATCGCCTCCCCGTCGAGCACCAACTCCCGGGCGGGCAGGGCGCGGACGGCGGCGACCACCTCGGGCACCCGGCCGGTGATCTCGTCGAGGCTGCGGGTGAAGACGGCGATGTCGTCGCCGCTGCGGTGCACCTGGACGCGGATGCCGTCCAGCTTGACGTCGACCACGGCGGGGGTGCCGGTGGTGGTGAGCGCCTCGTCCACCGTGGCGGCGCTCTGCGCCAGCATCGGCGCCAGCGGTCGCCCGACCCGCAACCCGAACTCGGCCAGTGCCGGAGCACCGCCGTCGAGCGCGGCCACCGCGACCGCCCGCAGGTCACCGGCGAGCAGCAGGGCCCGGCGTACCGCGCCGACCGGCACCTCGGCGGCCCGGGCGATCGCGTCGGCCAACAGCCCGGCCTGGGCGCCCTGACGCAGCTCGCCGAGGAAGAGGCCGGTCAGGACGCGTTGCTCCTCGGCGGTGGCGGCGGTGTAGAGCGCAGCTACCAGGTCGCGGCGACGGGCCTGCGAGCCCGCGCCGTGCACCGCCGCGATCTCGTCGATCGCCGCGTCGACCCCGGCCACGGTCAGCGTCGCCTCGGCCGCCGGTGGCGGCAGGTCGCGCAGCGCGGCCCAGCCGACCCCGGTCTGTCGCTGGCGCAGCTCGCCCGCGAGCCAGCCGGCTCCGGCCGCCACCTCGTCCGGGTCGAGCCGGCGCAGGGCGTCGGCGAGCAGCTCGACCTTGGCCCGTCGGCCACTGACGGCACCGACGGCTGCGGAGGTGGCAGCCAGGTCGAGGAAACGCACGACCTCATCCTGCCAGCCACCCCCGACAGCGGGTGTCACCTGCGCGGGAGCTGCTCCGGCGGGTCAGGCCGGGACCGGCTCCTCGACCCGCAGGCCGCGCGCGCGGACCTCCTCGGCGATGCGGGACAACGACGCGTCCACGGCGACCAGAGCGGCGGACAGCTCGGCGAGCTGTTCCTTGAGCGTGGCCTCCGGCCACGCGGAGACGTCGACGTCCCCCAGAGCGCTGACGGCGGCCTCCATACGGGCCATCACCTCGTTCGTACGCATGTTCGAGAGGCTACAACAGCCGCGCGTCCGACACGCCGGAAACAGCCACCATTCGCGCGAAGTTACCGAGTTGGGGCCGTGCCCGCCTCGGCCACCTTGGCCAGCAACAACGCCTCGGCCAGGCAGACCCGGGCGAACTCGCCCAGGTGCAGGCTCTCGTTCGGCCCGTGCGCCCGCGCGTGCGGGTCCTCCACCCCGGTCACCAGGATCGCCGCCTGCGGGAACATCTCCTGGAAGGTGGCGATGAACGGGATCGACCCGCCGACGCCGATGTCCACCGGGTCGGTGCCGTCCCACGCGGCGCGGAAAGCCGCGCGGGCCGCGTCGAAGACCGGGCCGGAGGCGTCGATGACGCAGGGCGCGCCGTCGTGCTCGAAGGTGACGTCGACCTGCGCACCCCATGGCGCGTACCGCTCCAGGTGGTCGCGCAGCGCGAGGTACGCCTGCTTCGGCTCGTCGCCCGGCGCCAGCCGGAGGCTCAGCTTGGCCTTGGCCGCCGGCACCAACGCGTTCGGCGCCTCGGCGGTGGCCGGGGCGTCGATGCCGAGCACGGCCAGCGCGGGCCGGGTCCAGAGCCGGTCGGTGATCCGGCCGGAGCCGATCAGGCGTACGCCCTCGGCGAGCCCCGCCTCGGCCCGGAACCGGTCCTCGGGGTAGTCGACGATCGCTTCGTCCCGACCGACCAACCCCTCCACCGCCACGTTCCCGGCGTCGTCGTGCAGAGTGGCCAGCAGCCGGACCAGCGTGGTGAGCGCGTCCGGCACGGCACCGCCGAACATCCCGCTGTGCACCGCGTGGTGCAGGGTGCGTACCTCGACGAAGCAGTTGACGACGCCGCGCAGCGAGGTGGTCAGCGCCGGTACACCGACGTCCCAGTTGGTCGAGTCGGCGATCACGATGACGTCCGAGGCGATCTTCTCGCGGTGGTCGGCGAGCAACTGCTCCAGCGAGTCGGAGCCGTACTCCTCCTCCCCCTCGACGAACAGCACCACGCCCACGGGCAGGCGGTCGCCGAAGGCCCGCAACGCGGCGACGTGCGCCATGATGCCGGCCTTGTCGTCGGCGGCACCCCGGCCGTAGAGCCGGCCGTCCCGCTCGACCGGCTCGAACGGGTCGGACTCCCACAGCGCCCGGTCCCCGACCGGCTGCACGTCGTGGTGGGCGTAGAGCATGACGGTGGGCGCGCCGGGCGGGGCGGCCCTGCGGCCGATCACCGCGGGCTGGCCGTCGGCGCGCACGATCTCGACGTCGAGACCGCAGCCGCGCAGCAGCTCGGCCACCGCCTCGGCGGAGCGCTCCACGTGCGAGTGGTCGAATCCCTCGAAGGCGATGCCCGGGATACGGACGAGGCGTTCCAGGTCGGCCCGGACGCCGGGCAGTTCCCGGGTCACGGCCTCCCGCAACTCGGACTCGGTCATGATCGGTGTGGTCATGACCGGCATGGTATGCCGCCCCGACCTGCGGTTCCCGGCCGAGCCAGATAGTAGTGACGGTCATCGTGCGGCAACCCGGGGTCACCGTCGACCACCAGGTCGGCCCGTACCTGCGTGTCGTCGGCGGCGAAGTGCGCCTGCTCGGTGTCGTGCCACCGGCGCAGCTCCGGCAGGATCCCCGGGCCGTCGCGCGCCACTGCCCGGGCCAGCCGCAACGACTGCGGGGCGGTGACGAAGACGGCCAACGTCAGGTCCGGACCGGCGGCGGCCCGGGACGTGCTGACCCCCTCGACGATCAGCACCGGCGACACCGACACCGACACCGGCTCGGGCCGGAAACACCGGCGTACCCAGTCGTAGCACCGGTACGACCCGGCCCGGCCGGACCGCAGCGGCCGCAACACGTCGCGCTCCAGTCGCGTCCAGAAGGTGAGCTGGTCGTCCCACCCGTCGAGCAGATCGTCGGTGTGCACCACCGGCGGTCGCACCGCCTCCGGCCCGATGCCGCCGAGGGCATCGGCCAAGCGCGCGGCGAACAGCGTCTTGCCCGCCCCGCTCGGCCCGTCCACGGCCACCAACCGGGTACGCCCCAACCGGGCCGGTGCCGCCAGCACCCGCCCTGCCAGTCCGGCGTACGACTCGAAGACCACCACCACGGAGACCGACGTTACCGATCGGGTTGTCCCACACCGCTTCGGACCGCCTGTCGAGAAGCCGCACGGCATGATCGTGGCGTGTCCCATTCCGTGATGAGTCCCGGCGTCGAGGCGTTGCTGGAGCAGGCCCGTTCGGGCATGACCCGGCTGACCCCACAGGAGACGGTGCAGGCCGCCGCCCGGGGTGCCCTCGTGATCGACACCCGCACCGACGGGCAGCGGCGGGAACAGGGCGACCTGCCCGGCGTCATCGTGATCGACCGGACCGTCCTGGAATGGCGGCTCGACCCGGCCAGCGACTGGCGGATCCCCGAGGCCACCAACTACGACATGGAGGTCGTCGTGGTGTGCCGCCAGGGTTACAGCTCCAGCCTGGCGGCGGCCAGCCTGCGCGCGCTCGGGCTACACAAGGCGACCGACATGATCGGCGGTGTGGAGGCGTGGCGCTCGGCCGGCATGGCCTTCTCCGACCAGCCCGCCGACGTCCGCTACTGAGGCCGGGCGGCGCGAGACGCTGACGCCGGGCGACGGCCCCGCCTCGGCTGGTGCAGGCGGCGGCTAGCCGGGTACGCCGGGCGGGATGAAGGGCAGGTCGGCGGGGGGCCCGGACTCGACGAGCCGACGCAGGGCGGCGGTGTCGAGGTGTTCTTCGACCAGGTCGCCGAGCAGGTCGAGGGTGCGTTCACGGGCAGCGGCGAAGGAGGTGTCCGGGGCGACCCGGAAGCCGGTCCGGCCGGCCAGGCGAGCGGCCCGGTCGAGGAACCAGCGGCGGAACTCGTCAGACTCGAAGGTGCCGTGCCAGTGCGTACCGTGCACGACCCCGGACACCATGCCCTCGCCGGCACCGGCGGCGTCGTGCAGCAGCGGCGTCGACTCCGGGTCGGTGGCCGAGACGTACCCGTGGTGGATCTCGTAGCCCCGGACCGGTAGCTCTCCGGCGGCGGTGCCGGCCGCCTGGCGGACGGTCTTGCGCGGGTCGAAGGTGATCTCGATGGGCAGCAGCCCGAGGCCGTCGACGCTGCCCCGGCGGCTCTCCACTGGGTCGTGGATGGCCCGGGCAAGCATCTGGAAGCCGCCGCAGATGCCGAGCAGCGGTCGACCGGCCGCGACGTGGGCGGTGACCGCGTCGGCGAGGCCGGTCTCGCGCAGCCAGGCCAGGTCGGCCACGGTCGACTTGGAGCCGGGCAGCACGACCAGGTCGGCGGCGGCCAGCTCGGCCGGTTCGACGGTCAGCCGGACCCTCACGCCGGGCTCGGTGGCGAGCGCCTCCACGTCGGTGGCGTTGCTGATCCGGGGCAGCCGCACCACCGCCACGTCGAGCCACTCGGTGCCGTGCGGGGCGGCCGGACGGCCGAGCACCCGGCCGTAGGCGAGCGAGTCCTCGGCGTCCAGCCACAGGTCCAGCGCCCAGGGCAGGACGCCGTACGTCGGGCGGCCGGTGAGCTGCCGCAGCGAGTCCAGCCCGGGAGCCAGCAGGCCGAGGTCGCCCCGGAACTTGTTGACCACGAACCCGGCGATCAGGGCCTGGTCGGCCGGTTCGAGCAGGGCCAGCGTGCCGAACATGGCGGCGAACACGCCACCCCGGTCGATGTCACCGACCACGATCGTCGGGAAGCCGGCGTGCCGGGCCAGCCCCATGTTGACGTAGTCGCCGTCGCGCAGGTTGATCTCCGCCGGGCTGCCCGCCCCCTCGCAGATCACCACGTCGTACGCCGATCGCAACTCGGCCAGCGCCGCGTACGCGGTCTCGGACAACCGGGGACGCAGGGTCCGGAACGAACCGGCGGTCATCGTGTCGACCGCCTCGCCCAGCAGCACCACCTGACTGCTCAGGTCGCTGCCCGGCTTGAGCAGCACCGGATTGAACCGCAGGTCCGGGGCGAGCCCGCAGGCCGCCGCCTGCATCGCCTGCGCCCGCCCGATCTCGCCGCCCCGGCCGTCCGGCCCGACGACCACGGCGGAGTTGTTGGACATGTTCTGTGCCTTGAACGGCGCCACCCGGACGCCCTCGCGGTGCAACCAACGGCAGATGCCGGCGGTGAGCACGCTCTTGCCGGCGTCGGAGGTGGTCCCGGCGACCAGCAGGCCACCGCTCACCGCGCGCCCGCGAGGCGTCGGGCCACCGCGCCGACCAGCCGGCCGACGGTCACCGGGTACACCGCCGCGAGGCCGAGCGCGGCCAGGCCGACCGCACCGGAGATCCGGGCGGCCCGAGGCAGGTGCCGGGCCTCGGGACGGGGACCGTCACCGAGGAACGGCCGCACCTCGGACCGGCCGAAGTAGACGTTGCGCCCGCCGAGCCGCACACCCAACGCACCGGCCATCGCCGCCTCGCACTGCCCGGCGTTGGGGCTCGGGTGGTCGTCGCGGTCCCGACGCCACACCCGCCAGGCGCGCTCCCGGTCACCCTTGCCGGCCGGTGCCAGCGCGACGGTCAGCAGGCCGGTCAGCCGGGCCGGCACCAGGTTCAGCAGGTCGTCGAGCCGGGCGGCCGGGGTGCCGAACCGGGCGTAACGCGCGTTGCGGTGGCCGACCATCGCGTCGAGGGTGTTCACCGCCCGGTAGCCGAGCAGGCCCGGCAGCCCGGCCACCGCGCCCCAGAACAGCGGGGCGACCACCGCGTCCGAGGTGTTCTCGGCCACCGACTCGACCGTGGCCCGGGCCAACTCCGACTCGTCGAGGGTCGACGGGTCCCGACCACACAGGTGTCCGAGCCGCGCCCGGGCGGCCGGCAGGTCGCCACCGCGCAGCGCACGTCCCATGGTCTTCGCCTCGTGCCGCAGGCTCTGCCCGCCCAGCACCGCGAACGTGCCGGCGGCGACCAGTGCCGCGCGGGCCAGCGGCTGCCGCCGGGTCGCGTACGCGAGGGCGGCCCCGGCCAGCACCGGCCCGCCGACACTCAGCGCGGTGTGGGTGCCACCGGCCAGCCGGTCGGGCCGGTAGAGCCGACGTTCCAGGGCGGCAGCAGCCCGGCCGAAACCGGCGACGGGGTGGCCACGACGTGGGTCACCGAAGTACGCGTCCAACGCGTACCCGGCGACGAGTCCCGCCGCGTTCGCCACTGCACCCGCATGCCGCACCCGCACCACCTCCGGCCGGCCAGCCTAGCCGAGCCCGGCCACCGGAGCCGCCGCTCGACCGAGCCGCCCAGGTCAGACGGGCTGCGGCGTTCGGCCCCGCCCACGCCGGCCCCGCCCGGTCACCGTCGCGCCGGTGCCGGACTCCGCCGATGCGTCCGCCGAGGCCGTGGTGGGCTCCTCGGCGTCACCGCCCCGCTCGCCCGACTCGGGCCCACCCGGCGTGCCGTCACCCGGGCCCGGGAGATCGCCCGTAGCCGAGAAGCCGCCCGTGCTCGGGAGGTCGCCCGTGAGGCCGCCCGTGATCCGGAAGTCGCCCGTGCCGGAGATGCCGTCCGCCCCGGCGATGTCGCCCGTGCCGGAGAGGTCGTCGAAGGGGTCGGTCTCGCCCAGGCGCTGCGGGTAGCCGGTGCCCGCCGGGACGTACTCGGACAGCTCGAAGTCGTCGTCCAGCGCCCCGTCCTCGGGCAGGGCGGGCGCGTCGTCGTCCGAGACGGCCTCGGTCAGCTCGCCGTGCACCCGCTGCTCGGCCTCGGCGTCCGAGATGGTGCTGGTCGCCAGGTTCGGCTTGTTGCGCAGGAAGCGCCCACGCCCCCGGGACAGGTCGTGACCCACCGCCACGGCCTCCAGCTCGTAGAGGGTGCGGTGGTTGCCGGCGTCGTCGGTCCAGTCACGGGTGTAGAGGCGACCGCAGACGACCACCGGGTCACCGACCATCACCGAAGACGCGACCCCCTCGGCGAGCTTCCGCCAGCAGTTGACGCGTACCCGCAGGCTGTTGCCGTCCACCCAGCGCCCGCTGTCCCGGTCGAGGCGGCGGGCGGTGGAGGCGACCTTGAAGTTGGCCACCAGGGTGTTGCTCTGCGTGGTGCGACGCCACTCGGGGGCCGTCAGGACGTTCCCGACGATCGTCACGTAGGTATCGAACATCGTTCCTCCAGCGGAGATCCGGGTCGGCTGGTACCGACTCGCCGCCCAGCCTCCGGCCCGTCGACTGACTCGGGCAGCCCCTCCGGTCGTACCTGTGGACAACCTGGCGGCCTGTGGACGAACGCCTGATCAAGGGCCCGGTGTGCTAGGCCGACCGACCCTGCCCGGCCCGCGTCCGGCGGCGGACGATCGATTCGCACAGGAAACCGTCAGGTTCCGGAGCGGTCCGCCTGGGTAGGAAATCGCCAACCGCACCTGCGACGTCGAACGAAAGGTCAGCGATCATGATGATGACCATCGCTTGTTCCGCCCGCGTCCCTGGTCAGGTGCAGCGATGAGCGAGAACCCGGCCACCGTGGAAAAGTGTCTGCGAATGGGCGCCGGCTTCTCGCAGGCCGACCGCGACTGGATCGTGACCCAGTTCGCCACGCTCGACGCCCGTCTGGCCGGCTTCCACGCCGACTCCACCGAACTCGAACTCTCGGTCAAGGACCGGGAGGCCAAGGGCCAGCGGGTCACGCTGGAGTGCTGGATCGCCGGTCGGCAGAAGATCGTCACCACCTCCTCCGAGGAGGATCTGCGTGCGGCGCTCAACGACGCCCGTGACGACCTGCGCCGCAAGCTCAACGACTCCAAGACCCGCCAGGAGCCGCGCAACAACAAGCACCTGCGGGTCACCACCCCGCCCGGCGAGCCGACCCCGGTCGAGGAGTTGGCCGAGGAACTGGCCACCGCCGGGACGAAGACCGACGAGAGGTGACCGTGTCGCCGGCCGGGCACGCGTCCGGCCGGCGGCGCTGAACAGGGAGAGGTGAACGGCATGCCCAACGTGCAGCAACCGGAGATGCGCCGCAGCGGCGAGACCCGGCTGGTCCAGGACAGCGACGGACCGATCCCGGGGGGTGGCTCCGCGACCAAGCAGGAGCACCGGACGGTCCCGGTGGACCAGATCTCGCCGTACGGGCCGGATCGTGGGCGGGCCGCGACCTCGCACGAGCCGACCGACCGCGACGCCCACGGCGACTGACCTGCCGCACGGTAGTAGCCCTCGTCCAATGCCGGACGGGGGCTACTACCGTGCGGTAGCTTCCCGGCGTACCGTCGGTTGCGTGGAACCCGACGTGCTGGGCCCGCCCTACGAGCGGCACACCATCGACCTTGGCCGCGACGACGAGGGACCGGTGGTCGCCACCCTGGTCCGCCGCCGGGCCGAGCGACCCACCGGGCGCGCGGTGCTCTACGTGCACGGCTTCGTCGACTACTTCTTCCAGACCCACGTGGCCGACTACTTCGCCGCCCGGGGCTGGGACTTCTACGCGCTCGACCTGCGCAAGTACGGCCGCAGCCTGCTCCCCCACCAGACCGCGAACTTCTGCCGCGACCTCGCCGACTACTTCCCGGAACTGGACGCCGCCGCCCAGATCATCCGTACCGAGGACGAACACGACACGCTGCTGGCCATGGGTCACTCCACCGGCGGGCTGATCATCTCGCTCTGGGCAGACGCCCGCCGCGACACCGGGCTGGTCGACGGCATCTTCCTGAACAGCCCCTTCTTCGACCTCAACGCCCCCTGGGTCGTGCGTCGACCCCTCGCGGCCGCCGTCGCGCGCCTGGGCCGTCGGGCACCCCACCGCGTCCTCCCCTTCGGCCTCGGCACCGTGTACGGCGAGAGCATCCACGCCGACCATCGCGGCGAATGGAGCTACGACCTGGCCTGGAAGCCGCTCGCCGGATTCCCGGTCCGGGCCGGCTGGCTGAACGCCGTCCGCACCGGCCAACGACGCCTGCGCGCCGGGCTCGACATCCCGGTGCCGGTGCTGCTGGCCTGCTCGACCCGCTCGTTTCGGGGCGTCAAGTGGCACGATTCGGCGACCCTCGCCGACGCCGTCCTCGACGTCGAACACATGGTCCGCTGGGCACCCCGCCTCGGCCAGCACGTCACGCTCGCCCGGTTCGACGGCGGCCTGCACGACCTGACCCTGTCCGGCCCCGCCGTACGCGACAAGGTCCTCACCGAGGTCGGCCGCTGGGCGGACGCCTTCCTCGACGCCGGACCGACGCCCCCTCCCCCACCGGCCCCACGCCGCCCGGCCGACAGTGAGTCCTCCTCGCACGCCGCCCCCTGATCCACAGGCCCGCCTGAGCCACCGGTCCGTGGGCCACCGGTCCGCCTGGGTCCGCTGAGGCCGTGGATTCGCAGGTGCGCGGCGTCCATGGCGCGTGCGACGCTGACCGGGCACCCGTTCCGTCGCGCCGGGCCGGTGCGGCGGTACCCTTCTCGCGCGATACCACAGCGCGCCCGTAGCTCAGCGGATAGAGCAGGGGACTTCTAATCCCAAGGCCGCAGGTTCGAATCCTGCCGGGCGCACCTCTGTTCGCACTGCTCAACGGCTTGTCGCCGCCCCTCGGTCCCCCGCTCACCCGGCACCCGCTGTCCTACCTACGTCGCTGGCGCCAAGGCCGAGGCTTACCTGACCCACCCCGTGAGCGCAGCCGGCCGGACGCTGGCGACCACCACCGGCGCCCTGAGACGCTACCGGTGGGTGAACGATGCCGGGGGGTTCTGCGTCCAGGTCCTGGAGGGCAACGGGAGGGAGTGCCGATGAGGCCGCCGGTGCGCAGATCACTGGAGGAAGACCCGTCATCGGGCATCGACGTCAGGCGGGTCCGAGCCGTGCTGAGCATGGGCGGTGTGCCATGGCAGGACCTGGATGATGCGATGCAGCAGGTCCGGCTCAAGCTCCTGGAGCAATCGTCGGCGGAGACGATAAACAACTCAGCCGCCTGGACGGCTGTCGTCGCGTCGCGGGTCGCCGTCGACTGGCACCGTCGTCGGCGACGCCATGAACAGCTACGCCAGCGGCTCGTGGCGCTTCGGGCGCCTGCCGTCGCCGACACGCTGCCCGACCCGGACCGCGATCTCGCGATGGTGGTGGCCGGGGAACTCGACGAGCTTCCAGCGGACCAGCGCCAACTTCTGGTGCTGCGGTTCTATGTCGATCTGACCGTGCCGCAGATCGCCGACGTGCTCGGCGTCGCATCGGGAACAGTGAAGAGTCGGCTGCATGCGGCGGTCGGTCGGATGCGGGCCAGGTTGAGCGCGAAGGGAGTGGTGTGAGATGTCTCGGGTGGAGAGCGGTGACAACTCCCATCGCGACGATGCGCTGATGTCCGCCGTCACCGGCGAGCAGCCGGCTGATGCGATTGCGGGCACCGACGAACTGGCCGAGGCGACGGCAGCCGTGGACGCGTTACGGCGTGGCATGGCAGCACTCGGCACCGAACTCGCTGCGGCGACGCCCGCCGCGGTGGCGGACTCGCGTACCCCGCTCATTGCGGCCCCGACGAACCACGGGCCCGACCGGCCTCCGGCCAGGCGGATGTCGACACGGTCATGGGTGCTCGCCACCGCGGCGGGCGTCCTGGGTGTGGCTCTGGTCGGCGGCTACGCGCTGAGGGCATCCGACCCGGCTGACACGTCGGCGAGCCGGAGCCTTCCGGGTGTCGTGGCGTGTGCCGAAACCATCGCGGTGGGAAGTGTGGCGTCGGTGAGCCGTACGGGCGACCGGTTCACGGTGACGCTTGACTCGGTGCGCTACCTGAAGCCGGAGAACGGGCCGGCAGTCCTCACGGTCGGTGATGCAGAGTTGGCCGTCGGTGGATCGAGCACTGAACCGGTCACGGGTCAGCCGGCCCTGGTAGTGGTTCACGACGCGGCCAAGGGCGATGTCGACCTCGTCACCGGCGCGGACATCGACTCGGAGTGGGCCTGGATGGCGCAAGCGCTGCCCGACTCACGTTCGATCGATTCGACGGACTGCGCCGACGAGTGAGTGGCGGCGGCGCAGTGTCCTGCACTGCGCCGCCGCCGTCGCTCAGTCGATCTGAGCTGACTGGTAGAGCGAGACCGGGTTGGCGGCCCTGTCGACGTCGGACGGGAACACGGAATCCTGCGACTCAGGCGCGGCGACCGCCCTCTTCCACTCGGCCACTACCGCTTCCGCAGCGGCGCCGGACGGAACCTCGACCGGGGTGAAGTTGGACGGTACGACATGCCAGCCGTCCTTGCCCGACAGGCGCGACGCGAGAATGTAGGTCTTGCCCGGCTCCAGCGGGGTGGCACCGTCGAAGACGACGCGTTCCCGGCTGATCGGGTCGTCGCCACCTTCTTGAACGACCCGGACATGGCCACTGACGCTGCCCTGAAGCGTCGCCTTGACCGTTACCTCGAAAGGCGTACAGAGAAAATCATCGGAGTCGCGCTCCGCCGAATCCTGGGAGTCGATGGAAGCGACGAAGATGTCGTCGGCCCACCCTGCGGCTAATCGCGGAGTGTCGAGACTGACGGCGTACGTGGCATGGATGGCAGTCGTCTCGTAGGGAACGGTGAACCATGCCCCAGCGGCAACTGCGGCGACCGCTAGTGCGACTGCGGAATACTTCTTCGCCTTAGCCACGGAACTTACCCCCAGATCTCTCTGTACTTGTTGATGTCCAGCGACGCCGGGGCGGTGGTGGTCCGATTGTCGGAGCAGTGCATCAGCGCTGTCCGGTTGTCGAAGTGGCCGAGGCGTAACGCGTGTCCGATTTCATGGCCGATCACACCGCGCCGGTTTGCCCAGCTGTAGTTCGTCAGGAAGTGGAGGTTCAAATAAATGTCGTCCTGGCCGGCCGACGACTGCCAGTAGCCGGACCAGGTGACCGTGCTCCGGGTGACATCGCTGATGTGCAGGTCGTTGACGGTGGTGGCGGTATCCGGCGCGATGTTGACCCGCCCGAGCCTGTTCCACAGGTCGCGGGCCTCCGTGAACTCCCCGGTGTACCTGCTCGATCGGGTGTACCGGATCTCGCGACCGTCAACCGATCCGCTGGTCAAGCCTTCGTTGGAGCAGCCGTCGGCGGCCTGGGCCGGGACAGCCGGAACGGCGACGCCGGCCGCTATCAGGCCCAGCACGACCAGCGCCTTTCCTAGCCGTTTTGGCGCATGCGGTACTGTCACTGTCTGTACTCCTCTGCTGGAGTTCGCCCAAAGGGTGGAATTGAGCAAGGTGAAGCCACGCAGCAGTCCGAAGAGTTCGGAGGCATGCGATTTTTGCCATTAAAGAAGGCTGAAAGAAGCCGAGCTGGCGCTAACTGGACGACGCCTGGCAGTTACTGCGCAGCATCAACCGGCACACGGGACCATGTTTCCCGCCGGCAGGTGCGGTGCGTGGCGTTAGCTGGAACGCAGGTCGGCGAGCCGCACTTTTCGGCACATTTGCCTGATCCGAGCGTCACGAAAATACACCAAATCGATGCGCATGCGAAAACCCCCGTGATCGTCAAGCGCGCTATCGTTGCTGAGAATTCAGGCTACATACGTCAATGCCTTGAATTGATCGTCAGAGTATCACGAGCGACCGAACAGCGCCAGCAGGGCCTCTGCAAGGCGTAAGCCCTGGTCACGCCGGCGCTCACCAACCACCCGACACCGAACACGAGTTCGCACCTCGGCCGCAAGATCATGCCCGATCCGGGATCGAGTGGTATCCAAGCGCCGCGATAGCCACTCGATCCCGGATCGAGCGATGCAGCGTCCCGACGAGGATGATCAGCCAGGCAGATCATCGCGAGTGCTTTCCACGGGAGCAGCCCAGATAGGTGCAGACCTCGCGTACCGTCCACATGTCCTGCTCGTCGGCACCTCTGGTGTCCTGTGTCCACTTCGCCATCATTCGCTCTCCGCACTCGGGGCAGTGGACCGGCACGTGCTGCGCCCTCTCGCTGGCGTTGAATCGGCGCTGCAAGCTCATGTCCCCGATCGTGCCTGAGAAGCCGCTGCGACTCTGACTCAGCGCTGGATGCCGACGACGCAGGTGCCGGCGGGTCAGCACAGCCTGAGGGACTGGCGGTGCGACTTGGCGAGTCGACGGTCACAGATCGATGCGCTGCTCGGCCGTACTGGTGTCGTCGGGTTCGCCGAAGCGGAGTGGGGCATGCGCTGGACCGGCCGGGACGCCGAGCGCGGCGGACCTGACGACGCAGAGGCCCCGCAGGCAACCGGGCAGCGCCCGATAGACGGCGTCGAAGTGCGCCCCGGTCGACTCTCCGACCATGGTGGTGACCGTAGCAACTGGACACCGAGCGCCGCGCAGGCCGAGTCGCTGACCAGGCATTTTGATCTAGAATCGCGAATTAGACACTGTGTGTATAGCCTGTGTGTATAGCGGCCCGACCATCGTCGAACTCCGGCGGGCACGGGAGGACCGCGAGAGACGGAGGCTGTGACGTGAGACGACAGACGCTGACCGGTACGGCGGCCGCCGCGCTGGCGACCGTGGTGGCTCTCGGCATCACACCCGCCCAGGCGAACCCACGGACCGAGGCGCCCGCCGCAGAAACGGGCATCGCGTGGGAGCCGTGCGCCGACGAGCCGGCGGCGGAGTGCGGCAGCGTGACCGTACCCGTCGACTGGTCCGAACCGGACGGGCCGACGATCGACATCGCGCTGACCCGTCGGGCCGCCACGGATCCGACCGCGCGGATCGGCACGATCCTCACCAACCCCGGCGGACCGGGTGCCTCGGGGGTGCAGGACGCCATCCTGGGCGGCATCGGCGGCAGCTTCAGTGACGAGGTACGCCGCCGCTTCGATGTGGTCGGCTTCGATCCCCGAGGCGTGGGCGGCAGCGACCCGATCCGGTGTCAGGTGCCGGAGGGCCCGGAGCCGAAGCTGTTCCCCACCACCGCCGAGGAGTTCGACGGCCTGCGCGCCTGGACCCGGGCGTACGGCGAGAGCTGCCGGGAGCACAGTGGCCCGCACGTGGACTTCCTCGACAGCCGGACCGTGGCGCGTGACATGGACGCCATCCGGGCCGCGCTCGGCGAGAAGAAGCTGACCTTCTACGGCAACTCGTACGCCACGATGATGGGCCAGCAGTACGCCACGCTGTTCCCGCAGCGGGTGCGGGCGATGGTGCTCGACAGCACGATGGACCACAGTGCGGCCACCACCTGGGAGTTCCTGCGCAGCGAGACGAAGGCGACGCAGGACAGCTTCGACCGGTACGTCGAGTGGTGCCGCACCTCGACCGAGTGCGCGCTGCACGGCCAGGACGCCCGCACGGTCTTCCGGGACCTGTACGCCAAGGCCGAACGCGGTGAGCTGGTCGACCCGGGCAGCTCGCAGACGATGAGCCCGACCGATCTGCTGGATGACATCCAGTGGACGTTCCTCGGCCCGTACTGGACGCAACTGTCGGAGCGACTGGCGGGCCTGTCGGCGGGCGAGCCCGGCGCCACGACGGACGCCGCCCGCCCCACCACGGCCCGGATGGCGACGACGGAGCAGGAGCCGGTCGAGGATCCGAGCCTCGCCATCTTCTGCCAGGACTGGAGGTTGCCGGTGCGGGACGTCGACCAGTTGCGGGCGTACCAGGACCGGCTGGCCCGGGTGGCACCGGAGATGAAGCTCAACCTCCAGGCGTGGGGCTCCACGATGGCCTGCCTGGGCTGGCCGACCGAGGTCCGCAACCCGCAGGCGCCGCTGCGGTGGAAGGGAGTGCCGCCGGTGCTGGTGCTCAACAGTCGGTACGACCCGGTCACGCCGCACGAGTGGGCTCGGAACGTGGCGCGTCAGTCGGGTGCGACCCTGCTGACCTACGAGGGTGCGGGGCACGGGGTCTACTCGTTCGGCAGCGACTGCGTCGGTGACGCCACCACGCGGTACCTGATCCACGTCAAGACGCCGCCGCAGGGCACCCGGTGCCCGGCCGTAGAGCAGTGACCGGCGTCTTGACCTGAATCGGACGTGAGGTTCTACGTTCCTTCTCCATCCGTTCGCCACTCGGAGGAAGACCCATGACGACGGAACAGCTCTCCGACGCCGAACTCGCCGCGCAGCCCGCCGCCTACTGGACGGGCGTCGCGTACAAGTCCCTGATCTCGTTCACCCGTGCCCGGCACGTCGAGCTCGGCTTCACGCAGCCGCAGTTCTGGCTGCTACGCAACCTCTCCGTGCACGACCTGCGGCCGGACGGCAGCGGGATGACGGTGCCCGAACTCGAACAGGCGATGAGTTCGTACCTGCGTCCCGAGGACGATCTGGACGCCGAGGCGAGAGTGTTGCAGGAGCGCGGGTGGCTGACCCGGGACGGTGACGGGCGGCTGTGGATCACCGAGGCGGGCGAGGAGGCGCGCGTCAACCTCAAGCAGCACGGACCGTCGATCCGGGCCCGCATCCACCAGGGCATCGACGACGCGGACTACGTGGCGGCCCTCAAGGTGCTCCGGCAGTTGATCCGCAACACCGGCGGCGCGGTGGACTGACAGCCACGTCGTAGGGTTGCCGCCGTGGGACTGGTGAACACGTCGCGTTCGTCGGACTCACCGTGGATCTCCTCGGTGTGGACCGGTCACAGCACCCAGGTCTCGCAGATGACGTCCGTCGGCAGCGAGACCTGGGGGCTGGTGTTCTGGGAGTCCAGGGGTACGCCGTTCGCGGCGGTCGTCGGCCCGGAGGACCGCACCGTCTCGGCACCCGTACCGCAGGACGCCCGGTTCGTCGGCGTCCAGTTCGCGGTCGGCACCGTGCTGCGGGCAGCACCCACGTCGACGCTGCTGAACTCGGGGATCGAACTGCCCGACACCACCTCCGGGCGGTTCTGGCTCGACGGCGAACGCTGGCACACGCCGCGTGTCGACGACGACGCCGAGGCCCTGGTGGCGCGGCTCGTCCGCAGCGGCGTCATCGTCCGGGACCCGCTGGTGCAGGAGGCGGTGGCCGGGCGGCTGCCGGCCACCGCGAGTCGGACCGTGGAGCGCCGGTTCCGGGCCGCCACCGGCCTCACCCGGGGCACCGTCGAGCAGATCGGACGCGTTCGGGCCGCCGCAGAGCTGCTGTCGGCGGGTACGCAGGTCAGCACCGTCGTGGACCGGCTCGGCTACTACGACGAGCCGCATCTCGCGCGGGCGTTGCGACGGTACGTGGGGCGTACCGCCGGTCAGCTCCGCAGCGGTGCCGGCGGCGCGATCGCGTTGCCCGCGCCAGGTCGTGTCTCGACGCCAGATGGCGCGCGTCGGTGAAGGGTGCAACCCCTTCTTCAAGGTCTCCCGGGTGACGATGGCCGGCAGGTACTGACCCCGGCCCCCGCACCGTGCGCGCCACTCGGACGGCGTCCACGGACCGCCGGACCTAGCGGACGACGTCGTACACGGCCTTGAGCACACCGTTGCCGTAGCCGGCGGACTCACGCAGCGCCAGCCGCTGCTCCCGCTGCTCGCGCCGGGGGAACACGCTCTTGCCGTCGCCGAGCAGGACCGGAAAGACCAGGAGGTGGTACCGGTCGACCAGGCCCGCCTCGGCCAGCCTGCGCGCGAGTTCCGCGCTACCGTGTACGAAGATCGCCCCGCCCTCGGTCTCCTTGAGCGCGGCGACGTCGTCCGTGGACCGCAGGATGTGCTGGTCACCCCAGTCGCCGACCAGCGCGTCCGCACCGAGCGTCGACGACACCACGTACTTCGGCAAATCGCGGTAGGCCGCGTGGTCCTCGGACTGCGGCCAGATCGGGGCGAACGCCTCGTAGCTGCGGCGTCCGAACATCAGCGCGCCGGTCTCCGCGAGTTCCTCACCCTTGAGCGAGTACGCCTCGGGGTCGAACGCCGTCCGGAACACCCATCCCCCAGCGGGGTGCCCTTCGACAGTCCCGCCAGGCGAGTCGACGATCCCGTCGATCGAGATGAATCCGGTCCACACAAGCTCGCGCGTCACCACAGTCTCCGCTTCGGTCCTCGTACCCTGCACCTCGGCCCGAAGGTCCAACACCCCGCGCCACACCAGGGACGCTATCGCCCCCACCCCCACCGGTCTTGTTCGAAACCGACACCACCCCCGGACGGCCGACGCCCACCCGACGGACCGAACCCACCAGAGTTGACCAAGGAGTTCGCGCCCTCAGACCTGCCCCTCCGAGACCAAAACTCCTTGATCAACGCGGGCGTCAGCGGGTGGGCGGTGTACTTGCGCGTGGGCGGGGCAAGATCCGCGCAACTTCAGCGATATTGCTGTCTCCGAGGGCGCCTGAGGCAGCAGTATCCATGAAGTTGTGCGGATCATGATGAGCCGCGTGGGGTGTGCGGACATGTGCACACCATCGAACGGGGCCGGGCAACACGAACGGGGCCGGGCAACACGAACGGGGCCGGGCAACACGAACGGGGCCGGGCAACACGAACGGGGCCGGGCAACACGAACGGGGCCGGGCAGCCCACCGTGGACGGGTGGGCTGCCCGGGGTGGCGCCGGGGCGCCGGTCGCCCGGGGACGCGGGCGGGGATCAGCCGAGCCGGCAGGACGTGCTGCCGGCGGGAATCAGCCGACCTGGCAGGACGTGTTGTTGAGGCGGAAGTCGCCGGGGCGGTCGTTGGTGCCGGAGTAGGTCGCCTGGAGGCCGAAGGTGGCCGTGCCGTTGGTCGGCAGGCTGCCGTTCCAGGACACGTTGCGCGCGGTCACGGTCCGGCCGGACTGGGCCACCTGGGCGTTCCAGGCGTTGGTGACCTGCTGGTTACCGGGGAACGACCAGGTCAGCGTCCAACTGCTCAGGGCCGACCCACGGTTGGTGACGCGTACGTCGGCGGTGAAGCCGTTGCTCCACTGGTTGGCCGTCCAGCTCACCGTGCAGGCGGCCGGGCCGGTCGTGGGCGGAGGCGTCGTCGGAGGCGGCGTCGTGGGCGGCGGCGTCGTCGGCGGGGGCGTGGTGGGGGGCGGCGTGGTGCCGTCGCGGGGCGGGAAGCGCAGCACCCGGTCGTCGGTGGACGCCGGGGTGCCCCGGCCGTCGCGGTTGCTGGTGGTGACCCAGAGCCAGCCGTCGGGACCGTACTCGACGGTGCGCAGGCGTCCGTAGGCGCCGAGCAGTTCGGCGGTGGGGGTGCCGACGCCGCCGGAGCCGTTCAGCGGCACGTTCCACAGCCGGGTGCCGCGCAGGCCCGCCACGAACAGCCGGTTCCCGGCGATGGTGACGCCGCTCGGTGACGCCTCGGCCGGGGTCCAGACGAGCAGGGGGTCACGGAACCGGGGGTCGTTGGCCCGGCCCTCGACCGTGGGCCAGCCGTAGTTGCCGCCCGCGACGATCAGGTTGACCTCGTCCCAGGTGTTCTGACCGAACTCGCTGGCATATAGTCGGCCTTGGGCGTCCCAGGCAAGACCCTGCACGTGGCGGTGGCCGAGGCTGTAGACCGGCGACCCGGCCGTCGGGTTGTCCGACGGGACGGTGCCGTCCGGCCGGATACGCAGGATCTTGCCGTTGCGGCTCTGCGGGTTCTGGGCCGTGGCGGTCTGTCCGGCGTCTCCCACTCCGACATAGAGCATGCCGTCGGGCCCGAAGGCGATCCGGCCTCCGTTGTGGATCGACGCCCGGGTCAGCCCGGTGAGGATGGGTTGCTGGTCCTGCACGGCGGTGAGTCGGAACCGGGAGATGCGGTTGTCGGTCGCGGTGGTGAAGTAGACGTAGATCCAGCCGTCCTGTGCGTAGGTCGGCGAGACGGCGAGGCCGAGCAGACCACCCTCGCTGGTCGCGGTCACCCCGGAGATCGTGACGACGGGTACGGGCTGCTGGCCGGGACGGACCCGGACCACCTGGCCGGTGGGACGTTGGGCGACCAGGGCACTGCCGTCGGGCAGGAAGTCCATGCCCCACGGCACCTGGAGCCCGGTGGCGACCGTTTCCGGGCGGGTGAAGTCGAAGTCGCCGACGGCGAGCAGCCCGGGGGCTCCGGCGACGACGGCGGACGGGCGTTCGACGGCGGGTACCGCGCCGGCGAGACCACCGACACCGACGGCACCGGCGACCAGCCCGGCGGTGAGTACGGCCCCGACCGTGAGTCGGATTTTCATGCCACCTCCCGAAATAGAGATGTTTATCAATGTAACATGCGCGAATTCTCGACACGCGCGAATCGCGCCACGCACAATGCGACGGAGGAGGAAAACGCGGGAAACATTCGCATTTCTGCCACGAGCCATCGCCCGACTACGGTAGGGAGTCAGGCGATCCGGACCACGGCTCGCCGGTCGAGGTAACGGGCCGCCCACGCGGCGGCGACAGTCTCGACACGCTCGGTCACCGAGGTCGCCGTCGCATGCTATTCTCCGGCGTCGATCTCCGCAGCGCGGACCCGGATCGGGTCGATTGTCGCAAAGGACGCCCTCCCCCGATGTCGGCCCACACCGCTTCGATCGCGCCAACCGCTTCGGTGGAGCGCCCGGCCACCGGTGCGTTCACGCTGATCTTCACCCGGTTACCGGCGCTGCTACGACTCTCCTGCGGCCTTTTCGTCGCGGTGGTGGCGCTCTCCGTCCGTACCCCTCCGGTCCGGGTGGAGTTGTTGATCCCGGCCGTGGCGGTGCTGACCGTCTGGGCCGGCTGGTATTCGCTGCGCGCCTTCCGGCACGGCATCGGCCCCGCCGTGGTCACCGGGGACGTGGCCCTGACCACCGCCGCGTGCCTGGCGATGCCGGTCCTGGTCGCGCCGGAGGTGCTGCCCGGCGAGGCGAGCTGGATCGCGGTCCTGGCCAGCACCACGGTCATCAACGCCCAGGCGACCGCCCCGGCACGCTGGTCGATCGCCGCCGGCCTGCTGGTCACCGCGAGCTACGCGACCGGCGCGTACGCGACCGGGGACCCCGTAGAGGCCAGTGCACACGCCGCGACACTGCTGGCACAGGTCGCCTGCACGGCGATGATGACCGCGGTGATGCGTCGCCGGATGGCCCGCGCCGACGCCGAGTTCGTGACGAGTCAGAAGGCCACCCGGGAGGCGTTCCTCGCACGTACCGTCCGGGAGTCGGAACGGCAGCAGAACCGCGACCTGCACGACACCGTCCTGGCGACATTGACCATGGTGGGACAGGGCGCGGTGCCCGGTCCGTCGCCGGCGCTGCGCGAGCGGTGCAACAGCGACCTGCGTACCCTCGCCGCCCTCGCGGACGCCCGGTCGGTGCCGGTGGGCGGCACGGCCCGGGTGGACGAACGGCTGCGGGCGGTCTTCGCCCGGCTGCCCGGCCTGCCGGTCAACGCCGACCTGCCGCCGTGCCCGGCACCGGCGCCGGTCGCCGAGGCGCTCGCGGAGAGCACCCACGCCGCGCTGACCAACGTGCTCCGGCACGCGCCCGGCGCCGCCACCACCGTGCGGCTGCGGCGCATCACCGGCACGGTCGCGGTCGAGGTGGTCGACGACGGTCCCGGCTTCGACCCGGCCACCGTCCCGGCGCACCGGTACGGCCTGCGCGAGTCGATCCACGGCCGGATGGCCGCGATCGGCGGGCGGTCCGAGGTGGACTCCGCCCCCGGTCGCGGCACCCGGATCCGGTTGGAGTGGTCGGATGTCGGCTGAGGCGGGGACGGCACCCGGGGCGGTGGTGCGGCCGGCGGCGCGTACCACCGGGGTGGTCGACGGTGTCGACGCCGGCCGGGCGGCGGCTGCGGTGGCGCGCATCTCCGACCGGGGAGCCCGGGTCGTCGCGGTGACCATCGCGCTGGTCTGGCACCTGGTGATCGGGCTGCCGGCGGTGCTCTCCGCCTGGTCCGAGCTGGCGGTGCCGCAGGTGGTGCTCGGCGGCTGGCTGCTGGTGACGGCGGTCGGGATGGTCGCCGGCGTACGCCTGCTGCACGACCGCCCGCTGCCGGCGGCGCCGACGGCCGGGCTGCTGCTGGCGGTCGACGTGGTGGTCTTCGCCGCGGCCGGTCGGGCGCAGTTGTTCAGTCCCGCCAACTGGGTGTGGGGCACGCTCGCCTGGTTCTTCCTGGTGGTGCTCTGGGGGCAGCGGGTGCGCTGGCTGCTCGCCCTGCTGGTGGCGCACGCGGCGATCGCGATGTCCGCCGTCGCGCTGTACGGCGCGACCGGCGCGGCGGACCTGGCCCGCTCCACGATGGCCCTGTACGGCACCTCGTCGCTGCCGGCGGCGGTCTTCGTCGGCGCGGTGGCCCTGTCACTGCTCTCCCGCGAGCGGGCCGCCACGGTCGCGACCACGAACGCGATGGTGGCCGAGCGGGAGGCCGCCGAGCACGCCCGGCGCGAGCGACGGGAGCGGCTGGCGCTGGCCGGTGCGGCGGCCAGCGAGGTGCTGACCGAGCTGGCGCAGGGCCGGGCCGACCCGGCCGACCTGGAGGTGCAGCGCCGCTGCGTACGGGCCGCCGGCCAGTTACGCCGGTTGATCGCCGAGTCCGACGACGTGCCGCATCCGCTGTTCCACGAACTCCGTGCCGCCGCCGACCTGGCGGAGCGTAACGGGCTGCCCATCGACCTGGTCACAATTGGTGCACCGCCACCGTTGCCGGTGCAGGTCCGGCGGAGCCTGGCCGATCCGCTCATCGCCGTCCTCGCCGAGGCACACCAGTGGGCCCGGATGACAGTCGTCGCCGGCCCCGACGAGGTGGTGGTCAGCCTGGTCACACCGGACCGGGGCGGCCCGGAGGCCACCGGGCCGCCGCCGGAGGAGAGCGACGCGCAGGTCGAGCAGGTACACGAACGGGACGGGGAGATCAGATGGACGCAGACGCGGTGGCGCCGTTGACGCCACAACGCCCCGTCGGAGTGGCCATCGTGGACGATCATCCGGTGGTCATCGACGGGGTCCGCGCCTGGCTGTCCACCGAGCCGCGACTGACCGTGCTCGCCACCGGCGACGACCCCGACCAGGTGTTGCGCGCCGCGCCCGACGCCGACGTGGTCCTGCTGGACCTGCGCCTGCACGGTCGGCTGGTGTTGGACAAGCTCGCCGAACTCTGTGCCGCCGGCCGGCGGGTGGTCGTCTATTCCGAACACTCCGACCCGCGCACCATGCTCGCCGCGCTGGACGCCGGGGCGGTGGCGTTCCTCGCCAAGCACGAGGGGCGGGAGCACTGCGTGGCGACGGTGCTGGACGCGGCGAGCGACCGCCCGTACGTTGCCCCGTCGTTGGCCGGTGCGATGGTCGGTGACCCCCGACCGGACCGACCGGTCCTCTCCGACAAGGAGCGCGAGGCGCTGCTGCTGTGGTTCCAGTCGATGTCCAAGGCGTCGGTGGCCCGCCGGATGCGGATCAGCGAACACACCGTCAAGCAGTACGTCGACCGGGCGCGGATCAAGTACACCCGGGCCGGACGGCCGGCGGCCACCAAGGCGGCACTGCTCGCCCGGGCGATCGAGGACGGACTAGTCCGACCAGAGGAAATAGGCATCTATCGGTCGCATGCGTCGACCGATTGGCCGACCCCCTAACGGGCGTCATGACAGGGTGTGTCGGATTGGGCGAGGCTCGTGATCAGATGCCACCGCCCGCACCGGAGGTTCCGTCCCGATGCACGATGATGCGTCCCCGTTCTTCATCGCCCCGCATCGCTTCGACGCGGTGCACGACGACGACGCCGGCCCGGTCCTGGACCGGCGGCACGAGTTGGTGCCGGAGCCCGGCGAGCAGGTGCTCGGCCGCCACCGGCTGAACGTGGCGGGTTACCTGCTGGGCCCGTCGGACGCCTCCCGGACGTGGACGCTGCCCGCCCAGGTCACGCTCACCGTCACCGACTTCCGGATGGTCTACGTCGGTACGCGCTCGCACCTGTCCCTGGTCGGCTCCCGTTCCGGCCCGGGCGGCCGGACCCCGGGTCTGGTCAGCGGGCAGATCCGCTGGCAGTGGCCGTCCCGGTTGGAGTGGTTGCCGGGCACCGACGACGACGCGATGCGGCTGCTGGTGGTCTGCGACGCGTTGCGGACCATCCGGCAGCCGGCGCTCGGCCTGATCGGGCAGCGCGCCGAGGTGGGCGAGCTGGCCCGACAGATCCGCCGCGCGGTGGCGGTGTTCCGGCTCACCCGGCCGGAGCTGGTGGACCTGTCACCGCCGGAGCGGGACGCGCTGGCCCGGGTCGCCCGCAATACGCTGCTGGCCGGCCCGGCGCGGGTGGTGCTGCCCGGTTCCCTGCCCGTCGAGTTCCACTCCCGGGACGACTACTACCGGCCCCGGCACGCCGACCCGATGCCGTACGACGCGGCCTCCGGGCAGCGGTGAGCCTTTCGGCCTGATCCTCGACGGGTCAGGGCTTGCGGGCCTCCCGGTCGGCGGCGTCCAGCGCGGCGGCCTCCTCCGGGGTCGGCGCGGTGCCGTCCAGGTGGGCCGGCAGCCACCAGCGGTCCTCCGGTCCGGCGGGCCGGTCCGGGTACTCGCGCTGGGCCCGGTCCACCATCGCGCTGAGCCGGGCCGCCAGGTCGGCGGTCATCGCGGCGGTGTCCGGGTACGCGCCGGGCAGCATCGGCTCGCCGACTTCGATGGTGATCGGGGTGTGCCGGCGGGTCAGCGTGCGTGGGCGGCCCTTGGTCCAGAGGCGCTGGCTGCCCCAGAGCGCCACCGGCAGCACCGGCACGTCGGCGTCACGGGCCATCCGGGCGGTCCCGCTCTTGAGCGCCTTGACGGTCAGGGACCGGCTCACGGTGGCCTCCGGGAAGACGCCGACCGCCTCGCCGGCCCGCAACGCGCGCACGGCGGCGGCGTACGACTCGGCACCCGCCTGCCGGTCCACCGGGATGTGCCGCATCCCGCGCATCAGCGGGCCGGACACCCGGTGCCGGAACACCGCGTCCTTGGCCATGAACCGGACCAGTCGCCGGGACTCCAGCGCCCCCAACCCGCAGAAGATGAAGTCCAGGTAGCTGACGTGGTTGCTGGCCAGCACCACGCCACCGGTGCGGGGCACGTGGTGCGCGCCCTCCACGGCCAGCTTCAGGTCGAGTACGCGGAACATCGTCTTGCAGGCGGCGATCACGGGTGGGTACACGAGTTCCGGCATCCGGCAACTTTACCGTTGGTAGGTTACGCACCGGTAGGACATGGCGCGGCCCCGTCAATCGGCGAGTTTGTGCAGGTCCAGCCGGCCCCGGGCAAAGGCGTCCACCCGACCCCAGCGGCCCGGGATGTCCAGCACCTCGATCCGGCCCATGCCCACCGGCAGCCGTGGCTCGACCGCCAGGTGACCCTCGTGCGGCTCCAGCCCCAACATGGTGCGCAGCAGCAACAGCGGGGCACCCGTCGACCACGCCTGCGGGCTGCACGCCGTCGGGTACTCCACCGGGAACTTCGTCTGCTCCCGCTGGTAGCCGCCGAACGCCTCGGGCAGCCGCCCGTCGAAGTAGCGGGCGGCGTCCAGGATGCCGTTGGCGATGACGGCCGCCTCCTCGGCGAAGCCGTACCGGCGCAGGCCCCACGCGCAGAACGAGGTGTCGAACGGCCAGACCGTGCCGTTGTGGTAGCCGATCGGGTTGTACCGCACCTCGCCCTCGGCCAGCGTGCGTACCCCCCAGCCGCTGAAGAGTCGCGGCCCGACCAGGTGGTGGGCGACCTGCTCGGCCCGGTCCTCGTCGACGATCCCGCTCCAGAGCAGGTGACCGATGTTCGACGAGAGCACGTCACACTGCCGCCCGTCCGGGTCCAACGCCAACGCGTAGTAGCCGCCGTCGGAGACCCACCAGTCCCGGTTGAACCGCTCCTTGAGCGCCGCCGCCTCGCGCTCCAACTGGTCGGCGAACCCCGGATCGTTCCAGAACTCGCGGGCCAGCCGGGCACCACGCATCTTCGCGTCGTACGCGTACCCCTGCACCTCGCAGGTGGCCCGGGGGAACGGCGGCAGACTGCCGTCGGCGTACGAGATGGAGTCCCAGGAGTCCTTCCAGCACTGGTTCTCCAGGCCGGTGTCGGTGTTGCGGCGCTCGTACCAGATGTAGCCGTTACCGACCAGGTCGGCGTACTCGTCCATCCACCGGAACGCCCGGCGGCACTCCTGCTCCAACTCCTTGACCAGCGCCGCATCCCCGCTCCACCGCTCGTACTCGTCGAGCAGCACCACGAACAGCGGCGTGGCGTCCACCGAGCCGTAGTACGGCGAGTGCGGCTGCTCCTCGAACGCGGCGCTCTCGCCGTACCGCATCTCGTGCAGGATCCGGCCTGGGTCCTCCTCCCGGAAGTCGTCACACCTGGTGCCCTGCAGGGCACCGAGGATTCGCAGCGTGGTTGCGCTCAGCTCGGGCGTGAACGGCAGCGTCTGCAGACAGGTCAGGATGCTGTCCCGGCCGAACATGGTCATGAACCAGGGCAGGCCGGCGGCCGGCAGCGTCTGTCCGCCGAGCGAGAGCGGCGCGAACCGCAGCGCGGCCAGGTCGACGATGCATCGTTGGTACGTCGCCGCGACCCGGCCGTGCTCGCTGTTCACCTTCGGCGCCTTGGCGATCCACTCCTCCAGGTCGTGCTGGAGGGCGAGCCGCTCGGTGCCGTGCACCTGCAAACCGATCCGCAGGTCCCGGTGGTCCGGACCGAGCGCCAGCGTCTGCACGTCGATGGTGGTCTGCCACTGCTCGTTCGGCTCCAGGTGGATCGTGTACGAGAAGCCGTTGCGGTCGTACCGGGTCGGCTCGGAGGAGGAGATGACCGTCTCCCGCCGGAAGTTGCCACGCCGGTAGCCGATGCGCAGCCGGTCCGACTCCACCTCGGCGTACGTCTCGCCCTTCTTGTTCAGGATCTCGTCCTTGACCTCGAACAGGTCGGCGAAGTCGCACGCCGCGTCCATCCGCACCTGGAGGTCCACGGCCTTCTCGTCGTGGTTGAGGATGGTGATGTTCTCCCGGAAGCTGCCCCCGACGGCCCGCTCGCGGATGATCGACAGCTTCGCGTCCACGTAGTGCGTGGCCAGGCCGGGCACCAGGAAGAAGCGCGACTCGAAGTACTGGAGGTCGTCGTAGGAGAGCGAGTTCAACCGCTCACCGTTGACGGTGAGCACCCACTTGGACAGATAGCGGGTGTCGAAGGAGAACAATCCGGTCGGCTCGGTCGGTGTCGCCTCGATGTCGCCGGTCGCCTCGCAGACCACGAAGGTGCTGCCGTCGAGGATCCGTACGGTGTGGCCGGGAGCCATCAGCGGACCCCCTTCCGGTACCGACGCGGCCCCTGCGCCTGCGGCGGCCCGGGAAAGAGCCGGTCCACCTGGATCACCAGACGCGCGTCACCGGACACCGTGATGTCCCCGCGCAGCAGCGCCGCCAGCCCGTTCTCCCGGCCGGTCACCAGGTCCTCGAACAGCTCCGGGCTGGTCCCGACCACGGTGTCGGCCGCCAGGTCCTCCCGGGAGACCGTCATGTTCCCCCGGTCGATGCGCAGCAGCCAGTGGCTGGTCCGGGGACCCTCGTGCAGATCGAAGCGCAGGGCGCCCGACGACTTCGCCAGCAGGGGCTCGTACCCCCGGTGGTCGAGGTCCTCGAAGAACCGTGTGGTCGCGTCCGACATCGCCGCACTCCTCCCGGTCGCTGTGCTCCGAAAGGCGGGTCCCCACGCTCGGCGGCGTCAACCTCGCCCGGATCGGGTGAGCCGAGTGGGCGAGGTGGGCGCAGCTTGCGGGCAAGGCGGGTGAACAGCGTCGACGCCGGCCCCCGAGACGGGAGCCGGCGTCGCGCGGTGGAGAGGTCAGTTGTTCGGGTCGTCGGCGCTGATGTCGGCCAGCACCGACTGCGGCTCCCGCTCCACGGCCAGGTCACCCATGGAGACCAGACCGATCAGCCGGCCGTCCTCGATCACCGGCAGCCGCCGTACGGCGTACGTCCGCATCAGGTCGGCGGCGGCCACGGCGTCGTCGTACTGACTGACCGTGATCACGTCCTTCGAGGTGATCTGGTCGAGTCGGGTGGTGTTCGGGTCCATGTCCTGCGCGACACCCCGAACCGTGATGTCCCGGTCCGTCACGATGCCGACCACGTTGTCACCGTCGCACACCACCACGTCCCCGATGGCGGAGTCACGCATCTCCTGCGCCGCCGCGGCGAGCGTGGCGTCGCCGTCCATGGTCACCAACCGGGTCGTCATGAAGTCTCCGACCGTCGTCATGGCGCCTCCCTCTCGGTCGTGGGGCAACCCGGTGTCTACCCCAAGACCGCAGGCAGTAACGCTCAGCGCTCGGCGGCGACCAGCTCGGCGAGCTGCACCGCGTTGAGCGCGGCACCCTTGCGCAGGTTGTCGTTCGCGCAGAACAGGGCCAGCCCGTGCGGGACCGTCTCGTCGGCGCGGATCCGGCCCACGTACGTCGGGTCCTGCCCGGCCGCCTGCAACGGGGTCGGCACGTCGGAGAGCGCCACGCCCGGGGCGTCGGCGAGCAGTTCGTGGGCCCGCTGCGGGCTGATCGGCCGGGCGAACCGCGCGTTGATCTGGAGCGAGTGCCCGGTGAACACCGGCACCCGCACGCAGGTGCCGGAAACCTTCAGCCCGGGGATCTCCAGGATCTTGCGGCTCTCGTTGCGCAGCTTCTGCTCCTCGTCGGTCTCGGCGGAGCCGTCGTCGACGATCGAGCCGGCCAGCGGCAGCACGTTGAACGCGATCGGCCGGGCGAACGAACGCGGGGCCGGGAACTCCACCGCCGCGCCGTCGAAGGTCAGACCGGAGGCGGTCTCGACCACCTTGCGGACCTGCTCGTCCAGCTCGGCCACGCCGGACAGCCCGGCGCCGGACACCGCCTGGTACGTCGACACGACCAGGCTGACCAGCTCCGCCTCGGCGTGCAGTGGACGCAACACCGGCATCGCCGCCATCGTGGTGCAGTTCGGGTTGGCGATGATGCCCTTCGGGCGGTTCGCGGCGGCGTGCGGGTTGACCTCGGCCACCACCAGCGGCACCTCCGGGTCCATCCGGAACGCCGACGAGTTGTCGATGACCACGGCCCCGGCGGCGGCGACCCGGGGCGCCAGCTCCTTGGCGGTGCCCTTGCCCGCCGAGAAGAGCACGATGTCCAGCCCCGAGTAGTCGGCGGTGGTCGCGTCCTCGACCGTGACCTCCTCGCCGCGCCACGGCAGCGTCCGCCCCGCCGACCGCGCGGAGGCGAACAACCGCACCTGCTCCGCCGGGAACTCCCGATCCGCCAACACCTGCCGCATGACGCTGCCGACCTGGCCGGTCGCGCCCACAATGCCGATCCTCATACCCGCGAGGCTACCCAGCGGGCCGGTGGCGGCGGGAACGCTTTCCCACCGCCCGGACCCTCCGACCGCCCGATCACCGCGTGGCGTCGATCACCTCACCCAGGCCGGCCGCCACGATCTCGTCCCGGATCACCGCCGCGTCGCCCTCCACGACGAGGGTCAGCGACTCCGGGAACAGGTGCGCGGCGGCCGCCGCCGAGACCTCCGCCACGTCGGCGGCGAGCAGCGACTCGCGCAGCCGGGCGTGGTAGTCGTCCGGCAGGTCGTGCACCACCAGCGTGGTGAGCGCACCGGCGATCGCCCGGGGGCTCTGCAACTCGACCGAGAGCTGCCCGGCCCGCCAGGAGCGGGCCACCGCCAGCTCCTCCTCGGTCACCCCGCCGGCCTGGGTACGCGCGACCTCCCCGACCGCGTCCACCAGAGCCGGCGCGGTGACGGCGGTCTGCACGCCGGAACTGATCCCGAACCGGCCGAACCGGCGCGACGAGGCGAAGTCGCCCCGGATGCCGTACGTGTAACCGCGTACCTCGCGGATCAGGTGGTTCAGCCGGGACGTGAAGGCGCCACCGAGCACCGTGCCGGCCAGCGCGATCGGCACGTGGTCCGGGTGGGCCCGATGCGGCGCCGGATGCCCGAGCCGCAGCGTGGACTGCACCGAACCGGGCCGGTCGACCAGGATCACCCGACGGCCTTCGCGCAGCGGCACCCCGATCGGCGCGCCCCGGTCCACCGGTCCGCCACCGGTGCCGGCGAACGCCGTCGCGGCCAGCGCGTCCAGGTCGAGGCGGTCCAGGTCCCCGGCGACGACCAGGGTCCCCGGGCGGATGAACCACTCCGAGTGGAAGACCGTGACGTCCTCCACGTCCAGCCCGGCCACCGAATCCGGGTCGCCGTACATCGGGCGGCCCCACCGGCTGTCCGCACCGAACAGGTCGGCACGCAGTACCGCGTCTGCCCGTGGACCCGGGTTCGCCCAGTCCATCCGCAACGCGGTCGCCTCGTCGTCGCGGACCCGCCGTACGTCGTCCGGGTCCAGCCTCGGCGTACGCACCGCCTCGGCGAGCAGTTCCACGGCCGCGCCCAGCCGGTCCACCGGCACCTGCACGCTGGCCTGGAAGGTGTCCCAGTCCAGCCCGGTCACCAACTCGGTGCCGAGCGCCTCGATGGCCAACGCGTACGCGGTGGCGTCCCGCTGGCTGGTGCCCTCCTCCAGCGCCTTGGCGAGTACCCCGCCCAGCCCCTCCTTGCCCACCGGCTCCCGGCCCGCGCCCGCGTCGAGCAGCAGCAGCGCGACGGCCAGGTTCTGCCCGGGCAGGTGCGCGGCGACGACCTGACCGCCTGCCACGCTCCGACGCACCACCTGCGGGAACCGGTACGGACGGGCCGCACCCGGTCCCGGACGATCGGCGATCAGAGTCACTGAGCTTTCCTTTCGTTCGCGACTGCGGGGCTCGCGCACACCAGGCCACGGCGACCAACCGGTCCGCGCCGCTCACTCCTCGCGCTCACCGTGCTTTCCTTTCGTTCGCGACTGCGGGGCTCGCGCACACCAGGCCACGGCGACCAACCGGTCCGCGCCGCTCACTCCTCGCGCTCACCGGTTCTCCTCCGGTACGTAAGTGAGAGTCGCCCGGTCGGCGGGGGCGAGTACGTCTGCGGCGACCTCGGCGATCTGCTCGGCGGTCACCGCGAGCCAGCCCGGGAGCCGATCGGCGAGCACGCGGGGGTCACCGAACTGGGTGGCGTACCGGCCCAACGCGTCGGCCCGTCCGTCCACCGTGGACATCTGCCGCCACCACGCGGTGGTCAGCAGCGCCTTGGCGCGGTCCAGCTCGGCGGCGGTGACCGGCACGGTGGCCAGTTCGTCGATCACCTCGGCCAGCCCGGCGGCCAGCCGCTCGGCGTCCACCCCGGGGCGGGCGGTGGCGGTGGCGATCAAGGGTGCCGGAGCGTGCGCCAGGTCCACCCCGTACGCCCCGACCAGATCCGGCTGGGCGATCCGCTCACCGTCGGCGAGCCGTTGATAGAGGCGGCTGCCCCGGCCGCTGCCGAGCACGGTGGCGAGCACCGTCACCACGTCGTAGCCGGGCGTGCCGAAGGGGTGCGTGCGGTGGGCCACGTACACCCGAGGTGCCGGAACGTCCGCGACCACCGTCTCCGCCACCGGCTCGCCGCTGCGTGCCACGACCAACCCGTCCGGTGCGGACGGGATCTCCGGCCGGGGCGGAATGACGCCGAAGTACTTCTCGGCCAGCGCGGTGACCTCGTCGACGGTCGTGTCACCGACCACGGTCAGCACCGCGTTGTTCGGTGCGTAGTAGGTCCGGTGGAACGCCTGGAAGGTGGCCAGGTCGGCGGCGTTCAGGTCGGCCATGGAGCCGATCGTGGCGTGGTGGTAGGGATGGCCCGGCGGATAGAGCAGCGGCAGCAGCCGCAGCCAGGCGTCGCCGTACGGCACGTTCTCGTAGCGCTGGCGGCGCTCGTTCTTGACCACGTCCCGCTGGTTGTCCAGCGTCTCCTGGGTCAGCGCCGGCACCAGGCCGCCCATCCGGTCGGCTTCCAGCCACAGCGCCAGTTCGAGGTGCTCGGCCGGGACCGTCTCGAAGTAGTTCGTGCGGTCCGGGTTGGTGGTGGCGTTGAGCGAGCCGCCCGCGCCCTGCACCAACTTCATGTGCTCGGTCTTCGCGACGTTCACCGAGCCCTCGAACATCAGGTGCTCGAAGAGGTGTGCGAAACCGGTCTGACCGGCCGGCTCGTGTCGCGAACCGACGTCGTACCAGAGGTTGACCGCGACCGCCGGTGCGGTGCGGTCCTCGCTGACCACCACGCGCAGGCCGTTGTCCAGTCGGGTCGTCGAGATGGGCCAGGGATAACCGCTGTCGGGCATGGCCCCGACGCTATCCGATCTCCGCGCTCCGGCGGGGATGGGACGCGGCACGCCCGTGTCGCGGGCGGCCGCGCCCCGACAGGGTCAGTCCGGCGGCTCGATCGGGGTCACCGTCTGCTCCGAGGTGCGCCGTTCCAGGAAGGTGTCCGGGGCGGCGTTGCGGTCGGCCTCGCGGAGGTCCGACTCGGTCAGGATCGCGTCGGCCTGGGCCTGGGGGTCGTCGCTGCCGACCGCCGCCTCCTCCGGCAGCAGGTGGGCCCGCGACTCGATTCGCTCCTGGTCGCTCTGCGCGTCAGTCATGCCGCTTCCTTACCCCCACCCCGTCCCGCGCACGCGTGCATGTAAGGAGGGGTCCCCTGCTATGCACGAGGCGATAGCAGGGGACCCCTCCTTACACGTCAGGTGCGGAACGGGCCACGGACCTCGTAGGTGATGCCGCCGGAGGAGGAACCG
Organism: Micromonospora sp. NPDC023869; assembly: GCF_055559695.1. Lineage (NCBI taxonomy): Bacteria > Bacillati > Actinomycetota > Actinomycetes > Micromonosporales > Micromonosporaceae > Micromonospora > Micromonospora sp. NPDC023869. The sequence continues at coordinate 108,514 of NZ_JBVHKD010000002.1, forward strand.
GAGGTGCCGCGCTGCGAGGAGAAATAGAACCGGGTGCCGTCGGGCGAGAAGGCCGGTCCGCAGATCTCCGAGGAGGACTGCCCGGTGATCCGCAGGAACGGCGCGACCACCTCGTCCGGGGTGATCACGCAGATCTCCATGGTGCCGCCGTCCTCGGCGACGTAGAGATCGCCCGACCGGGCGCCGGTGATGTTGTCCACCCCGGTCAGCGGCGCGGTGCCGGAGACCAGCGAGTCGTCGTACGCCAGGTCGATCCGCTGCCGCACCGCGTCGTACGCCCAGACCCGGTTGTCGCCCTTGGTGGTGAACCAGCAGGTGCCGTCGGCGTACCAGCAGCCCTCGCCGCCGTTGAAGCTCTTGGCACCGGAGACCTGGCGACGGGTGAGCGTGCTCGACGCCGCCGGGTCGGTCACCCGGGCCCAGGTGACCGGGCCGCTGGTGCCACTGCCGGCGACCAGCACCTCAAGCGTGCCGGCGGAGAGGTCGCCCCAGGTCGTCGGCCGGAAGCGGTAGAAGCAGCCGTCGGTCTCGTCCTCGGTCAGATAGATCACCCGCCGGTCCGGGTCGCAGGCGGCGGCCTCGTGCGTGAAGCAGCCCATCGCCGCCCGACGCACCGCCGTGGTGCCGCCCTGCGGGTACGTCTCGTAGACGTACCCCCGGCTGACCTCCTCGCAGGAGAGCCAGGTGCCCCACCCGGTGGCGCCCCCGGCACAGTTCTGGTTGGTGCCGGAGAGGAGCCGGTACGCCGACGCGACGCTCCCGTCGGCGTGGAACCGGACCGCCGAGGCACCGCCGCCGGGCGTGATCTCAGAGTTCGAGACGTAGATCCAGCCGGTGCCAGCGGTGAAACAGGCGCCGCCGTCGGGTGCGTCGTGCCAGACGTATGACGTGCCGGGCACCGCCTGGCGGGACCGGGCGATCACCCGGCTGGTGAATCCGGTCGGCAGCATGATGCCGTTGGCGTCTGCGGTGCGCAGCGGACCGTAGGGGCCGACACCGGGTTGAGCAGGGGCGGCGACGGCGGCGCCGGCCCAGAGGCCGCCGGAGAAGGCGGCGGCGCCACCGGCGACAGCGGTACGCAGAACGGTACGACGATCCATCGGAACCCCTCGGGAGACGTCTGTCGGTCGCGCCGAAACTACCGAGCGTTCCATCGACGGGGGTGAACCTGAGACGAGGCTTCGGCGACGAGAAGGTGAGCATCCGCGCACCGTCAGGTACTCTTACCGCCGTGACGCGGTCGTATCGATGGTTTAGGCAGCCGGCTCGGCCGGTGACCTCACCATGATCTGACGTCACCGAATTCGAGCCGGCCGGGCAGGAGCTTTCGTTCCTGCCCTTTCGCGTACGAGCAGCCGGCTCGACCCGGGCACCGGCCCCGGGTGCGGTCGGCGAAAGGATGCCCACCGTGACGACCCCGGAGAACCACCGGGTCATCGACCAGCGGATCGACCGCGTCGTGCCGCTGACCACCCCGGCCCTGCTGCTGCACGAGTTGCCCCTGGACGCCGGCCTCACCTCGGCCGTGCTGACCGGGCGACGCGCGGTCGGGCAGGTCCTCGACCGTGCCGACGACCGCCTGCTGGTGGTGGTCGGGCCGTGCTCGGTGCACGACCCCGCCGCCGCCCTGGACTACGCGCACCGACTGCGTGAGGCGGCCGACCGGGTCTCCGACGACCTGCTGGTGGTGATGCGGGTCTACTTCGAGAAGCCGCGCTCCACGGTGGGCTGGAAGGGCCTGATCAACGACCCGGGGCTGGACGGTTCCGGTGACGTCAACACCGGCCTGCGGCTGGCCCGGGCGCTGCTGCTCGACGTGCTGCGCCTCGGGCTGCCGGTGGGCTGCGAGTTCCTCGACCCGATCACCCCGCAGTACATCGCCGACACGGTGGCGTGGGGCGCGATCGGGGCGCGCACGGTGGAGAGCCAGGTGCACCGCCAGCTCGCCTCCGGCCTGTCCATGCCGATCGGCATGAAGAACCGCCCCGACGGCAGCATCTCCACTGCGGTGGACGCGATCCGGGCGGCTGGCGTACCGCACGTCTTCCCCGGCATCGACGTCTCCGGCACCCCGGCGATCATGCACACCCGGGGCAACGCAGACGGCCACCTGGTGCTGCGCGGCGGCGGCGGTCGGCCCAACTACGACGCCGAGTCGGTGGCCGGTGCGCTGGAGTTGCTGCGGTCCGCCGGCCTGCCGGAGCGGCTGGTGGTCGACGCCAGCCACGCCAACAGCGGCAAGGACCACCGCAACCAGCCCATCGTGGCCGCCGACGTGGCCGCGCAGATCGCCGCCGGTCAGCAGGGCATCGTCGGGATCATGCTGGAGAGCTTCCTGGAGCCCGGCCGCCAGGACCTGGACCCGACCCGCGAGCTGACCTACGGGCAGTCGGTGACCGACGCCTGCATCGGCTGGGACACCACCGACGAGGTCCTCGACGCGCTGGCCACCGCCGTGCGTACCCGCCGCGCCCACCACTCGCGGACCCTGCCCACCCCCGCCTGACCTGCTTCCGTCGATCAGAGGTCGGCGGGCGGCGCGACCAGCGAGAACGCCGCCGACCTCATGATCGCCGCAGGTGCGGTGGGAGTTTGGCCGGGTGGGGTGGGGGTAGGTGGCGGACGTGACCGATGACGTACCCGTGACCGGGGCACCCGTGGTGTCCACGGCACCAACGACCGAGGCGCGGCTGCCCGACGCCATCCTGGCCGACGTGCCCGTGGTCGACACCGCGGGCATCGACCCGGCCGTCACCGACCTGCCCGGTACGGCTGCCGCCGTACCCGACGAGGTGGAGACGGAGGAGGTGGACACCCGGCCGCTCGACGACCTGCTCGACGATCTCTACCACGGTCAGGAGCGGATCAGTCAGGTGGACATCTACCGGCGGGCCGTCGCCGCGGAACTGCCGGCGCAGTTGCTCTCCCGGCTCAACGCGCTGCCCCAGGGCGAGTACGCGGTCGACGAGGTGTCCGACCTGCTGGGTGGTACGGCGGGGTGACGTCCGGCGCCGACCCGGCCGGCGCCGGCGACGAGAAGAGGAACGTGATGTCGCAGCCCGAGGAAGACCAGGACGACCGGATGCCCGCGCTCGGCCAACCCCCGGAGGGCACCGACACCCTTCCCGAGCCGGACTTCGCCAACGAACACGACCGCACGGCCGTGGACCGGGACATCATCACCGGCGCCGACGAGGACGAACGGGAACCCGAGTCGCCGCGCGGCTGGTCCGGCATGCAGCGCTGACACGACTGTTCTGCGGCGCTGACGCCCGCGCACAGAAAAGGCCCGGTGTCCCCACCGCTGGAGGACACCGGGCCTGACCGACGTCACTCCCGGTGATCGCCCTCGGCCCCCCGCTGCGCCATCGCGTACGCCATCTGGAGGAAGTCGGACGCGGTCACCGCGGTCAGGGCGGTGGCCACCAGTCGGGTCAGCCTCGGCGTGAGCACCAGCGCACCGGTGAATCCGGTGGCCACCCAGACCGCCAGACAGAACGGGCAGCTCAGCAGCTCACCGATGGCGTGCCGGGTGGAGCTGCCCGAGTCGCGTACCTGCTCCATCACCTCGCCGCTGCCGATCGGCCGGTCGTACTGCGTGAACGGCGCCCGCAGCGGACTGGTCACCGCGTCCTTGGACAACAGCCGGCTGAGCTTGTGGGTGGCGATGGCCAGGAGCACCACGTCGGAGGTGGCGGGCCGTTCGGGCACCGGGCGGCCGGTCGCCTTGACCAGCCCGGCGATGGCACCGGTCACCGCGGCGTAGGTGCCCATCGCCGCCAGGTACCCGCCCAGCGGGCGGTGCTCGTGCGGGGCGTACGCCTGACGCAACCGCGCCACCTTCTGCTTCAGCTCGCTCACCCGGCCTCCTTCGTCTCACGCGGGGGTGCGCCGTCCCGGTCGGGACGGCCCAGATCGCCGCCCGGACTCCGGGCGGCTCGGTCGTACGCTGTCCGGCCGGGTCAGCCGGCCTGGAGGTTGTCGTCCACCTCGCGGGCAAGCTTGGTGAGGGCCTCGTCGGCGAGCCGGTCGGTCTCGGCACCGCCGCCGGAGATGTCCAGACGGACCCGGGCACCACCGGCGTCGACCGGCTCCACCCGCAGCTCGGCCCACCAGTCGGTGCCGTGTCCGGCCCAGCGGGCCCGCATCCGGTCACCGTCGCCCTGGTCGGACGAGTCGCCGGTGCGCAGGGGTTCGGGCAGCCAGGCGGCGACCCGGTCCGGGTCGGTCGCGGTGTTGAAGACGACCTCGGGGGGTGCGGACACGCCGCGTTCCGCGTACGCCATCACGCGTCCCGCAGCCGGCTCGGGTCGACCTCCCGCCCGGGGTGCCGGGCGAGGTACTCGGTCTCGAGTTCGGCGGTACGCCGCAGGTGGTTGGCCAACGCCGAGTCGGTGGCGTGGCGCAACGTGTCCAGGCGGGTGCGGTGCAGGCTCTGCACCTCGCGGATCAGGTCGTCCTCGCTCAGCTCGGCCGGGTCGACGCCGGGCAGGTCCCCGTCGAGCGGACCGGTCGCCGTCCGGTCCTCGCCCCACTCGGGGATCCGCTGCTCGGGGCTCACCTCGGTGCCTCCGCTGGGAAACCCGTCCGATCGTCCTGATGCGGTCATCTCGCGCCCCCTCGTCCGTGCTGGGCTGGCGTCTGTACGGTTGCCCACGCGGGGTGCGGCCAAACCAGGGCCGCCACTACGACACCGCGTCGGAGAGCGCAGCCGCTCCCGGTACCCTCGTTGCCATGAAGCGGCTCTGGACCCCGGCGTGGATCGCCCGCCACGTGGCCCTGGTCGTGCTGGTCACCACCTTCCTCGGCCTCGGCTGGTGGCAGGTCAGCCGGGCCGCCGCCGGCAACGCCATCAGTTGGGGCTACGCCGTGGAGTGGCCGATCTTCGCGGGCTTCGTGGTCTTCGTGTGGTGGCGCGAGGTGCGCCACACGCTGCGGGAGGAGCCGACCGCCGAGGCCGGCGACACCACGCCGGACGCCTCGACCGAGGAGACGCGCGGCGCCGACGAGGCCGGAGCATCCGCCGGTACGCCGGAGACGAACCGGCCGCGACCCGGGATCCGCCGGCCGGTACGGGTGGCCCGGGCCACCGCCGTCGACGAGGTCTCCGACGACGCGGACCTGGCCGCCTACAACCGCTACCTGTCATGGTTGAACGCCAATCCGGGCGCCAAGCCCGGTGACTACCCCGGCTGAGCCCGGGCCGGAAGGACTGACGAGACGTGCGCGCTGCCCTCACCCGCTACCGCGTGATCGCCTGGGTCGTCGGCGTGGTGCTGATCCTGCTTGTCGTGATCGGCATGCCGCTCAAGTACGGCTTCGACAACCCGATCCTGGTGGAGACCGTCGGCCAGGCGCACGGCTTCCTCTACATGCTCTATCTGGTCGCCGCGTTCGACCTGTCCCGGCGGGTCGACTGGCCGCTCAAGCGGATGGTCCTGGTGATGCTGGCGGGCACCGTGCCCTTCGTCTCCTTCTGGGCCGAGCGCCGGGTGAGCGCCCTGTACCTGGCCGAGCAGCGGGTGCGGGAGCAGCAGACGCCGGAGCCGGTGGCCGGCTAGCCGCGGGGCAGGGCCCTCAGCGGCGCGGCCGCCACGGGTCGGCAGCCGCCAACGGGTCCTCCCACCCGCCGTAGCTGTGCATTTCCCGGGCTCGGCGCAACGCCCGGCTCACCTGGCCGAACTGCTGCTCGTCGTCACTGCTGAACAGCAGTTCCTCGACCTCGCCGCGCCGCCCCCACAGCTCGTACGGCGGCGGCCGCCACCGGTCCCCGGCCGCCGCGAGCAGCACCGGCACCAGGAACACCGCCCCGAGCAGCAGGTACGCCTCGGCGGTGAGCCGGTGCAACCCGCCGGTGAAGCCGAGCATCAGACCGATGCCGCCGATGACGACGGTGGAGACCAGCACGGCCCGGGCCGCCACCGGGTCCTGCTCCCCCCGCGTGGTGTGCAGGTGGGTCAGCTCGGCGACCCGCCAGGTGCTGCGCCCGACGGTGAACCGGTCGGCGGTGACGATGATCCCGGGTCGGGCGTAGAGCAGCCGTTGGTTCCGGCCACCGGGCGCGGAGCGTGGTGGTCGTGTCGTCGCACCGTCAGGATTCACGGCCCCTCCTCCCCCACCACCGGAGGTCGCCGGGCCGGTCCACCGACCCACGACGCCGGCTGACGGGAATCCCGGCTGTGCGCCCATTGTCTGCCGGGCACGCCAGCCGCACCGGCCTGTTTCCGGTGGTCACGCCGCTTCCACGGCCGACTGTCGCCGGAAAGAGCCGTCCAAGTCCGTCTTATCGGTTATAGCGCCGAGGCATCCGACGTCATATGCCGAGAGCGACCAGTACGGCATCTGCCCAGATAAGCCTACATACCCCTTTAGGGTGAATCAGATTCGCCACATGCTCCTCACATGTCCCGACAATCCCTGCCGGTAACTCTGTTCCCGTACTACCTTGGGCAGGTCGGCCCGGTCGACCGCCGTCCAGCCGGACGGCACCGGTCCGGTGCCGTCGCGGAGCGTCAGCAGGCCCGCGCCGGCTCTGGGAGAGGAGCATCGAGCTCTTGTCGTCCCTGACGAACACGCTGCGCGCCTTGGCCGTGGCCGCCTGTTCGCTGGCGCTGATCGCGCCCGCCACGGTGGCCCGGGCCGAACCGTCGACCGCCGAGTTGACCCGGCGGATCGACAAGTCCTCCGCCGAGCTGCAGGACGTGGTGGAGTCACACAACGAGCTGCGCGAGAAGATCAAGGACAACCGGGCCGCCGTCGACCGGCTGCAGGAGCGGATCGGCCCGCTGGAGCAGCAGGCCGAACAGAGCCGGTCGGACGTCGGCCAACTGGCCGTCACCGCGTACAAGACCGGCAACCTCGGCGCCGCCGAGGCCCTGCTGCGCAGCGACGACTCGACGTCCATGCTCGACCGGCTCGGCACGCTGGACCACCTGACCCGGCAACGCCAGGCGACGGTGGCCAGCTACACCGCCGACCAGCAGCGGCTGCTCGACGAGAAGACCCGGCTGGACGTCACGCTCAGCCGGCAGGCCGCCCAGTCCCGGGAGTTGGCCGCCGCGAAACGGCGGATCGAGCGGGACCTGGCCAAGCTGTACGAGATGCGCCGGCAGGCGTACGGCCGGGCGACCGAACGCCCGACCAACAACTCCGGCAACGCCAACAACGCGCCCTCGGTCTCCGGGCAGGCCGGTGTGGCCGTCCGGTTCGCCTACGGCGCGCTCGGCAAGCCGTACGCCTGGGGGCAGGACGGGCCGAACGGCTACGACTGCTCCGGGTTGACCTCGGCCGCATGGCGGGCGGCGGGCAAGTCGCTGCCGCACAACACCCGGATGCAGTGGGGCAAGGTGGCGCAGATCAGCCGTGGCGAGCTACGCCCCGGTGACCTGGTCTTCTATCGCAGTCTCGGGCACGTGGCGATCTACGTGGGCGACGGTCAGGTGATTCACGCCCCCACGTTCGGTCGCAACGTGGAGAAACGCGCCGTCGACCTGATGCCCCCGTACGGCTACGGACGGGTGCGCTGAGTCGTACCCACAGACGGTGAACGGCCGGCGTCCCCCTATCGGACGCCGGCCGTTCGCCGTCATTCTTACCAGCTCAGGCGGCCTGTAGGCCCTCCGCGCGAGCCAGCTCGCGCAGTCGCCCGAGCGCCTGGATCTCCAACTGCCGGATCCGCTCCCGGGAGAGCGAGAACCGCGAGGCCACCTCGGTGAGCGAGTGCTCCCGACCGTCCTCCAGCCCGTAGCGGGCCCGCATGATCCCGGCCGAGCGGTCGTCGAGGTGGTTGAGCAACCCCTCGATCCGCTGCCGCTCCAGCCCGGTGAGCACGATCTCCTCCGGCGACGGTGCGTCGCTGTCGGCGACCAGGTCACCCAGGTTGGTGTCGCCGTCGTCGCCGACCGGCGTGTCCAACGACACGGTGTCCTGCGACCAACGGACCAGCTCGTTGACCCGCTCGACGGTCACGCCGAGCGCCGCGGCGATCTGCTCCGGCTCCGGGTCGCCGCCCAGCTCGCGGGTGAGCTGGCGAGCCACGTTGCGCATCCGGTTGACGTCCTCCACCAGGTGCACCGGCAGCCGCACGGTGCGCTCCTGCTGGGCGATGGCCCGGCTGATCGCCTGGCGGATCCACCAGGTCGCGTAGGTGGAGAACTTGTAGCCGCGCTCGTAGTCGAACTTCTCGACCGCCCGGACCAGACCGGTGTTGCCCTCCTGGATCAGGTCCAGCATCGGCATCCCGGAGCGGACGTAACGGCGGGCGATCGACACGACGAGCCGGAGGTTGGCCCGGATGAACAGGTCCTTGGCCCGCTCGCCCTCGGCGACCAACCGGCCCAGTTCGTCCCGGGTGGCACCGTCGGGAATCCGGTCCTCACCGAGCAGGTGCTCGGCATAGAGGCCGGCCTCGATCGCCTTGGAGAGATCGACCTCCTTGGCGGCGTCCAGCAGTGGCGTCCGGGAGATCTCGTGCAGGTAGACTCCGACCAGGTCGCGCTCCTCGGCGACCTCGTCGGTGCGCATTCCGATGTTCTTGTCCACGTTGCCCACGGTCCCCTCGCTCGCGCCGGTTGCCCGGTTCCTTGCCATCCCCACGCCCATCAGCCCTCCCCGCAACTTCCGCTGTGCCCACCGGAGCCGGCATCTACACAACAGATGAGACGTGTCAGGGATTCCATGTCGTGGGTCGAAAGTGTCACGAATGCCTGATAATCCGCTGAGAGCACGGTCTACGTTTGCTGTCAGCACCCTGCCTGACTGGGGTCGGCAGGCACCTCGTGAGGTCGACGGATCGACGGATCGCCGTCCGTCCCGGTCCATGGCAACACTGCCCGGCCGACCGACACAGCGACCCGGGTCACCACCGTGCTGCGATCCTGGTCACTGCCTGATACGCGTACGCGGACCAGTCGGTTCATCCACGCCGGTGGTATTACCCCACGGCCAGTTGAACAATCCGTGCCCCGGTTCTATGCCGGGCCCCGTACAGCGCCCGTGACGCCTGTCGGATTCAGGACGCGAGGAGCGCGAGCGCGCCGCGTACCTGGTCGGCGGAGCGGGCCAGGGCCGCCCGCGCGACGGTCACCTCCACCCCGGAGACGAGGCTGACCAGGGCGGTCTTCAGATCGCCGTCCGCCTCGTCGAGGGACTGACGGGCCCGGTCCTCGGCACAACCGGTCGCCTCGACCAGGATCGAGAGCATCCGTCCCCGGAGCTTCGCGTTGGTCGCCACCATGTCGATCATCAGGTTCGAGTAGACCCGACCCAGGCGCACCATGACCGCGGTGGAGAAGCTGTTCAGCACGATCTTCTGGGCCGTGCCCGCCTTCATCCGGGTCGACCCGGCGACCACCTCCGGCCCGGTGTCCAGGCCGATGAAGACGTCCACGGACCGGGCGGCCGGAGCGTCCGGGTACGCGCAGAGCAGCACCGTCGAGGCGCCCTCGGCCCGGGACGCGGCGAGCGCCCCGAGGACGTACGGGGTGCGACCGCTGGCGGTAAGGCCGACCACCACGTCACCGCGACGTACGCAGTCGGTCGCCTCGGTCGCCCCTCGGGTGTCGTCGTCCTCGGCGTCCTCCACCGCCCGCCACACGGCCTCCGGACCACCGGCCAGGTGGGCGCAGAACCAGTGGCGGGGCGAGTTGAAGGTGGGGGCCAGCTCGGCGGCGTCCAGGACGCCCAGCCGACCCGAGGTGCCAGCCCCGAAGTAGTGCACCCGGCCGCCGCTCCGCAGCGCCGTGACGGCGAGGTCGACACTCTCGGCGATCCGGTCGCCGACGGCGGCCACCGCGGCCGGTACCCGCCGGTCGGCCTCGTTGATCACGGCGAGCACGTCCCGGGTGGACATCAGATCCAGGTCGACGCTGATCGGGTTGCGCCGCTCGGTCGGCGCACCGACGCGGACCGTCGGGCGGACGGCGACCGGGGCCGCGTCGGGCTCCACCGCACCGGCGGTCATGCCCGCCTCCGGGCGGACCCGACCCGGTGGGACCGGACCGCCTCGGCCGTCGCCTCCAGCGCCTTGCGGGCCCGGGGGCGGTTGCGCGCGGCCACCCCGACGAAGAGGCAGTCGACCACGGTGAGCTGGGCGAGCCGGCTTGCGGTGGCGCCGGAACGGTAGGTCGTCTCCCGGGCCGCGGTGGTCAGGACGTGATCGGCGACCTCGGTGACCGGCGAGCGGGGGAAGTTGGTCAGCACCACCGTGGTGGCGCCCCGGGCCCGCGCCTGCTCCAGCACCTCGACCACGTCCGAGGTGGTGCCGGTGTGCGAGATGCCCACCGCCACGTCACCCCGGCCGAGCAGGGCCGCCGAGGTCAGCGCGGTGTGCACGTCCGGGAAGTAGAACGCGGTGCGGCCGATGCGGTGCAGCTTCTGCTGGAAGTCCGAGGCCACGAACCCGCTCGCCCCGGCACCGTAGATGTCGATCCGGCCGGCGCCGACGATGGCGTCCACCACCCGCTCGCAGACCGCCGGGTCGAGCTGCTCAGCGGTCTCCTCCACGGCGCGGGCGTCGTTGAACGCGATGGTCGCGATGATCTGGGCGAAGTCGGCCCCGGGCGGGATGTCGCCGCCCACCACCCGCGCGTCCGGGGGCTCGATCCGCCGGGCCGCCTCGGCGGCGAGCCGGATCCGTAGTTGCGGGTAGCCCTCCATGCCGACCGACCGGCAGAACCGGATGACGGTGGCCTCCGATGTCTCGGCGGCGGTGGCGAGGTCGGTGATGGTCCGCCGGGCCGCGTCGGCGGGGTCGGCGACCACCAGTCGGGCGACCCGTTGCTCGGCCGGTGACAGCGACGGGAGCAGACCGCTGATGTGGACGATCAGTCCACCCGGCTCGGGGCTCGCGGAAATCTTCGGACTCTTCCCCACGGATGAAACTTACTTTCACAAGCCGTGAGCGTCAACCACGCCGCGCCCACCCGACGGACGACACCGCCCGGGCGCACGCCCACAGCCTGCCACCCGTCCGAAGGGGCCCGCCTCCTCCGGCGGGCCGGGTCCGTCCGGTCGGGTGGGGCCGCTCGGGGGCCGACCGGACGGCAGCACTAGCGTGGGGCCATGACGCGACGCAGTGTGCTGGTCACCGGGGGCACGGGCGGGCTGGGCGGGGCGGTGACCGCCGCGTTCGCCGAGGCGGGCTGGCGGGTGGTCGCGCCGCAACGCGCGCAGCCGTCGCCGGAGACCCAACCCGACGGCGACGCACCGGTACGGCCGGTCGCGGACCTCACCCACCCGCAGCACGTCGCCCACGCCGTCGAGGTGGCCGCCGGCGACCCCGACGCGCCGTTGCGCGCCGTGGTCAACCTGGTCGGCGGGTACGCCAGCGGTGGCCTGGTGCACGAGACCCCGATCGAGGAGTTCGAGCGGATGCTCACCCTCAACCTCCGCCCGACCCACCTGGTCACCCGGGCGGCCCTGCCGCACCTGGTCGCGGCCGGCGGCGGCGCGGTGGTCTGCGTGGCGGCCCGGGCGGCCCTCGCGCCGTTCCCGGGCGTGTCCGGCTACGTGACCGCGAAGGCCGCCGTGCTCGGCTTCGCCTCGGCCGTCGCGGTGGAGTACCGGGCCTCGGGCGTGCGCTGCAACACCGTGCTGCCCAGCGTCATCGACACACCCACCAACCGGAGGGCGATGCCCGACGCCGACCACGCCCGCTGGGTGGACCCGGCCGAGATCGCCTCGGTGATCCGCTTCCTGGCCTCCGACGAGTCCGCGCCCACCAGCGGCGCCGCCGTACCGGTCTACGGCCGAGCCTGAATCGCCGGCGGTCGGATCGACCACGGGCGTACCTGAACGGGGGCCGACCCGGCCGCCCACGGCAGGGCCTGGATCGGCACCAGCGCGGTCACCGGGCCGGGCAGCCACGGCCGGTACCGCTGCGGACCCGGCTCGTCCGGCTCGTCGTCGGCGGGGAGCCACGCGGCGAGATGGTCGCGGATGTCCCGGGCCACCTGGTCCGCCGGCCGGTCCCCGTCGACCGGCACGAAGGTCGGTGACTCGGGCAGCGTGCGGTACGCCAGGTCTGCCGCGGTCAGGTAGGGCAGGCTCTCCTCGTCGGTGCCGCGCCGCTCGATCCGCCGGTACGCCTCGTCCGGCGGCACCGTCAGCAGGAACGTCACCTGCGGCTGCGGGAAGACCCGGTACGCGACTCGGACCAGCCGCTCCCAGCGCCGACCACCGTGTGCCCGGAGGCTGGCGTACTGGCAGGCGGCATAGCGGTCCATCACCGCCACCCGGCCGGTGGCCAGGCTGCCGAGCAGGGCCATGGCGATGGCCAGCCAGCGCAGCATGGACTCCAGCAGCAGCATCCCGTCGCGCCCGAGCAGCCCCTGCGCGTCCGGCCGACCGAGCCGGTGCGCGGCCCGCCCCAGCCAGCGACGCCCACCGGCGTTGCGGTGGTAGGTGGCCGGGTGGCCGGCGGCGGTGAGCGCCTCGGCGAGCCGGTGTGCCTGAGTGGTCTTGCCCGAGCCGTCCACGCCGATCAGGGCTACGGTGCGCAGTCGGGCCGTGCCGCACCGGGTACCCGTCGATCTGGCCACTCTCGACAGGATATCCGACCCCCGCACGGCCACCGGGTGGTTCATCCCGCTATCCGCCTGATCGACCCCTTCCGCGCGCCAGGCAGGTGTGGGCGACCGGATTGCCGGGTACCGATCCGGCATCCCACCGGTAGCACCGAACGATCTCGACGGGAGAGGCGACATGGCCGAGCGCGACGACGAGACTCTCCTGCACACACTGAAGAAGGTCGCCGCCGTGCTCAAGCAGTCGGACATCCCGTTCGCACTCGGCGGCAGCTTCGCCGTGTACGCGCACGGCGGCCACTCCAGCGAGCACGACGTCGACTTCCTGATCCGTGAACCGGACGTCGAAGCCGCCCTGGAGGCGCTGGTGGCGGCCGGCTTCACGGCCGAGCGGCCGCCGGAGGACTGGCTGGTCAAGGTCTACGACGGCGGACGGATGGTGGACCTGATCCATCGCCCGATCGAGACGCCGGTGACCGAGGAGACCTTCGCCGACACGGTCGTGCGACCGGTCGACGCGATCCACATGCCGGTGCTCTCCGCCACCCAGTTGATGGTGCACAAACTGCTCAGTTTCTCCCAGCACTACTGCGACTTCGCGCGAGGGCTGCCGCTGGCCCGGTCGTTGCGGGAGCAGATCGACTGGGAACGGGTACGCAAGGAGACGCAGCACTCGCCGTACGCGGAGGCGTTCCTGGTGCTGCTGGACAGGCTGGACGTCGTGCCCGACGGCGGCACGGCCGACGGGAGGGGAACACCGTGACCACGTACCGCGACCCCGGTGCCGGGCCGCCGGACGAGTACGTCGAGGCGGAGATCCACCGGCTGCTCGCCGAGGATCCGGCCGTCGCCGAGCAGGGCATCTCCGTGGTCCGTACGGAACGCGGTCTGGTGCTCATGGGCGAGGTGGAGAGCGCCCACCGGCGGGACGAGATCCTGCGCCGGGTGGCCGAGCGCTTTCCCGAGGAGCCGGTCACCAGCGACATCGGGGTGATCCGTGCGCAGGCGCCCACAGAGATCGAGCAACTGCCCTGAGGAGGCGCGATGGCTATCCGGATCGCCGCGGTGGGCGACGTACACGTGGACGAGGACGTGGTCGGCCGTTTCCGGCCGGCCCTGGAGGAACTGCCGGACAAGGCCGACGTGCTGCTGCTCGCCGGTGACCTGACCCGGCACGGCACCGAGGCGGAGGCCCGGTGCGTGGCACGGGAGTTCGGCGGACTGGGCGTACCGGTGATCGCCGTGCTCGGCAACCACGACCACCAGTGCGACCAGGTGCCGCAGGTGGTCGGCGCGTTGCAGGAGGCGGGGATCATCGTGTTGGAGGGCGACGGCGTGGTGCTCGACTGCGCCGGCGGCCGGCTCGGCGTCGCCGGGGTCAAGGGCTTCGGTGGCGGGTTCGCCGGCCGGTGCGCCAGTGACTTCGGTGAGCCGGAGATGAAGGCGTTCGTCCGCACCACGACCGAGAGCGCGGACCAGCTGGCTGCCGCGCTGCGCTCGCTGGACTGCGACACACTGGTGGCGCTGACCCACTACTCGCCCGTGCCGGACACCCTGGCCGGGGAACCGCTGGAGATCTATCCGTTCCTGGGCTGCTACCAGCTCGGACAGGCCGTCGACTCGGCGCCCACCGCGCTGGCCCTGCACGGGCACGCGCACCACGGCTCCGAGCGCGGCACCACGCCCGGCGGGGTACGCGTACGCAACGTCGCGCACCCGGTGATCAAGCAGGCGTACAGCGTCTTCCATTTGGGTGAGGACCTTGATCAGCCGCAGGTTTCCGGCGTCGGAGTGGGGGGTATTCAGCAAACATGGAGCTGATTCTCTGGATTCTCGCAGTCGTACTGGTCGTCTCCGGCATCCTCGCGCTGTTCCGCCGGCAGATCCTGTGGGGCGTCGTCCTCATCGTCGTTGGCCTGCTGGTTGGCCCGGGTGGTGTGAGCATCTTCAGTTGACGTGGCGGCGCAACGCGTCGCCTGTCCCGGACCCGCCGGGGTCGTCGTGACCGGAACTCCGTCCTCCCGACAGGAGCCACCGGCCACGGCGACCCCGGCGTACTTGTGTCCCGGCACTTGGTGTCCCGGCAGCGTCGCGCGCCGCCCCGCAGGCAGGTCTTTCCTAGTCCAGGCCGCATCGCACGCCGCTCGGCCGGCAGGTCCTTCCGGCCCGGGCCCACGTCGCGCGCCAGGCCGCCAGCAGGTCCTTCCGGTCTGGGCCTTATCACGCGCCGCCCGGCCGGCAGCTTCTTTCCGGTCCGGGCCGCATCATGCGCCGCCCCACCGGCAGGTCCTTCCGGTCCGGCCCACGTCGCACGCCACTCCGGCCCGCGTCGCACGCCACTCCGGCCCACGTCACGCGTCGCCCCACCGGTAGGTCCTTCCGGTCTGGGCAGCGTCACGCGCCGCCCCACCGGTAGGTCCTCCCGGTCCGGGCCGCGCAGAAGCCCCGCTTCGACGGCAGGTCTCGCCGGCCCACGGATAAGCCCGCCCCGGCAGGTTTGCCGGCCCGACCCACGGAGAAGCTGTGAGCATGCGGACGAGTGCGAACGACACCCGGCGAGGCGGTGCCCGGCAGTGGTGGGCGTTGGCCGGCTTCGCGGCGGCGGTGATAGCGGCGGCCGTCATCGGCAACCTCGCCGCCGTCGGCGCGGCGGACGAGTACCGCAGTATCGAGCAGCCCTCCTGGGCGCCCCCTTCCTGGCTGTTCGGCCCGGTCTGGACGGTGCTCTATGTGACCATCGCGCTGGCCGGCTGGCTGGTCTGGCGTCGGGTGGGCTTCGGCCCGGCCGTGCTCGCCTGGGCGGTGCAGCTCGTGCTCAACGCCGCCTGGACTCCGCTGTTCTTCGGCGCCGGGCAGTACGGTCTGGCCTTCGCCGAGATCGTGCTGTTGTGGTTGGCGATCGGCGTGACCGTCCTGCTGTTCCGACGGGTCAGCACCGCCGCAGCCGTCCTGCTGCTGCCCTACTGGGCCTGGGTGACCTTCGCCGCAGCGCTGAACTACTCGATCTGGCAATTGAACGGCTGACCCGTCCCGGCTTCGATCTCAGATCGAGCCGGTGCCGCACCCCTCGCGACTCATCATGATCCGCACAACTTCACGGATACTGCTGCCTCAGGCCCCCTCGGAGACAGCAATATCCCTGAAGTTGCGCCGGACCTTGCCCGTATCCACGCGCAAACGCGCCGCCCACACGCCGCCGCCCGCGTTGATCAAGAAGTTTTGGTCACGGAAGGGCAGGTCTGAGGGCGCAAATCCCTTGGTCAACTCCGGCCAGACCGGCACGTCGAGTGTGCGAAGCCATCGGGAGCGCGGGAGCGCCCCGGCCCGTCGGAGCGCCCAGCCGTCCGGAGTGCCTGGCCCGTCGGGAGCGCCCAGTCCGTGCGGGTGCGGCGGTTGTCGGCCCGGTGGAAGTGCGGCACCTCGCGCCGAGGGCGGTCCGTCGACCTTGACGGTCGGGGGCACCGATCGACAGGGGTCATCAGGCTCGGTGGGAGCGCGCCCAGGCAGGGGCGACAGGTTTCCGGATTGTTACTCGGTCGTGTCCCGCCCAGGGGTGGACCGCGCGGGATGCAAGCGCTTACATGTGAAAACGCCCATCGGACCGGCGCCAGGTCACCGGAGACCATTCCCGGCCAGCGCCGGCTAGGAAGGAGGACGGCATGGCAGTCTTTGCCAGGCCACGCCAGGCCCTCGTGATCGCCGGCGCGCTCGGGCTGGCGCTCAGCGCCACCGCCTGCGGTACCGGAAGCAGCAGCAGTAGCGGCAACAACACCAACGCCGATTCCGCCGAGTGTGCCCCGTACGAGAAGTACCAGGGCCACGACGGCAAGAAGGTGACGATCTACTCGTCGATCCGGGACATCGAGGCCGACCGGCTGGACGAGTCGTGGAAGCAGTTCGAAGAGTGCACCGGCATCGACATCAACCACGAGGGCAGTGGTGAGTTCGAGGCGCAGCTGCCCGTACGCGTCGACGGCGGCAACGCCCCCGACCTGGCGTTCATCCCCCAGCCCGGTCTGATCCAGCGGTTCGCCGAGCGGGACCAGATCAAGGCCGCCGGCGCCGAGACCAAGGCGATGGCCGAGGAGAACTACCCGGCCGACTGGCTGACCTACAGCACGGTCAACGGCACCTTCTACGGCGCGCCGCTCGGCTCGAACGTGAAGTCCTTCGTCTGGTACTCGCCGAAGATGTTCCAGGAGAAGGGCTGGGCCGTCCCGAACACCTGGGACGAGATGATCAAGCTCAGTGACACGATCGCGGACAGCGGCACCAAGCCGTGGTGCGCCGGGATCGAGTCCGGCGAGGCCACCGGCTGGCCGGCCACCGACTGGATCGAAGACCTGATGCTGCGTACGCAGACGCCCGAGGTCTACGACCAGTGGACCAAGCACGAGATCCCATTCAACGACCCCCGGGTCGCCGAGGCGCTCGACCGCGCCGGCACCATCCTGAAGAACGAGAAGTACGTCAACGGCGGCTTCGGCGGGGTGCGCAGTATCGCCACCACCTCGTTCCAGGAGGCCGGCGTGCCGATCACGGCCGGCAAGTGCGCGCTGCACCGGCAGGCCTCGTTCTACGCCAACCAGTGGCCGCAGGGCACCCGGGTGGCCGAGGACGGCGACGTGTTCGCGTTCTACTTCCCGGCCATCGACCCGGCCAAGGGCAAGCCGGTCCTGGGCGGCGGCGAGTTCGTGACGGCGTTCAGCGACCGTCCCGAGGTGCAGGCGGTGCAGACGTACCTCGCCTCCGGTGAGCACGCCAACAGCCGCGCGAAGATCGGCGACTGGGTGTCGGCGAACAACAAGCTCGACCTGGCCAACGTCGCGAACCCGATCGACAAGCTGTCCGCGGAACTCCTCCAGGACGACAGCTCGGTCTTCCGCTTCGACGGGTCCGACCTGATGCCGGCGGCCGTCGGCAACGGCACCTTCTGGAAGGGCATGGTCGAGTGGATCAACGGGCGGGACACCGCCACGGTCCTCCAGGGCATCGAGAGCAGCTGGCCGAACTGAGTCCAGTGGTGGGCCGGTCCGCGCACGCGGGCCGGCCCACCGGCTCTGTCGACACCTCCGGGAGGGTTGATGAACTTCGACTTCGCCGCCCAGGCGCCGAAACTGATGATGTTGCTGTGGGGGCTGGTCGCCTTCGCAGTGGTGGTCGGCGGCCTGCTCGTCCTGCTCGACGCGGTGCCGGCGTTCTTCGCCCGGCGTCGCGAGGCGCAACTCGTCGCCGCCGCCGCCGGCAGCGCGCCGATGCCCCGGCGGACCAAGCCCCGGGAGGGGCTGTTCGCACTCTTCTTCCTGCTGCCGACCGTACTGCTGCTGATGATCGGCCTGGTCGTCCCAGCGATCCGCACCACACTCCTGTCCTTCATGGACGGCGGCAGTCAGAACTGGGTCGGGCTGGACAACTACCGCTGGATGTTCGCCGAGGACGCGATCGTCCGCGTACTGATCAACACGCTGGTCTGGGTGACCCTGGTCCCGTTGGTCGCTACCTCGATGGGCCTGCTCTACGCCGTGCTGGTCGACAAGGCCCGGATGGAGTCGTTGGCGAAGTCGCTGATCTTCATGCCGATGGCGATCTCGTTCGTGGGCGCCGCCATCATCTGGCGGTTCGTCTACGCCTACCGGGGTGAGGACCAGGAACAGATCGGTCTGCTCAACCAGATCGTGGTCAGCCTCGGCGGCGAGCCCCGACAGTGGCTGCTCGACTCGCCACTGAACACGCTGCTACTCATCGTGATCATGGTCTGGATCCAGGCCGGATTCGCCATGGTGGTGCTCTCCGCGGCGATCAAGTCCATCCCGGCCGACATCGTGGAGGCGGCCCGCCTCGACGGGGTCACCCCCTGGCAGATGTTCCGGCAGATCACCGTGCCCAGCATCCGGCCGGCCATGATCGTCGTCGTGGTCACCATCTCGATCGCCACGCTGAAGGTCTTCGACATCGTCCGCACCACGACCAACGGCAACTACGACACCAGCGTGATCGCGAACGAGATGTACAACCAGGCGTTCCGGTATGGCCAGAACGGTCAGGGGTCCGCCCTGGCGGTCTTCCTCTTCGTCCTGGTGCTGCCGATCGTGATCTTCCAGATCCGTAACCTGCGTCAGCAGCGACGGGAGGGCTGAGATGACCACCACCACTCCCCCGGTCGCCGCCGGCGCCCAGGACACAAGCGGCACGTCGACGCGGGCGTCCCGGGTACGCAAGCGGCTGAACAGCCGTACCGCGACGATCGTCGCGATCGTCATCGCGGTCGTCTGGACCATCCCGACGTTCGGCCTGTTCGTCTCCTCGTTCCGGCCGGAGCCCCAGCTCAAGACCACCGGCTGGTGGACGTTCTTCCGGGACCCGCAGTTCACCCTGCAGAACTACCAGGACGTGCTGTTCGGGCAGGCGTCCGGCTCGGGACAGCTCGCCAACTACTTCGTCAACTCGCTGGTCATCACCCTGCCGTCGGTGCTGTTCCCGCTCGCGTTCGCCGCCCTGGCCGCGTACGCGCTGGCGTGGATCAACTTCCGCGGCCGGGACTGGGTCTACATCGGCATCTTCGCGCTCCAGATCGTGCCGTTGCAGATGGCGCTGGTGCCGCTGCTGAGCTTCTTCTCGCGGGGAGTCAGCATCGGCGGCGTCACCCTGATGCCCGCCTGGAACCTCGACGGCGCGCAGAACTTCGCCCAGGTGTGGTTCGCGCACACCTGCTTCGCGTTGCCGTTCGCCGTGTTCCTGCTGCACAACTTCATCTCGCAGCTACCGAAGGACCTGATGGAGGCGGCCCGGGTCGACGGGGCCACCCACCCCAGGATCTTCCGCACCATCGTGCTGCCGCTGGTCGCTCCCGCCCTGGCCGCGTTCGGCATCTTCCAGTTCCTCTGGGTCTGGAACGACCTGCTGGTCGCGCTCATCTTCGCCGGTGGCAGCGACGTCACCGCGCCGCTCACCGTCCGGCTGGCCGAACTGGCCGGCACTCGGGGCAACGAGTGGCAACGGCTGACCGCCGGGGCGTTCGTCTCGATCGTCGTACCGCTGATCGTGTTCCTGTCGTTGCAGCGTTACTTCGTTCGAGGGCTGCTCGCCGGCAGCGTCAAGGGCTGATACCCGGGTGGTGCCGCCGCCGACGGTGACGGCGGCACCACCCGGGACGTGAGCGGGGTAAGCGTGACCAGGATCGACGACGTCGCCCGGCTGGCCGGAGTCTCCACGGCCACCGTCTCCCGGGCGCTACGCGGACTGCCGACCGTGTCGGCCGCCACCCGCCACCGGGTGCTGGCCGCCGCCGAGCAGTTGCAGTACGCCGTGTCGCCGAGCGCCTCCCGGCTGGCCGGCGGTCGTACCGGCACGGTGGCGGTGGTGGTCCCCCGGATCACCCGGTGGTTCTTCGGCGTCGTCGTCGAAGCGGTCGAGGACTTCCTGCACCAGGCCGGCTACGACCTGCTGCTGCACAACCTCGGCGGCCGGGAGCAGAACCGGCAGCGGCTGCTGCACCCCGCCAACCTGCACAAGCGGGTGGACGCGGTGATGCTGGTCGCCACCCCGCTGCGGGCACCCGAACTGACCGCTCTGGCCGCGCTCGACCTGCCCGGGGTGACCGTCAGCTCCGGTACCGACGTGCCGGGCTGGCCCTGCGTACGCATCGACGACGTGGTCGCCGCGCGGACCGCCACCCGGCATCTGCTGGACCTCGGCCACCGACGCATCGCCCACATCTCCGGCGACCCCGATGACGAACTCGCCTTCACCGCGCACCTGGACCGACGCCGGGGCTACCAGGAGGCGCTGCGCGCCGCCGGGTTGTCTCCCGAGCCGAGCCTCGACGTGGAGTCCCGGTTCGACATCGCCGGTGGCACCCGGGCCACCGAGGAACTGCTGCGCCGGGGTGATCCGCCCACGGCGATCTTCGCCGCCTGCGACGAGATGGCGATGGGCGCGCTGACCGCGCTGCGCGACGCCGGCCTGCGGGTACCCCAGGACGTCAGCGTGATCGGCATCGACGACCACGCGCTCGCCGGTGTGCTCGGGCTGAGCACCATCGCCCAGCCCGCCGCCGAGCAGGGCCGGTTGGCCGCGAAGCTGCTGCTCGACCCGCTCGCCGGGCCGCCCCCGCAATCCGGGCCGCACCGTGCGACGTCGCCGGTGATCCTGAACACTCGGTTGGTCGTGCGCGAATCGACCGCGCCGGCGCGGGCACACTGACCTGATCACCTCGTCGTCCGGCGACCCGCCGGGCCGGCTCGACCACGGGAGTCCGTCCTGAACGACAACGCGACGCAGCAGACCGCGCCCTCCGCCCCGATCACCGGTTGGTGGACCGAGGCGGTGATCTATCAGATCTACCCGCGCTCGTTCGCCGACTCCAACGGCGACGGCATCGGCGACCTGCCAGGGATCACCGCCCGCCTGGACCACCTGACCGAGCTGGGGGTCGACGCGGTCTGGCTCTCCCCGTTCTATCCGTCGCCGCAGGCCGACGCCGGCTACGACGTTGCCGACTACCGGGACGTGGAGCCGCTGTTCGGCACGCTCGCCGACGCCGACGAGCTGATCGCGCAGGCCCGCGCGCGAGGGCTGCGGGTGATCGTCGACCTGGTCCCCAACCACACCTCGTCGGCACACCGGTGGTTCCAGGCCGCCCTGGCCGCCGCGCCGGGCAGCCCCGAGCGGCAGCGGTACGTCTTCCGTGACGGCCGGGGCCCGGACGGCGTCGAGCCGCCCAACGACTGGCAGAGCGTCTTCGGCGGACCGGCGTGGACCCGGGTCCCCGACGGGCAGTGGTACCTGCACCTGTTCGACACCGCCCAGCCCGACCTGAACTGGGACGCCCCGGAGGTACGCGCCGAGTTCCTGGACGTGCTGCGGTTCTGGCTGGACCGGGGCGTGGACGGCTTCCGGGTCGACGTGGCGCACGGGCTGGTCAAGCAGGCCGACCTGGCCGACTGGCGGGAGCCGCAGGAGATCCTCTCCGGGCAGGAGGCCGACAAGCCCCGCCCGCCGATGTGGGACCAGGACGGCGTACACGAGATCTACCGCGACTGGCGGCGGCTGCTGGACGGCTACCCCGGGGAACGCGTCCTGGTCGCCGAGGCGTGGGTGGAGCCGGCCGAGCGGCTGGCCCGGTACGTCCGCCCCGACGAGATGCACCAGGCGTTCAACTTCGAGTACCTGGTCGCCTCCTGGACCGCCCCGGCCCAGTACGCCGTGATCACCCGGTCGCTGGAGGCCACCGACGCGGTCGGCGCGCCCACCACCTGGGTGCTCTCCAACCACGACGTGGTCCGGCACGCCTCCCGGCTCGGGCTGCCGGTGGGCACCGTCCGACCCAACGGCATCGGCGTCGGCGACGAGCAGCCGGACGCGGCGCTCGGGCTGCGCCGGGCCCGGGCGGCCACCCTGCTGATGCTCGGCCTGCCCGGTTCGGCCTACCTCTACCAGGGCGAGGAGTTGGGTCTGCCGGAGCACACGAGCCTGCCCGACGAGGCCCGGCAGGACCCGACCTGGGAACGCAGCGGACACACCCAGCGGGGCCGCGACGGCTGCCGGGTGCCGATCCCGTGGGAGGCCGACGCCCCGTCGTACGGGTTCGGGCCCACCGACGCGAGTTGGCTGCCACAGCCGCCGGTCTGGGCCGAGTACGCCCGGGACCGCCAGCGCGACGTGCCCGGCTCGACGTACGAGATGTACCGCACGGCGTTGCGGCTACGGCGTACCCACGGGTTGGGTCGAGGCACCCTGGAGTGGCTCGCCTCCGACGACGACGTGCTGACCTTCCGCAACGGCAACCTGGTCGTGTCGACCAACTTCGGCCCGGAGGCGATTCCACTGCCCGACGGCAAACTGGTGCACAGCAGCGCGCCGCTGAACGAGGACGGTTCCCTCCCCACCGACGCAACCGTCTGGCTCCACTCCCCCTGATCGGGCGGGGGTGTGTGGGTGTTGTAAGGAAGGGCACCTTATTAACGCCTGAGGTAGAGGAAGGGACCCCTGTTAACACCGCCCGTCGCGGGCTGCGGCAAGGCGAGCAGCCGCGGCCCGGGGCTGTCCCGTGCGGCCCGCCGGCTGACGGTCGTTTGTTAACAGGGGGCCCTTGCTATGCACGAGGCGTTAACAAGGGGCCCTTCCTTACATCTGTCACAGCTTTTCGGCGCGAGAGTGCAGCAGGTCGCGGACGTCGGCGATGTCCTTGGGGGACGTCCGGGCGGCGAGCCAGTACATGATCCCGGTGGGGATGAAGAAGAGCTGGAACGCGGCCAGCCCGACGGCGTAGTTCAGCGGCGGCGGGAAGGCCCCCCGCAGGGCGTGGAAGACCACGCCGACCAGCCCGTTGCCGGCCGCCCGCCCCACCCCGTTGACCAGGTTGCCGAGGCTGTAGACGGTGCCCCGGTGCTCGGGCGGGTTGGCGTCGGCGATCAACGCGAACCAGTTCGGTGAGTTCGCCGAGGTCAACGCCAACGCCAGCAGCGCGGTGAGCAGGCTCAGCCCGACCGTCGGCTCGGTGAACACGCTGCCCACCACGGCCGCCACCACCGCCCCGGTACCGGCGCCGTCGGGCACGTCGATGCGGATCGGCACGAAGAACAGCACCAGGTAGAGCGGGACCGCCGCGAGGATGCCGACCGCAGCGACCAACGCCCGGCCGGACGGCGTACGCCGTTGCAGCGCATCGCCGATCAGACCGCCGACGATGGAGAACACGCCGCCGAGCTGGAACAGAGTGGCGAAGACGCTGCCCACCACGATCGCCGTCGCCGGTGAGTAGCCCTGCTCCCGGGCCCGCTCGGTGAAGAGCACCGGCAGCCAGACCAGCGAGCCGAACGCGGCCTGTGCGGTGAGGCCCTGCAGGACGAGCCACCGGTTGGTCCGCCGGCCCAGGATGACCGGCAGATCGGAGCGGCTGATCCGGTGGTCGTACTCGGCGCCGGCGGCCAGCGCGGCGGCCAGTTCCGGTTCGCTCTGCCCGCGCCGGATGTCGTACGTGAACAGGTACGCCGCAGTGGCGGCCAGGCCGACGACGGTGAGCAGCAGGAACGGGCGGCGCCAGTCCGTCGCGCCGAGCAGCCCGCCGACCAGCGTGCCGGCCAGCGTGCCGATGCCCTGGGAGAGTCCCCAGAAGCTCATCACCAGGCCCCGGCGGCGGGGCGAGATCAGGTCGGTGACGACCGAGAACCCGACCGACCCGACCGCGCCGAGCCCGATCGCCGCCAGCAACTGCGCGGCCAGGAACGTCGGGTAGTCGCCGGCCAGGCCGCTTCCGCCGGTGCCGACCGCCCAGATCAGCGTGCCGATCATGAGCAGCGGCTTGCGGTTGGTGCGGTCTCCGAAGTACGCCCACCCGACCGCAGCCACGGCGCTGACCAGGAAACTGATCGCGGTGACCAGGCCGAGCAGGCGCTGCGGCACCGCGAAGGAGTCGGCGATCGCGCCGTAGAGCGGCGGCACCAGACCGATCGCCACGTTGTCCAGCGAGGCGAGCAGCACGAAGACCACGACGCTGTAGATCCGGTGCGTGGCGCTCCCGCCCCACACCCGCGCGGATCGGCCCGTGCGCAAGGTCATGCCGGCAGCCAACCAGGACCGGATAACGGCCCGGTCACCGGGTCCACCCACCCCGACCGGGCGACAGCGGACCGGCCCCACCCGACGCCACCGATCCGCGCACCCCGACGACCTTGGCCCCGACGACTCCACAAGGCCGACGAGGCGACGTCCCGTCGCGGCACGACTGGGCCGAGGGGCCGACAAGGCCGACGACCCCACGGAGGTGGGCGTTGGCGTCGTTGCCGATCCCACGCGACGACCCGACGGGGCCGGCGACCCGACACCGTCCAATGACCCGACGAGGCCCGACGCCCTCATAGGCCCCGATGATCGTACGGCCCGCACGGCCAAGATCACGCTCGATCCTGGATCGAGTGGCATCCCAGCGCCGCAATGGCCACTCGATCCAGGATTGAGCACGACCTTGAGGTCAGCGAGCGAGTGGGCCGGCGGGAAGCCGATGCGATGCCCGAAAGTGCGACACCGCCGACGACCCGACCCGACCCGACCCGACGCGGCCTGCGGCCCGACACGGCCCGACACGGCCCGACATGGCCCGACGACCCGACCCGACGCGACGCGGCCTGCGGCCCGACGCGGCCCGACACGGCCCGACGGCCCGACACGACCGGCACGGCCGACGGCCCGACACGACCCGACGCGGCCCGACGACCCGGCACGGCCCGCCACGGCCGACGGCCTGACACCGCCCGACGCGGCCGATGCCCCGTCACGGCGCGACGGGACCGACCAGGCCGAGGAACCGACGAGACCGAGGAACCGACGAGACCGACGAGACCGACCAGACCGAGGGCGCAGCGGGTGCCGGGCCGGGGCGGTGTCGCGCCCCGGCCCGGACCCGCGTGCGCTATCCGGTCGAGCGGTCCAGGTGGCGCTCCCGGGCCTCGGCGTAACGCTCCCGGATGGCCGGTACCGGCTCGGCGGCGTACTCCTCGGTGCCGGACGGCGACCACGACGGTGGTTCCGCGCTGCCGAGGGCCAGCCAGGCGGCCTGGCGGGCGGCCCCGTCGGCGACGTACTCACCGGGTGGCGGAACGACCACCGGGCTGCCGAAGACCTGGGCGGCGATCCGGCGGACGGCGGCGGAGCGGGCCCCGCCACCTACCAGGATCACCCGGCGGACGGTCGCCCCCTGGGCGGCCAGCGCGTCCAGGCCGTCGGCGAGTGCGCAGAGCATGCCCTCGACCGCCGCCCGGGCCAGGTGGGCCGGGGTCGAGGTGCCCAGGGTCAGCCCGTGCACCGCCCCGGTGGCCAGCGGTCGGTTCGGCGTCCGCTCACCCTCCAGGTACGGCACCAGGACCAGCCCGTCCGCGCCGGGCGGCGCGGCCAGCGCCAGCTCGGCCAACTCGTCCAGCCCGACCCGCAGCATCCCGGCGGCGGCGTCGAGTACCCGGGCCGCGTTCAGCGTGCAGACCAGTGGCAGGAACCGGCCGCTGGCGTCGGCGAAGCCGGCGACGATCCCGGTCGGGTCGGCGGCCGGCGCGTCGGCGACACTGAACACGGTGCCGGAGGTACCGATCGAGACGACCACGTCGCCGGGGCCGGCGCCCACCCCGAATCCGGCGGCGGCGTTGTCCCCCGCGCCGGGCCCGAGCAGCGCGCCGCCGGGCAGCGCGCCCGCCGTCTCGGACGGTCCCAGCACGGTCGGCACCCGTACCGTCCGACCGAGCGCCCGTTCCAGCAGGTCGGGACGGTACTCGCCGGTGGCCGGCGACCAGTAGCCGGTGCCACTGGCGTCACTGCGGTCGGTGCGCAGCGCCGCCAGGTCGGAGGATCCGGACAGCCGCCAGGTCAACCAGTCGTGCGGCAGGCAGACGGCGGCCACCCGGTCGGCGTTGGCCGGCTCGTGCCGGGCCAGCCAGCGCAGCTTGGTGACGGTGAAGCTGGCCACCGGCACGCTGCCCACCGCGTCGGCCCAGAACTGCCGTCCCGCCGTACCGGCACCGGCCTCCTCGACCAGGTCGGCGGCGGCCTGTGCGGAGCGGGTGTCGTTCCACAGCAGCGCCGGCCGCACCACCTCGCCGGAGTCGTCCAGGCAGACCATGCCGTGCTGCTGGCCGGCGACGGAGACGGCGGCGACGTCGTCCAGCCCACCGGCGGCGTCGATCGCCGTCTGGAGGGCCGACCACCAGGCCGAGGGGTCGACCTCGGTGCCGTCCGGGTGCGGCGCCCGGCCCTGACGGACCAGGTCACCGGTCTCCGCGTCCCGGACGACCACCTTGCAGGACTGGGTGGAGGAGTCCACCCCCGCGACGAGCGGCATGCCGTCCGCCTCAGCGCGCGCCGAGCACGTGCTCGACGGCGAGCTGGTTGAGCCGGATGAAGCCGAAACCCTTGGCACCCGCCGCCTCGACGTCGTAGCCCTCGAACGCGCTGGTGTCGGCGAGCAGCTCGGCGTAGCCCTCGCCCTCGCCCAGGGTCGGTACGCCCAGCTCGCCGACCTTGCTGGCGGCCAACGCCTCGACCACCTCGGGGTCGGCCCGGAACGCCGCAGCCCGCTCCTTGAGCAGCAGGTAGGTCCGCATGTTCGCGGCGGCGGAGACCCACACCCCGTCCATGTCCTCGGTGCGGGAGGGCTTGTAGTCGAAGTGGCGGGGTCCGTCGTACCCGGGGCCGCCGCCCGGCGCGCCGTGCTCCAGCAGGTCCACCAGCGCGAACGCGTTGAGCAGGTCACCGTGGCCGAAGACCAGGTCCTGGTCGTACTTGATGCCGCGCTGGCCGTTGAGGTCGATGTGGAACAGCTTGCCCTGCCAGAGCGCCTGGGCGATGCCGTGCACGAAGTTCAGCCCGGCCATCTGCTCGTGGCCGACCTCCGGGTTGACGCCGACCCGGTCGGGGTGGGCGAGCGTGGAGATGAAGGCCAGGGCGTGCCCGACGGTGGGCAGCAGGATGTCGCCGCGCGGCTCGTTCGGCTTGGGCTCCAGCGCGAAGCGCAGGTCGTAACCACGGTCGACGACGTACTGGCAGAGCAGGTCGACCGCCTCGCGGTAGCGCGCCAGCGCGGCCTGCACGTCCTTGGCCACGTCGTACTCGCCGCCTTCGCGACCGCCCCACATGACGAAGGTCTGGGCGCCCAGCTCGGCGGCGAGGTCGATGTTGCGCAGCACCTTGCGCAGCGCGTACCGCCGGACGTCGCGGTCGTTGCTGGTGAAGCCGCCGTCCTTGAAGACGGGCTGCTGGAAGAGGTCGGTGGTGACCATCGGCACCACCAGGCCGGTCTCGTCGAGCGCCTTGCGGAACCGGGCGATCTGGCCGTCGCGGGTGGCGGCGTCCGCACCGAACGGCACGAGGTCGTCGTCGTGGAAGGTGACGCCGTACGCGCCCAGCTCGGCGAGCCGGTGCACCGACTCCACCGGGTCCAGCGCGGGCCGGGTGGCGTGACCGAACGGGTCTCGGCCCTGCCAGCCGACCGTCCAGAGGCCGAAGGAGAACTTGTCGGCGGGGGTGGGACGGGATGCCATTACAGACCTCCGGTGGTGTCGTCCGCTATTTGTTCAGTGGTTGAATTAAATGGCCGCGATGTGGCAGTGTCAAGGGGTGACCCGACTCGCAGCCCCGGCCGGCGGCGTACGCCAGGGCAGCCTGCGTGAGCTGAACCTCGCCCTCGTCCTCGGCCGGATCGCCGCGGCCGACCGCCCGCCCTCCCGGGCCGCGCTGGCGGCCGAGACCGGCCTGACCCGGGCCACCGTCTCGGCCGTGGTGGAGGACCTCGTCGCCGGTCGACTGGTCACCGAGGCCGAGCCGACGCCACGCGCCGGTGCCGGTCGACCCGCCCGTGGCCTGGTGCTCGCCGGTGACGGCCCGGCCGGGCTCGGGCTGGAGATCAACGTCGACTACCTGGCCGCCTGCGTGGTCGACCTCTCCGGTGAGGTCCGACACCACACCGTGCACCGGGCCGACCTGCGTCCGGTCTCCCCCGCCGACGCGCTGGCCCGGCTCGCCCGGCTCGCCGCCCGCGCCCGCGCCGACGCCGACGCGCAGGGCCTCACCCTGGCCGGCGCGGCCCTCGGCGTACCCGGGCTGGTCGACGACACCGGCCGGGTCCGCCTCGCGCCGAACCTGAGCTGGCGGGACGTACCCGTCCCGGAGCTGCTGGCCGCACACCCGCCGCTCACCGAGACGGTGGCGGGCGTACCGACGCTGGTGGTGGACAACGAGGCCAACCTCGCCGCGCTCAGCGAACTGCACGCCGGCGCCGGACCGGGCAGCTTCCTGCACCTCTCCGGTGAGGTCGGCATCGGTGCCGGGATCGTGCTCGACGGCGCGTTGTTCCGGGGCGTCCGGGGCTGGAGCGGCGAGATCGGGCACATCCCGGTACGGCCGGACGGGCCGCCGTGCCGGTGCGGCGGCCGGGGTTGCCTGGAACGCTACGCCGGACAGGAGGCGATCCTCGCCGCCGCCGGCCTGGCCGGGGCCGACCTGCCGGCCGACACCGCGCCGATG
Source organism: Micromonospora sp. NPDC023869 (assembly GCF_055559695.1). Lineage (NCBI taxonomy): Bacteria > Bacillati > Actinomycetota > Actinomycetes > Micromonosporales > Micromonosporaceae > Micromonospora > Micromonospora sp. NPDC023869. Next base: position 137,043 of record NZ_JBVHKD010000002.1, read on the forward strand.
CGGCTGGCCCAGCTCGCCGAGGCCGGCGAGCCCGCCGCCCGGCACGCCCTGCACGAGGCGGGTACGGCCATCGGCATCACCGTGTCGAGCGTGATCAACCTGCTGGATCTGGACACCGTGGTGCTCGGTGGCGGTTACGCCCCGCTTGCTCCCTGGATCCGGCCACCGGTGCTCGCCGAGATCGAACGCCGGGTGCTCACCGCCGCCTGGTCACCGGTGACCGTACGACCTGCGGCCCTCGGCGCGACCGCCGCCGCGGTGGGCGCGGCAGGCTCGGTGATACGCCGGATCATCGCCCGCCCGGCGGGTTGGCTGGCCCGGCTCTAGACCACGGTGTTCCTGCGAGGGCACCCCTCGGGAGCCCTCGGTACCCTTGTCCCGAGGCAACAAACCCCGTGGACCCGAGGAGCACAACACCGGCATGCGTACAGGTCGACAGCGCAGGGCGCAGGACGACCGTCGGTGACCACGACCCGACGGGGCCCGGCCGCCGGCTCCACCGGCCGTGGGCGGGCCGGACGCCCGGGCTCCCGCAGCTCGGTGGACCCCGATCTCGCGCGGGAACTCCTCGACGGGCTCGCCGAGGCGGTCCTGATCACCGACAGTGCCGGGCAGGTCGTGCTGGTCAACGCCGCAGCCACCGCCCTGCTGCCGGAACTGCACCCGGGCGTCGGGCTGCCCGGTTCCCCGGTCGCGATGCTGGCCGAGGCGTACGCGACCGGGGCGGACGACGTCGAGGGCGAACACCGGGACCGGCGGCTCCGGGGCATCCGCCGCCCGCTGGCCGGTGACCGGTCGGCCTGGTACGTGCGGGACGTCACCGACGACCACCAGCGCGCCGAGGCGCTGCGCACCGAGCGGGGACGGACCGACTTCCTGGCCCAGGCCGGCCGTCGACTCGGCCTGGCGCTGCACCGCGACCAGGCGCTCCAGGCCGCCGCGACGCTGCCCGTGCCGTACCTCGCCGACCTGGCCCTGATCGTGTATCTGCCGACCGGGGCGGTCGAGTACCAGCCGCAGTGGATCCGGCAAACCGGTCACCAGTCGACGCCGGCCCTCGGCGCCACCGACTGGGACACGGTCAGCGCCGTACCCGGGCTGGTCGAGGCGCTCGACGGAGAGGCCGGCGTGCCACGGCCCTGGCCCGCCGCGGAGCGCGACGGCGTCGGGCCGCTGATCCCCGACCACCTCGATCCGGCGGCGACGCTGCTGGTCAGCCCGATGCCGGGGGCCGGCCGAACGGCGGGCGCGCTGGTGCTGGTGCGGGCCGGGGCGCGCGACGGGTTCGACCGGCGCGACGTCGAGCTGGTCCGGGAGTTCGCGGCCCGGGCCGGAGCCGCCATGGCCACCGCCCAGCTCTACGACGAGCAGACCCACCTGGCCCGGGTACTGCAGAACAGTCTGCTCCCGCCGGACCTGCCCGCCGTCGACGGCGTACGGCTCGCCGGTGGGTACCGCGCCGCCGGCGACAGCCTGCGCATCGGCGGTGACTTCTACGACGTGCTCCCGACCGACGGCGGCGCGCTGTTCGCCCTCGGCGACGTCAGCGGCAAGGGCGTCGGCGCGGCCGTGCTGACCGGCCGGGTCCGCCAGTCGTTGCAGACGCTGCGCCTGGTCGAACATCGGCCCCGGGAGCTGCTCGGGCTGCTCGACCAGGCCCTGCTGGACATCCCGGACGCGGCCCGTCGCGGCCAGTTCACCACCCTGCTGCTGGGCACGCTGCATCCCGAGCCGGACGGCGGAGTGCGGGTCCGGGTGGCCGGCGGCGGGCATCCCGCGCCGCTGCTGGTCGACGGCACCGGGACGGTGACCCCGGTCCAGGTGGGCGGCATGCCGGTGGGTGCGGTGCCCGGGGCGCGGTTCGACGAGGCCGAGGTCCGGCTGCGGCCGGGTGAGCTGTTGCTGGCCCGCACCGACGGGGTGACCGAGGCCCGGGGCGGGCCGCACGGCACCGAGATGTTCGGCGAGCGGCGGCTGCACCGAGCCCTGGGCGAGGCCGCCGGATCCGCACCGGCGACGCTTGTCGACCGCGTGCTCCACCTGGTCGACGAGTGGTGCGGTGGGCACCGGCACGATGACGTGGCGATGTTGGCGGTGGGCCCGGCCGCAACCGGCTGACCGCCGGCCGGTCAGGCGGTACGTGAGACGGAGGTCTCCCCCGCCGCCCAGCTCCGTGGCTGCGGCTCGGCACCGTGCTCGACGGCGGGCCGGCCCGCCGGCAGCTGCTCCGCGTGGGTCTCCTGCTGCGGCACCAGCGGCGACACCTGCCGCATCACCCGCGCCCGAGCTGCCGCGTCGAACTCACGCAGCCCGTGCAGCAGGGCCTCTCGGGCCTCCGGCGTCATAGCGGCGAGGATCGTGGACAGCTGCTGGCGGCGGTCCTCGCGCAGCTCGGCGAGGAGCCGGCGGGCCTCGGCGGTGAGGTGCAGCGAGATCTCCCGGCGGTCAGCGCGTCCCGGCTCGCGTTCCAGCATCCCGGCGGCGACCAGCCGGTCACACAGCCGGCTGGCCGAGGAGAGCAGCATGTCCAGCCCGGCGGCCAACCGGCGCAGGTTGATGCCGTCCTGCCGTTCGACGAGCATGACGGCCCGCAGCTGGGCGGTGGAGATCCGGTTGGCCGTGCGTTCCCGCGCACCGTCCCAGACGGTCAGCAGGGCGCTTGCCGCGGTATCCAGCTCGGCAGCCATACTCATCTCGGGTCCCGGTGGACCATGCAGTTCCGCCATGGTGGGCCTGAGCGTACTCCGATTCTGTCGCCGAATGGGCTTGTGATCAAGGAGAGACGATGAGCGAGCCGGTCGACGAGGCCCGTGCCACACTCACGGCAGCCCCCGCAGACCTGCTCGTCCGGCGGATCGCGGAGCTGTTGGAGCGGGAGTACGGCATCACCGAGACCGAGCTGCTCCAGGTCGACTACCGCCTGGCCGCGTTGCTCCCGCTCACCGGCGGTGACGAGGTGACCAGCCCGGGTCACCCCGCCTGGCGCTGCTTCGACCACGAGACCCCGGTGTACGCGGACGGCACCGGCTACCTGCCGGTCAACATGCGCGGCGAACGGCGTGGTGTGCTCCGGGTCGCACCGCTGACCGACGACGGGCTGCTGAGCGAGCTGCTGGAGATCGCCACCGCGATGGCGCACGAGTTGACCGCGGTCGACCCCGGCACCGACGTGTACCGCATCGCCCGGCGTACCCGACGGCTCACGCTCGCGGCCGAGGTGCAGTGGGAGCTCCTGCCCGGGCGCAGCCGGACCCGTCCCTCGTTCAGCCTGGCCGGCCAGCTCGAACCCGCGTACGCGGTGCGCGGCGACAGCTTCGACTGGTCCGACGACGGCGAACGCGTCTGGACCGCCACGATCAACGGGATGGGCGAGGGGGTGGCCGCCTCGATGCTCACCACGCTGGCCACCTGCGCGCTGCGCAACGCCCGCCGGGCCGGCATCCCGCTGGCCGACCAGGCCACCCTGGCCGACCAAGCGATCTACGACCTGCACCGGGGTGAGCAACATCTCTCCACCCTGCTGCTCGAACTCGACCTGCGTACCGGCCTGCTCACCGCCGTCGACGCCGGTTCGCCCCGGCTGGTGCTGCTGCGGGCCGGGCAGGTCACCGTGCAGCCGCTGGAGGCGCAGTTCCCGCTCGGCATGTTCGAGGGGACGAACTACCACGAGCAGTACATCCAGCTCCAGCGCGGCGACCGTCTCTTCATGATCAGCGACGGGGTGATCGACGCGACCGGGCGCAACATCCGCTACGGCGAGACCGCGCTGGACCGGATGTTGCGCCGTACCGCGCCGATGACCCCGCTCGACGCGGTACGTTCCCTCCTCGGCGACCTGCGGGCCTTCGTCGCCGGTGACCTGACCGACGACGCGGTCGTGGTCTGCCTGGACTGGACCGGCCCGCAGCCCTGAGGCCCGTCCTAGTACGCGCCCCGACTGTTGACCACCGCGCCGAAGGTCTTCCAGAGAATGGTCAGGTCGGCCGCGAGTGACCAGTTCTCCACGTAGTAGAGGTCGAGCCGGATGCCGTCCTCCCAACTCAGGTCGGACCGGCCGCTGACCTGCCAGAGACCGGTCATCCCGGGCTTGACCAGCAGACGCCGGGCCACGTCGCCGTCGTAGCGGGCCACCTCGGACGGCAACGGCGGCCGGGGCCCGACCAGGCTCATCTGCCCGAACAGCACGTTGACCAACTGGGGAAGCTCGTCCAGGGACCACTTGCGCAGCAGCCGGCCGACCCTGGTCACCCGGGGGTCGTCCCGCATCTTGAACATCAGACCGTCGGTCTCGTTGCGGGCGGTCAACTCCGCCAGCAGGGCGTCGGCGTTCACCACCATGGTGCGGAACTTGAAGACGCCGAACTCGCGCCCGCCCTGCCCCACCCGGGTCTGCCGGAACAGCACCGGCCCCCGGCTGTTCACCTTCACCGCCAGCGCGATGGCCGCCAGCACCGGGAACAACAGGGTCAACGCCACCAGCGCGACCGAGCGGTCGACCAGCCCCTTGACCAGCTTGCGCACCCCACGGAACTCGGGCGCCTCCACGTGGATCAGGGGCAGCCCGGCGACCGGACGGGTGTGGATACGCGGGCCCGCGACGTCGGTCAACGCCGGGGCCAGCACCAGGTCGATGCCGGTGCCCTCCAGTTGCCACCCGAGCCGGCGCAGCCGGGTGGCGGTCAGCTCCCCGCAGGCGGTGACCGCGACCGTGTCCGCGCCGATGGCGTCGGCGGCCTCCGGGATGCCCCGGAACGAGCCGACCACCGGCACGTCACCGAGCCGCTGCGCCACCGGGGCCAGCAACGCGTCCGGGATGCAGGCGCCGACCACCTGGTAGCCGGCGTACGGCTCGCGGCGCAGCGTGTGCACCAGCTCCAACACGTGTGCGGTGTCGCCGACCACCAGCACCCGCCGAGACCAGCCCGTCCCCCGCGACCGGGCTCGGTGCAGACGCTTGCGCGCGGCGAACCGGGCCACTTCGAGCCCGATCATGCCCACCGCGAACGAGATCGCCAGGAAGCCACGGGACACGCCGACGTCGGCGACGTATCCGAGGATCGCGACGGCGCCGGCCAACCGGAGGCTGGCCATGCTCACCCGCCGGTACTCGTCCGCGCCGTAGCCGACCACCCGGTCGTCGTAACAGCGCAGGGCCTTCAGGGAGACCAACCAGGCCAGCACAAGTGCCGGCGCGAACAGGACGTAGGGCACGTGGGTACCACGTGGCACGGATTCACCGAATCGCGCCGCGTAACCGATGAGCACTGCCACGGAGAGTACGGTGGCGTCCAGCACGACCAGGGAACGGACGTATGTCCGCTGGTCGCCACGCACCGACCCGCTCGATGGCGCAGCCTCACCTGATCGCGATGACGATCTGGCGGGGGTCAACAGCGTCGCCGAGGTCACCAGCCCTCCCACACTTCGCTCGCCGACGGCCCGGGATCGGCCGGGACGGAGGCCGGATCTGCCGGTGCACGAGGACATCCTGCCTTGATAACTATGGCGGCCGATTGCTTCGGACGTATTGCCGTCACTTTCCGGTGTGGAGGACGACCGGAAAGGGGCCTGTCGTACCGCTTTCTCCGGTACCGCAGACCCCGTCCCTGCGCCTACGCTCAGGCCGGTGCCTTCCTCAGGGCGATCGCCCTGAGGAAGATGTCACTGATCTTGGTGGGGTCGGCGGCGATGAACGCCCCGCCACCGGCGGCCCCGGCGATGGTGTCCAGCTCAGCCTTGCTCACCTCGGTGCCGATGCCCACGATGATGACCTGGATCGGCTGCTCCGGGTCCTTGATCCGCTCCAGCTCCGCGAGCAGTTCGCGCTGCGAGATGCCGTCCGGGTTCTCGTTCTTGCCGTCGGTGAAGAGCACGATCGAGTTGACCTTGCCGGGTTCCCAGTTGCGCTGCACGTCCTTGTAGGCGGCCAACAGCGTGTCGTACAGGCCGGTGTCACCGCTGGACGAGGTGACCGTGTCCAGTCCCCGCTCCAGGGTGCTGCGCTGCCGCGACAGCGGCGCGATCGGCACCACCTCGCGGTAGTCCCGCGTCCCCGCCAGCTTGGTGGAGAACACCCACAACCCGATCGACCACGAGTCGTCGAACAGGTTCAGACCGCGTCGGGCCGCCTCGATGGTGACCTGCTGCCGGGTCGCCCCGTTGGCCGTCGGCACGGTCTTCTTCATCGAGCCGGAGACGTCGATGATGCAGAGCATCCGACCGGACAGGGTGGCGATCGACCAGCTCGACACCGCCCGCTCCACCGCGTCCGGTGCCAGCCCACCGGCGGCCACCCCGCCCTGCGGCGGCGCGGCGGAGGAGTCGCCACCGGCCGGGCTGGGTGCACCCTGCGGCGCGGCGAACCCGCTCCCCCAGTTCCCGTCCGGCCCACGCAGCGACTGCTCGGCCAGCCTGTCCTTGAACGACGAGGTGGTCAGCGCCTCGAACAGCACCCGGGCGGCCGACGCCTTGGCCGGGTCGATGCCGGGCAGCACCGCGTACGGGTAGTCCAACGGCAGCGGCGCCGGTTTGAGATACAGCGCCGCCAACGGCACCGGAGGCTTGCGGGCGTTGTACTGGATGACGTCCTCTTCGGAGAGGGCCGCCGCGCCGAGCGCACTGGCCAGCGTGGTGTTGTCCGCCGCGGTCGGGAACTTCGCCAACAGGTCCTGGCGCAGCGCCGAGGCACCCGACGCCAGCGCCCGCAACGCGCCGACCCGGTCCTGCTCGGCGGTGGCACCACCGGTGGACGAGGCCGCGGTCATCAGCGACAGCAGGCCGGACAGGCCGGCGGCGTCCCGGGTCGGCTCGACGATCCCGGTCCGCAGCGGCCGGTCGCTGTTGACCCGGGCCAGCAACTGGGTCCAGTCGAGTTCCTTCTGCGGCCAGCCCAGCCGGGCGGCGATCGGCTCGGGCATCGCCACGACCACCGGGCTGCTGGCGATCGACGCGCCGTTGCCCGGCTCGAAGGCCGCCGCGCCACCGGTCTTGAGTCGCAGCAGCCAGGTGGAGGAGTCCGGGATCCAGACGTCGGGGCTCACCGCGGTGCCGCTGGCCTGACCGACGCCGGCCAGGGTCGCGCCGTGCTTGGCCGCCACCACCGCCGCCACCTCGACCGGGTCGGCCGCCGAGACCGTCACGTCGATGCAGGTCCCCTCGACGGCGGCACCCTTCTCCTCCCACTCGGAGGCGGCCTGGTCCACCGCAGGAGCGAGCTCGCTTGCCACGGCGACGGACAGCTCGATCTTGCCCGAGCAGTCCTGACCGGCGAGTTGGCGATAGCCGACCCACCCCCCGGCCGTGACGACGAGAACGCCGACCGCCGCCGCGGCGGCGGCGCCGTGAATACCTGAACGCATGCGATGGCGGCCTGCTGACACGCAGACCATCTTGCGTATCCCACCGGTGGACTGCCATGGCCGTTCGGTCGAAAGTTACAGAGGAGAAACAGTTTCCCCCGAATTGGTAACTTTGTGTGACGACGCCACGGCGCAATGTGGATGCATCTATGTCTCAGGCCCGCGATCAGGGCAGAACACAGGTCGGACTGGCGACCACGAGCGGCTCGCCCAGTGGCGCCGGAACGCCGGTCTCCCGGTCGACGAGAAAAGTGCGTACCATTTCTGCCCGCTCGTCGGCGACGTACAGATGCTCACCGATGACGGCGAAGTGGCGCGGCCACTCGCCGCCGGTGTCCACCTCGGCCACCTGCTCCGGCAGTTTCGCGCCGAGGGAGAAGACGGTGATCGTGCCCACTCCCCGGTTGGCGACATAGAGGAAGCGCCCGTCGGCGCCCACGGCGATCTCCGACGGCTGCACGTGCCCGGCCCGGCCGCTGGCCTCGACCCGCCCGATCTCCTGGAGCCCGCCGTCGTCGGTCACCTCGTAGGCGAGGACCGAGCCGTCCAACTCGCCGGAGACGTAGCAGCGCCGGCCGTCCGGGTGCCGGGCCACGTGCCGGGGACCCACCCCCGGGGCAGTCCGTACCCGGGCACCCCGGGGTGCCAGCGCGCCCGCCGCGTCGAGGTCGTACCGGTAGATCGAGTCGGTGCCCAGGTCGACGGCGAGCAGCGGCGCGCCGTCCCGGCCCGGCGAGACCATGTGAGCGTGCGCCTGCTCCTGCCGCTCGGGGTTCGGCCCGTGCCCCTGGTGGGCCACCACGTCGGTACGCGCACCCGGGACACCGTCGGCGTCGAGCGGGAACACGGTCACGCTGCCGCTGCCGTAGTTGGCCACCACGAGGTGGCCGCCGTCCGGCGTGACCGCCAGGTGGCACGGCTCCGCGCCCCCGGTCGCCTGGGTGCCGGCCGCGTCCAGCTCCCCGTCGGCCCCCACCCGCCAGGCACTGATCTCACCGGTGGGCAGTTCGTTGACCGCGTACAGCATCGGCAGGCGGGGATGGCGGGTGAGGAAGGACGGCGACGCGGTGACCGCGACCGTGCCCAGTGAGGTCAGCTCACCGGTGTGCGGATCGCGGCGGGCCGCGACGATGCCGGTGGCCCGGCCGCCGCTGGACGCCGTGTAGCCGCCGATGTGCACGATCTCGCCCTGAACCGCCACCGTGTTCCGCCTCCCTGCCGAATCCTGCGTCGATCTCACCAGAAGCCTTGCCCCGATGCCGACCGGTTAGACCTGGAATTCCCGACGGACCTGCGATCCGCCCGGTCCCGGCCCGCGTCCGGCACCCGGGTCAGGCCGCCGGCACCGGCTCACCCCGCTGCCGGGCCACGTGCTCGACCAGAGAGATCAACACCGTCTTGCCGGACTGCCGGTCGCGGGCGTCGCACAGCACCATCGGCACGTTGCCGTCGAGGTCGAGGGCGCGGCGTACCGCCTCCAGGCTGAACCGCTGCGAGTTGTCGAAGCAGTTGACGCCGACCACGAACGGGATGCCGCGCTGCTCGAAGTAGTCGATCGACGGGAAGCAGTCGGCCAGCCGACGGGTGTCCGCGAGCACCACCGCGCCGAGCGCCCCGAACGCCAGCTCGTCCCAGAGGAACCAGAACCGGTCCTGCCCGGGCGTACCGAACAGATAGAGCTGGAGATCGTCGTTGATGGTGATCCGGCCGAAGTCCATCGCCACCGTGGTGGTCGACTTGGTCTCCACACCGGAGAGGTCGTCGGTCTCGATGCCCGCCCCGGTCAGGATCTCCTCGGTCTGCAACGGCCGGACCTCACTCAACGCGCTGACCAGCGTCGTCTTGCCGGCGCCGAAGCCACCGGCGACGAGGATCTTCAGCGCGATCGGGATCCGCTGTCCCCGTTGCTCGCCGTCATAACGCACGGAGTCCATCGACCACCGCCTTGAGGATGTCGTTGTCGGGCAGGTACGTGGCGCGCGGCGGCTGGTGCACGGCGACCAGTCCCCGGGAGAGTAGATCGCCGAGCAGCACCCGGACCACACCGATGGCCAGATTGAGATCGGCGGCGAGTTCGACCACCGGCGTTCCCCGGCCGGCCAACTCCACCAGCAGCCGGTGTTCCGGGTACAGCTCCGGATAGGCGCCGAGGTCCGGGTCCGGCTTCGCCAGCACGTACGCCACCAGGTCGAAGGCGTCCGCGCTGGCCCGTACCCGGCCACCGGTCAGCGTGTACGGCCGGACCACCGGCCCGGCGTCGGCGTCGAGCCATTCGTGCTGGTTCCCCGGTAAGTCAGTGCGCATCGGCGGCACCCACCGACGCCCGGGTGGGTGTCCCCAGATTCTCGCCCACCCTGGTCACCAGCATCGCCATCTCGTACGCCACCAGGCCGATGTCGGCGTCCGCGTCACTGGCGACCGCGAGGCAGGCGCCCTGCCCCGCCGCCGTCACGAAGAGGTACGCGGACTCCATCTCCACCACCGTCTGGCGCACCGGCCCACCGGTGAGGTGGCGGCTCGCGCCCCGGGCCAGGCTGGACAGCCCGGAGGCCAGCGCGCAGAGGTGCTCGGCATCGGCCTTGTCCATCCCGGTGGAGCAGCCGAGCAGCAGCCCGTCCGCCGAGAGCACCACCGCCTGCCGCGCGGTCGGTACCCGCTCCAACAGGTCGTCCAGCAACCAGCCGAGATCGGCACTCTGCCTCGTCGAATGCATCAGGCGTCCCTCTCAGTCGCGGTCGGGGATTGCACAGTCGCCGGGTCACCGGCCGGCGTCCCTGCCGGCTCGGTGCCTCGGTCCTGCTCCTGGTCGGCGGAGGCCGCACCGGATCGGCCCGGCGTGGGCGGTCCGGCGTGCTCCGCGTCGTCGTTCGGCTCGACGGCGGCGCGTCGGCCCCGCGCGGTGCCCGCCTGGAGCGCCGACATGAACCGGCGGGCCTCCTCCGGGCTGCGCGGGGTCGGTTCGCCGAGCGGCCGGATAGGTCCGCGCGGGACCACCACCGGTTGCCGTACGGTCGGCCCGTCGATCGCCGAGGACACCGCTGGCATCAGCACCGTCGGCGCGTCGACGCCGTCCTGCGCCCGGCCGGGTGCCGTCCGGTGCCCGGCCGGGCCGGACGCTCCGTTTCCGGGCGCTCCAGTGCCGGACGTTCCGTTGCCGGGCACCGACGTCGTCGCGGCGGTCGGCGCGACCTCCGTCGAGACGGTGGGCGACACCGGAGGCGAACCGACCGGTGCCGGTCCGACGGTCTGCGGTGCCGGTGCGGCGTCGCCGTCCGCGGCCGGCGACGCCGAGCCGGACGCTGCGATGGTGGCCGACGGCACGGCGGTGTCCGGCGATGCGGTGGCGGCCGGGGATGCGGTGGCGGCCGACGGGGTGGTGGCGGCCGGGCCCCGCTGGCGGATGCGGCGGGGCAGGCCGTCGGCCTCGGCCGGGCCGACCGTGGAGCCGACGGTGGGGCCGCCCCGACTGCCGCTCGTGCTCGCCGGCACCGGCTCGGTGGCGGTCGGCTTCTCCGGCTCTGCCTGCGATCGGGTGCTCTGTCGGGGCACTGTGGTCAACCGGGTGGCCCGGGCCAGCCGGCGCTGTTCCGGGGTGGCGGCCTGGTCGTCCCCGGCGGGAGTGTCCAGGTCTGGCAGGGGCGACGGCTCGGCGGTGATGAGTGCCGCCGGGATCAGCACCACGGCGGTCAGCCCGGTCCCGTCCGACTCCCGCAACCGCACCCGTACGTCGTGCCGGGCGGCGAGCCGCGCGACCACGAACAGCCCCAGCCGCGCGGTCTCGGCCGGGTCGAAGTCCGGTGACCGGGCGAGCTTCCGGTTGGCCTCCTCGATGGCGGCGGCCGTCATGCCGAGCCCGTGGTCGGTGACGGAGAGGGCGTACCCGTGCGCGACGTGCTCGCCCGAGATCTCCACCCGGGAGTCCGGCGGCGAGTACGCGGTGGCGTTCTCGATCAGTTCGGCGAGCAGGTGGATGACGTCGCCGACTACCCGGCCCACGGTGCCGGCGGCCTGAACGTTGACGATGTCCACCCGGTCGTACGACTCGACCTCGGAGATGGCACCCCGGATCAGGTCCACCATCGCGACCGGGTTGCGCCAACCCCGGCCCGGCGCCGCACCGGCGAGGATGACCAGGTCCTCGGCGTGCCGCCGCAACCGGGTGGCGAGGTGGTCCACCCGGAACAGCTCGGCCAGGTGGTCCGGGTCCTCGGCGTCGCGTTCCATCCGGTCGAGCACGGTGAGCTGCCGGTGCACCAGGCCCTGGCTGCGGCGGGCGATGTTCAGGAAGACCTCGTTGAGGCCGCGACGCAGGCTCACCTCGACCATGGCGGACCGGATCGCGGCCTTGTGCACCTCGGTGAACGCCTGGGCCACCTGGCCGATCTCGTCCGCGCCCCGGTCGGCCAACGGCGCCTCGCCGGTCACGTCCACCTGCTCGCCCCGGCGCAACCGGTCCACCACCTCGGGCAGACGCTCCTCGGCCTCCTTGACGGTGCCGCGTACGTGGGTCAGCCGCTGCGCCAGCGATCGGCCGACCCGCAGCGCGACGACCAGCGAGAGCACGACGGCGACCAGGCCGAGCAGTCCGGCGGCGGCCAGCCGGACCAGGGTCCGCGCCGCCATCGGCACCGAGCGGTCGGCCAGGCCGTCGGCCTGGGTCAGTTCGAAGTCGCGCAGCGACCGCTGCACCGTGTCGTAGCTGTTCTGCCAGGCCTGCTGATCGAGCCGGAGCCGGGCCGAGGGGTCGGCGGCGACCAACTCGTCCTGCATCTGCCGCAACTGCGTGAACTCGTCCTGCTCGGTCAACCGTTGGTACGCCGCCCGGTCCGGCTCCGGCAGGTCGGCCACCGCGCTTTCGGCCAGGAAACGCTGGTTGGCGATGCCCTGCACGAGCAGCGTGTGCTCGCCCTCGGCGAGTCGGCCGCCGATCAGCGCGCCGGCCAGCAGCGCGTCGGTCTGACCGAGCAGCTCGCGCGAGCGGCCGATGTCGGTCAACGCCCGCGCTTCCCGGTTGAGGTCCTGGTCCGGCAGGTTCGCCAGGGCGGAGAAGGTGTGGAACGCCGACGAGATCATGCCACTGTAGAGGCCGATCACCCCGGCGCGGTCGAGGTCGCGGCGATCGATGAACTCGCGCCCCGACGGCAGCGCCTCTAGTTCGCCGAGGAGGCGGTCCAGCCGGGTCTCCAGCAGCTCACCGGCGGCGTCGCGGAGTTGGTCCCCGGAGACCCGACGCTGGAGTTCGGCGATCGCGGTGTCGGTGCGACCCCGCTGTGCGACCAGTTCCGGAAGTACGCAGTTGGCCGGCGGTTGACCGCAGACCGTACGGGGTGAGCCGAGATGGACCACCGAGAGCCGCCGCTCCCGTTGCAGCTCGGCCACCACCGTCTCGCCCGGCCGGCCCAGGTCGTACAGCAGGGTCCGGGCTGCGAGCAGATCCAGTGCCGGGCCGAAGGTGAGTGTGGTCGCGAAGATCCACAGGGCTAGCAACGCGGTCACCGGCACGACCACCAGCGCGGTCAGCTTGGAGCGGATCGGCCAGTCGCGGGTGTTCAATCGGACCTCGCCCGGGAGGGTGGCTGGAAGGGCTCCGGCACGGCCGGGCAGCACCCTCGCCGACGCGCCCCGGCTGTCCGCCGGGACGCCGAGGTTCGGGCGCCTTGGGCAGGATACGTAATCCGCGCCGGACGCACTACCGTCTGTCGAGACTACCTATACGGTGCCGGACGTCCCGAGGACGCCCCTGCCGCCCGGAACGGGCGATCACACGGCGCTCGTCCGGTTCCCGGCCTCGACCGATGCTCCGAATCGCCGCTCGTCCCCTCCGGACGGGGTCTCCGCCCTGCCCACCGCCGATTCGGATGAGGAAAGTGCTCCGGAACGGGATTGGCGATCAGTGCCCGGAGGGAATACCTCAAGGCGAAGGAGGAGCCATGTCGCCCACGCAGATAGTCGTCACCGTCCTCGTCATCCTGGTGGTCGCCGCCGTGGCCGCGGCCGTCGTCGTGGCCGGCCGCCGCCGGTCGCTACGGCAACGCTTCGGCCCGGAGTACGACCATGTGGTCGCCGAGCGGGACAGCCGCAGCGCCGCCGAGCGGGAGCTGCGGGACCGGGAACGCCGGCACGCCGAACTCGAACTCGTCCCGCTGGACCCGGAGTCCCGCGCCCGGTACTCCGCCGCCTGGGAGGAACTCCAGGTGCGTTTCATCGACTCCCCCGCCGAGACCGTCGGCCAGGCCGACGAACTGGTCACGCGGCTCGTCGCCGAGCGGGGCTACCCCACCGGTGACTTCTCGGACCAGATCGCCCACCTGTCCGTCGAGCACGCCCGGACGCTCAGCCACTACCGGGACGCGCACGAGATCCACCTGCGCAACTCGCGGGGCGAGGCCAGCACCGAGGACCTCCGCCAGGCCGTCGTCCACTACCGCGCCCTCTTCGCCGACCTGCTCGGCGAGGAACCGGTCGCGGCTGCCACCACGCCCGAGCAGCGCCACCCCGAGGCCGCCCATGACGCCACGAACCGCTGAGGAGAGCACCATGCGGCAAGACGAGCAGCAGCTCAACAACGACCACCCCGAGGCCGTCCGGTCTGCCCCGGTGGCAGTGCCGCCGAACGGTGCCCACCGGGACGTACCGGACGACCTCGACGGCGTCGACGAGCCGACGGACCGCGACCGGGTGGAGTCCACCGACCGCAACCGTCCCTGGGACGGCCGGCCGGGCGACGACGACCGGGATGACGAGGTGACCGATCCCGCTCCGGTGCCGACCGCTTTCGGCGCCACCTCGGTCGGTGGCGCGGTGGCCGCGTCCGCACTGGCCAGTCGGCGTCCGGAAGACGAGATCGACCCGCGCGAGGAGCGCACCGCGGCGCCGGGCGACGGCGCGGTCGACGGCGAGCGGGAGGGGCTTCGGGCCGACCCGACGGCCGAGTTCGACCGGACCGGTGACGACGTGGACCGCACCGACCTCGACCTGGACGACTCTGACACGGCCGCGCACCGTGGGACGGACGCCCACCGGGCAGACGACCTCGACGGGCGGATCGGGTCGCGGGACCTGCCCGGTGACGCGTCGACGGTCGACACTGCCGACGTGGCGGCGGCGGGCGGCCCCGGCTACGGCAGCGCCGCCCCGACGATGGTCGACCCGGACGGCCCGTCGCCGACCGGCGACACCGACGCCGGATCGGCGGTTCCGGCCAGTGCGGCGACCCTCTTCGACGAGACGACCGCACAGGGCTTCCGGGATCGCTGGCGGGACGTCCAGCTCCGCTTCGTGGACGACCCGCAGGCCGCCGCCGGTCAGGCGCAGTCGCTCGTCGACGAGGCCATGCAGGCGCTGTCCGCGGCGCTGGCGGAGCACAAGGACAAGCTGGGCGGGTGGCAGGAGGCGGGCTCGCCCGACACCGAGCAGCTCCGCGTGGCGGTCCGCGGTTACCGCGACTTCCTCGATCGGGTGCTCGGCCGCTGATCACCGTCGAAGGCGGGTGTCCCGGAGCGGGACGCCCGCCTTCGTCGTGCCGTCGCAGGCATTACCCGGCGACCTGCGGGTACCCGCAGGGGGCCGGAGGAACCGTGCGGCGGACAGGAGGGCGGCAGGATGACGGATCGTGACCGACCGCTGGAGGAGCGCCCCGAGGTGGCCGCGGCGGTGGACGACGACAGCGGCGTTCCCGAGCTGATGACCGGCGGCGGGGCCGACCGGGACACCCCGGCCTTCGCCGGGCCGGGCGAGCGGATCGACCTCGACGCGCCCACCGAGGACGTCATCGCCGACCCGTACGCGGCGGGCACCGGCGCGACCGGCACCGGCACCGGGGCCGCCCGGGACGACATCCGCACCGGTGCCGAGCAGCCGTGGGACCCGGAGGACCTGGTGATGGCCCGGGGCCAGGACCTCACCCCCGAGAACATCGAGCGGGCCCGGCGTGAACTGGCCGAGACCGGCCGGGCCGCGATCGAGAAGACGGTGCCCTGAGCGCCGGACGGGCCCACCCGGTTCGAGTGGACCCGTCCGGCGCGGCGAGAGGGGCCCCTGGTCCGACCGGTGCGGTCGGACCAGGGGCCCGGGGAACCTGCCGCCGCAGCGCCTCACCTACTGCTGGCGGCCGGTATGCCTAGCCGTCAGGACAACGGCGGGTAGGCGTTGCGCATCAGCTCGGCGAACTGCGCCGAGAACCAGGCGCCCGAGATCGGGGCGTCGGCCAGGGCACCGCTGCGGCTGTTGCCGTTGCGGTCGTTACCGGTGTAGGTCGGGTCGCACATCCGGTCGAAGCCCTTGCCGTCGTTGTTCGGGATCTCGCGGCTGGAGCCGTCCGACTCGCCCGGGGGCTTGGCCCAGACGTAGGCGTCGATGCCCGTCGCCGGCGCGGCCTTCGGCCGCTCGCCCATGCCCGCACCGGCCTGGTTGCACCAGTTGCCCTTGTGGATGCGGCGGTCGACCCGGCCACCGTCCACGTAGGCGTCCACGCTGGTCGTCGGGCCCGCGCCGGTGGGCCGGGCGCTGCCGCCCCAGCCGTTACGGGAGGTGTCGATCAGCATGCCGATGCCGCTCGGGAAGCCCTGCCGGACCAGTTCCTGCCGGAACGCCTGAGCGAAGCTCTGCTCGTCGTTGTAGAAGTTCCAGTCGATCCACTTGGCCTGGCGCACCGTCTGCCCGTTGACCGTGTCGGTGATCTTCGCGTACGGCTCGATCAGGGCGGAGTAGTTCGCCGTGTTGGTGATGAAGCCGTGCACGTGGTTGACCGTGCTGCCGGAGGCGGTCGCGGCCTCCTTCAGGACCTGGGCGCTCGGGACGAAGTTGCTGTCCCAGCCGAGCCAGCCGTGGTGCCCGGCGTCGACGTAGTTGTAGACGTTCGAGAGCGCGCCCAGCTTGGCCAGCGCGTAGCCGACACCCTGCACGTACGCGCCGTTGGCCTTCACCGTGTCGCACATCACGGTGCCACCCGGGTTGTTGGAGGTGTTGGTCACCAGGTTCGGCAGCGAGTCGACCTCGATGACGTTGATGATCCGCAGGTTCCGGTACTTCGCGTCACCCATGATCGCCGCGATCGGGTCGATGTACTCCGCCTTGTACTTCGGCAGCTCGTCGGCCTTCAGCTCGCCGTTGGAGGCGAGCGCCGCGCAGTCCCGGCCGGGCAGGTTGTAGATGACGAACTGGATGTACTCGGCGTTCTGCCGCAGCGCCTCGTCCAGGTGGTCCCGAATGCCCATCGGGCCGTTGGACTGGCTGTTGTCCGTACCCTCGATCGCCGCGATCCGGTCGATCCAGACGGCGGTCGAGATGCTCGACACCCGGTTACCGCCAGCGACCGACTCGGCCCGGGCCTTCCACTCCGGGTTCACGTAGCCCCGGGCGTTCAGGTACGGGTTGTCCACCTTGGTGCCGGGCGGCGGCGTGGTGGGCGGAGGCGTCGTGGGCGGCGGCGTGGTGGGCGGAGGCGTCGTGGGCGGCGGCGTGGTCGGCGGAGGCGTGGTGGGCGGCGGCGTGGTCGGCGTGGTGCCGCCGTTGCACGCGACCCCGTTGACCGTGAACGAGGTGGGCTTCGGGTTGCTGCCGCTCCAGGCGCCGTTGAAGCCGATGCTGGTGCTGGCGCCGGTGGCCAGGTTGCCGTTGTAGGACTCGTTCTGCGCGGTCACGTTCCGACCCGACTGGGTCCAACGGGCCGACCAGCCCTGCTGGACGCGCTGGTTGGCGTCGGGGAACGTGAAGCCGAGGGTCCAGCTGGTGAGCCGGTCGCCGATGTTCCGGATGGTGATGTTGGCGGTGAAGCCGCCCTGCCAGTCGTTGGTCGTGTACGCGACGTCGCACTGCGTCGCGGCGTGCGCCGCGGTGACCGGTATCGTCACCAAACCGCCCGCGACCAGCGCGCTCGCGCCGGCCAGCGCGACAGCCCGCCGTCGACTGGACAGCCTTCTCCACACATTCATGCCACTGATCTCCTTGGGCGAGACCGGATCCGCGTACGGCCCGGCACGTGGCGTCCGAGGGACGTCCTACACGGACGACCGCCGATGCCAACGGGATTCTTCGGGAGCGCCCGACCCGGGCGGGCGTTGGTGGTGGTGCACGACCGGTAAACCCGGTCGACGGCAAGTGGTCGTCCGGTGACACCGGCTGCCCTCGATACCTGCCTGTGCGGTGTGGCTCCGATCACCGCGTGCAGCGATTCTTGCATGGGAGCGCTTCCATGGCAATGGTTCGATATTTTCGAAACCCTACCCCGGCCCACCTGACCCGCCTCGTGACATACCGCCACTGAATGAGCGTCTGCCGGTCACCAGGAGTGGAACCACTCCACCGGCGACACCCCGGCACGGCTCCCTCAGCAGAGCCCTACCGAGGGGGTAAAACGCACAAATGCCAGAACACGAATCTTTCCCTTCATAGGCCGTGAAACGGTCTAACGTCAGTTCTGGCTCGCTTGTGCGAGCCGCAGGACAACCAGGGATGGAGTGACACAGGTCATGGCTAAGAAGATGCTGGGGAAGGTCGTTGCGGGTGCCGCCCTCGGCGGGGCTTCCCTGCTGGTGTTCGCGCCCGGGGTCGCGCTCGCCGACGGCCACGGTCCCGAGGACGAGGGCAAGGTCTTCGCCAAGCCGCACGCGGTGAAGCCCGGCGACGAGGTCAAGCTGGTGCAGATCTGCGAAGAGGCGCAGGAGCACCCCTTCGTCTGGTCCAAGGTCACCGGCAAGGTCGAGCTCGAATCGGCCCACGAGGACGGCGACCAGGGCGACAAGGGTGGCGACCGGGACTGGAAACAGGACCGCAAGGACTGGGAGGACCGCAAGGACTCGCAGCACGACAAGGACTGGCAGGACGAGAAGGACTCGCACGACAAGAAGGACTCGCAGGACGGCAAGGACTGGCAGTCCGGCGGCGAGGACCGCTCGGGTGGCAAGGACTGGTCGGGCGAGACCGAGTCGGCGCCGGAGTCCAAGGGCACCGGCGGCGGCGCGGCCGACGCGGCCGACGAGAGTGGCAAGGACCGCGACTGGAAGGCCGAGGAGCACGGCCAGGACGCGGAGGGGGCGCGGGACCACAAGGCCCCGTCCGCCGAGGAGGAGCGCGACGCCAAGTCCGAGAAGGACTGGTCGAGCAAGAACGAGCACGAGTCGTCCGGCGAGAAGGACTGGTCGAGCGAGGGCGAGCGCGAGTGGGAGCGGTCGAGCGAGCGTGACTGGTCGGGCGAGCACGGCAAGGACGACTCGGGTGACCGCTGGGAGCACGAGAAGGACTTCGTCTACTACGGCGAAGCCCGCGTCGCCAAGGACGCCAAGCCCGGCACGTACGAGCTGAAGGGCTCCTGCGGCGTCGGTGAGCTGGTGGTCCTGCCGCGCGGTGGGGTCGACGGCGGAGACGGTGGCATCGCCACCGGCGCCAACGGTGGCCTGGCCACCGCCGGAGCGGGCATGGTCGGCGCGGCGGCCCTCGGTGGCCTCGTGCTGATGCGTCGGCGCCGGACCGATGAGTTCGCGGCCTGACGCGACGGCGAGACGGGCCGGCGGCCGTCACGGTTCTCCGTGGCGCGCCGTCGGCGCCGCCGTCGTCGTGCTGCTGGCCATGGTGGGTTCCGGGCTGGTCGGCGCGGCACTGCGGCCCGTCGAGCCGGTACGTCCACCGCAGCCCCTGGCACAGGCCGGGCCGAGCACCCCCGAGCCCCGTGCGTCCGTACCAATCGACGACGCGGACCTCGACGACGGTGACTCCGGCGCGACCCGCCCCGCGACCGGGCTGCCCCGGTCCGCCCCGACCACGATCACCATTCCCCGCATCGGCGTCAACGCGAAGATCATGATGCTCGGCACCAACGCCGACGGCACGGTGGAGGTCCCCCCACTGGACCAGGCCATGCTCGCCGGCTGGTACGAGCCGGGGCCCAGCCCGGGCGAGGTGGGCAACTCGGTGATCGTCGGACACGTGGACTCCGCCGCGATCGGCGCGGCCGTGTTCTTCTCCCTCGGCGCGTTGCAACCCGGCGACGTCATCACGGTCAGCCGGGCCGACGGCGGCTCGGTCGACTTCCGGGTGGACTCGGTGGCCGCCCACCCCAAGAACGCCTTCCCCACCGAGCAGGTGTACGGCCCGTCCGACCGGCCCGGGCTGCGCGTGATCACCTGCGGCGGCCAGTTCGACGAGGCCAAGGGCGACTACCCGGACAATGTGATCGTCTTCGCCTCGCTGGCGAGCTGACCGGAACGTTAGGAAGGGCCCCTTCCTATGCACGAGGCGTTAGAAAGGGGCCCTTCCTTACATCTCAGCTTGCTGAGGAGGTGCGGACCAGCGTGCGGATCTGGCGCAGCAGCACCGAGAGCGCGGCCAGGTCGGCGCGGGACTCGTCGAACTCCCCCATCGCCCGCTCGGCGCGGTGGATCGAGGTGGCGTTCGACTGTTCCCACTGCTGCACCCGCTCCGACGGCGAAAGATCACCCGGCGTGGAGTCGAGCACCTCCCCGGTGAGCGCGGCCAGCGCGGCGTACAGGTCGTAGCGCAGCGCCATCCGGGCCAGCGTCTGCCAGCGGTCCTCCCGGGGCAGCAGGGAGATCTTCGACAACAGCGAGTCGACCCGGAACCGGTTCGAGAGCACGAAGTAGACCGAGGCCACCTCGCTCACGTCCCGCCTGCTGCCGGTCGCGGTCTCCACCACGTCCAGCAGGCCGAAGCTGTACATCAGGCGGGTGTTGCGCTCGGCCAGCTCACGCGGCACGCCCCGCTCGGTCATCGAGTCGATGTGCGCCGCGATGCCTTCCCGCTCGGTGCCGTAGAAGAGCGTCTCCAGCTTCGGCAGCAGCTCCGACACGCCCTCACGCAACCGGGCGATCTCCGCCGGCACGTCCAGCGGCGAGCGCCGGTTGGTGACCAGCCAGCGCACCGCCCGGTCGAGCAGCCGCCGGGTGTCCAGGTAGGCGCTGGTCTGCAACTCCGGGTCGACGCGGTTGTCCAGGGCCTCGATGGCGTCCCAGACCTCCCGCAACCCGAACACCTCGCGGACCACCACGTACGCCCGGATGACGTCGGCGGCGGTGGCGGCGGTCTCCTCGACCACCCGGTAGACGAACGAGATGCCGCCCCGGTTGATCGCCTCGTTGACCAGCACCGTGGTCACGATGTCGCGACGCAGCCGGTGCCGTTCCATCCGGTCGGCGAACCGCTCCCGCATCGGGGTCGGGAAGTAGTTGACCAACACCTCGTTGGTCCACTCCTCGTCGGCCAACCCCTCGGCGATGATCTCCTTCTCCAGGGCGATCTTCACGTACGCCAGCAGCACCGCGAACTCCGGCGCGGTCAGCCCGGACTCGGCGCGTACCGCCAGCTCCTCGTCCGGCGGCAACGCCTCCAGCGCCCGGTTCAACTCGCCGGAGCGTTCCAGGTGGGTGATCATCCGTCGGTGCACCGGCAGCAGCGACGCGGCCTGCGTCTGGGCGTTGTTGATCGCGCGGGCCTGGTCGTAGTTGTCCCGCAGCACCAGCTCGGCGACCTCGTCGGTCATCCGGGCCAGCAGGTCGTCCCGCTCGGGGACGGACAACTCGCCGTCGGCCACCGCCGTGTTCAGCAGGATCTTGATGTTCACCTCGTGGTCGGAGCAGTCCACCCCGGCCGCGTTGTCGATGAAGTCGGTGTACATCCGGCCGCCCGACTGGGCGTACTCGATCCGGCCCTGCTGGGTGAAGCCCAGGTTGCCGCCCTCGCCGACCACCCGGCAGCGCAGGTTGCGCCCGTCCACCCGGATCGCGTCGTTGGACTTGTCGCCCACCTCGCCGTTGGTCTGGGTGGAGGCCTTGACGTAGGTGCCGATGCCGCCGTTCCAGAACAGGTCGACCGGTGCGGTGACGATCGCCTTCATCAACTCCTGCGGGCTGATCTGCGTCACGTCGTCGGGCAGCCCGAGCACCGCGCGGACCTGCGGCGACACCGGCACCGACTTCGCGGTACGCGGGTAGACGCCACCGCCGGCCGAGATCAGCTCGGCGTGGTAGTCCTCCCAGGTCGAACGGGACATCTCGAACAGCCGCTTGCGCTCGACGAACGAGGTGGCCGCGTCCGGGTTCGGGTCCAGGAAGATGTGCCGGTGGTCGAAGGCGGCCACCAGCCGGATGTGCTCGGAGAGCAGCATCCCGTTGCCGAACACGTCGCCGGACATGTCGCCGACGCCGACCACGGTGAAGTCCTGGCTCTGGGTGTCGTGGCCCAGCTCGCGGAAGTGCCGCTTGACCGACTCCCAGGCGCCCCGGGCGGTGATGCCCATCTTCTTGTGGTCGTAGCCCGCCGAACCGCCGGAGGCGAACGCGTCGCCCATCCAGAAGTTGTGCGCGACGGAGATCTCGTTGGCGATGTCGGAGAAGGTCGCGGTGCCCTTGTCCGCCGCCACCACCATGTACGGGTCGTCGCCGTCGTGCCGGACCACGTCGTCGGGCGGCACGATGTCACCGGCCACGATGTTGTCGGTGACGTCCAGCAGCGCGGAGATGAACTCCTTGTAGCAGACCACGGCCTCGTCCCGGTCGCCCGGCTTCTGCTTCAACACGAAGCCGCCCTTGGCGCCCACCGGCACGATCACCGCGTTCTTGACCATCTGCGCCTTGACCAGGCCGAGCACCTCGGTCCGGAAGTCCTCCCGCCGGTCGGACCAGCGCAGCCCGCCCCGGGCCACCGGCCCGAACCGCAGGTGCACACCCTCGAACCGGGGCGAGTAGACGAAGATCTCGAACTTCGGCCGGGGCGCCGGCAGGTCCGGGATGGCCTGCGGGTCGAGCTTGAACGCCACGTACGACTTGGGCCGCCCGCCGATCGGCTTCTGGTAGAAGCTGGTCCGCAGGGTGGCCTGGATCAGGTTCAGGTACGCCCGCAGGATGCGGTCCTGGTCCAGGCTGGCCACGTCGTCGAGCGCGGCGTCGATCTCGGAGACCAGCTCCGCCGCCCGCTCCTCCCGCTGCTCGGCGGTGAGCGTCCCCGGTTCGAACCGCGCCTCGAAGAGCCGCACCAGCAGCGTGGCCATGACGGGGTACGCGATGAACGTGGACTCCATGTAGTCCTGGGAGAAGACGGTGCCGGTCTGGCGCAGGTACTTCGCGTACGCCCGCAGCACCACCACCTGCCGCCAGGTGAGCCCGGCGCGCAGCACCAGCTCGTTGAAGCCGTCCACCTCGGCCTCGCCCCGCCACGCCGCCGCGAAGGCGTTCTCCACGTGCGGGCGGACCTCGGCCAGCTCCTGGTGGCCCTCGGGCAGACGCAGCCCGAAGTCGTACAGCCAGATCCGGCCGTCGACCCGCTCCACCTCGTACGGGTGCTCGTCGACCACCTTCACACCGAGCGAGTGCAGCACCGGCAGCACCGCGGAGAGCATCATCGGCTCGCCGTAGCGGTAGACCTTGAACCGGACGTCCATCGACTCGTCGACGTCGGCGGACCGGACGACCGCACGCGGCAACGGCTGCTTGCGGAACAGGTGCATCTCGAGCTGGCCGGACTCCTCCAGCAGCTCCAGCTTGGCCAGGTCCTTCATCGCCTCGTACGGCGTGTGCCCGTCCTTGTAGCCCTCCGGGAACGCGTCGGCGTACCGGGCGAACAGGTGCTTGGCCTGCTCGTCGCCGAGCTTGCGTTCCAGCACCAGCCGGTAGTCGTCGTCCCACAGCCGGGTGGCGTCGGCCAGCTCCTCGGCGAGCAGGTCGGCGTCGATGTCCCCGGGCGGGCTGCTCGGGTCGGTACGCACGATGAAGTGCACCCGGGCCAGCATCGACTCGGTGACCCGGGTGGTGTAGTCCACCCCGACACCGTTCAGCTCACGCAGCAGGATGTCCTGCATGCGTAGTCGGTTCTGCGTGGTGAAGCGGTCCCGGGGCAGATAGATCAGACAGGAGATGAACCGCCCGTACGCGTCCCGGCGCAGGAACACCCGCAGCTGCCGGCGACCCGCCATCCGCAGTACGCCGATCACCGCGTGGTAGAGGTCGTCGGTCTTGATCTGGAACAGCTCGTCGCGCGGGTACGTCTCCAGGATCTGCAACAGGTCCTTGCCGGAGTGGCTGCGCTGGCTCAGTCCGGAGCGGTCCAGCACCTCGGCGACCTTGCGTCGGACCACCGGCAGCTCCTGCACGCTGGTCCGGTACGCGGCGGTGGAGAACAGGCCGAGGAACCGCCGCTCGCCCACCACCCGACCGTCGGCGTCGAAGATCTTGAAGCCGATGTAGTCGAGGTACGCCGAGCGGTGCACGGTGGCCCGCGAGTTCGCCTTGGTGATGATCAGCAGGCGCTTCTCGGTGACCTTCTCGTGCGCCTCGGGCGTCATCGACGACAGCGCCCGCGCCTCCGGCGAGTCCTGCCGCAGGATGCCCAGCCCGGTGCCGAGCACCGCCTCCAGCGCCGGCCCGCCCTCGGTCGAGTCCTGCACCAGCCGGTACTCGCGGTAGCCGAGGAAGGTGAAGTGGTCGTGGGCCAGCCAGCGCAGCAGCTCGACCGAGTCGGTGATGTCCTTCTCCGGCACCGGCGGCCGGTTGTCGCTGGTCCGCGCGGCGGCCAGCTCGTCGGCGAGGGCGAGGGCCCGCTGGCGCATCTTGGGCCAGTCCTCGACGGCCTCGCGCACGTCGGTGAGCACCCGCTGCAACTCGCGGCGCAGCTTGTCGCGCACCTCCGGGTCACGGACCGGGTCGATCTCGATCCGCATCCAGCTCTCGACCAGGTCGCCGTCGATCGCGTCGTCCGGCTCCACGTCGGCGGCGACCTCGACCAGTCGTCCCAGCGGCTCCCGGCGCACCACGACCAGCGGGTGCACCAGCAGGTGCACGTCCAGGTGGTGGCTGTTGAGCAGGGCGGTCACCGAGTCGACCAGGAACGGCATGTCGTCGGTGACGATCTCCACGACGCTGTGGTGCTGCTCGGCGTCGGGTGAGTGGATCCGCAGCTTCAACTCGCCCGGCACCCGCTGCTCGGCGAGCTGGCGGTGGGCGCGTGCGGCGTCGAGCATCTCCTCGGCGGTGAAGCCGATCAGCTCCTCGTCCGGCGCGAACCGCCAGAACCGACCCACCAGGGTCGCCGCGTCGTGGTCGTCGCCGGCCAGGGCGACCGCATGGGCCACCAACCGCTCGGCGTTGGGCACCGGCTCGTCGAGTTCGGCGTCCTCCACGTCGTCCGCCAACGCCTCTGGTGGCAGGCCCAGGTCGTAGAGGGTGTCGATGCTCGAACCGGTCATCCCGGTCGTTCCTGTGTCGAGTCGGCCGTAGCCGTCTCCGTCGGTCGCCGTGTCGAAGCTGTCGTCCCGGCCGGTGTCATCCTGCCGGAGGTCGGGTCCCGGTTTGATCGCCGGACGCCGGTCCATTCGGTGCCACTCCCCTCGACCCACCGCGTTGTGGGTCACTCTCGCCGCCCAGCCTAGGCCAGACCGACCGGTCGGCCCGTCGGCGTACCACCAGCCGGACTTCCGGTGCGTGACGTCGTCCTTTCGCACGTTGCGGTACGAGGTTCGGCCGGATCAGGAGTACCCCGCCAGATGTTGTTCATCACACGAGCGCGGTCCCGTCTTTCACCGCAAGGGGTACGGCGGGGCAGCCCCAGGTGTCGGGGCGTACTAGCGTGCAGGGCAGCCCGAGCAGGAGGACACCAGCCCGATGCACCGTGCGTACCGCAAACGTCACGCCTCGTCACGATTGGCTGCCCTTGCCGCCTGCCTGGTGATCTCGGCCACTCTGGTCGCCTGCTCCGGTGAGGACGGCCCGGAGCGCAGCGTGGACGCCTTCCTCGCCGGCTGGCCCACAGGCGATCTCCAGGCGGTCGGTTTCGTCGACCCGACCGGTAGTCGGCTGCCCGCTGCCGACGTCGCCCGGGAGATCAGGGAGCTCTCCGGCGAACTGGTCGAGACGCCGCCCAAGCTGAGCCGGCAGGGCAAACCCACGGTGGAACAGGACACCGCGACCAGCACGATCCGGGTCGAGTGGACGCTGCCCGGCGACGTCACGTGGACGTACGACCGGCCGGTTCGGCTGGTCAAGGGACGCGACGACGACTGGCAGGTGATCTGGGAGCCGCAGGTCCTCGCCGAGCAGCTCACCCGTGGCGACCGGCTCGGTCTGCGGCGTGACCCGGCGCCCCGCGCCGGCGTGCTCGACGGTGCGGGCGCGCCGCTGGTGGCCCCGCGTGCGGTGGTCCGGGTCGGGCTGGAGCCCCGCGCGGTGACCGACGTGAAGGCCGTCACCCGCGAACTGGACGCGGCGTTCCGGGCGATCCGACCGGCGATCACCCCGCCGGTCGACCTGTCCGGTCTGGCCAAGCGGCTGGACGAGGCGAAGCCGGACGCGTTCGTCGAGGTCGTCACGCTGCGCGAGGAGGCGTACCGGCAGATCAGGTCTCGGATCAGGGACCTGCCGGGGGCCGTCTTCTCCACCGACGAGCTGGACCTCGCCCCCACCCGGGAGTTCGCCCGGGCGGTGCTCGGCACGGTCGGTCCGGCCCAGGCCGACGACCTGAAGGAGTTCCCCGACCGGTACTCCCCCGGTGACCTGGTCGGACACGGCGGGGTGCAGGGACGCTGGGACGAGCGGCTCCGTGGCGCGCCGGGCCTCACCGTGGTGGTCAAGCGGGCGTCCGGAGCCGGCACGGTGGAGCCCACCGGCACCGAACTGTTCACGCACGACCCACGGCCCGGCGAGCCGGTGCGGACCAGCCTCGACGTGAGCACCCAGAACGCGGCGGACCAGGCACTGCGCGGCGAGCGGCGACGCTCCGCCCTGGTCGCCGTCCGGATCGGCGACGGCGCGGTGCTCGCCGCCGCCAACGGTCCCGGCGCCGCCGGGGAGAACCTGGCCTTCACCGCGCAGGTGCCGCCGGGCTCCACGTTCAAGATGGTCAGCGCGCTCGGGCTGGTGGAACGCGGCGCGGTGACCCCGGACACCCGGGTCGACTGCCCCAAGACCCAGGTCGTCGACGGCCGGTCGTTCAAGAACTCGAACGACTTCGCCCTCGGCGAGGTGCCCTTCCGCACCGTCTTCGCCCGGTCCTGCAACACCACGTTCGCCGCCCTGGCACCGCAGCTCGGCGGCGACGGGCTGGCCGCGACCGGCCGGACGCTCGGCCTGGAGGGCCAGTGGACGGTCGGGCTCGACGCCTTCACCGGCAAGGTCTCCGCGAACGGTGGCGCCACCGAACAGGCCGCCGCCGCGATCGGCCAGGGCACCACCCTGGTCAGTCCGTTGGCCATGGCGGCGGCGACCGCGGCGGTGGCCAAGGGCGGCTTCACCCCGCCGAAGCTGGTGCTCGACCCCGCCCCGGAGGGGGCGACCGAGCCGGGCCCGGAGCTGAACGCCGAGGCGGTGACGGCGGTCCGCGAGATGATGCGCGAGGTCGTGACCAGCGGCTCCGGCACCGCCTTGAAGGACGCCCCGGGCGGGCCCGTGTACGGCAAGACCGGCACCGCCGAGTACGACGACAACCCGGAGAACACCCACGCCTGGTTCGTCGGGTGGCAGGGCGACGTCGCCTTCGCCGTCTTCGTGGAGAAGGGCGGCTCGGGCAGCGGCACCGCCGTGCCGATCGCCGAGCGTTTCCTGCGCGCCCTGTCCCGCTGACCGCTCAGGCGGTCAGGCCGCCCGGCGCCGACGAAGGCCGGGTGACGTCGCCGGCCGGGTCGACGTCGTCGCACCCGTCCTCGTCGGGGTCGGCGACGTCCGGCTCCGGGTGGGCCACGTCCGAATCTGACGCCCAGTCGACCACGCCCGGTTCCGGTCCCCGGTCGGTTCGGACGTCCTCCTCCGGGCCACCCGGATGCGCGGCGGCCGACGGGCCGACGGAGACCGGTGCCGCCGCCACCAGGAGCGGTCCGGCCGACGGCACGTCGGCCGGGTCGACGCTCCGGCGCGGTGCCGGAGCGGGACGTTCGACGGTCTCCGGACGCAGCCGGGGCGGCATCGAGCCGGGCGCGGTCACCGGGCGCAGCCCGGCCACCAACGTGTTGACGATCTCGGCTGCGTACGCGCCGTCCGGGTCGTAGTCGGGGTCGAAGACGGTCAGCTCGACGCCGAGGCAGTGCGGGGTGTCGACCAGCCCGGCGAGCAGGATCTCCAGCTCGGCGAAGGCGATCCCGCCCGGGTCGGGGGCGTCGACCGCCGGCATCACGGCCGGGTCGAGGACGTCCACGTCGACGTGCACCCAGTAGCCGGCGCAGTCCGCGAGCTGCTCGTGCGCCCACTGGGCGGTACGGGCGGCGCCCTCGGCCCGCAGCGCCGGGACCGGCCGGGTCAGGATCCCGGCGGCCTGGAGGTCCAGCCGGTACTCGTCCTGGGCACGGATGCCGAGCACCACCACGTCGATGTCCCGGAAGTACGGGCGTCGCCCCTCGATGGCGGCCAGGTCGGCCTGGCCCCGGCCGGTGACCAGGGCGAGGTCCTCACCGGCCGCCGCGCCCACGTACGAGGCGTTGCCCGGGTGCCGGAAGTCGGAGTGCCCGTCCACGAAGACCAGGCCGATCCGGCCGCCCACCGCCTCGCCGAGCCGGTGCATGGCCAGCGCCGAGCCGAGCATGATCGAGCAGTCGCCTCCCAGGATCACCGGGAACTCGTCCCGGTCGATGATCGCGCCGATCCGGTCGGCCAGTCCCACCGAGTAGTCGGCGATCTCCCGGGCGTGGCACACCCCGTCGCCCGGCCGCCAGTCCCCGGCGTCGTACCGGGGCGGGGTCAGGTGACCGGCGTCGCGAGCCCGCAGCCGGGGCAGCAGGCCCTGGTCACGCAGCGCTCCCGGGGCCTTGCCGCAGCCCGGCACCGAGGTGGGTGTGGGTGGACGCAGGCCGAGGTTGCTCGGCGCGTCGAGGACGGCGATCCGGCGCATGATGGGCTCCCGTCCTCCGGTGTCGGGCGGGCCGGCATCACGCCGGCCCGCGCAGGCGTGGTAAGTGACTCAGAACAGGGCGCTGGCCAGGGCCCGACGCGCCGACGCGACCGCCGGATCCTCCGGACCGGCGATGGTGAAGAGGCCGACCAGGTGCTGGCGTACCTTCTCCCGGTCCTCCCCGGCGGTCCGCCGGACCACCGAGACCAGCCGCTGGTAGGCCTGCTCGGCCAGCCCGCTGAGCACCTCGATGTCGGCGGCCAACAGTTGCGCCTCGACGTCGTCGGGGTCGGACGCGGCGGCGGCGAGCGCCGCCTGCGGGTCCGCACCGGCCACCCGGCGGGCCAACCCGACCTGGGCCAGTCCGGCCGCCGCCGCCGCGTCCGCCGGCGTCTCCGCCAGGATCTTGCGGTACGCCTGCTCGGCGGCGTCCAGGTCGCCGGTCATCAGGGCGTCGTCCGCCTCGTCCAGGCGCGGGTCCTCCGGCTCGGCCACGGCCACGCCGCCGGCCTTGAGTACCGCCTGGATCCACTGGCGCAGCTGCGCCTCGGGGACCACGCCGGAGAAGGCGTCGACCGGCTGCCCGCCGACCACCGCGTACACCATCGGGATTCCCTGCACGCGGAACATCTGGGCCAGTCGCGGGTTGGCGTCCACATCGACCTTGGCGAGCACCCAGGCGCCGCCGCCCTCCGCCGCCAGCCGCTCCAGCACCGGGGAGAGCTGCTTGCACGGCTCGCACCACTCGGCCCAGAAGTCCACCACCACGGGTGTGGTCAGCGAGCGCTCCAGCACCTCGGACTGGAAGGTCGCCTCCGTCACGTCGATGACGGTGACGCCGCCGCCGACGGGGTTGCCGGGCGCGGCGGCGGGCGGGCCGGACTGGGCCGGTGCCGGGGTGGGGCTGGGCGCGGCGGGGCGCAACGCGCTGAGGTCGACCGCGCCGCGGGTGAAGATCGACGAGGTGATCCGTGGGTCGCTCATGGTTACCTAGTCTCGCACGCGATTTGCCGAACTCAGGTTCAGCCACCGCCCGTGCAGTTGCCGATGTCGTCCCTGCCCAGACACCCCCGCCGGAGCAGGTGTCAGAACCGGGCGGGCTCGCGGTAAACGCCCCATTCCGCGCGCAACGCGTCGCAGATCTCGCCGAGCGTCGCCTCGGCCCGGACGGCGTCGAGCATCGCCGGGATCATGTTCTCCCCGGTACGGCTCACCGCCACCATCGCCTCGACCGCCGCCCGGGCCCGGGCGGCGTCCCGGCCGGTCTTGCGCTCGGCCAGCAACCGGCGCTGCTCCAACTCCACCTCGTGCGAGATGCGCAGGATCTCCAGCTCCTTGGCGACCGTGCCGGTGTGGCAGTTGACGCCGACGATCTTCTTGTCGCCCTTCTCCAGCGCCTGCTGGTAGACGAACGCCGACTCGGCGATCTGCCCGGTGAACCAGCCGTCCTCGATGCCACGCAGGATGCCGGAGGTCATCGGGCCGATGGTGTGCGGGCCCTCGCCGCCCAATGCGCGGATCCGGGCGAAGATCTCCTCCGCCTCCGCCTCGATCCGGTCGGTCAGCGCCTCGACGTACCACGAGCCGCCGAGCGGGTCGGCCACGTTGGTCACCCCGATCTCCTCCATCAGCACCTGCTGCGTCCGCAGGGCGATCTCGGCGGAGGAGTCGGTGGGCAGCGCCAGGGTCTCGTCCAGCGCGTTGGTGTGCAGCGAGTTGGTGCCGCCGAGCACCGCGGCGAGCGCCTCGACGGCCGTACGCACCACGTTGTTGACCGGCTGCTGGGCGGTCAGCGACACTCCGGCCGTCTGCGTGTGGAAGCGCAGCCAGAGCGCTTTCTCGCTGGTGGCGCCGTACACGTCGCGAAGCCAGCGGGCCCAGATCCGGCGGGCGGCGCGGAACTTGGCGATCTCCTCGAAGAAGTCGACGTGCGAGTCGAAGAAGAAGCTCAGCCCGGGGGCGAAGACGTTGACGTCCAACCCGCGCGAGAGCCCCAGCTCGACGTAGCCGAACCCGTCGGCGAGCGTGTACGCCAATTCCTGCGCGGCGGTCGAGCCGGCCTCGCGGATGTGGTAGCCGGAGACGGAGAGCGGCTTGTAGCGCGGGATCTCCCGGGCGCAGTACTCCATCAGGTCGCCGATCAGGCGCAGGTGCGGCTCGGGGTCGAACAGCCACTCCTTCTGCGCGATGTACTCCTTGAAGATGTCCGTCTGCAGGGTGCCGTCGAGCGTCGACAGGTCGGCGCCCTGCCGCTCGGCGGCGACCAGGTACATGCAGAACACCGGCACCGCCGGGCCGGAGATCGTCATGCTGGTGGTGACCGCCGCCAGGTCGATGCCGTCGAAGAGCGCCTCCATGTCGACGGCGCTGTCCACCGCCACCCCGCAGTGGCCCACCTCGCCGAGCGACTGCGGGTCGTCGGAGTCGCGGCCCATCAGGGTGGGCATGTCGAACGCGACCGAGAGACCGCCGCCGCCGGCGCCGAGGATCATCTTGTAGCGCTCGTTGGTCTGCCGGGCGTTGCCGAACCCGGCGAACTGCCGGATGGTCCAGGTCCGCCCGCGATAGCCGGTCGGGTGCAGGCCCCGGGTGTACGGGAACTCGCCCGGCCAGCCGATCCGGTCGAAGCCCGGGTACGCGGCACCCTCCGGGGGCCCGTAGACCGGCTCGACGGGCAGCCCGGAGAGCGTGGTGAAGTCCGCGTCCCGCTTGCGCGCGGCGTCGTACCGGGCCTGCCAGCGGGCCCGTCCGGCGGCGATCTCGTCGGCGTTCATCCCCGGGCTCCTCCTTGAGTCCTCGACTGCACGTCGAGTGTAGAGCCCTTACCTGAACGATCGCTAAGGAAACTCCTACCGACCGGTAATGCCGACCGGCCCCTCAGACGGCGGGACCACCGATGGCGACGTCGTCCACCCGGATGTTGATCTCGTCGACCCGCAGCCCGTACGCCTCGATCGCCTGGGTCACGCCGGTGCGCACCGCCGAGGTCACCTCGGGCACCGCGTGCCCGGCGTCGATCACGATCACCAGGTTGACCACTGCCGCGCCGTTGGTGACGTGCGCCGAGCACCCGCGCCGGGCGTCACCCACCTGGTCCAGCCCGACCCGGTCGAGCACCGCGTTGAAGAACCGCGCGATGTCACCGCCCAACTCGACCACACCGGGTACGGCCTTCGCGGCGGCCACCGCGATCTTCTCCACCACCTCGTCCGAGATGTCGGTACGACCACCCGCCACCGCGTCCGGCGTCATCGGCAACTCCTGCGTCATCTCGTGGTCCATCTCTCTCCAGCAGCCGTCACACCGCCCCACGCGCTCTGCGAAGGCGGTGCGAGCGTAACCGTCCGAGACGGTCCGCAGTGGACTGAAGTTCAGCCGGAGAGCTGGGCCAGCAGGGTGTCCGCAGCGGCGTACGGATCGATCGCGCCGGCAGCGACCTCGGCGGCGAGCGCCGGCAACTGCGTACCGTCGCGCAGCGAGCCGATCCGGGCGCGCAGCGCACCCAGCGCGATCGCCTCGATCTCGGCGGCGGCCCGCGTCTCCCGGCGACGGCGCAGCTCGTCGTGCTCGACCAGCCAGTCCCGGTGCTTGTCGACGGCGGCGGCGACGTCGTCGATCCCCTCGCCCCGGACGGCGACCGCCCGCACCACCTGTGGCCGCCACTGCCCCGGTCCGCGCTCGCCGAGCGCGATCATCCCCTGGATGTCCCGGACCGTCGCGTCGGCGCCGTCCCGGTCGGCCTTGTTCACCACGAAGATGTCGGCGATCTCCAGGATGCCGGCCTTCACCGCCTGGATCGCGTCGCCCATGCCCGGCGCGAGCAGCACCAACGTGGTGTCGGCGAGCGAGGCCACCTCGACTTCGGCCTGCCCGACCCCGACGGTCTCCACCAGCACCACGTCGCAGCCGGCACCCTCCAGCACCCGCACCGCCTGCGGGGTGGCCGCCGACAGCCCGCCCAGGTGCCCCCGGCTGGACATCGACCGGATGTACACACCTGGGTCGGTGGCGTGGTCCTGCATCCGCACCCGGTCACCGAGGATCGCCCCGCCGGTGAACGGACTGGACGGGTCGATCGCCAGCACCCCGACCCGGTGTCCCCGCGCCCGCAGCGCGCGGACCAGCTCGTTGGTGGTGGTCGACTTGCCCACCCCCGGCGAACCGGTCAGACCGACCACCTGGGCCCGTCCGGTGTGCGGCGCGAGCGCCGCCGCGATGCGCGGCAGCGTCTCGTCACCCGACTCGACCAGGGTGATCAGCCGGGCCACCGCGCGTGGGTCACCCTCGCGGGCCCGTTCGACGAGCATCGGTACGTCCCGACTACGCCGCACCGAACCGGCCGCGGCCGGCGCGCTCCCCCTCGTCTCGCTCATACCGCCGCCCTCGACCGCGACGCTGACACGCTGCGCGTCGGGCCCGACGGCCGGGCTCGCCCGCTCACCGTGCTGCGCGTCGGGCCCGACTGCGGGGCTCGCACGATCGGCTCGTTCCCGGTGCTCACAGGTCGGTCTCGGTCGGGGCCGGGACGTGGATGATCAGCGCGTCGCCCTGACCACCGCCGCCGCAGAGCGCCGCCGCACCGGTGCCGCCGCCGCGCCGCTTGAGCTCCATCGCCAGGGTCAGCACCAGCCGGGCGCCGGACATGCCGATCGGGTGCCCCAGCGCGATCGCGCCGCCGTTCACGTTGACCTTGTCCGGGCTGATCCCGAGGTCACGGGTGGACTGGATGCCGACCTGGGCGAACGCCTCGTTGACCTCGATCAGGTCGAGGTCGGAGACGCTCAGCCCGCCCTTGCGCAGGGCGTGCTGGATGGCGTTGGACGGCTGCGAGTGCAGGGAGTTGTCCGGGCCGGCCACGTTGCCGTGCGCGCCCACCTCGGCCAGCCAGGTCAGCCCGAGCTCCTTGGCCTTCGCCTTGCTCATCACGACCACCGCGGCGGCACCATCGGAGATCGGCGACGAGCTGCCGGCGGTGATGGTGCCGTCCTTGGCGAAGGCCGGACGGAGCTTGGCCAGCGTCTCGGCGGTGGTGTCCGGGCGGATGCCCTCGTCCTCGCTGACCACCAGCGGGTCACCCTTGCGCTGCGGGATGACCACCGGGGTGATCTCGTCGGCGAAGTGGCCGTTCTTCTGCGCGGCGGCGGCCCGCTGGTGGCTCGCGGCGGCGAAGGCGTCCTGCTCCTCGCGGCTGATCCCCCGCTCGGCGCCGTGGCGCTCGGTGGACTCGCCCATCGAGCAGCAGTCCCACGCGTCGGTCAGCCCGTCGAGCGCCATGTGGTCCTTGACCACCACGTCGCCGTACTTGTAACCGCTCCGCTGACCGAGCAGCAGGTGCGGGGCGTTGGTCATCGACTCCATGCCGCCGGCCACCACCACGTCGAACTCACCGGCCCGGATCAACTGGTCGGCCAACGCGATCGCGTCCAGCCCGGAGAGGCAGACCTTGTTGATGGTCAG
Organism: Micromonospora sp. NPDC023869; assembly: GCF_055559695.1. Lineage (NCBI taxonomy): Bacteria > Bacillati > Actinomycetota > Actinomycetes > Micromonosporales > Micromonosporaceae > Micromonospora > Micromonospora sp. NPDC023869. Next base: position 170,672 of record NZ_JBVHKD010000002.1, read on the forward strand.
CGCGGGCACCGACATCGGGATGCCCGCCTCCACCGCCGCCTGGCGGGCCGGGATCTGACCGGTACCGGCCTGGAGCACCTGCCCCATGATCACGTACTGGACCTGTTCGGGGGCCACGCCGGCACGTTCCAGTGCCGCGGAGATGGCGATACCGCCGAGCTTCGTCGCCGGTAGGTCCTTCAGGTTGCCCAGCAGACGCCCCATCGGGGTGCGCGCGCCACTGACGATCACCGAAGCCATGACTGCCTCCGAGGGGGTGCCGACCTGTACGCCTTAACTATCGTTCGGCCAGACTAGCGTCATGCCTGAGAACTCCCCCGTCGAGCCCGCTGCCGACTATGTCACAGACATCGGTCTACGCCGCATCGACCATGTCGGGATCGCGGTCGCCGACCTCGACGCCGCGATCGACTTCTACCAACGGACCTTCGGCATGCGCTGCGTGCACACGGAGGTCAACGCCGAGCAGGGGGTCCGCGAGGCGATGCTGACGGTCGGGCCGACCGCCGAGGGCGGCTGCGTGCAACTGCTCGCCCCGCTGACGCCGGAGTCGACCATCGGCAAGTTCCTCGACCGCAACGGACCGGGCGTGCAGCAGGTCGCATACACCGTGGCGGACATCGACGTGGCCTGTGCGGCGCTACGCGAGCGCGGCGTACGCCTGCTGTACGAGACGCCCCGGCGCGGCACCGCCGACTCCCGGATCAACTTTGTCCACCCGAAGGACGCCGGCGGTGTCCTGATCGAACTGGTCCAACCCGCCTGACGACACGGCGCACAGCCCGAACGCAACGCAGGTGCGGGTGCGGTGCGGGTGCGGTGAAAGGAAGGGTCCCCTGCTAACGCCTCGTGCATAGCAGGGGACCCTTCCTAACACGCAGCACCCCGCACACACGCAGTGCGCCGCACGTCGCGCCGTACCCCGCACACGCGCGCTACGCCGTACCCCGCACACGCGCAGCACGTCCCACGTCGCGCAGCACGCCGCACGTGGTGTACGACGCGGCGCGCCGTCGGTACGACGAGGCTGGCCGGGGACGGCGTGCGGTGACGGGCGGGTACGACGCCGCCCGGGCCGGGCGCGGGGCGGCTGGCCTCACGGACGAGGTGTCGGTGGCCATTCGGTGAACCGCCTTTGGCTTTCCCAGAGGCACGCCGACACCCATTCGAGTGAGACGGGGCGGCCGGAAACATAAGGACGCCGGTCCCCTTTTCCGCCTCACGCTGCGTGCCTTCGCGCTCGCCTCGGAGCTGGCAAGATCGCCACTTCCCCCGGCGGTCCGGCACCCTGTCGAGTTGACCATGTAATGAGGACGGCAAAGGGCGGCACGCTCTTGCGAAGCACCCCGGGGGGTCTGCCAGTATGTCCCAATGCCCCAGCAGCAGTCCTCCCCTCTCGCGTTCTTCGATAACGCGAACTCGCAGCCCGATTTCACGGTTGGCCTGCGCGGATACAACACCGGTCAGGTCGACGACTTCATCGGCCGGCTCAACGCCGCGCTGAGCCAGGCCAACAAGGACCGCGCCGACGCCGAGCAGGCGCTCAACGACGCCCAGCGCCGGCTCCGGCAGTCCGAGCAGCGGCTCACCGCCCTGGAGCAGAAGCTCACCGACACCAGCAAGCAGCTGGAGGAGAACAGCCGCCCGACGCTGTCCGGTCTCGGCACCCGGGTCGAGCAGATCCTCCGGCTCGCCGAGGAGCAGGCCAACGACCACCGCAACGAGGCCAAGCGCGAGTCGGAGGGCATCCTCTCCGCCGCCCGCCTCGAGGCGCGGGAGATCACCGACAAGGCCCGTGCCGAGGCCGCCGCGATGAAGGCCAGCGCCGAGCGCGAAGCGGGCAACGTCCGCACCGCCGCCGAGCGTGAGGCGGCCGAGGCGCGGGTGCAGGCCCGCCGGGAGGCCGACACGCTGCGCGCCGACGCGGAGCGGGAGACCAAGCAGCTGCGTACGGTGACCGCGCACGAGGTCGCCGAGCTGAAGTCGACCGTCGAGCGGGAGGTGGCCACCCTCCGGGCCACCGCCGAGCGGGAGATCACCCAGCAGCGGGCCAAGGCCGCCCGGGAGGCCGAGGAGAAGCGCGCCGAGGCGACCAAGCTCCTCACCGACGCCCGCGACAAGCGCGACAAGGACCTCCAGGCGCTGGAGCTGCAGCTCGCCGAGCGGCGGGAGAAGGCCGAGCGCGAGGAGTCGGAGCGGCACGCCGCCCAGGTCGCGCAGACCCAGAAGCTGGTCAGCGAGGCCGAGCAGCGGGCCCGGGCCGCGCAGGAGCGGGCGAAGGAGATCGAGCAGCGGGCCGAGGCCCGTCGGGTCGAGTCCGAGCGCAGCGCGACCGAGACGGTCGAGAAGGCCAAGGCGCTCTCCGAGCGGACCCTGAGCGAGGCCCGCGCCGAGTCGCAGCGTCTGCTCAACGAGGCGCGCACCGAGGCCGAGCTGACCACTCAGGCGGCCCGCCGCGAGGTCGAGGACCTCACCCGCCAGAAGGACGCGGTCACCTCGCAGCTCGGGCAGATGCTCTCCGGTCTGGCCGGCATCGTGCCGGGCGTACCGAACAACGCGAACGCCGCCGCGGCGGCGGACAAGCCGGCGGCCAAGAAGGCCGACGAGTCCGACGACAAGGTCGCTGCGGAGACCACCAGCTGATCCGGCGGCTCGGGGCATGATCGACGGCGCGGGGTGACACCGGGTGACGGTGCCACCCCGCGCCGCCCTGCTTGTGCGGGACGTGTCGGCAACCGCTCGCCCTAGCACGTGAAGTAGGTCCCAACAGGGGCGTCCGTATCGCCCCAGGAGTCGCCGTTGCGTGTGAGGATGGGAGCATGTCGCACGGCGAGGAACTGTTCTCCCTCGGCGGGGACGTGACCACGGAGCCCAGCTTCGAGTCCGCCCTGCGAGGATATGAAAAACGGCAGGTCGACCGGTATGTCGCTCGTGCGGAGCACGAGATCGGGGCGTTGGCGGCCGAACGGGAACAGGCCTACACCCAGATCCACAAGCTGGCCGGTCAGGTCGAGGTGCTCCAGCGCGACCTCGCCCAGGTCCGCAAGCAGGTCGGCGTGGTCGACCGTGCCGCGTTCCGCCACCTCGGTCCCCGGGTGGAGCAGATCCTGGCGCTCGCCGAGGAGCAGGCCGAGGACATCCTCGGTGCCGCCCACGAGGAGATCGAGGCGCGCCGGGCCACCGCCGAGCACATCATCGACGAGGCGCGCGCGGAGGCCGCCAAGGCGCTCAAGGATTTCGAGATCGCGCTGGCCACCCGCCGGGCCGAGGAGGAGCGGCAGGCCGCCGCCCGTAAGGCGGAGTCCGAGGCCGCTGCCCGGGCCGCCCGCGAGGAGGCCGCCCGGCTGCGCAAGGCCGCCCAGGAGGCGTTGGCCAAGGCCGAGCAGGAGGCGACCCAGCTCCGCGACGCGGCCAAGGAGATCCACACCCGGGCGCAGCAGGAGGCGGCCAAGCTCCGGGAGGCCGCCCGCGAGGTGCACGCCACCGCCCAGCAGGAGGCCACCCAGCTCCGCGACGCGGCCAAGGAGGTGCACGCGAAGGCGCAGCAGGAGGCCAAGCGCCTGGTCGACCAGGCCACCGAGGCCGGTCGCGCCACGCACGCCAAGGCCCAGCAGGAGGCCAAGCAGATCATCGACGACGCCGCCACGGCCGGCCGCGCCACCCGCGACAAGGCCCGCCAGGAGGCCGAGCGGCTGACCGCGCAGACCACCGAGGCGGCCCGCCGCACCCGCACGGAGACCGAGGCGTACGCGCAGCGCATGCGCACCGAGACCGAGGCGTACGTGCAGCACGCCCGCGCTCAGGCGCAGCAGGAACTGGGCGCCTGGCGGGCCGGGGTGGAGAAGGAGGTCAACGGCCGGCGGGAGGCGGCGGACCGGGAGCTGACCGAGCGGCGGGCGACCGCCGAGCGCGAGTTCACCAGTCGTCGCGAGGAGCTGGAGAAGCAGTTCACGACCCGCAACGCCGAGCTGGACGAGCAGTTCCAGGGCCGTACCGTCGAGCTGGAGTCGGGTTTCGAGACCCGCCGCGCCGAGCTGGAGTCGGAGTACACCACCCGGAAGAACGAGATCGAGCAGGGCGCCGACGCGATCCGCCAGGCCGCCGAGCAGGAGGCCGCCACGGTGCGCGCCGAGGCCGAGGAGCGGGCCACCGCGCTGCTGCGCGACGCCGGGACCGAGGCGGCCGACAAGCGCCGGGAAGCCGACGAGTACGCCACCACCACTCGCCGCGAGGCGGACGAGCACGTCACCACCGCCCGTCGCGAGGCCGACGAGTACGTGGCCTCCTCCCGCCGCCAGTTCGAGGAGTACGCCGCCACCACCCAGCAGCACCTGGCCACCACGCAGCAGCACCTGGCCGCGACGCAGCAGGAGGCGGCGGCGAGCCGCCAGCAGCTCGCCCAGGTGATGCTGGAGATCGCCAAGGCCCAGCAGCAGCTCGCCGACCTGCGTCAGGAGACCTGGAAGTCCCGGCAGGAGTCCGACGACCTGCAGCGCAAGCTGCTCGACCTGCGGCTGACGGCGGCGACCGGCCCCGACGGGCCGGGTGCTCCCGCCGCCGTGGCCGCGTCCGCCCCGGCTGCCGCGATGGCCTCCTCCGCCACCGCCACCGCTGCCTCCGCCACGGCGCCGGTCGCCGTCAACGGCAGCCGCCCGAGCAACAGCGTCGTCGGCGCGGCGAGCGGACCGGGTGGCTCGGCCGACACCGCCACCAGGCCCACCGAGCCTGCGGGCGACGACGGACCGGCGTCGAGGCCGGCGACCACCGGCGACGACGGACCTTCCGCGAAGCCGGCGACCACCGGCAACGACGGGCCGGCGACGAAGCCGATGGCGGAGCCGGTCACCACGGTCGAGGACGCGACGGCGAAGCCGGCCACCGAGCCGACCTCGGTCGACGGCAGCACGGCGAGCGCCGGTGTGGACGGCGAGCCGACGGTGGCGGCCGTGCCGGGGGCGGGTGGCCGGGACGCCACCCCGACGAAGATCACCAGCACCGGCGAGAACGGCAAGCGCCCGACCAAGCCGACCACTGACGAACGCAGCGCCAAGCCGAGCAAGGTCACCTCAGACTGAGACAACGGCGCCCGACGATCAGGCGGACGGGACGAACCGACGACGCCCACGACCAGGCGGGCACCGGACGATCAGGCGGCGGCCGACGGTCAGGGCGAGTCGGGACGGCGGTGCGCGGCCGGTCGACGGGATGCTCCCCAGGCGACGAACCGGTCGAACAGCGTCCGAGCGGCCGGGCCGTCGTGCGGGTTGAGGTGGTAGAGGTCCCGCATCGCCTCGTACATCAGGCCGGCCAGATAGATGGTGAGGCCGGCGCTGTTGCCGTCGTACTCCAGCCGGAGCAACAGTCGCGCCTCCCCGCAGGGCCAGGGCTGCCCGTCGGCGCGACAGCACCAGGTCGGTCGTAACGGGGTGTGCGGGGGCCGACTGCCGACGGGTCGCGGACGTTCGGGACGGGGGCCATTGCCCGGCATGGGCAGGCGCGTGGTGATCATGCCTGGCCACCCGACGTACGCCGCTGTCGGCCGCCGGTCGTCCGCCACCACTGGCCCGGCGTCAGCCGACCAGGGCGGCCCGTGTGTTGGCGCGGCAGCGGCTGGGTCGGCTGCTCCGTCCAGCCGGGCAGGTGCGTGTCCCGCCGCCGTTGCGGCAGGACCGGCAGGATCACCGTCGGGCACTGGTACCACTTGCTGCGCACATCGACCTCCCTCGGGAAAGCCTGGACACATCTGCTGCTGATGCGACGACGGATGTGGCCAGGACACGGGAGGGGCCGCCCACGCGGGGGAAGGCGGGGGCGGCCCCGGCCTGGACCAGCCCGCGCCCCCTCGGCAACGAACCAGTCCGGCATGGCTGACAGTCTGCTGAGCGAGCCACTACTGTCGGAAGGCATCGAGGCTGGTCGTCGCATCGCTGCGAAGTCCCGTCCCCGGCCGGCGATCCCGAGTAATCCTCGGGCCAAGACTGTGGAGGCACTGTGGAGGGAACGACGGCGGACCTGATCCGGGCACAGCTTCGCCGGCTCCGGGTGGCCGCCGGGCTCAGTCAGGAGGAGTTCGGCAAGCAGGTGCACTACTCGCCGTCGATGGTCTCGGCCGTCGAGACCGGCAGTCGGCCGTACGACCGGTCGTTGCTCGCCCGCGCCGACGAGGTGCTGCGCTCCGGCGGGCTGCTGGTGGCGCTGCTGCGGATCGCCGAGCGGGAGGGGCAGCCCTCGTGGTTCCTGCCGTGGCTGGACGCCGAGCGAATGGCCCGGCAACTCCGAGTGTTCGAGCCCATGCTGATCCCGGCCGTGTTGCAGACCGAGGGTTACGCCCGCGCGGTGATCCGCTGCGACGACCTGCTCAGCGACGAGGAGGTGGACCGGCGGGTCGCCGCCCGGCTGGACCGGCAGGGCATCCTCACACTGCCGGAGCCGCCGCAGCTCATCGCGGTCGTCGACGAGGCAGTGCTGCACCGGCGGGAGGAACGCTTCTGGCCGGTCATGGTGCACCAGATCGAGCACCTGATCGCCTCTGCCGCACGACCAAACGTGAGCATCAATGTCATCCCGCTCGGTGTCGGGGTGCACATCGGGCTCTCCGGGCCGTTCTCGCTGGCCCGCAGCGAGGAGGGCGGCTGGGTGGCGATCATGGAGAACCAACTGACCGCCACGCCGACCGACAGCGAGGCGGACCTGGCTACGCTGTTGGCGCGCTGGGAGACGGTGCGCAACGAGGCGCTGTCCCGCCAGCAGTCGATCGAACTCCTCGACAGGGTGGCGAAGTCATGGACCTGAACGGCGCGACCTGGCGCACCGCCAGCCGCAGCGGCAACACCAATTGCGTGGAGGTGGCCGACAACCTGCCCGGCGTGGTCGCGGTCCGCGACAGCAAGGACCGGCAGGGCCCGGTGCTCGCGTTCACGCCGTCGACCTGGCGCTCGTTCGTCCGGCAGGTCAAACAGCACTGAGCCGGAGGCAACCGCGAGGGTGAGCGACCGCGCGGGGCGGTGACCAGCAGCAAAGCCGGACCGACCTGGTCGAGTCATCCCGGCCCACGAGCGGTCGGGCGGATCAGCAGCCCCCGATACGACGCATCTGCTGGCTCGGTCCGCCGACCCCGCATTACCCTGCCGAGCAGGACCCGACGGCCACCGATGCCGGGCGGGACCGACACGGCTCAGGCAGCGATCAGCCCGGGCCAGAGCGGGGAGAGACCGAATGGCGCAGGACGGGCCGGAGCAGCCCGAACGAGAGCAACCCAAACGTGAGCAACCAAGGGTGGGCCAGCACGACAGCGCGAGCCAGGACGACAGCGCGAGCCAGGACGACAGGGAACAGCCCCGAGCGGGCCAGCGTGATGGGGAACAGCCTGCGGCGGGGCGGCCCAGGGCGATGGCGGTGAGCTCCGACCACGAAAGCCCGTCGACTGCCCAGATGGCCAGGGAAACGTCGGCCTCGGGGGCAATGGACGGTCCGGCCGGCGTGGAGGCGGGTCGGTTCGGTACGCCGGGGCGACCGCTGCGGCGCAACAGCTTCCTGGTCGGGTTCACCGGTGCGCTCGGCGTGCTGCTCGCGTACGCCGTCTATCTGGGGTTGCGCAACGCGGCCGGGATGGTCGTGCTGGTGGTCATCGCGTTGTTCCTCGCGGTGGGCCTGCACCCGGCGGTGGTCCGCCTGCGGTCGTGGGGGGTGCCGCGCGGCCTGGCCGTGGCCATCGTGGCGCTCGTCGTGGTCGCGCTGCTGAGCGGGGGCGTACTGGCCCTGGTGCCGCCGATCCTGACCCAGTTGACCCAGTTCATCGACCAGTTGCCGAGCTACCTGGAGTCGTTGCGCCGCAACGAGACGGTCAACGACCTGGTGGAGCGCTTCGACCTGATGCGGCGGGCGCAGGAGCTGGCCAGCGCGGACGTGGTCGGGCGGGCGCTGGGCGGTGTGCTCGGTGGTGCCCAGTTCCTCTTCGGCACGATCTTCCGGGTGCTCACCGTGCTGGTGCTGACCATCTACTTCCTGGTCTACTTCGACCGGATGCGCGACCTCGCGTACGCCCTGGTGCCGCGCTCGCGCCGGGAGCGGGTGCAGCTCATCGGCGACGAGATGCTGACCAAGGTCGGCGCATACATGGTCGGCGCGCTCTCCATCGCCGTGCTGGCCGGTGTCGCCGCCTTCGTCTTCGCGCTCGCGGTGGGCCTGCCCTACCCGTTCGCGCTGGCCGTGGTCGTGGCGATCACGGACCTCATCCCGCAGATCGGCGCGACGCTCGGCGCGGTGGTCGTCAGCCTGGTCGGATTCGCCACCGAACCGTCCGTCGGCATCGCCTGCGTGGTGTTCTTCGTGATCTATCAGCAGATCGAGAACTACCTGTTCTACCCCAAGATCATGCGCCGGTCGGTGCACGTCAACGAGGTGGCGGCGCTGGTCGCCGCGCTCCTCGGGGTATCGCTGCTCGGCGTGATCGGCGCGCTGATCGCCATTCCGACGGTCGCCGCGATCCAGATTGTCCTACGCGAGGTGGTGATCCCCCGCCAGGACCGCCGCTGACCACCAGCGGGCTAGCGTCGTCGCCACCGGCGGGATCGCTGCGCGAGTGCCGCATCGGCCGACAGGTGGGACCGGGGATCAGTCGGCGCGACGCTGTTCCGGGCCGGTGACCGGGATGTCGGCGAAGGCGGCCACCGTGCGGTCGGCGTACGCACTGGCGTCGCCGGTCTCCATCGGGCCGTCCCAGGTCGTCGGCAGCGGCACCGACGCCGCCGGGTTGACCCGCCGGACCACCTCGTCCAGCACCGTCTCGGCGTCGCCGACCCAGAGGTGCTTCGCCCCCGGTACCCCGACCACCTCGGCCTGCGGCACTGCGGCGAACCGCTCGCGGGCCTCCTCGGGGCGGAGGTAGTCGTCGAACTCCGGCACCAAGGCGGTCAGCGGTCGGCCGAACTCCGCCCAGTGGGCCAGGTCGGCCGCCTCGGAGAAGCGCAACGGCGGGGAGAGCAGGATCGCACCGGACACGGCCGGGTCACCGCCGTACTTGAGCACCAGGTCGGTGCCGAACGACCAGCCCAGCAGCCAGATGTTCGGCAGCTCGTGGAACTCGGCGTACTCGATGGCGGCGGCCACGTCGTACCGCTCGCCGACAGCCGAGTCGAAGCTGCCCTCGCTGGTGCCGCGTACGCTGCTGGTGCCCCGGGTGTTGAACCGCAGCACGGCCAGGTCGGCCAACGCGGGCAGCCGCCAGGCGGCCTTGCGGAACACGTGGCTGTCCATCATCCCGCCGTGGGTGGGCAGCGGGTGCAGGCAGACCAGCGTGGCCACCGGCTCGCGGGCGACCGGGCGGGCCAGCTCACCGACCAGCCGCAGTCCGTCCGCGGTGTGCAGCTCGATGTCCTCCCGGCGGCCGGGCAGGATCGACGACGCGCGAATGGGTGCACTCACCCCTCCATCCTCCCGTCCCACCGTCCCGGCCGCGCGGCCAGGTGACAAAGATCGCCGGAAGGCGGGTACCGGAGGGCCCGCGTCTCGGTGCCCCGGCCTCTCGGCGTCTCGGTGCCTTGCGTCTCGGTACCTCGGCCGCTCGGTGTCTCGGCGTCTGAGCGACGGACGCGCCGGCAGTGGGCGGGGCCGCGACGGGCGGGCCAGCGTTCAGCCGTAGCGGCGGACGCCCGGTGGGCAGGCGTCGGGCCGACCTCGCGATGGGCGGGGCGGCGTTCAGCCGTGGCGGGGGGCGCTGCGGCCGCGCTGGATCCCCGGTGTCCGCCGGTCCCGGGCGCGCCAGCAGCCGGTGTGCCAGTGCCGCCGGTCGGTCAGGTCGCCCCGGTCGTCGGCCGGCCAGGCGACCAGATGCGCCACGCCGGGCCGGATCTCCTGGTCGCAACCGGGACAGCGGTACGTCTTGGTCGACCCGCCGCCGCTGATCGCGCGTACCTGCCAATCGCCGTCCCGCCACTGCTGCACCGAGGCGACTCCGTGCCGGGCACGGTCGGCGTCCAGACGCGTGTCATCGTCACGGCGGGGACGGTTGCGACGAGGGCTCACGTCACCCAGCGTAAGGCCGGGTGGCACCGTGCTTCTCGTCGCCCGGCGGGGGCTGCTTGTTAGGAGGGGACCCTTCCTATACCGCAGGCGTTAACAGGAGCGACCGGCGATAGGACCGGCGGGTCTGCGGCGAGCCTCGACACGTCGGCCGGCGGCGTTGTCGTCATCGGAAGCTGACGCTCGATCCGGGATCGAGTGGTATCCGAGCGCGACGATGACCACTCGATCCCGGATCGAGCGTGATCTTGCGGTGGAGGCGACAGCCTGGGCCTGAGCAAGGCGGTTGGCATGCCCGCTTCTGGCCGCGATCCGCGTGCCGACTCGACTCGGCAGGTGACCAGCGTGAGCAGCAGAAAGCGGTCGCTACGGTCGCAGGCTATCCTCGGTCCACCACAAGGTCAGCGGAAGCCGCGTCCGGTGCGGTCGCCGAGGTGACCGGCGGTGACCAGTTGCTCCAGCAACGGGGCCGGGGCGAAGCCGGGATCGCGCAGTTCCCCGTACAACCGCCGCTGGACCGCCAGCGCGACGTCCAGGCCGATCGCGTCGAGCAGTGCGAACGGTCCGGTCGGGTAGCCGCAGCCGAGCTTCATCGCATGGTCGACGTCGTCGGTGCCGGCGTACCCGGCCTCCAGCATCCGCACCGCGTCGTTGAGGTACGGGAACAACAGCGCGTCGACGATGAAACCGGCCCGGTCGTCGCAGACCACCCCGGTCCTGCCCAGCGTGGCGCAGACTGCCCGCGCCGTGTCGACGGCCGTCACCGAGCTTCGGATCGTCCGGACGATCTCCACCACTGGGGTCGCCGCACCGGGGTGGACGAAGTGCAGGCCCACCACGTCGTCCGGACGCCCGGTCGCCATCGCCAGGTCGATCACCGGCAGCACGGAGGTGGTGGTGGCCAGCACGGTGCCCGGCTTGCACACTGCGGCCAACTCGGCCAGGAGTGCCTTCTTGACGTCGAGGTCGTCGGCTACCGCCTCGACCACCAGGTCGACGTCGGCCAGCTCGGTCGACGCCGTCGACCAGGTGATCCGGTCGAGGGCGGCGTCGCGGTCGGCCTCGCCGAGCCGGTCGGGGGCCACGTTCTCGTCCAGCGCGGTCCGCACCGCTGCGCCGGCCGTCGCGAGGTCATCGGATTCGCGGCCGACCGCGACGACCTGGTATCCGGCGGCGGCGAAGACCGCGACGAGTCGGTGCGCTGACGCGCCCGAGCCGACCACGCCGACGGTGCGGACCGGGTCGGTGAGTGGCTCCCCCGCCGGTGCCGGCGTCTGCGCGTCGGATACGACCTTCGACGAGCCGGGCCGCTCGTAGGTGTAGAAGCCCCGGCCGGACTTCCGCCCGAGCAGTCCGGCGGTCACCATCTGCCGCAGCAGCGGCGCCGGGGAGTGGCGGCGGTCCCGGCCGCCCCGGCGGTACATGGTGTCCAGGACCTCGTATGACGTGTCCAGCCCGATCAGGTCCATCAGGGCCAGCGGGCCCATCGGCAGTCCGGCACCGAGCTTCATCGCGACGTCGATGTCCTCGCGGGTCGCGTAGCGGGCCTCGACCATCGTGACGGCGTGGTTGAGGTAGCCGAAGAGCAGCGCGTTGGCGACGAACCCGGCGCGGTCGCCGATGGTGACGTCGACCTTGCCGAGTCGCGCGCAGAGCGCCTCCACGTCGGCCACCACGTCGTCGGCGGTGACGACCGTACGCACGACCTCGACCAGCTTCATCACCGGCGCCGGGTTGAAGAAGTGGATGCCGATCACCTGCTCGGGCCGGCCGGTGGCGACCGCGATCTCGGTGACGCTCAACGAGGAGGTGTTGGTGGCGAGGACGGCCTCGGGCTTGCAGATCCGGTCCAGGTCGGCGAAGAGCCGTCGCTTGAGGTCGAGGCGCTCGGGCACCGCCTCGATCACCAGGTCGACCGCGTGCAGGGCGTCCAGCCCGACGGCGAAGGCGACCCGGCCGAGCAGGGCGTCCCGGTCGGCGGCGGCGAGCCGGCCCTTGGCCACGGCCCGGTCGGTCGAGCCGGTCAGCGTGGTCCGGCCCCGCTCCAGGGCGTCGTCAGTGATCTCGACGGCCACCACGTCGACGCCGCTGCGGGCGAAGACTTCGACGATGCCGGCACCCATGGTGCCCAGACCCACCACACCCACGCTGGTGAACTCGCGCGCCACGCCCGGCCTCCCCTTGTCCGCGTTACCGGCGACCGGACTTTAACGGTCGCTCAGGTCATGCGCGCGAGTCTGCCACGTGGCGTGGGCCTGTCCAGACGCGGTGGGGTTTGTCACCGCGCCGGGCACAGGTCGGCGTTCGGGCTCAGGTCAGCGGCCGGGCGCACGGGTCAGGAGCCGCCGGTGATGGCGCGCGTGGCGGGCGCGGCCGGCAGCGGCAGGGTCGGTCGCCGCTCCTGGCGCGGCACCCCGAAGCTGAATCCCACCGGGTCGGTGCGGGCCACGCCCGGGTCGAAGAACCGCAGGTCGGTACGTCCGATCCGGATCACGTCGCCGTCACTCAGTCGGGTCAGTTCGGTGATCCGACGTTCGTTCACCCAGGTGCCGTTGGTCGAGCCGAGGTCCACCAGGGACACTCCCTCGCCGGCCAGCCAGATCTCGGCGTGCCGACGACTCAGGTGCGGGTCGTGCACGACGATGTCGACCGCCGGGTCGCGGCCGATCACCTGCGGCTGGCGACGCAGCCGGAACCCGAGCCCACGCATGGGTCCGGCGGCCACTGTCAGCAGCGGCATCAGTTGCGGATATTCCTCCATGGACAGTCGGACCTCCACCCCGCGCGGCCACCCCCGCGTCAGCCTGCCACCACCGGGCGGCCACCTCCACCACCCAGCCAGTCATCACCGAGTAACCGGCCGGACACCTTCCGTTCGGCCCTTTCGGTGGACAGGGCGCCGACCTCCCGGCGAAAACTGCTGCTCAGTCCGATTCAACCATCCGCCGCCCAGCCTGTTGAGCCCCGCACCACTCCCCTACCTGTGAGTAATATTCGGGTCTAGACTTCCGCCATGACGGCTGTCCACCGCCCCGGCACCCCGATGATCGAGGGCCACCACCTGATCTCGACCAATCCGGCCACCGGTGACGAGGCGGGCCGCGTACCGGTCGCCACCGTCGTGGACGTCGAGCGCACCGTCGCGAGTGCCCGCGCCGCCGGATTGTGGTGGGCCGGGCTCGGCTTCGACGGGCGGCGGGAGCGGCTGCTGCGCTGGCGGCGGCTGCTCGCGCAGCGGATGGAGACGCTCGCGGAGCTGGTCCACGCCGAGGGCGGCAAGCCGGTCGCCGACGCGCTGGTCGAGGTCGTGTCCGCCGTCGAGCACGTCGACTGGGCCGCGAACAACGCCCGCCGGGTGCTCGGCGCCCGTCGGGTCCGCTCCCGGCTCATCCTGGCCGAGTTCTCGGCCCACCTGGAGTACCAGCCGTACGGGGTGGTCGGGGTGATCGGGCCGTGGAACTACCCGGTCTTCACCCCCATCGGCTCCGCCGCGTACGCGCTGGCCGCCGGCAACGCGGTGGTCCTCAAGCCGAGCGAGTACACCCCGGTGGTCGGCCAGTGGTTGGTCGACACGTTCGCCGAGGTGGTGCCCGAGCAGCCGGTGTTCAGCACGGTGCACGGCCTCGCCGACGTGGGCGCGGCACTGTGCCGGTCCGGGGTCGACAAGCTCGCCTTCACCGGCTCCACGGCGACCGCCAAGAAGGTGATGGCCGCCTGCGCCGAGTCGCTGACCCCGGTGCTGCTGGAGGCCGGCGGCAAGGACGCGATGATCGTGGACACCGACGCCGACCTGGACGCCGCCGCCGAGGCCGCCGTCTGGGGTGCGATGACCAACGCCGGGCAGACCTGCATCGGTATCGAGCGGGTCTACGCGGTGGAGCCGGTCTTCGACGCGTTCGTCGACAAGGTGGTCGAGCGTGCGGGCCGCCTCACCGTGGGCCCGGACGACGCGGACGTCGGCCCGATCACCATGCCCAGCCAACTCGACGTCATCCGACGGCACATCGACGACGCGCTGGCCCGGGGCGGGCGTGCCGCCCTGGGCGGCCGGGACGCGGTACGGCCACCGTACGCGCACCCGACCGTGCTGGTGGACGTGCCGGAGGACTCCGCCGCCGTACGCGAGGAGACCTTCGGCCCGACGCTGACCGTGAACCGGGTACGGGACGCGGACGAGGCGCTCGCCCGGGCCAACGCCCTGCCCTATGGTCTGGGCGGTTCGGTCTTCGGGAAGCGTCGGGCGGTGGCGATCGCTCGCCGACTGCGCTCCGGCATGGCGTCGATCAACTCGGCGCTCACCTTCGCCGGCATGTCCACCCTGCCGTTCGGCGGGGTCGGCGAGTCGGGGTTCGGCCGCATCCACGGTGAGGACGGGCTACGCGAGTTCGGGCGGGCCAAGGCGGTGACCCGTCGCCGGGGCCGGACCCTGCTCCCCTCGACCACGTTCGATCGCACCCCCGCTGACGTGGCCCGTCTCGTCAAAGCGGTCAAGATGCTCTACGGCAGGTGAGCGCAAGGTCCGGAACCCGCCACTGTCGGAAAGCCGATCATCGTCAGCTTCGATACGGGACAGAGGTTTAGCCTCGGTAGCCGCGACGGTACATTCCGTTAGATGCGCCCCCATCGATTGCGATTCCATCTCGTGGACAAGGACGGCTCATGGGCCGCGCGGCAACGCCAGCGCCGCGCCGAATGGCTGGTCCGGACGTTTCCCCGACTGTCCGAGATGCACGTGATCGACCTTGGTGGACGCCTCGGCACCTGGACCCGTGCGGCCGTCCGGCCGGCCCGCGTACACGTGGTCAATCTGGAGCGACCCGCCGCCGACGTGCCCGAGTGGGCCGAGGTCGACCAGGCCGACGCCTGCGACCTGCCGGCCCACATCACCGGGCGCCGCTACGACCTGGTCTTCTCCAACTCGGTGCTGGAACACGTGGGTGGACACGAGCGCCGGCTGCGGTTCGCCGAGGCGGTGCACACGCTGGCCGAGCGGCACTGGGTGCAGACGCCGTACCGCTACTTCCCGATCGAGCCGCACTGGATCGCGCCGGGCATGCAGTTCCTGCCGGTACGTCTGCGCACCGCGGTCGCCCGTCGGTGGCCGCTCGGGCACAAGGCCACCCACACCCACGACGCGGCCATCCACCAGGTGCTCTGGACCGAGTTGCTGGACCGGTCCCAGATGCGGCACTACTTCCCGCAGTCCCGCATCCTGGTGGAACGGGTCGGCGGCCTGCCCAAGTCGCTGATCGCGGTCCGGACCACGATCCCCCGCCAACGCACCACCTGACCGCGCGGACGGCCTAGGACCGACGGCGGCCCCGGGAGTTCCGGGCGACCGTCAGAAGAGGGTCAGTTCGTCGCGCTCGATGCCGCGCAGCCGGTCGTAGTCGACGACCACGCACCGGATGCCGCGATCCCGGGCGAGCACCCGGGCCTGCGGCTTGATCTCCTGCGCGGCGAAGACGCCGGCCACCGGGGCGAGCAGCGGATCACGGTTGAGCAGTTCGAGGTAGCGGGTGAGCTGCTCGACGCCGTCGATCTCGCCCCGGCGCTTCACCTCGACCGCGACCGCGCCCTGCTCGGCGTCGCGGCAGAGCAGGTCGACCGGCCCGATGGCGGTCATGTACTCGCGGCGAACCAGCGTGTACCCCTCGCCCAGCGTCTCCGGGTTGGCGGCCAGCAACTCCTGCAGGTGCGCCTCCACCCCGTCCTTGCGCAGGCCCGGGTCGACACCGAGTTCGTACGAGGTGTCCTGGAAGACCTCCTCCAGGGTAATCCGCAGCTCCTCGCCGGCCTTGTTGACCACCCGCCACACCCCGGGCGCCTCCTCCAGCCGACAGGGCGGGCTCATCCAGTTCAACGGCTTGTAGGCCCGGTCGTCGGCGTGGATGGACACCGAGCCGTCCGCCTTCACCATCAGCAGCCGGGTGGCCGGCGGCAGGTGGGCCGAGAGGCGTCCGACATAGTCCACCGAGCATTTCGCAATCACCAACCGCACCCGACGAGGGTAGCGGAGACCCCGGGCATCGCCGCCGAGCGGCACTGGCGCGCCGGTGCCATGCTGAGATGGTGCTCGAAGTACTGACCGGTACCGGCCTCGCCGCCTCGGCGGGGCTCAACGCCTACATCCCGCTGCTGCTGATGGGCACGCTGGCCCGTTTCACCAGCGTCATCGACCTGCCCGGCGGCTGGCAGTGGCTCGGCAACGACTGGGTGCTGGGCATCCTCGCGGTGCTGCTCGTCGTCGAGGTCGTCGCGGACAAGGTCCCGGTGGTGGACCACGTCAACGACGTGGTGCAGACGGTGGTCCGCCCGACCGCCGGTGGGCTGGCCTTCGGTGCCGGCTCCGCCTCGGAGACGGTGACGGTCAGCGACCCGGACAGCTTCTTCGCCGACGGCGGCCAGTGGTTGCCGGTCATCGTCGGTGTGTTGATCGCGCTCGGCGTACACCTGCTCAAATCCGCCGCGCGGCCGGTCATCAACGCGACCACGGCCGGTTTCGGCGCCCCGGTGGCGAGCACCGCCGAGGACGCGACCAGCGTGGTGATGTCCCTGGTGGCGATCGTGCTGCCGGTGCTGGTGCTGGTGTTCCTGGTCGCGTTCGCGTTCTATCTGCCGTGGTTCCTGCGCCGACGCGCAGACCGACGCCGCGAGCGCCAGGCCGCCCGGGACGCCGGCTTCCGGGTCTGATCCTCAGGTACGCAGGGTCGACCGGTTGCGTAGTGGATCTACGCTGCCCTGCATGACGTACCACCCGACTCCGGTCCCGCCCCGCAACAACCGCCCGCTGCGGATCGTGCTCGTCGTGGTGGGGGTGGTCGTCGCCCTCTGCTGCCTGGGTGGCGCGGCCGGCGGCTGGTTCCTCTACCAGACCGTGCAGGACGCGGTCGGCCCGGCCCGCAGCACCACCGGCGAGTACCTGGACGCCCTCCGGGACGGCGAACACCAGCGCGCCTACGACCTTCTCTGCCAGCGGCAACGCGACCAGGTCACGGCGGACGAGTTCGCCCTGCAACGGCAGGCGATGCCGAAACTGGTGGAGTACGACATCACCGGGATGCGGGTCTCCACGAACAACGGCCGGACCACCGGCACCGCCTCGGTACGCCTGGAGACGGCCAACGGCGAGACGAACGAGTCGATCAGCCTGCTCCGCGAGGACGGCGAGTGGCGCATCTGCCCCTGACTACCGGTGAACCGGTCCTGACGAAACCTCCGAAAGCCTAAAATTAGGGCAAATTCAACGGAGGAGGTTGGGTCATGACCGCAGCGATGGAGATGCCCCGGGTCCAGGAGTGTGTGGTGTCCGCCTGTGCGTACAACCACACCGGCGACTGCAACGCCTTCGCCATCACGATCGGCAGCATGGACCACGCGCACTGCCACACCTTCATCGAGATGCCGGCCGTACGCGCCGGAATCGACGGCCAGGTGGCCCAGGTGGGCGCGTGCCAGCGGGCCGACTGTCGCCACAACGAACAACTGGAGTGCCAGGCCCCGTCGATCAGGGTCGGCCCGGACGCCGACATGGCCGACTGCATGACGTACAGCCACCGCTGATCCACCGCCCGGGCGGCGTCCGCCGGGCGGACGGACCCGGGATTGTGCAGAACCGCACAGCACGACGACGGTGACGCCCGGGTCCGACAGGCCCGTGACGGGGAGGAACCACCACCCCCGGTGCGGACGAGGGACCCGGGCGGGCCGCACACTTGACGGCATGAGTGACGACGTCGCGATCCACGTCCGGGGCCTGCGCAAGGCGTACGGCGACAACGTCGCCGTGGCCGATCTGGACCTCGACGTCCACCGGGGCGAGGTGTTCGCCCTCCTGGGCCCGAACGGCGCGGGCAAGACCACCACGGTGGAGATCCTGGAGGGCTACCGGCAGCGCGACGCCGGTGAGGTCCGCGTACTGGACACCGACCCCTCCTTCGCCCACGGCGCCCGGTCGGGCGGTTCCCGCACACCGGGCCGTTCAGGCCGCTCGGTGCGCGACTGGCGTGGTCGGGTCGGCATCGTGCTCCAGGGCACCGGCGAGTTCGACGAGCTGACCGTGGCCGAGGTGGTGCACCACTTCGCCGGCTTCTATCCCGACGGCGACGACCCGGACAAGGTGATCGCCCGAGTCGGACTCACCGCCAAGGCCACCGCCCGTACGCACACCCTCTCCGGCGGGCAGAAGCGCCGCCTGGACGTGGCGCTGGGCATCATCGGCCGCCCCGAACTGCTCTTCCTCGACGAACCGACCACCGGTTTCGACCCGGAGGCCCGCCGCGAGTTCTGGGAGCTGATCCGGGACCTCTCCGCGGCCGGCACCACCATCGTGCTCACCACGCACTACCTGGACGAGGCCGAGGCGCTCGCCGACCGGGTGGGCGTCATCGCCGGTGGCCGGCTGGTCGAGGTCGCCGTCCCCGCCGAGCTGGGCAACCGGCAGGAGGCGCTGGCCACGGTCTCCTGGCGTACGCCCGAGGGCACGTCGGAGAGCGCGCAGAGCGCGACGCCGACGGCGCTGGTGACCGAGCTGGCCGCGCGGTTCGGTGGCGAGGTGCCCGGCCTGACCGTCACCCGGCCCACGCTGGAGGACATCTACCTGCGGATGATCGGACACTGATGACCACCACCACCCGACCGGACGCCCCGGTCGCCGCCCCCGCCGCCCGCCGCCTCGGTCCCTCCACGCTCGCCCTGCGCCAGGGCCGCATGGAGATCCGGCAGTTCCTGCGCAGCCGGGAGTCCGTCGTCTTCACGCTGGGCTTCCCGATCATCATGGTGCTGATCTTCGCGTCGATCTTCGACGGCGACCTCGGCGAGGGCGTCAGCTACACGCAGTACTTCATCACCGGCATGATCGCCACCGGCCTGATGACGGTCAGCTTCCAGAACCTCGGCATCTGGATCCCGATCGAGCGGGACCGGGGCGTGCTCAAGCGCTACCGGGGCACGCCGATGCCGAAGTGGGTCTGGTTCGCCGGCAAGGTGATCATGGTGCTGGTCACCGGCGCGGTGATGACCGCCCTGCTGCTCACGGTCTCGGTGCTGCTGTTCGACCTGAACCTGCCGAGCACCGCGACGGCCTGGGTCACCTTCGGCTGGGTCAGTGCGCTCGGCATCACCGCCTGCACCCTCTGCGGCATCGCGATCTCGTCCCTGGCCCGTACGGCGCGCAGCGGCTCGGCCGTGGTCACCCCGGTCGCCCTGGTGCTCCAGTTCATCTCCGGGGTGTTCTTCGTCTTCACCAACCTGCCGAGCTGGATGCAGCAGGTGGCGGCCATCTTCCCGCTCAAGTGGATGTGCCAGGGGCTGCGGGCGGTCTTCCTGCCGGAGAGCTTCGGCGCCAACGAGCCGGGCGGCTCGTTCGAGCTGACCCGGGTCGCGCTGGTGCTGGGTGCCTGGTGCGTGATCGGCCTGGTGCTCTGCCTGACCACCTTCCGCTGGACCACCCGCCGCGACGGCTGAGGTGCAAGGAAGGGCACCTTGTTAACGCCTGCGGTAGAGCAGGGGTCCCCTGCTAACAGCCGGACACCACTCGACGGGCGACGCCGTTAAAAGGGGTCCCCTGCTATGCACGAGGCGTTAGCAGGGGACCCCTCCTTTCAACCGGTCAGTACGAGTAGAAGCCCTGCCCGGTCTTGCGACCCAGGTCGCCGGCGGTGGCCATGCGCTGGAGCAGCTCCGGCGGGAAGAACTTCTCGTCACCGGTGTCGGTGTAGATGTTGCGGGTGGCGTTGAGCAGCACGTCGACGCCGGTCAGGTCGACGGTGGCGAGCGGACCCATGGCGTGCCCGAAACCGAGCTTGCAGGCGGTGTCCAGGTCCTCGGCGGAGATCACGCCGGTCTCGACCAGCCGGACCGCCTCCATCGCCAGGGCGGTGATCAGCCGGGTGGTGACGAAGCCGGCGATGTCCCGGTTGACCACGACCACGGTCTTGCCGATCTCCTCGGCGAACGACTTCGCCGTGTCGAGCGTGGCGTCGGTGGTCTTGTAGCCCCGGATCAGCTCGCAGAGCTTCATCATCGGCACCGGCGAGAAGAAGTGGGTGCCGACGACCGCCTCGGGCCGCTCGGTGACCGCCGCGATCTGGGTGACCGGGATGGCCGAGGTGTTGGTGGCCAGCACCGCGTCGGACTTGCAGATCTTGTCCAGCGCGCGGAACACCTCGTGCTTGATCTCCAGCCGCTCGAAGACGGCCTCGACCACGATGTCCGCGTCGGCCGTCGCCTCCAGGTCGGTGGTGGCCGTGATCCGCCCCAGCGCCGCCTCGGCGTCGTCGGTGGAGATCTTGCCCTTCTCCGCGAACTTGCCCAGCGACGTACGGATGCCGTCCAGACCGCGCCGGGTGGCCGCGTCGTCCAGGTCCCGCAGCACCACCTGCCAGCCTGCCTGTGCCGCCACCTGTGCGATGCCCGAGCCCATCAGCCCGGCGCCCACGACCGCGAGTCGACCCGCCATCTGATACTCCCTCGCTGCGATTTCGAGTGTCTGCCTGCACCCTAGTCGGCGAGCCTGAACGACGGCTAAGGAGGGAGAGCCGCTGCTCAGATGGTCAGTTCGGGTTCCTCCGGCGCGGTGGCGCGCTCCACCTCGATGCCGAGCGCCCGCAGGTCGGCCACGAAGTCGGGGTATCCCCGGTCTACGTGGTGCACGTGCGACACCTCGGTCACCCCGTCGGCGCAGAGCCCGGCGATGATCAGTCCGGCGCCGGCCCGGATGTCGGTGGCGCGTACCGGTGCGCCGGAGAGCTGCTCGCGTCCGCGCACCACGGCGTGGTGCCCGTCGGTCTTGATGTCCGCGCCCAGCCGCATCATCTCGTTGGCGAACATGAACCGGCCGTCGAAGATGTTCTCGGTGATCAGGGACGCGCCGTCGCCGAGCGCGGCGAGCCCGATCGCCATCGGCAGCAGGTCGGTGGCGAAGCCCGGGTAGGGCAGCGTCACCACGTCCACCGCCCGGGGACGGTCGTCCATGCGTACCCGGAAGGCGTCCGGCCGCGTCTCCACCAGGCCGCCGGCAGCGACCACCTTGTCCAGCGCGACCTCCAGGAAGGCCGGGTCGAGACCGGTCACGGTCACGTCGCCACGGGTCATCGCCGCACCGAAGGCCCAGGTCCCAGCGACGATCCGGTCGCCCACCGTGGCGTGCCGGACCGGCTGCAACCGGGGTACGCCGACGATGGTGATCGTGGAGGTCCCCTCCCCCTCGATCAGCGCGCCCATCCGCTGGAGCATGGTGCAGATGTCCACGATCTCCGGCTCGCGGGCGGCGTTCTCGATGACGGTGGTGCCCTCGGCCAGCACCGCCGCCATGACCAGGTTCTCGGTCGCCCCGACGCTCGGGAAGTCCAGCGTGATCTCCGCGCCCCGCAGACCGTCCGGCGCGGAGGCGATCACGAAACCGTGTTCGCCGGAGATGTCGGCACCCATCCGGGTCAGCCCGGAGATGTGCATGTCCAGACCGCGCGAGCCGATCGCGTCGCCGCCCGGGTGGGCCACCCGGACGTAGCCGCGCCGGGCCAGCAGCGGCCCGAGTACGCAGATCGAGGCCCGCAGCCGACGGACCAGGTCGTAGTCGGCCTCGACGCCGGGCTGTTCCGGCACGTCGATGGTGACCGAGCGGGACCGGGGCACCCCGCCGACGGCGACCATCGGATCCACCGGCTCGTCGGCGTCGAAGCGGACGCCGCAGCCGAGTCGGCGCAGCACCTCGCCCATGATGGCGATGTCGGTGATCCGGGGCACGTTGGTGATCACCGTCCGGCCCGGCGCCAGCAGCGCCGCGGCCATCAGCTTCAATGCGGAGTTCTTCGCGCCGACCACGTGCACGGTGCCGGCGAGCCGGGCGCCGCCGCGTACCCGGATGACGTCGACGTCGGCGACCGCCGCGTCACCCGCGTCACCCGGGCCGACCCCGCTGGACCAGCCCGTACCGGCCGTCGGCCGGGTCGGGATCGTCAGGTCCGGTATCCGTAGGCTGTGCGTCATGGCCGTCCACCTCACGCGCATCTACACCAAGGCCGGCGACGCCGGCATGACCAGGCTGAGCAACAACGAGCAGGTGCCGAAGAACGATCCACGGATCGCCGCGTACGCCGACGTGGACGAGTGCAACGCCACCATCGGCATGGCGCTCGCCCTGGGCGGGCTCGACGACGGGTTGCGAGCGGTGCTGGGGCCGATCCAGAACGACATGTTCGACGTGGGGGCGGACCTCTCCACCCCGGTCGAGCCGGATCCGAAGTACCCGCCGCTGCGGGTGACCGAGGAGTACGTCGAGCGCCTCGAAGGCTGGTGCGACGAGTACAACGCGCGCCTGAGCAAGCTCGACTCCTTCATCCTCCCCGGCGGCACCGCGGGTGCGGCGCTGCTGCACGCGGCGCGGACCGTCGCCCGGCGCGCCGAGCGGTCGGCATGGGCCCTCGTCGCACACGACCCCGACCGGACCAGCCACCTCCCGGCAAAGTATCTCAACCGGTTGTCGGATCTACTCTTTATTCTGGCAAGAACGGCAAATCCGGACGGAGACGTGCTATGGGTTCCGGGCGGAGGTCGTTGACGCTCGGAGCACTGCACCACGTGGAGGTCTGGGTACCCGACCTGGGCGTCTCGATGCGCAGTTGGGGCTGGCTCCTCGGCCAGTTGGGTTGGACCCCTTTCCAGGAGTGGCCGGCCGGTCGGTCCTGGCGGCTCGGCCCGACGTACCTGGTGCTGGAGGAGTCCCCCGCGCTCTCCGGGCGGCGGCACGACCGTCTCGCGCCCGGCCTGAACCACCTGGCCTTCCACGCCGGCTCACCGGCCGCCGTCGACCGCCTGGTCGCCACGGCCCCCGAGTACGGCTGGACGCTGCTGTTCCCCGACCGCCACCCGCACGCCAGCGGCCCCGACACGTACGCCGCCTACCTGACCGACGGCCAGGGCTACGAGGTAGAACTAGTCGCAAGCCCCCCAGACCGCGCATAGCGGCCACGAGAGCCACGGGCATCTGGCCGAGAACCCACCGCTGGGCAGCACACCGAAGCCGAAACCCACGCTCCGGCCTGCTGAACGTCAGGTTTCCGGGGGAGCTCACCCGCGCAGGGATCAAGCCTGACCGCCCGGAGCGGGTGAGCTCCCCCGGAAACCCCACCCCAGCCCCCGGAACCCCCAGATTCAGGCAGCAGGCCAATCCTGAGAAGACGCCAGACGCGGCGAAGCCGCCCCCGGGGGGGCGGCTTCGAGCCAGGAGAGGAATCCGGTGACGGTGGATCGCGCCATGGCGATCTCGACCGGAGCATGTCCGCAGTTACACCGGAGAATGATCCAGTCCGACGGCATGGACATTCGTTCCTGCCCCTCGGGCAGCCGTCGTCGTTCCACGGTCAGGCCCTCGCGGGACAGCACCCGCTTGGGGCGTACGGCGAAACTCACCAGCCGGTACCAGCGGAGCTCGTCACCGGCGAAGCGGCCGAAGCCGGGTGCCCAGCCTCGGCCGTCGAGCATGGTGGAGGTCCGGACGCTGAGTCGGATGATCCCGCCGCTGCGGGTCACCAGCGCCCGCCGGACGAAGAGGACCAGGATCGCGCCGAGGATCACGGCGACGCCGATTCCGATCCCTTCGACGATCTCCATCGGCGGGTCGGCTCAGTTGCCCTGGGAGGCGGAGGCCGGGGTCGCGGTCTCGGCGAGTACGGTCACGCCCCGCTCGTTCACCGAGAGGAAGCCACCGGCCACCTCGTAAGCGACCTGCTCGCCGCCGGGCAGCTTGATGCGCACCTGGCCGGAGTCGGCGAGCTGGCCGAGCAGGGGCGCGTGCCCCGGCAGCACACCCAGCTCACCCTCGGTGGTGCGGGCCATGACCATCTCGGCCTCGCCCGACCAGACCTTCTCCTCGACGGCCACGAGCTGGACCTTAAGGTGCTGTGCCACGCTGTCTCCTTGCTGAGGCGGCGGATTGGGGAAAGTCTAGTCGCGGCCCTGACCTGTGCTTCATGCGGGTGCCGGGAGCCACGCCCCGATCAGCTCTTGTTGACGAACTTGGGATGTTCGAGGAGGAACGGGTCCAGGAGTTCCCGTTCCAGGGCGACGAAGAAGTCGTCCACCTCGGGCTCGAACCGTTCACCGAGGTACTTGCCGTTCTGCATGACCCCGCCACCCGGCAGCTTGATCATCTGGATGTTGCCGGGTCGGATGTCCTTGAGCGCGAGACCGAAGTCGATCACACTGTGCCCCCGGCCGCTGAAGATCAGCGACTCGCCTGCCGCCCGCAGCACCCGGTCCAGCTTCACCGGGTTGGTCACCACGTCGGCGCTGAGCGCCTGACCCGCCATCGCCTTGACGAACTGCTGCTGGTGCCGCTGCCGGCCGTAGTCGCCGTCCGGCACACCGTTCTCCGGGTAGCGCTGGCGGACGTAGTCCAACGCCTGCCATCCCTGCAGGTGCTGCTTGCCCTTCGGATAGACCGCCTGCGGCCCGATGTAGCCCCCACCGCCGGGCCGACCCTCGCGGTGCTTGCCGTCCGGCTGGCGGTGCCGGGAACGGACCTCCCGCTCGATGTTCATCGTGACGCCGCCCATCGCGTCGACGATCTTCTGGAAGCCGGAGAAGTTGATGATCGCGCCGGCGTCGAAGCGCTCGATGCCGGTGACCTCCTGCGCGGTGAGGGCGAGCAGCTCGAAGCCGCGTGCCGGATCCGGTTTTCCGTCGGGCACCCGGCTGCCGAAGGACATCGCCGCGTTCAGCTTGGTGGTGCTGCCGTTGAAGTTCGCCTTGGGGAACGCGGGGATCTCGACGTACAGGTCCCGCGGCAGGGAGAAGAGGTACGCCCGGTCCATCTCCTTCGGCACGTGCAGGATCATGATGGCGTCGCTCAGCGGCGGACGGTCGTCCCGGACCGGGTCGATGCCGACCAGCAGGATGTTGAGCGGGCCCTCGATATCGCTCTTGGCCTCGCCCGCCGCCTGGTCACCGAAGAGGTCGGCCTTGCCGATCGCCCCCTCGTAGCGGGCCATCAGCGCCTCGGCACCCACCAGCGACGTGCCGCTGACCATCATCAGCACCACCCCGAAGATGGTGCAGAGCTTCGCCCACAGCGGTACGCCCTGCCAGATCGACCTCTTCTTGCCACCACGCGTGCCGCGCGTGCCGCCGCTGCCGGCCTTACCCACAAGCTTCTCCGTTCGTCGCGCCCCCGGGAGGGTACGGGTGCGCGTAGCCGAAAGGTTTAAGTCGTTCGCCGCTCATCCGCGCTTGAGCTGGACTAGACGGTATCTCGGGCGCGGCGTGATCGCCGAGCACGGGAAACCGGGCAGCGAGCATGGTACGTCCCCTAGATGAACGAAAGACCGTCCCGGCGTGAACCGGGACGGCCTTTTCTTCGTTCGAACCGAAGGGTCAGCCCTTCATCAGCTCGGCGGCCTTCTTCTCCAGGTCGTCGAGCCCACCGCACATGAAGAACGCCTGCTCGGGGAAGTGGTCGTACTCGCCCTCGCTGATCTTCCGGAACGCCTCGATGGTCTCCTTGATCGGGACCGTCGAGCCCGGCACACCGGTGAACTGCTCCGCCGCATAGGTGTTCTGCGACAGGAAGCGCTCGATCCGACGGGCCCGCTGGACCGTGATCTTGTCTTCCTCGGAGAGCTCCTCGATACCGAGGATGGCGATGATGTCCTGCAGGTCCTTGTAGCGCTGGAGGATCCGCTTGACCTCACTGGCCACCTGGAAGTGCTCCTGGCCGACGAACTCGGGGGCGAGGATCCGCGACGAGGACGCCAGCGGGTCCACCGCCGGGTAGATGCCCTTGTCGGAGATGGACCGCTCCAGGTTGGTGGTGGCGTCCAGGTGGGCGAAGGTGGTGGCCGGAGCGGGGTCGGTGTAGTCGTCCGCCGGCACGTAGATCGCCTGCATCGAGGTGATGGCCTGGCCCTTGACGGACGTGATCCGCTCCTGGAGCTCGCCCATCTCGTCGGCCAGGGTCGGCTGGTAACCCACCGCGCTGGGCATCCGGCCCAGCAGGGTGGAGACCTCGGAACCGGCCTGGGTGAAGCGGAAGATGTTGTCGATGAAGAGCAGCACCTCCTGCTTCTGCACGTCACGGAAGTACTCCGCCATGGTCAGCGCGGAGAGCGCGACGCGCAGCCGGGTGCCCGGCGGCTCGTCCATCTGACCGAAGACCAGAGCGGTCTTGTCGATGACGCCGGACTCGGTCATCTCGTGGATGAGGTCGTTGCCCTCACGGGTCCGCTCCCCCACACCGGCGAAGACGGAGGTACCACCGAAGTTCCGGGCGACACGGGTGATCATCTCCTGGATGAGCACCGTCTTGCCCACGCCGGCACCGCCGAACAGGCCGATCTTGCCGCCCTTGACGTACGGGGCGAGCAGGTCGATGACCTTGATGCCGGTCTCCAGCATCTCGGTCTTCGGCTCCAGGTCCGCGAAGGCCGGAGCCTTGCGGTGGATGCCCCAGTGGTCGTCGGCGGAGATGGTCTCGCCCTCGGTGAGGTTGAGGCACTCGCCGATCGCGTTGAAGACGTGGCCCTTGACCGCGTCGCCGACCGGCACCCGGATCGGGAACCCGGAGTCACGCACCTCGGCGCCGCGCACCAGGCCGTCGGTGGGCTGCATCGAGATCGCGCGGACCAGGTTGTCACCCAGGTGCTGGGCCACCTCCAGGGTCAGCGTCTTCTCACCCCCGGAGAGGGTCACGTCCACGTGCAGCGCGTTGAACAGGTCCGGCATGGCGTCGCGCGGGAACTCGGCGTCGACGACCGGGCCGATGACCCGGACCACGCGACCGGTGGCGGTCGTGGTCTCGGCTGGTCCTCCAGCAGTGGAAACAGTCATCACACTTCACTTCCCGACGCGGCCAGCGCGTTGGCGCCGCCGACGATCTCACTGATCTCCTGGGTGATCCCGGCCTGGCGGGCCGAGTTCATCTCACGCGTGTACTTGTCGATCATCTCTTCGGCGTTGTCGGTGGCGCTCTTCATCGCCCGCCGCCGGGCCGCCGACTCGCTCGCCGCCGACTCCAGCAACGCCGCGTAGATCCGCGTGTTGATGTACTTCGGCAGCAACGCGTCGAGCAGATCCTCCGGGTTCGGCTCGAACTCGTAGTCCGGCAGCAGCCCGGGGGCCGCCTCCGAGACGTGCCGCTCCTCGACCTGGAGCGGGCCGATGATCCGGGTCACCGGGTTCTGGGTCATCAGGGACTTGAACTCGGTGAAGACGATGTGCAACTCGTCCACCCCGCGTACGCCGTCCGCGCCGGGACCGCCGTCGACGTCGTCCGCACCGGCGGTGAACGCCTTCACCAGCGTGTCACCCACCTCGCGGGCGTCGGCGAACGACGGCTGCTCGGAGAAGCCCGTCCAACTGGCCTCGATCGGCCGGTTGCGGAACCGGTAGAACGAGACGCCCTTACGACCGACGACGTAGAGCACCGGCTCCTTGCCGTCCTCCTTGAGCCGCGCGATCAGCGACTCCGCAGTGCGGATGGCGTTGGAGCTATAACCGCCGGCCAGCCCTCGGTCGGCGGTTACCAGCAGCACGCCCGCCCGCCGCACCCGCTCACGCGGGGTCAACATCGGGTGGTCGACCGACGCGTTGGACGCCAGCGCCGTGAGCACGCCGGTGATGGCCCGGGCGTACGGCAGGGACGCCTCCACCCGGGCCTGGGCCTTGGCGATCCGGCTCGTCGCCACGAGCTCCATCGCCTTGGTGATCTTCTTCATCCCCTTCGCCGAGCGAATGCGTTGACGAAGAACACGTACCTGCGCCGCCATGGCCCGGCCCTAACGCTTCTGGGCCGGCGCTGCGCTGTAGCGGGTGACCGTCTCCTGCTCGGCCTCGCCCTCCAGCGGCGCCGCCGGCGCCTCGTTGATCGTGCGCTCGTCCTCCCGGCCGAGGAAGCCCTGCTTGAACTCCGTGACGGCCGCGTCGAGGGTGGCGATGATCTCGTCGTCCCACTTGTTGTCCGCGATCGCCAGCAGCGTGGCGTTGTGCTTGCGCCGCAGGTGCTCCAGGAACTGGGTCTCGAAGCGCCGCACGTCGCCGACCGGGACGTCGTCCAGCTTGCCCTCGGTGCCGGACCAGACCGAGACGACCTCGTCCTGCACCGGGTAGGGCGAGTAGTTCGGCTGCTTGAGCAGCTCGACCAGGCGGGCACCGCGGTCGAGCTGGGCGCGGGAGGCCTTGTCCAGGTCGGAGGCGAAGGCGGCGAACGCCTCCAGCTCGCGGTACTGGGCCAGGTTCAGCCGCAGCGAACCCGCGACCTTACGCATCGGCTTCACCTGGGCGGCGCCGCCGACCCGGGAGACCGAGGTACCGACGTTGATCGCCGGCCGCACGCCCTGGTTGAACAGGTCGGTCTCCAGGAAGA
Organism: Micromonospora sp. NPDC023869; assembly: GCF_055559695.1. Classification (NCBI taxonomy): domain Bacteria; kingdom Bacillati; phylum Actinomycetota; class Actinomycetes; order Micromonosporales; family Micromonosporaceae; genus Micromonospora; species Micromonospora sp. NPDC023869. The sequence goes on from NZ_JBVHKD010000002.1 coordinate 199,050, forward strand.
TCTGACCGTCGGTGATCGAGATGACGTTGGTCGGGATGAAGGCCGAGATGTCGTTGGCCTTCGTCTCGATGATCGGCAGACCGGTCATCGACCCGCCGCCCATCTCGTCGGAGAGCTTCGCGCAGCGCTCCAGCAGGCGGGAGTGCAGGTAGAAGACGTCACCCGGGTACGCCTCACGGCCCGGCGGGCGACGCAGCAGCAGCGACACGGCCCGGTACGCCTCGGCCTGCTTGCTCAGGTCGTCGAAGACGATCAGGACGTGCTTGCCGCCGTACATCCAGTGCTGACCGATGGCCGAGCCGGTGTACGGGGAGAGGTACTTGAAGCCGGCCGGGTCGGAGGCCGGGGAGGCGACGATGGTGGTGTACTCCATCGCGCCCGCCTCCTCCAGCTGCCCCTTGATGGAGGCGATGGTGGAGGCCTTCTGGCCGATGGCGACGTAGATGCAGCGGACCTGCTTCTTCGGGTCGCCGGAGGCCCAGTTCTCGCGCTGGTTGAGGATGGCGTCCAGGGCGACCGTGGTCTTGCCGGTCTTCCGGTCACCGATGATCAGCTGCCGCTGGCCGCGACCGATCGGGGTCATCGCGTCGATGGCCTTGATGCCGGTCTGCAGCGGCTCGGAGACGGACTGCCGGGCCATCACGTTCGGGGCCTGGAGCTCCAGCTCGCGGTAGCCCTCGTCGGCGATCTCGCCGAGGCCGTCGATCGGGGCGCCGAGCGCGTTGACCACGCGCCCCAGGAAGGCGTCACCGACCGGCACGGAGAGCACCCGGCCGGTGCGCTTGACCCGCTGGCCCTCTTCGAGGCCGGCGTAGTCGCCCAGGACGACGACACCGATCTCGCGGACGTCGAGGTTCAGGGCCACGCCGAGCGTGCCGTCCTCGAACTCGAGCAGCTCGTTGGTCATGGTCGAGGGCAGGCCCTCGACGTGGGCGATACCGTCGCCGGTGTCAGCGACGGTGCCGACCTCCTCACGGGAGACGTCGGGCGAATAGGAGGAGACGTAGCGCTCCAGGGCGCCGCGGATCTCCTCCGTCGAGATGGTCAGCTCGGCCATCCTCTGCTTCCTTAAGTATCAGGGGCCCGGGATACCTAGTACCGACCGGTCCTCGGGTCGACTGTTATTCCGGGCGCTTCGCGGGGTGCTGGTCAGCGCTTCGCGAGCGCGTTGCGGGTCTCGTTGAGGCGACGCAGGATCGTCCCGTCGTACAGGTCCGAACCCACCCGGACGCTCGCTCCGCCGAGGATCGTCGGGTCAACCGTAAGCTTCACCGCGACCGCCCGGCCGTAGATGGCCGAGAGCTGGTTGGTGAGCCGGCTCTCCTCCTCCGCGGTCAGCGGGGCCGCGACGGTCACGTACGCGACCTGCCGGTCACGGCGCTCGGCCGCCAGCTCCACCAGCCGGGACAGCGCGGCGGAGAACGACCGACCGCCGAAGCCGGCCAGCGCCGCCTCCACCAGTCGCACCGTCACCGGCCGTGCCTTGCCCGTCAGGAGCAGCCCGATCAGCTCGGCCCGCTGGGCCACCGGTGCCGCCGGGTCGGACAGGGCGTTGGAGAGCCGCCGGTCCGCCGCGACCACCTGGCCGAAGCGGAACAGCTCGTCCTCCACCTCACCGAGGTCGTCGGCGCGGTCCGCGCTGGCGAGCAGCGCCTGCACACCGAGACGCTCGGCACCGTCGAGCAGCTCCGACGGTGCCGACCACCGGCCGGCGACCAGTGCACCGAGCAGGTCGAGCGTGTCCGCGCCGACCTTGCCGGAGAGCACCGAGGTGAGCAGGGCGCTGCGGTCCGCACCCGGCCGGGCCGGGTCGGAGAGCGCCCGGCGCAGCCGGACCTCCCGCCGCAGCAGGTCCGCCACGGCGAGCAGCTCGGCACCGGTGGTGGCGAGAGCCGTCGAATCGGCGCCCCGGACGTACTCCTCCAGCCGCTGACTCACGGCGGTGTAGGACTCCCGGCTGGCGGCCTGCATCAGCGGGCCCCCGCGCTCTCGAGGTCGGTGAGGAACCGCTCGACGGTGCCCTTGCGGCGGGCCTCGTCGGCGAGCGACTCGCCCACGATCCGACCGGCCAGGTCGACCGCGAGACCGCCGACCTCCGCGCGCAGCTCGCGCACGATGGTCTCACGCTCCACAGCCAACGAGTCCCGGCCGGCGGCGATGATCCGGTCGGACTCCTCGCGCGCCTTGGCGAGGATGTCGGTGCGGATCGACTCGGCGTCGGCACGGGCGTCGTCCCGGATCCGCGCCGCCTCGGTACGCACCTCGGCGAGCTGGGCCCGGTACTGCTCGAGCAGTTGGTTGGCCTCAGCCTGCGCCGCCTCGGCGCGCTTGAGGCCACCCTCGATCGCTTCGACCCGCGCCTGGTACATCGCCTCGATGCGCGGCATGACGAACTTCAGCAGCACGAAGCAGAGCAGGGCGAAGGCGATCGTCCCGATGACCAGCTCCTGCCACAGCGGCACGAGCGGGTGGTGCTCCACACCTTCGGCGGCGACAAACATTTCAGACCTCCGGGTCGGGAAGCGGACGGTCAGTTAACGGCGAAGGCGAGCACCAGGCCGAACAGGGCGAGCGCCTCGACCAGGGCGAAGCCCAGGACCAGCCAGGTCCGGTTGTAGCCGGCCGACTCGGGCTGACGGGCGCTGGAGTTGATGTACGCCACGAAGATCAGGGCCACGCCGATCGCGGGGCCGACAGCGGCGAGGCCGTAGCCGATCGTGTTGACGTTACCGCTGATCGCAGCAATAGCACTCATTGCGGGTATTCCTCCTGTTTGACACGTGAGGTTTCACGCGTACCGGTCGTACCTGAAGCTTTGGGCGGGCGCCCCGCGAAAAGGATCAGTGTTCGGTCGCGAGCGCCGACCCCATGTAGTTGGCGCTCAGCGTGACGAAGACGTATGCCTGCAACAGCGCGATCAGCACCTCGAAGAAGGCCATCACGATCGCCATGATGAACGAGAAGATCGAGGTCGCCTGGATGAAGATGTTGTCCGAGGCGAGCAGCACGAAGCCGCCGATGGTGAAGACCAGCAGGATCAGGTGACCGGCGAACATGTTGGCGAAGAGACGCACCGCCAACGTGACCGGCCGGTTGATGAAGGTCTGCAGGAACTCGATCGGGATCAGCAGGATGTGCATCGGCCACGGGATGCCCGGCAGGATCAGGCTCTGCTTGAGGTAGCCGCCCACACCGTGCGTACGCATACCCATGTAGATGTACATCACGTAGGTGATCGCCGCGAGCACGATCGGGAAGGCGATGTGCGAGTTCGGCGAGATCTGCAACCCCGGGATGATGCCGAAGAGGTTGGTCAGCGCGATGTAGCAGAACAGCACCGTGAAATAGGGCGCGAACTTGACGCCCGCGCTGCCCATCTGTTCCTTGGCGATGTTGTCCCGGACCAGGCCGTAGATCGACTCCGCCATCCACTGGCCCTTGGTCGGCACCAGCTTCGGGTTCCGATAGGTGACCATGAAAAAGATGATCAGCAGGCCGACGGCCAGCCAGATCATGAGGGTGAACTTGGTGACGAATGGGCCGGCCACTTCCGGCAGATAGAAGTCCGAGACCCCCGGGGGCCAGGGCAGCCCTTCAGCGGCGACAAGCTCTGCGCTCACCGTGTCATCCTCCGCACTCGACAGACCCGCGCGTGCCGAAACTCAGGCACCGAGCCTCTTCATGATCAGGTAGATCGCTCCGGCTGCGCCGAGCATCATGCCCACGCCGATCCCGATGCCGGTCGGCAGGCCGAGGAGCGTCCCCGCCAACCAGCCGAGGAATCCCCACACCAGGATGCCGGCGAGCAGGTAGCCAAGAACGGCTCCGGCAACGCCTTCCGACGAGTGCTCGTCGGAGCTTCCGCGATGAGGGTTGTCGGCCATGACGAGGCGAACTTTATCAGCCGGGGGTTTCGCGAGTGTGCGGCACCCCCCACACTGCCGAGCAGCGTGCGGGCGATCGATACGGCGCCTCAAGCCGCGCTCAGCTTACTCCTGCAGGGCCCGCCGGGAAGGGGGGCGAAACGCCGGGCGAACACCGGCCGTACGGTCAGTGACCCGACGCCCGGTCGACGGTGGGCAGCGGGGCACGCCAGGCCCAGGTGGTGTGCGCGACGATCCACACCAGCACGCCCGCGATGATCGCCACCCCCATGTCGGGCAGCCCGGGCCAGCCGGTCCGCGCCACGGCGGCCATCACCATGCCCAGGAACACCATCTTGGTGGCGTAGGTGACCAGCCCGACCGGCATGACCATCTTCGGGCTGACCGCGTCCGCCCAGGCCACCGAGAACCCGGAGACCAGGTAGCTCACCATCACCAGGCCGATCCCGGCGGCCACCCCGGCCGCGCCGGTCGGGCCCCGCAGCAGCGCGGCGATCGGTACGCCGACCACGGCCAGCCCGGCGCAGGCCAGCAGCGGCAGGCGCAGGTGCGGCAGGCGGGCACGGATGGCGCCGGGCTCCCCCGCACGTGGCGCGGTCATCGGGCGTACGCCGGGAACTCGGCGACCAGCTCGGCCACGTCGGACGCGACGCGGGCCAGCTCGTCGGTGCCGCCCGGCGCCGCCGGGTCGGTGCGTACCGCCCGGGCGATCAGCTCGGCGACCTGGCGCATCTGCGGCTCGCCCATGCCCTGCGTGGTGACGCTCGGGGTGCCCACCCGGATGCCGGAGGCGACCATCGGCTTCTGCGGGTCGTACGGGATGGCGTTCTTGTTCAGCGTGATGGTCGCCGCGTCGCAGCGGGCCTCGGCCTGCGCCCCGGTCACCCCGGTCTCCCGCAGGTCGACCAGGGCCAGGTGGGTGTCGGTGCCGCCGGAGACCGGCCGCATCCCCTCCGCCGCCAGCCCGTCGGCGAGCGCCTGCGCGTTGGCCACCACCTGCGCGGCGTACGTGCGGTACTCCGGCTGCGCCGCCTCGCGCAACGCGACGGCCTTGGCCGCCACCGCGTGCATCAACGGCCCGCCCTGAGTGAACGGGAAGACCGCCTTGTCGACCCGCTCGGCCAACGACTCGCGGCAGAGGATGATCCCGCCGCGCGGACCGCGCAGCACCTTGTGCGTGGTCGCGCAGACCACGTCGGCGTACGGGACCGGGGAGGGGATGGCCTGTCCGGCGACCAGCCCGATGAAGTGCGCCGCGTCCACCATCAGGTACGCGCCCACCTCGTCGGCGATCTCCCGGAACCGGGCGAAGTCGATCAGCCTCGGGTACGCCGTCGCACCACAGATGATCATCTTCGGTCGGTGCGTCCGGGCCAGGTCACGGACCTCGTCGTAGTCGATCAGCTCGGTGTCCCGCCGGACGGTGTAGCCCACCGCGTCGAACCACTTGCCGGAGAAGTTCACCCGGCTGCCGTGGGTCAGGTGCCCGCCGTGCGGCAACTCCATCGCCAGCACCGCGTCACCCGGCTGCACCAGCGCGGCGTACGCGGCCAGGTTGGCGCTCGCGCCCGAGTGCGGCTGGAGGTTGGCGTGCTCGGCGCCGAACAGCTCCCGGGCCCGGGCGATCCCCAGTTCCTCGGCCCGGTCCACCTGGGCGCACCCGCCGTAGTAGCGCCGACCCGGGTAGCCCTCGGCGTACTTGTTCGTCAGCGTCGAGCCGAGCGCGGCCAGCACCGCCGGGGAGGTGAGGTTCTCGCTGGCGATCAGTTGCAGACCGCCCCGCAGCCGGTCCAGCTCGCCGAGCACCACCTCCGCGATCTCGGGGTCGGTGGTGCTGAGCTGCTCGAAGTCGGGCCCCCAGAAGGCGCCCTTACCGGTCTCCACAGCGCCCGAGTCTATTCGGCCGCACACTGGAGGCCGTGAGATGCCTGGTGACCGGTGCGACAGGGTACATCGGCGGGCGGCTGGCGCCCCGCCTGCTGGCCGAGGGACACACGGTGCGCTGCCTGGCCCGGCGGGCCGGACGGCTGCGGGACGTGCCGTGGGCCGGGCAGGTCGAGATCGCCGAGGGCGACCTGAGCCGGCCGGAGAGCCTGGCCGGGGTCTTCGACGACGTCGACGTCGCGTACTACCTGGTGCACTCGCTCGGGCAGGCCGGTTTCGAAGACGCCGACCGGCAGGCCGCCTCGGCTTTCGCGGAGGCGGCGCACGCGGCGGGCGTACGCCGGATCGTCTACCTCGGCGGCCCGGAGCCGGCCGCCGGCGACGCCTCCTCGGCGCACCTGCGCTCGCGGACCGAGGTGGGCCGGATCCTGCTGGACAGCGGCGTGCCCACGGTGGTGCTGCGCGCGGCGGTGATCATCGGTTCCGGTTCGGCCTCGTTCGAGATGCTGCGCTACCTGACCGAACGGTTGCCGGTGATGGTCACCCCGCGCTGGGTGTCGAACCGGGTGCAGCCGATCGCCGTCCGGGACGTGCTGCGCTACCTGGTCGGCTGCGTGGACCTGCCACCGGAGGTGAACCGGGCCTTCGACATCGCCGGCCCGGACGTGCTCACCTTCGGCGACATGATGCAGCGGTACGCCCGGGTCGCCGGGCTGAGCCGCCGGGTCCTGCTGCCGGTGCGCGCGCTGACGCCCCGGCTCTCCTCGCACTGGGTCGGGTTGGTCACGCCGGTGCCGAACGCGCTCGCCCGCCCGCTGGTGGAGAGCCTGGTGCACGAGGCGGTGGCGCACGAGCACGACATCGCGACGTACCTGCCGGACCCGCCGGAGGGGCTGACCGGCTTCGACCGGGCGGTCGAGCTGGCGCTGGTCAAGGTCCGCGACGCCGAGGTGGAGACCCGGTGGTCGTCAGCGGCGGGACGGGACGCCCCGGCCGAGCCGCTGCCCAGCGACCCGGACTGGAGCGGCGGCAGCGTCTACACCGACGTGAGGGAACAGGCGGTGACGGCGTCACCGGAGGCGCTGTGGCGGGTCATCGAGGGGGTCGGCGGCCAGCACGGCTGGTACTCGTTCCCGCTGGCCTGGTCGGTACGCGGCTGGCTGGACCGGCTGGTGGGCGGCGTCGGGCTGCGCCGGGGTCGGCGGCATCCGCACCAACTGCGGGTGGGCGAGGCGCTGGACTTCTGGCGGGTGGAGGAGATCGTCCCCGGTGAGCTGCTGCGGCTGCGGGCCGAGATGCGGCTGCCCGGCCGGGCCTGGTTGGAGATGCAGGTACGCCGCGACGACGGGCAAGTCCGGTACCGCCAGCGGGCCGTGTTCCTCCCCCGGGGACTGGCCGGGCACGCGTACTGGGCGGCGGTGGCGCCGTTCCACGCGGTGGTCTTCGGCGGGATGGCCCGTAACATCGCCGCCGACGCCGAGCGGACCGCCGTCGAGGCGCCACCGGCCGCGCGCTGACCGACGCGGGATGTTCAGTCGCCGCTGCGGGTGGTGGTGTACCGCCACGCGGTCGTCTCGCTGGGCGGCACGAAGTCGCGGGGCGGCACGTCGCGCAGCGCGAAGGCGAGGATCTCCCCCACTCCCTCCACCAGGCGGCCCTGCACCGCCCGACCGACCGCGTCCTGCGGCTCGTCGGGGTTGGCCGCCATCGCCGCCGCCGCGAGCTGTGGGGTGAAGGCCACCACGGTCTCCGTCGCGTACCGCTCGGAGCTGCCCGTCTTGCCGGCCACCGGCCGACCGAGCTGACCGCGCAGGGCGGATGCGGTGCCGCCGTAGCAGCCCTGGTACATCGACTGGTCTCCGACCGGGCAACGGGCGGCGTCCGCCGCCGCGCGGGCCACGTCGACGTCGAGCACCTGGCGGCAGTCCGGCTGGCCGGTGGTCACCCGACGGCCGGTCCCGTCGACGATCGAGGTGACCGGGGTGGGCGCGCACCACGTCCCCTCGGCCGCCAGCGTGGCGTACGCCCCGGCCAGGTCCAGCGGGGTGGTGGCGGCCACCCCCAGGGTGAACGGCCCCCACTCGCGCGCGCCGTGCCGGGCCAGCCGGACGTCGTCCTCGGCCCGCAGCACGATGCCGAGCCGCTCGGCCATCTCCACCACCCGGTCCGCGCCGACCCGCTCGGTCAGCCAGACGAAGTACGTGTTGACCGACTCGCCGAACGCGGACCACATGTCGTGCTCGCCGCGCATCGAGACGTTGGCGTTCGACGGGCACCAGTACCCGCCGCAGCTCGTCTCGCCGCTGATGCGGTAGTCGGTGACGATGCGCGACGGGGCGTCGTAGACGGTCCGCAGGGGCATCCCGGCCTCCAACGCGGCCAGCATGGTGAACAGCTTGAACGTCGAACCGGCCTGGTACCCCACGATCGTGCCGCCACCGGCGACGAGTTGGTTGACCGTGTTCGGGTAGTTCTCCTGCCCGGGCGGGTTGGCCTCGACGCTGTAGTTGCGGTTGACCGACATGGCGAGCACCCGCCCGGTGCCGGGTTCGACGACCGCCGTCGGCATGGCGTACGGCTCGTCCACCGAGTAGACCCGCCGTACCTGCTCGGTGGTGGCCCGCTGCACGCTCGGGTCGAGCGAGGTGACGATGGTGAAACCGCCCCGACGCAGGGTGCGCTGCCGCTCGTCGACGCTGCCGCCGAACGCCTTCTGCTCGTTCCACCAGCGGGTGAACCAGTCGCAGAAGAAGCCCCAGTCGTTGTGCCCCGAGGGCACCGCCGTGCAGTCGTTCGGCGTCTCGCTGGGGCGCAGGTTCAGCGCTTCGGCCCGCGCCTCGTCCGCCGCCTCGGCGGTGACCTGACCGGTGCCGACCAGTTGGTCCAGCACGTACCCCCGGCGGGCGGTGGCCGCGTCCGCGTCACCGTTGATCGGGTCGTCGGTGTGCGGGGAGCGGACCAGCCCGGCCAGCATCGCCGACTGTGCCAGCGTGAGCCGGTCCGGCGAGGTGGAGAAGTAGCGCTTGCTGGCGGCGGCGACCCCGTACGCCCCGGCACCGAAGTACGCGATGTTGAGGTACCGGGTCAGGATCTGGTCCTTGGTCAGCTCCCGCTCCAGCGCCAGCGCGTACCGCATCTCCTGGATCTTGCGGGCGGTGCTCACCTCGGTGGCCGCCGCCCGTTGCGACTCGGTCAACCGGGGGTCGGTGCTCAACACGTTGCGGACGTACTGCATGGTCAGGGTGGAGGCGCCCTGCCGGGTGCCGCCGGCGCCCTGGTTGGCGGCGAAGGCCCGCGCCACGCCCCGCAGATCGACCCCGCTGTGCTCGTGGAACCGGACGTCCTCGGCGGCGATGATGGCCTGGCGCATCACCGGTGCCACCTCGTCCAGTGGCACGTCCACCCGGTCCTCCTGATAGAAGGAGGTGATCAGCGTGGTGCCGTCCTTGGCGTACAGGTTGGAACGCTGGGCCGTCGGTGGTGTCCGCAGCGTGTTGGGCAGCTCCGTGTACGGCGCAGCCATCGTCGAGAAGCCGATTCCGAACACCAGCGCGGCCGGCAGCGCCGCCACCGCCAGGGCCAGGCCGGCCAACGTGCCGGCCAGCAGGACGGTGAACACTTTCGGCAGGAACGCCCGGGTCATCAGCTCTCCCCGCAGGAGCCGTCAGGACCCTCCCAGAATGGCGCTAACCACCCTTTGCACTCTGGTTTTCCTCAAACCCGGAGGAAGTTCACCGATCAGGGCAACAGGATCGCCGCGAGCGGGTGGATCGTCTCCTCGATCTCGTCCGCCACCCGGCTGAAGCACTGGTCGCCGCGTCCCCACGGATCGTCGAGGTCGTCGCTGGGCAGCAGGGACGTGCCCTGGCGGGCGACGTTGGCAGCCTCCACCACCGCCACACCCCGGGCGTACACCGCATCCGGGGTGGCCTCGGCCGAGGGCAGCCCGTCGCGGTCCAGCGCGGTCAGCAGCCGACCGAACTCGCCCAGCACGAAGGTGCGCGCGGCGGCGTCGGGGCGCAGCGCCACCACGTACTCCTGTTGGTCGGCGGTGGCGGTCAGGACCAGGTCCGCGGCGTCGATGTGGTCGGAGCGCAGCTTCCGCGCGGCGAAGCCGGTCACCGCGCCGCCCCGAGTGGTCACCTGGCGGGCCGCCGGCGGGTTCATCTCCTCGCCGGCGTGCCAGCCACCGGTGCCCGCACTGTGGCTGTGCAGCAGTTCCTCGGACCGGCCGGGGTCGAGGTCGTGCCGGGCCAGCCGCTGACCCACCGCGAGGGTGAGCAGCCGCTCCGCCATCGGCGAGCGGCAGATGTTCCCCATGCAGACGTGCAGGACGGTGAACGGAGGCATTCACGCCACCTGGCTCTCGACCAGCTCCGGTACCACGTCGCGCAGCCGGGCCAGGTCGATGGCGCCCTCCCGGACCACCGTCGGCACCTCGCCGGTCAGGTCCACGATCGTGCTGGGCACCGGGTCGACGGCCGGTCCGGCCTCCAGGTAAGCCCGCACCGAGTACGCCAGTTGCTCCCGCGCCTCGTCGGCGGTCTGCGCCGCCGGGCGGCCGATCTTGTTGGCCGAGGCGACCGCCATCGGTCCGGTCTCCCGCAGCACCTCCAGCGCCACCGGGTGCAGTGGCATGCGGACCGCCACCACCCCGCTGTCGTCGCCCAGGTCCCACCGCAGGCTCGCCGAGTGCTTCACCAGGATGGTCAGCGCCCCTGGCCAGAACGCCTCCACCAGGTCGCGGGCGGCGGGCGGCAGCGTGTAGACCAGACCGTCGAGGGTGTGCCGGGAGCCGATCAGCACCGGTGGCGACGCCTGCGTCCCACCCTTGGCGTCCACCAGAGCCTTCACCGCGTACGGCGTGAACGCGTCGGCACCGACCCCGTACACGGTGTCGGTCGGCAGGACGACCAGTTCGCCGTTGCGCACCGCCTCGATGGCCGCAGCGATGCCGCGGTCCCGGTCGGCGAGGGACCGGCAGTCGTAGAGCATCACGAGGAGCCAGTCTGCCACGTGTCGCCCGTCGCGGGTCGCCGGTGGTCCGTGCGACGGAACGCGGTGGCGAAACGGGACCGGCCGACGAGGTCGTGGTGGGCGGTGATCGCGGTGTACCGGCCGTCGGCGGCGAGCAGCTCGGGCACCGAGGTGCCGTGGGTGTCGTCGTGCTCCACGCCGACGGCGCCGCCGGGACGCAGCAGGTCCGCCGCCCGCCGCACCACCGGACGGATCACGGTCAGGCCGTCGTCCCCGCCGAACACCGCCTCGGCCGGGTCGTGCCCGGCCACCTCCGGCGGCACGGCCACCGCGAGCGGCACGTAGGGCGGGTTGCAGAGCAGCACGTCCACCCGACCGACCAGCTCCGCCAGCAGGTCCGGTGCGGTCACGTCGGCCGTCACCACCTCGATCGGCCGATCCCCCGCCGCCTCCCGGGTCGCCGCGTTGCGACGCAGCCAGGTCACCGCGGCGGGCGCGCGCTCGACCGCCACCACGCGGGCCGCCGGCACCTCCTGCGCCACCGACAACGCGATCGCCCCCGATCCGCTGCACAGGTCCACCACCACCGGGGTCTCCCCGTCGGCCACCCGCTCGGCGGCCCGCTCGACGCCCCAGCCGGCGAGCAGTTCGGTCTCCGGACGGGGCACGAAGACACCCGGCCCGACGGCCAGCTCCAGATGCCGGAAGCCGGTGCTGCCGGTGAGGTGTTGCAGTGGCTCCCGCCGGGAACGCCGGGCCACCAACGCCTCGAAGCGGGCCCGTTGCTCGTCGGTGAAGCCGTCCGCGAGCGCCAGCCGCCCCCGGGGCACCGCCAGCACGTACGCGGCCAGGAGTTCCGCCTCGGTGCGGGCCGAGGGCAGCCCGGCGTCGGCCAGGATCCGGGCAGCCCGCGCCAGCACGACGGCGGGGCGCTCTCGTCTCGTCCCTTCGGACGGGTGTTGCGGCACGGAGGTCACGCCATAATCATGAGTCGTCGCGGTGCACGTGCATAAGCGGGTGCATCCGGCGACACACCGACGGGAGGTCGAGGGGTGGGCTGGCTCGACCGGGTCGATGACCAGGTTGACGCCCTGACGAAGGCGCGGGCGTTGCAGGAGGTGAGCCGCTCGGCCGAGGCGTCCGCGATCCTGGACCGGGTGCTGTGCACCAGCAGCGACTCCCGGGCCCGCGCCGACGCGCTCGTCCAGCGGCTCTCCGCGTTGATCAATCTCGGTCGCACGGCGGAGTACACCCGGGCGATCGAGGAGGCGTCCGCCGCCGTACGCGACCTCGCCGAACCGTACCTGCACGGTCATCTCAACGCGCTGGCCGCGCTGGCCGCCCACCATCAGGGCGCGCTGGACCGCTGCGTGACGCACCTGGTGAAGGCCGCCCGGGCGCTGGGCGCGGTCGACGACCCGGACCGCGACACCGCCTGGGGCTGGCACGACCTGGCGATGGCGTACTCCTACCTCAGCTTCCACGGCTACGCGCTGGGCGCGATCGAACGGGCCCGCCAGCTCGGCACCGCCGCCGGCATCCCGGAGGAGACGTTCGCCGCCCCCGGGATCCGACTGCGCAACGCGGTCGCCCTGGACCACACCGGCGACAGCGACGGCTGCCTGCGGGTCCTGCGGGACGTCGCCACCGACCTCGACCGGTTCGTCACCGCCGGTCGCGCCGACCGGCTGCGGCCGAGCAGCCTGGCCGCGTACGGCTACGCGGCGGCCCGCCGGGCCGCCCTCGGCGACGAGATCGACTCCCCCGCCGGCGCCGATCCGGCCCGGTTGCTCGGCCACGGCGCGGACAGCGCGCGCGCCCGTGACATGCGCCAGCTCGGCCAGGCCTGCCTCGCCGTGGCGGCCGGCCGGCCGATCGAGGCGGTGACCCGACTCGACGCCGTCCAGGTCTCCGCCGAGACGCTCGGGGCGGCCGAACCGGCCCGCCTGCGCAGCATCGCGCTGGCCCGCGCCGGTGACCACGCGGCGGCGCACCGCGCCGACCGGCTGGCCTTCCGGCTCGCCGCGCAACGGCACGACCGGCTCCGCGATGTCTACATCGACGGCATCGCCGCCCGGATCGACCATGAGGAGATGCGCCGCGAGGCCGCGCGGTTCGAGGGCGAGGCGCTGACCGATCCGCTGACCGGGCTGCCGAACCGGCGTCGGCTGGAGCGGTACATCGCCTCGGTGGTCGCCCGGGGCGAGCGCGTGGTGATCGGCGTCTGCGACCTCGACGGCTTCAAGGCGGTCAACACCCGGCACGGCCATCACTCGGGCGACCTGGTCCTCCAGCGGGTCGCCGGGGTGATCAACCGGGTGATGCGCCGGGGCGACTTCGTGGCCCGCTACGGCGGCGACGAATTCGTGGTGGTGCTGGCCGGTGCCGGGATGTCCGAGGCCGCCGAGGTGGCGCGTCGGATCGACGCCGCGATCCGGACCGAGGACTGGGAGTCGCTGGTGCCCGGCACGCCGGTCGGCGTCAGCATCGGCTTCGCCGAGGTGGGCGCTGCCGGGCCGGGGCAACGAGACGCGCTCGGCGCCGCCTTCGAGGCCGCCGACCGCGAGATGTTGCAGGCCAAGGCCAGACCGCGTACCGCCTGAGCGGCGTCAGCGGCGGGTCAGCTCCGGGTCGCCGGCCAGGCGGGCGGCGCGGTCCGCCTCGCTGAGCGCGTCGAGCACGCCGTCCAGCTCGCCGGCCAACGCCAGATCCAGGTTGTACGCGGTGTACCCGATCCGGTGGTCGGTGATCCGGTTCTGCGGGAAGTTGTAGGTGCGGATCCGCTCCGAGCGGTCCACCGTACGGACCTGCGCCTTGCGCGCGTCCGAGGCGGCGGCATCGGCCTGCTCCTGCGCGACGGCCAGCAGCCGGGCGCGCAGGATCCGCAAGGCCTGCTCCCGGTTCTGCAACTGGGACTTCTCGTTCTGGCAGGAGACCACGATGCCGGTCGGCAGGTGGGTGATCCGCACCGCCGAGTCGGTGGTGTTGACCGACTGGCCACCGGGACCGGACGATCGGAACACGTCGATCCGCAGCTCGTTCGGGTCGATGGTGACGTCGACCTCCTCGGCCTCCGGCAGCACCAGGACGCCGGCCGCGCTGGTGTGGATCCGCCCCTGCGACTCGGTCACCGGCACCCGCTGCACCCGGTGTACGCCGCCCTCCCACTTGAGCCGGGACCAGACGCCGTTGCCTCCGTCGGGCACACCCTTGGTCTTGATCGCCAGCGAGACGTCCTTGACCCCGCCGAGGTCGGAGTCCTGCGCGTCGATCACCTCGGTGAGCCAGCCCCGCCGCTCCGCGTACCGGGTGTACATCCGCAGCAGGTCACCGGCGAACAGCGCGGACTCCTCGCCGCCCTCGCCGGCCTTGATCTCGACGATGACGTCCTTGGCGTCGTGCGGGTCGCGCGGGATGAGCAGCTCGGCCAGGCGTTCCTCCAGGGCCGGCAACGTCGAGGCGATCGTCTCCGCCTCGGCCGCGAACGACGCGTCCTCGGCGGCCAGCTCCCGTGCCGCGGTGAGGTCGGCCCGGGCCTGCTCCAGCTCTCCGGCGGCCTTGTGCAGCGGCACCAGCTCGGCATACCTGCGGCCGACCCGACGGGCGGTGCCCTGGTCGGCGTGGATGGCGGGATCGGCCAGACGCTTCTCCAGCTCGGCGTACTCGTCGAGGAGGGCGGCCAGGCGCTCGCTGCTCATGCTGCGGATCGCTCCTTGGACGGCGGGGAGACCGGACGACAGACGGACGACGCCCGCGTCCGGGAGAAACCGGACGCGGGCGTCGGACCAGGAGCTACTTGGCCTTCTTGGCCTGAACCTTGGCGTACTTCTGCTGGAACTTCGCGACCCGGCCCGCGGTGTCCAGGACGCGCTGCTTGCCCGTGTAGAACGGGTGGCAGGCGCTGCACGTCTCGACGTGGATCGAGCCGCCCTTCGCGGTGCTGCGGGTGGTGAAGCTGTTGCCGCAGGAGCAGGTGACGTTCGTGGTCACGTACTCCGGGTGGATGTTGGACTTCATCTCGCCTCGGTCCTCTCGTCGTGGTCGCCGGGTCGCCCTCGCGCGCCAGTGCGCGCGATCGGGGCGTGAACCGGAACCGGTGGCCGATTGACCAGTCTGCCATGGGGCCCAGCCGACCCGCGAAGCGGGCCGTACCGGCTGGTCGGCCAGGTCAACGCCGGACCCGCTCTCCGCATTCCCCGCACGGGCTGGCGCATTCCGACCTGCCGACGTGCCGACATGCCGGCGGCACGGTCACCACCCGCCGCCCTTTGCTCTGCTTCACCCCACGCGGCGGAGACGCCCGAACCGATGCGCCGGTTGAAGCAGAGCAAAGGCGGCACAGGAGAGGCACGTGGGTCCGGCGTGGCGGCAGAGAAACCCCCGGTGGTACGTCGAAGGGGCGCGACCGGATCGGCCGCGCCCCTTCGACGTGGGTCTCACCCGGTGGAGGTCACTCCCCCGGCGTCGACTTGGCGATCTGCATCAGGAACTCGATGTTGGTGCGGGACTGCTTGAGCCGGTCCAGCAGGAGGTCGAGTGCCGCCTGCGAGTCCAGCGAGTGCAGCACCTTGCGGAGCTTGTGCACGATGGCCAGTTCCTCCGGCGCGAGCAGGATCTCCTCCTTGCGCGTACCGGACGGGTGGATGTCGATGGCCGGGAAGGTCCGCTTGTCGGCGATCTTCCGGTCCAGCTTCAGCTCCGCGTTACCGGTGCCCTTGAACTCCTCGAAGATGACCGTGTCCGCCATCGAACCGGTCTCCACCAGCGCGGTGGCGAGGATGGTCAGCGAGCCGCCGTTCTCGATGTTCCGGGCCGCGCCGAGGAACCGCTTCGGCGGGTACAGCGCGGTGGAGTCGATACCACCCGACATGATCCGGCCGCTGGCCGGTGCCGCCAGGTTGTACGACCGGCCGAGCCGGGTCACCGAGTCGAGCAGGACGACCACGTCGTGACCCAGCTCGACCAGGCGCTTGGCCCGCTCGATCGCCAGCTCGGCGACGGTGGTGTGGTCCTGCGGCGGACGGTCGAACGTGGCCGCGATGACCTCGCCCTTCACCGACCGCTGCATGTCGGTGACCTCTTCGGGCCGCTCGTCCACCAGCACCACCATCAGGTGGCACTCCGGGTTGTTGTGCGTGATCGCGTTCGCAATCGCCTGGAGCACCATCGTCTTACCCGCCTTCGGCGGCGAGACGATCAGCGCCCGCTGGCCCTTGCCGATCGGCATGACCAGGTCGATCACCCGGGTGGTGAGGATGTGCGGCTCGGTCTCCAGCCGCAACCGCTCCTGCGGGTACAGCGGGGTGAGCTTGTAGAACTCCGGCCGACGCTTGGCCTCGTCCGGCTCCATCCCGTTGATGGTGTCCAGCCGGACCAGCGGGTTGTACTTGTCCCGCCGCTGCTCGCCGTCGCGTGCCGCGCGGACCGCGCCGGTGATCGCGTCACCGCGCCGCAGCCCGTACTTCTTGATCTGGGACATCGACACGTACACGTCGTTCGCGCCGGCCAGGTAGCCGGTGGTCCGGACGAAGGCGTAGTTGTCGAGCACGTCGACGATGCCGGCCACCGGGACGAGCACGTCGTCCTCGCCGACCTGCGGCTCGCGACCGCCGCTGTCGCCGCCACCGCCCTCGTTACGGTCGCCACGACCGCGTCGACGGTCCCGGAAACGGCTGCGCCGGCTACGCCGACCACCGCCCTCGTCGTCGTCACCGTCGTTGTCGCGGTCGGCCCGCTGCCCGCGCTCGCCCCGGTCGCCACGGTCGTTGCGGTCACCACGGTCACTGCGGTCACCACGGTCACTGCGGTCGTTGCGGTCGCTACGGTCGTTGCGCTCGCCGCGCTCGCCGCGGTCACCCCGCTCGGTGCGCTCAGTGCGCTCGCCCCGCTCCGCACGCTCGGCGCGGTCGGTGCCACGCTCGCCACGCTCGGCGCGGTCGGTCTTCTCCGCACGGTCGGTGCCGCGCTCGGTGCGCTCGCCCCGCTCCGCGCGCTCGGTGCGCTCGGCACGGTCGCCACGCTCCGCACGGTCGGTGCCGCGCTCGCGGCCGGACCGGCCCTCGGTGCGCTCGCCGGTCTCGGCGGCGGGCTCCTCGGTGCGGGGCTCCTCGGTCCGGGGCTCCGCAGCAGCGGTGGCCCGGCTGCGCCGGGTCCGGCTACGACCCTCGGTCTCGACGCTCGCCGCCGGTTGCTCGGCGCGGCGCTCGGCCTCCGGCCGCTCACCCGCGTCGCGAACCTCCGCGTGAACCTCCTCGCGGACCGGTGCGGCGGCCGCCGCGACCTCGGCCCGTGGTCGAGGGGCCCCGGCGGCGCTGCCCTGGCGCTCGGAGATCGCGCTGATCAGCTCGCCCTTGCGCATACGAGCCGTACCCGAGATGCCGAGCGACGCGGCCAGGCTCTGCAGCTCCGGCAGCAGCATCGCCGACAGGCCGGTGCCGCTGCGCCGACGCCGGGCAGGGGCAGCGGTGGTGGCATCGCCAGCGACGTTGGAAACATCCGACGTCACGTCGGTGGTGTCGCTCAATGGATTCCTTCCCTCGATAAGGCCGGGACTGCCCGGAATCGACTAACAGGTGGCCGGGCGGCCTCGGTGCACCCGCCTCGCATGACGCTTCGCGGGAGTCTGTGACACAGCAGCCGGTCGGTCGCCCGACCCTCCAGGAAGCCGGAGAGCGGGTTTCGCCGTCTGCGGCGACCAGTGAAGACTGCGGTGCGGCGTATGCCTAAGCAGGGGTGACGGGCTTACCGCCGAGAGCTTCGGGGGTGCGCCGACCCGCAGGAGATCGCATGCTTCGCGGCTGTGCTAAGTCTAGAGCGTAATCAACTCTTCCGACCTGCGGCAACAGGGTCCCGCTCCGCGTGTCCGAGTCTACCCTGCTCGACCTGCGCGCCGGGCACGTCTATCGGCAACTGCAGAACCTGCCATTCTGTTCCCGCGTCGAAGCCTTCCGGCAGCTCAGACAGAGCGAGCACGGTCGGTCCGGCCCCACTGACCACGGCGGCCACACCGGCCGCACGCAACTCGTCGACCACTGCTGCCGTACCCGGCATCGACGGTGCGCGATAGTCCTGGTGCAGTCGGTCGACGGTGGCCAGCAGCAAGAGATCCGGCGCGGTGGTCAACGCGTGCACCAGCAGCGCCGCCCGCCCGGCGTTGAGCGCGGCGTCAGCGTGCGGCACGGTCGCCGGCAGCGCCGCCCGCGCCGAGGCGGTCAGCCCGCGCTCGGTCGGCACCAGCACCCTCGGGCGTACGCCCTCGGCCACCGGCAACGACACCGCCCGCGCACCGGCGGACTCCGTCCAGGCCAGCGTGAACCCGCCGAGCAGACAGGGCGCGACGTTGTCCGGATGTCCCTCGATCCGGGCGGCCAACCGCAGCGCGGCGTCGTCGTCGAGCCGCTGTTCCCCGTCGACCACCAGGGCCCGGGCCAGCAGCACGCCGGCCACGATCGCCGCCGAGGAGGAACCGAGCCCACGTGCCTGCGGGATCCGGTTGACACACTCCAACGCCAACCCGGACGGCTGGCCGCCGAGTTCGTCGAAGGTCGCCCGCATGGCGCGTACCACCAGGTGCCCGTCGTCGGTCGGCAGGTCGTCGGCGCCCTCACCGGCCACCGAGACGGTCACGCCACCCGCCGTCACCTCGGCGGCGACGTCGTCGTAGAGCGCGAGGGCGAGGCCCAGGGCGTCGAAGCCGGGACCCAGGTTCGCACTGGTGGCGGGGACCCGGACCCGGACCGGGCCGGCGGCGAATGTGGTCGGCACGCCGCCCATGCTAGGGCCCCAGCGGCGACGTCCGGCACGCCGCCCGTCCCCTGGGACGCAGCTTCCGCCTGAGCACGCTTGCCGACAGGTCCTAGTCTGCCCAGACCGACGGCTTCGGGAGGACTGCGTGTACGACTTCAGATATCTGCTGGTGCAGGTGGCGATGGAGCTGCCGACGCTGGCGGTGCTGATCACCGGCGGCGTACTGGCGGCCTCCGCCCGGGGGCGGCTGCCGGAGGCGGTCCGCCGCCTGCTGCTGGCCGGGCTCGCCGTCCTCCTGGTCCTTTCGCTGTTCAGCACCGCGTGGTCGGTCGCCCTGCCCTGGGTGGCCGCCGAGGGTCCCGCCCGTTTCGGCGCGCTGTCCCTGGTGGTCGGAGTGATCCACGCGTTGCTCTTCCCGGCCGGGCTCGGGCTGCTGATCGCGGCCGCGTTGGCCAGCCGGCGGAGCGGCCCGGCACCGGGCCCGACCGGACCGGGCGCCCCCGCAGCCTGGGATGCGTCGCCGGCCGACGCGTACCAACCTCCGGTGGACGCGTACCAGCCGCCGGCCGACCCGTACGGACCTTCGGCGGACCCGTACCAGCCGCCCACCGTCACCCGCTAGCGGGGCGGTTCTACCGAGTCCCGGTCTCGGCGACGGTCGGCGCCACGGCGGCGAGCGAGAGTCGTCGGGTGGCCACCCGCCAGCCGATCGCGTACGTCAACGTGACCAGGCCGCAACTGGCCAGCACGATCCGTTCGTCCACCACGTCCACCACCGAGGCGACCGCGAGCTGGCTGACCGAGATCGCCAGCGTCGCCAGCATCATGTCGGTGGCGAACACCCGGCCCCGCAACCGGTCCGGCACCTCGCCCTGCAACGCGAAGTTCGACATCACCCAGTTGCTGCCCCCGGCGAAGTGCGCCACGAACACCAGCACCAGCACCAGCGGGAACCAGGGCACCACCGAGGTGCCGAGATAGGCCAGTCCGTACGCCGACATGGACAGTGCCAGTCCGGGCAGCAACCAGGCCCGGTTGGTCAGCACCCGCCGCATCAGGATCGGGCCGACCAGCGCGCCCGCGCCGCGTACCGCGAACAGCAGGCCGGTGCCGAGCGCGCCGACCCCGTACACCCCGGCCAGCAGCGGGAAGACGGTCAGCACGCCGTTGCCCAGGCCGACCGCCGACTTCACCGTCACCAGGGCCAGCACCCGGGGGCGGTGCGCGATGTAGCCCAACGCCTCGCGGATCGCCGCCCAGGTCTGCGGCGGCGCCTCGTCCCGCTCGCGCGGCGCCTGTAGGGGCCGGCGGATCCGGGTGGCCAGCACCGCGGCGAGCACCAACGCGACGGCGGCGACCCAGAAGCAGACGTACGGCCCGGCGGCCGCGCTGAGGACGCCGCCGAGGGAGGCGCCGACGACGGTCATGGTGCCCCAGGCCGACCCGGCCACCGCGTTGCCCGCGGCCAACTCCTCCGGGTCGAGCACGTTCGGCAGGGCCGCCTGCGCGGCCGGGGAGTAGAACGCCTTGGCCACCGCGATCACGCCGATGCCGAGCATCGCCAGCCAGGCCGTGTCGGCGTCGCGTACGCCGAGCAGGAGCAGGGCGCCGACCAGCGCGGCCGCGTTCGCGGCGATCATGATCTTGCGACGGTCGAACCGGTCGGCGATGGTCCCGGTGTACGGCAGCAGCAACGCCACGATGCCGGTGTCCACGGCCAGCACCAGCGCGCCCCACACGCCGCTGCCGGTGAGCTGCGGCAACAGGACCAGCAGCGGCACCATCACGAACCAGTCGGCGCCGAAGACCACCAGTTGGGCCAGGAAAAGGCTGCGGAAGTTCCGGTTACGGGTGATGACCCCGACGGTGGACGCCACGAGCCGGACCCTACCCGGCCGCCCTCCCGCGGTGAGTCGGGGCGCGGACACCCGGATGTAAGGAGGGGTCCCCTGCTATGCACGAGGCGTTAGTAGGGGACCCCTCCTTTCACTCAGTGGGCGGGAACGGCGAGTTGCGGGTCTTCGGCAGCCGGAGCACCTCGAACTGGTCGGTGTTCTCGATCAGCGCGCCGGAGGGCGCCGCCGGCACCGGCCGGCTCTCCGCTCTGCGCTCCTCGGCGGGCGGCGCAGTCGCAGTCGCCTCCCGTCCGGCCGGTTCGCCGTCGGCTGTGTCGGCCGTGTCGTCCGGGTCGACGTCGCGCGACTCGTCCTCGGGCGTCGAGCCGGACCGGCCCCGACGCCGGCCCCGCACCGACGCCTTGGTGTCCTCCACCATGGCGTACAGCGTGGGCACCAGGATCAGCGTGAGCAGGGTGGAGCTGAGCAGGCCGCCGATCACCACGATCGCCAGCGGTCGGGAGATGAACCCGCCCTCGCCGGTGAGCCCGAAGGCCATCGGCGTCAACGCGAAGATGGTCGCGATGGCGGTCATCAGGATCGGGCGGAGCCGGTGGCGTCCACCCTCGACCACCGCCTCCCGGACGCCCATCCCCTGTGCCCGGTACTGGTTGACCAGGTCCAGCAGCACGATCGCGTTGGTCACCACGATGCCGACGAGCATGAGCACGCCGATCAGCGCCGGCACGCTCAACGCGGTGCCCGTGGCCAGCAGCAGGGCGACCGCGCCGGTGGCCGCGAACGGGATCGAGACCAGCAGGATCAGCGCCTGTACGACGCTGCGGAAGGTCGCCATCATGATCAGGAACACGATCGCGATCGCGGCCAGCACGGCCAGACCGAGATCGGCGAAGGTATCCCGCTGCTCGGCGCTGACCCCGCCGATGGTCAGGGTCGCTCCGGGTACGTCGATCGCGTCCAGCTCGCGTTGCAGCTCGCTGCTGATCGCGCCCAGGTCGGAGCCGGTGACCGTGCCGGTCACCGAGACGCTGCGCTCACCGTCGATCCGCCGCACCTGCTGAGGTCCGGTGGTCTCGGTGATCTCGGCGATGTCGTCCAGCTTCACCGCGCCGACCCGCATCTCGCGCAGCTCGGTCACGGTCGTCGGCGGCTGCGCGGACAGCCGCAGCACCACGTCGCGCGCACCGTCGTCCAGGCTCACCTGGCCCAGCGGCGTACCCCGGAACGCCTGCGCGACGAGCTGACCGACCGCGGCCTCGGTGAGCCCGGCCCGGCTGGCGGCCGTCCGGTCGACGGTCACCTCCACCCGTGGCACCTGCTCGGTGAGGGTGGACGAGACGTCCTCGACGCCCCCGAGGCGGGTCAACACCGCCTCGGCCTGCTCGGCCGCCCGGGTCAGCGCCTCGGGGTCGGCGGCGCGCACCACCACGGCCAGCTCGTTGGCGGACGCGCCGCCCTGGCCCGCCGGGAAGGTGATCTCGCCCGCCTCGGCGCCGAGCGCCCCGATGCGGTCCCGCAGGATGCCGCGCATCTCCTTGGCGTCGGTCTCCTCGCCGAGCAGCAGCGCGTAACTGGCCACGTTGTTGCCGGCGCCACCGCCCCACGGCGAGTCGCCGCCACCGGCGGTGACCTGGTACGACCGCACCCCCGGCGTCTCCGCCAGCACCGCCTCGACCCTTCGGGCCGCCGCGTCGGTGCCGACCAGCCCGGTGCCCACCGGCAGCTCCTGCCGGATGTTCAGCGTGTCCTGACCGGAGTCGTCCAGGAAGTTGGTCTCCAACTGCCGGGCCAGACCGAACGTGCCGAGCAGCACCACCAGCCCGGCCGCCAGGGTGGCCCAGCGGAACGCCCGCCGCCCGGTGGCGAACCGGATCACCGGCAGGTATGCCCGCTGCAACGGGCTGCGCAGTTCCCGCTCCTCGGCGGCGCGGCGCACGGCTGCCCCGTCGGCGCCGGTGACCGGCTTCAGGAACCAGTACGCGAGCACCGGCACCACCGTCAGCGAGACCAGCAGCGAGGCCAGCAGCGCCACCGTGACCGTGATCGCGAACGGTGCGAAGAGCTGGCCGACGAAGCCGCCGACCAGGGCGATCGGCGCGAAGACGGCGACCGTGGTGAGCGTGGAGGCGGTGACCGCTCCGGCCACCTCGCGGACGGCGGTGAGGATCGCCTCCCGCTTCGGCCCGCCGTACGTGAGGTGCCGTTTGATGTTCTCCAGCACCACGATCGAGTCGTCCACCACCCGCCCGACGGCGACCGTCAACGCGCCGAGGGTGAGCAGGTTGAGCGAGTAGTCGCCGATCCAGAGGGCGAGCAGTGCGACCACCACGGACAGCGGGATGGAGACCGCGGTGACCACGGTGGAGCGGATCGACAGCAGGAACACCAGGATGACCACCACGGCCATGATCAGGCCCAGCAGACCCTCGGTGCTCAGCGTCTTGATCGACTTCTCCACGAACGGGGCCTGGTCGAGCACGACGGTCAACTCGGCGCCGGTGGCGGCCCGCAGTCCGTCGAGCCGGTCGGCCACCTCGTGCGAGATCTGCACCGCGTTGCCGTCCGGGTCCGCGGTGACCGCGAGGCCCAGGCTCTCCCGACCGTTGGTACGCGTGATCGCGGTGGCCGGGGCGAGTTGCTCGGAGACCGTGGCGACATCGCCCAGGCGGACCGGAGCGGTCTTGCCCCTCGCCGGTGCGACGATGACGGCCCGCAGGTCGTCCAGCGTGGTCAGTGGTGAGCCCACCTGCACCGGCAGCGCCCGGTTGCCGTCCAGGACCGCTCCGGCGGGCACCGACACCCCGTTGGCCTGCAACGCGGTGCCGATCGCGGTCGGCTGCACCTTGGCCCGGGTCAGCTTGGCCGGGTCCGGGGTGATGACCACCAGGTCGTCACGGACGCCGGTCAGCTCGACGCCGCGTACGCCCTCGATGGCCGCCAGCTCGGGCACCACCGTGTCCCGCAGTGTGGCCGCGAGGGCACGCTCGTCGTCACCGCCGCTGGCGGCGAGCACCACGGCCGGCAGGTCGTCCGTGCTGCCCGCGATCACCTGCGGCTCGACCTCGTCGGGCAGCCGGGTGCGGTTGAGCGCGGTCTGCATCCGGTTGACCACGTCGTCCAGGTCGGTGCCGAACTCGTACTGCACCTGGATGGTGCTCAGGCCCTCGCGGGAGGTGGAGGTGACACTGTCCAGCGCGGGAATGCCTTGCAGGCTGTTCTCGATCGGCACGGTCACCTGGGACTCGACGACCTCGGGCCCGGCACCGGGGTAGGACGCCACGATGAACGCGGCGGGGAACTCCAACGAGGGCAGGAGTTGCTGCTTCAGCGACGGCACGGCGTACGCACCGAACGCCGTGGTCACCACCGCGATGAGGGCGACCAGCCCTCGGTTGGCGAGGCTGAATCTGGCGAGCAGCGACATCGGCGTGGCTCACTCCTGGGGGAGACGTTCGAAGGGCACGAGCAGTGTGCCCGACCCGGTCCGCCCGTCGGTGTCCGGGGCGGGCCCGGCGGGCACCGGTTCGGCGGTGCCGATCCGCAACGACGCCACCAGGTCCCGGTACAGCTCGTCGGTGCGCAGCAGGGTGGCGTGGTCGCCGACGGCGCGGATCCGTCCCCGTTCCATCACCACGATCTGGTCGGCGTCGAGCACGGTGGAGAGTCGGTGCGCGATCGTCACCACCGCCCCTTCCTGGGCCCGCTGCCGGACGCACCGGCTCACCACCGCCTCGGTCAGGCCGTCGACCTGCGAGGTGGCCTCGTCGAGCAACAGCACGTCCGGCGTACGCAGCACCGCCCGCGCCAGCGCGATGCGCTGCCGTTCGCCGCCGGAGACGGTGGTGGCCGCCAACGGCGTGTCCAACCCGAGCGCCAGCCCGCTCACCTTCTCGTGCAGGTTCACCGCCCGCAGCGCGGTCCACAGTTCGTCGTCGGTGGCGTCCGGGTGGGTGAAGCGCAGGTTGTCCCCGATGGTGCCGGGCACCACCGGCGCCTCCTGCTCCACGTAGGCCAGTCGGCCACGGATCTGCGCCGGGGTGTGGTCGGCGTACCGGCCGCCGTCGAGCAGCAGTTCCCCGTGTTCCGGTTCGACGAAGCGCAGCAGCAGGGAGAACAGGGTGGTCTTGCCGGCCCCCGAGGGCCCGACCAGCGCGGTGTGGCCGACGCGAGGAATCTCCAGGTCGATGTCCCGAACGGCGGGTGGCGCCGAGGGCGCGTACCGGGCGGTGACGCCCCGCAGCGTCAGCACCGGCCCGGAGCGGTCGCGGTGGCCGGCGGTGACGACCGGCGGTACCGGCTCCGGCGCGGCGGCTGCGGTGGTGGTCGGCGACGAGCCGGGTTCGGCCTCGACCGCCTCGATCTCACGGAGCCGACCGGCCGCCGCGATCCCGGCCTGCATGGCGGTGAGATTCTGGGTCAGCTCGCTGATCGGCCCCATCAGCCCGAAGGCGTAGAGCAGGAACGCGATCAGGGTGGAGACCTCGATCAGGCCGCGTTCGGCCCGTGCCGCGCCGACGCCCAGGATGACGATGACCGCGAGCTGGATGCCGGTCCAGGAGATCGTCCACACCAGGGCGCTGCGCCGGGCGGCGCGAAGTCCGTGCTCGGCGGCGTCGCGGGCGTGCGTGGTGAGCGCCGACGTCTGACGCTGTTCGGCGCGGCTGGCCTTGACCGTCCGGATGGCGCGCAGTGAGCCTTCGAGGGCCCCGCCGAACCGCCCGACCGATTCCTGGGCCGCCTCCTGGGCACGGCCGATGGAGGGCAGCAGCAGTCCCATCAGCACCGCCACCACGACCACCGCGACCATGGTGGCGCCGAGCAGCACCAGGTCGAGCGCGCCCATCAGCACCAGCGTCCCGACCAGCGCCAACGCACCGTTGGTCAGGCCGACCAGGCTGCCGGACGCCTGGTGCAGCAACGCGGGGTCGGAGGTGGCCCGGGTGACCAGTTCACCGCCGGAGCGGTGGGTGAGCTGGTCGATCCGGGCGGCGAAGTAGCGACGGATCACGCCGGTGCGGGCGTCGAGCACCACCCGCTCGGCGATGCGGCCCATCAGGATCCACTGCCACAGCGAGATGGCGGCACCGACCACCACGAGCACCAGCAGCACGGCGACCGGTCGGGCCAGCGACTCGCCGGCACCGAGGGTGTCCAGCACCCACTTGGTCACCAGCGGGGTGGCCAGCCCGGCCGCGTTGGCGACCAGGCCGAGCAGCAATCCGACCAGCATGGCCGGCCAGTGCGGTCGGAGATAGGTCAGCAGCAGCCTGGTGCGGGCGCGCGGGGCGGTCGGCTCCGGTTCGGTCGCGATGGGTACGCCGGTCACAGTCACCCCGCAATGGAACACCACTGTTCCACTACGGGCAAGCTATATTCCGAATCCGTACGTTGGTAACCTGTCCGGCGTGACGACCACCGACGAGAGCGGCAGCCGGGCGCGGACCCGGCAGGCCATCCTGCAAGCCGCGATCGAGGTGCTCAGTCACAACCAGGCCGCCAGCCTCGGCGAGATCGCCACCGCCGCTCAGGTCGGTCGGACCACTCTGCACCGCTACTTCGCCGAACGCTCCGACCTGCTGACCGCCGTGGCGGCCGAAGGTGCGACCCGGCTGAACGAGGCCACCGGACGCGCCCGCCTGGCCGACGGCACCGGCGCCGAGGCGCTGCTCCGCCTCTGCGCGGAGTACTTCGACCTGGGCGACCTGCTCTCGCTCGTCTTCGCGGAACCGGCCATCATCGAGGACCCGGTCTGGGGCACCGAGGTCTGCGACGACGACTTCTACGCCGTGATCGCGCGGGGCCACGCCGACGGCAGCATCGACCCGGCGCTGCCCGCGCCGTGGGTGCAGTCCGTGCTCTGGTCCCAGTTGTACGCCGGCTGGAGCTACCTGGCCGCACACGAGGTCTCCCGGCACGAGGCCCTCGGCCTGGTCATCCGCACCATCGCCGGCGCGGTCGCGCACCGGGCCTGACCGGCGGCGTCACTCGGCCCCGACCGCCGTCACCCGCCCGACTCCCCCGGCGCAGCCGACGACACGGGACCGACCGACGCACCCGGCCCGACCTGCGACATCGGCCCGGCGGTCGGCACCGGTTCGACCAGCCCGTCGGTGGCGGCCCGCCGGCGCGGCACGCCCGCACCACCACGGCGTGTCGACCGTGGCAGCGCCGGGGCGCCCACCCGCAGCAGCCGTGGCCGCCGCCGGGCGGCGAGATCCTCGATCCACCCGACGGCCAGCGCCGCGACGACGGTCAGCAGGACCATCCCGACCAGGCGCAGCCCCACATGGGCGACGGAGTCGAAGGCGAGCCACGGCATGAGCAGAGCGGTGATCGCCGCGCTGGCCGGGATGTGCCACAGGTAGACGGTGAGCGCCCGCGCGTTGACCAGGCGCAGCAGCCCGCCACCCCGCACCGGCCGGGCCGCCTCCGACGATCGGGGCCCGCCGGACGAGCGGGGAGCCAGCCGCAGCAGCGCCGCGACCCAGGCCACCGACCAGATGGTGGAGCCGGCCGGGATGTGGTTGAGCTCGCTCGGCGTACCCGTGGTGGCGGCGAGCAGCACCCAGGTGCCGCCGACGGTGGCCAGCACCAGGACCAGGACGTGATAGAGGCGCGCCGGCACCCGCCGCAGCAGTCCGTCGTGGTACGCGAAGCCCAGCAGCCAGCAGGGCAGGTACGACACGACGAAATAGAACTGGGTGACCCCGGCGAGATACGTGCACACCGGCAGGACGGTGGCCGCCGCGAGCACGGGCCACGGCCAGCGGCGATACAGCGGCAGGAGCAGCGGTGAGAGCAGGGTCAGCCACAGGTACGTCGAGACGTACCAGAGCCCGACGGTGAACGCCCAACCCCAGGACATCCCGCCCGCCGACGGCACCCGCAGCGGCAGCAGCCACCAGAGGACGTCGCCGAACCCGAACCCGCTCGGCGTACCGGTCACACGACCGGCGACGACGACCAGCACCAGCACCGTCGCGCCGAAGGCCCAGAATGGCACCAGCAGCCGCCGCATCCGGCGGGCGACGGCCCGGGTGCCGTACCGGTCCAGCGACGCGGCCAGCAACGCACCGGCCACGCCGAACATGACGCCCATCGCCGGGACCAGCAGGCTCAGCCACAGCCACCCGGTGGCGTGGTACAGCAGCACCCGGGCCAGTGCCGCCGCGCGCAGCAGGTCCAGGTAGGAGGTCCGTGGCTGCACGGCGACGACGGGCGCGACGCCTGTCGCGCCGGGTGCCCGCGGGGCCTCGGCAGCCACCGGGTCGGTAGCCACCCCACAGTTGTACCGCCAGAAGCCGCTTTTGCTACCAAAACGCCCATAAAGGAGAAACCGGGCGGTTTTGCGGCCTCAGGCGAGGTCGAGCGAACGGGCCGCGGCGAGCGGGTCGTTGGCGATGGTGACCGGCGCGGGCGCGGTGGTGATCGCCCACTCCGGATCCTTGAGGCCGTGCCCGGTGACGGTGCAGACCACGGTGGACCCGGCCGGTACCCGACCGGCGGCGGCCTGCTGCAACAGACCCGCCACGCTGGCCGCGCTGCCCAGCTCCACGAAGACGCCGACCTCCCGGGCCAGCAGGCGGTATGCCGTCAGGATCTCCCGATCGGTGACCGCCTCGATCAGGCCGCCGCTGGCCTCCCGGGCGTCCAACGCCTTCGTCCAGCTCGCCGGGTTGCCGATCCGGATGGCGGTGGCGATCGTGGACGGCTCGGGCACCACCTGCCCGGTCACGATCGGTGCGGCACCGGCGGCCTGGAAGCCGTACATCTTCGGGGTGCGGGTGGCGTTGCCGGCGTCGCGGTCCTCGACGTAGCCCATCCAGTACGCGGAGATGTTGCCGGCGTTGCCGACCGGCAGGCAGTGGATGTCCGGCGCGTCGCCGAGCGCCTCCACGATCTCGAACGCGGCCGTCTTCTGGCCGTGCAGCCGGTCGATGTTGACCGAGTTGACCAGCGCCACCGGGTAGTCCTGGGCGAGCTTGGCGGCCAGCGCCAGGCAGTCGTCGAAGTTGCCGTTGACCTGGAGCAGCTTCGCGCCGTGCACCAGGGCCTGGGCCAGCTTGCCGAGAGCGATCTTGCCCTGCGGCACCAGCACCGCGCAGGTCACCCCGGCGCGGGCCGCGTATGCGGCGGCGGAGGCGCTGGTGTTGCCGGTGGAGGCGCAGATGATCGCCTTGTTACCCGCCTCGACCGCCTTGGAGACGGCCATCGTCATGCCCCGGTCCTTGAACGACCCGGTCGGGTTGGCGCCCTCCACCTTGAGGTAGACGTCGCAGCCGAGCCGCGCGGAGAGCACCGGCGCGGGCAGCAGCGGCGTGTTCCCCTCGTGCAGCGTGACGACCGGCGTGGCGTCGGTCACCGGCAACCGGTCCCGGTACGCCTCGATCAGACCCCGCCACATGCCGCTCTCCTCGCCTCTCGTACCCGTCACCGGTCACCACCGGCCGGGAGCCGTCCGCATCCGGGCCGCCCGCTCACGAGCCCCCCTCGACCCGCAGCACGCTCGCCACCGAACGGACGATATCGAGCCCGCGCAGTTCGCCGACGGTCGCCGCGAGCGCCGCGTCCGGCGCCACGTGGGTCACGATGACCAGGATCGCCTCGCCCGCTCCCCCGGCACCGCCACCGGCCGGTCCCTGCCGCACGGTGGCGATCGAGACGTCGTGACGGGCGAACACCCCGGCCACCGCCTCCAGCACACCCGGACGGTCGGCCACGTCGAGACTGATGTGGTAGCGGGTGAGCGCCTCGCCCATCGGCCGCACGGGCAGGTCGGCGTAGGCGGACTCGCTGGCCGCGCGGACCCCGGCCAGCCGGTTGCGGGCCACCGCGACCACGTCGCCGAGCACCGCGCTGGCGGTCGGCGACCCGCCCGCACCCCGGCCGTAGAACATCAACTGCCCGGCCGCGTCGGCCTCGACGAAGACCGCGTTGAACGCGTCACCGACCCCGGCCAGCGGGTGGCTCAGCGGGATCATCGCCGGGTGCACCCGGACGCTGACCGTCTCGCGTCCCTGCCCGTCGGCACCGCGCGCGGCGATGCAGAGCAGCTTGATCGTGCAGCCCATCGCCTTCGCGCTGGCCACGTCGGCGGCGGTCACCTCGGTGATGCCCTCCCGGTGCACGTCGTCGGCACCGACCCGGGTGTGGAACGCCAGCGAGGCGAGGATCGCCGCCTTGGCCGCCGCGTCGAAGCCCTCCACGTCGGCGGTCGGGTCGGCCTCCGCGTACCCCAGCTCGGTGGCCTCCTCCAGCGCCTCGGCGAAGCCGGCGCCGGTGGCGTGCATGGCGGAGAGGATGAAGTTGGTGGTGCCGTTGACGATGCCGGTGACCCGGGTGATCCGGTCGCCGTGCAGCGATTCGCGCAGCGGTCGCAGCAGCGGGATCGCCCCGGCCACCGAGGCCTCGTAGTAGAGGTCGGCGTCGCCCTCGGCCGCCGCGTCGTGCAGCGTGCCGCCGTCCTCGGCGAGCAGCGCCTTGTTGGCGGTGACCACGCTCTTGCCGGCCCGCAGCGCCTCCACCAGCCACCCGCGCGCCGGTTCGATGCCGCCGACCACTTCGACGACCACGTCCACGTCGTCGCGCTTGATCAGCCCGAGCGCGTCCGTGGTGAACAGCGCCGGATCGACCGGCAGGTCACCACGGTCACGCCCGAGCCGGCGTACCGCGATACCGGCGATCTCCAGCGGAGCACCGATCCGGGCGGCGAGGTCGGCCGACTGCACGTGCAGCAGCCGCACCACCTCGGCACCGACGGTGCCGCAGCCGAGCAGGGCCAGGCGCACAGGTTGATTCATCCCACATCCAAGGCGAGCAGGTCCTCTTCGGTCTCCCGTCGAACGATCAGCCGGGCCTGGCCGTCCCGCACCGCGACCACCGGGGGGCGCGGCACGTGGTTGTAGTTGCTGGCCATGCTGCGGCAGTAGGCACCGGTGCCCGGCACCGCGACAAGATCTCCGGGCTGCACGTCGGCGGGCAGGAATTCATCCTTCACCAGGATGTCCCCGGACTCACAATGCTTTCCCACCACGCGGGCGAGCATCGACCCGGCGGAGGTGGCCCGGGAGGCCAGCGTCGCCGAGTACGCGGCGTCGTAGAGCGCGGTCCGGATGTTGTCGCTCATCCCCCCGTCGACGCTGACGTAGGCCCGGTGCCCGTCGGCCGCGTCACCACCGGCGCCGACCAGCACGGACTTCACGGTGCCCACCTCATAGAGGGTGAACACGGCCGGGCCGACGATCGCCCGACCCGGCTCGATCGAGATGCGCGGCACCGTCAGGCGCTCCGCCGCGCACTCCGCGTCCACGATCCGGCGCAACCGCTTGGCCAGCTCGTGCGGGGTCGAGGGGTCGTCCTGGGTGGTGTACGCGATGCCGAAGCCGCCGCCGAGGTCCAGCTCCGGCAGCTCCACCCCACGGGCGTCGCGGATCTGCGCCTGGAGCGAGAGCACCCGGCGGGCGGACACCTCGAATCCGCTGGTGTCGAAGATCTGCGAGCCGATGTGCGAGTGCAGGCCGCGCAGCTCCAGCACGTCCTCGTCGAGGATCCGCAGCGCCGCCGCGCTCGCCGCGCCGCCGGCCAGCGAGAAGCCGAACTTCTGGTCCTCGTGCGCGGTGGCGATGAACTCGTGGGTGTGCGCCTCCACGCCGACGGTGACCCGGATCATCACCCGGGGCCGCACGCCCCGTTCGCGGGCCAGCGCGGTGAGCCGGTCGATCTCGTCGGAGGAGTCGACGATGATCCGGCCCACCCCGGCGTCCAACGCCCGGGTCAGCTCGGCCACGGACTTGTTGTTGCCGTGGAAGCCGATCCGTTCCGGCGGCATCCCGCCGGCCAACGCCACGGCCAGTTCCCCACCGCTGCACACGTCGAGGAAAAGCCCCTCCTCGGCGATCATCCGGACCACCGCGCGGCAGAGGAACGCCTTGCCCGCGTAGTAGACGTCCTCGTCCGGGAAGGCGGCCCGGAAGTCGCGGCAGCGCGACCGCAGGTCGTCCTCGTCGAGGACGTACACCGGGGTGCCGAACCGGGCGGCGACGTCGCGGACGTCCAGCCCCGCGACGACCAGCGCGCCGTCGTCGCCGCGCCGGGTGTTGCGCGGCCACAGGCGCGGCACCAGGGCGTTGACGTCGCCCGGGGTACGCAGCCACGCCGGCCCCCGGTTGCCGATGTCACCGTGCAGCGCACCGGCCTCGTGAGCGCGCATCGGTCACATCCTCTCGGGGGCCGAGACGCCGAGCAGGCGCAGGCCGTTGGCGATGACCACCCGGGTGGCGTCGTTCAGCCACAGCCGGGCCCGGTGCAGGTCGGTGACCTTCTCGTCACCCCGGGGCAGGATCCGGCAGTTGTCGTAGAACCGGTGGTAGGCACCGGCCAGGTCCTCCAGGTAGCGGGCCACCCGGTGCGGTTCGCGCAGCTCGGCGGCGGCGGCCACCACGGCGGGGAACTCGGCGAGCGCCTTGAGCAGATCGTTCTCCTTGTCGTGGTCGAGCAGCTCGGGCCGGAACGAGTCGGCGTCACCCCGGGGCAGCCCGACCTCGGCGGCGTTGCGCGCGACGTTGGCCGTCCGGGCCGCCACGTACTGCACGTAGTAGACCGGGTTGTCGCGGGTGGCCCGGGTCCACAGCTCGATGTCGATGTCGATCGGCGAGTCGCTGGAGTAGCGGGCCAGCGCGTACCGGGAGGCGTCCACGCCGATCGCGTCGACCAGGTCCTCGAGGGTGACCACGGTGCCGGCGCGCTTGCTCATCCGCACCGGCGCGCCGTCGCGGACCAGGTTGACCAGCTGGCCGATGAGGATCTCCAGGGTCTGCTCCGGATCGTCGCCGAAGCAGGCGGCCATCGCCCTCATCCGGCCGATGTAGCCGTGATGGTCCGCGCCCAGCATGATCACGACCCGGTCGAAGCCGCGCTCCCGCTTGTCCAGGTAGTAGGCGCAGTCCGCGGCGAAGTACGTCCACTCGCCGTTGGACTTGCGCAGCACCCGGTCCTTGTCGTCACCGAAGTCGGTGGTACGCAGCCAGGTCGCGCCGTCGGCGTCGAAGACGTGTCCCTGCTCCCGCAGCCGGGTGAGGGCGTGCTCCAGCTCACCCCGGTCGTGCAGGTCCTTCTCGTTGAAGTAGGTGTCGAACTCCACCCCGAAGTCGCGCAGCGAGGACTTGATCTCCTCGAACATCAGCGCGACGCCCTCGACCCGGAACACCTCCTGGGCGGCGGCCTCGTCCAGCGACTCCACCTCCGGCCTCCGGCTGGTGACCTCGGCGGCGATCTCGGCGATGTACGCCCCGCCGTAACCGTCCTCCGGGGCCGCCTCGCCTCGGGCGGCGGCGAGCAGCGAGCGGGCGAACCGGTCGATCTGCGAGCCGGCGTCGTTGAAGTAGTACTCCGTACCGACCTCGGCACCGGCGGCCCGCAGCAGGCGGCTCAGCGCGTCGCCGACCGCTGCCCACCGCACCCCGCCGATGTGCACCGGTCCGGTCGGGTTGGCCGAGACGAACTCAAGGTTGATCTTCAGGCCGGCGAGCCGGTCGCCACGGCCGTACTCCTCGCCCGCCTCGACGATGGTCCGGGCGAGCTGGCCGGCGGCGGCGGCGTCGAGCCGGATGTTGAGGAAGCCCGGGCCGGCGATCTCCACCGACTTGATCCCCGCCGTGCTGCCCAGCTCCGTGGCGAGCGCGGTGGCCAGCTCGCGGGGCGGTACGCCCACCTTCTTGCTGAGCTGGAGCGCCAGCGTGGCGGCGTAGTCGCCGTGCTCGGGATTGCGGGGACGCTCGAGGGTCGTGTGCTCCGGCAGCGCGGAGCGGTCCAGCCCTCGGTCGGCGAAGACGGAGTGAGCGGCGGCCAGGACGGCTTCGGCGAGTTCAGCGGGAGTCACCGAACCATGTTATCGGGGGTAGACTCGGTCCCCGCGGCGGCGACCCGGCATCGGGGGCTGGGCCGCTGAACTCCTCTGACCGACCGACCTGACGAGGCACGATGAGCATCAGCACCCCGGGCGGCCCGCAGCGCCGCCCGACCGTGGTCAGCACCGGCAAGAAGCCGGCGGCGGGTCGGCCGGCCGCCGGCGCCAAGCCGACCAGCGACAAGAAGCCGGCGACCCCCCGCTCCGGCGGTGGCAAGGGTCCCCGCAAGCCGGTCACCCCGGTCAAGGTCAGCCAGGGCCGCTCATGGGGGCCGATCGCCCTCTTCGTCGCCGTGGGCGTGCTCGCCACCTCGATCATCGGCTTCGGCGCCTGGGCGACCTTCAAGGGCAGCCAGTCGTGGCAGGACAAGGCCGCGGCGATCGACGGCATCGTCAACTTCCGGGAGAGCGACCCGGAGAGCATCTCCAACCAGGAGCACCGGGCCGGCTCCATCGAGTACCCGCACAGCCCGCCGGTCGGCGGCCCGCACAACAACACCTGGCAGCGCTGCCTCGGTGACGTGTACGCGGCACCGATCGCCAACGAGCACGCGCTGCACAGCCTGGAGCACGGCGCGGTCTGGCTCACCTACCGTCCCGACCTGCCCGAGGCGGACGTGGAGAAGCTGGCCGAGATCGTCCGCGGCAACGACTTCATGCTCATGAGCCCCTACGAGGGCCTCGACAAGCCCGTCTCGATCCAGGCGTGGGGCTACCAGCTCAAGGTCGACGACGCCGGCGACTCGCGGCTGAAGGAGTTCGCCACCGTGCTGGCGCAGAACGCCTCGATGGAGCCGGGTGTGCCGTGCTCCTCCGGCAACTACACCACCGGCACCGGCACCGAGCCGCGCGAGATGCAGCCCACGCAGGGCGGCTGACATGCCGACCGCCGTGCAGGACCCACCGGTGACCGAGCAGTCGGGCGGGGCAGAGCCCCGCCCGGCCTCCCGGACGCTGCGCTACCTGACGCTGGCCCTGACGGCGCTGATGCTGCTCGCCGTCGGCTGGACGGCCGCGACGCTGGCCGCCGGGCGCACCCCGGGTGAGGACTCGGCCGAGGCCGGCTTCGCCCGGGACATGTCCCGGCACCACGCGCAGGCGGTGGAGATGGCCATGGTCGCGTACGCCAAGGGGCAGGATCCGGCGATCCGGCAGATGGGGTACGACATGGCGCTGACCCAGCAGGCGCAGATCGGTCACATGCAGCGCTGGTTGCAGGAGTGGGACCTGCTGCCCACCGGCACCCGGCCGGCGATGGAGTGGATGCCCGACGGCGTACGGGTGGACGCGGACGGGCTGATGCCCGGCATGGCCACCCGGGAGCAGATCGCCCAGCTCCACGAGGCCCAGGGCGCCGAGGTCGACCGCCTCTTCATGGATCTGATCATCAAGCACCATCTCGGTGGGATCCACATGGTCGACGGGCTGCTCAAGACGTCCGACCGGGCCGAGGTGGTCCGGATGGCCGAGGCCATGAAGCTGGCGCAGCAGAAGGAGATCAACGAGCTCCGGAAGCTCCAGCAGGCCGCCGGCTGAGACCAGGGCGGTCCACGACCGCCGCGACACCGTACTTCCACCCCGAGGGGCCCGCCGGATCACCGGTCGGGCCCCTCGCCCGTACGCGGACCACCCCGCACCGCCTTTTTGTCCTATACGCGCCTTTAGTACTTTCTGAGCCAATTACTGAGCTTGACAACCTTTCTCCCCACATATCGTGACCAGTTGGGATTCGGGCTCGTTGCGCAGGACGTGGGGGTTGCACTCAGAGACGCACGGCGTTCGGTCACCAGCTGGTGCCGACGCCACACCATCGGCGGTGACGGGGCGGTGGCAGCCGTCCGTCGCGGACAGCGGCAGAGCGAGTCGGGAGCGCTCAGCCGCGAGCAGGAGTTGGAACTGATCGACACACTCCGGGGCGTCCACCCCGACGAGTTCGGTCTGGACGAGGAACTGTGGACTCGCCAGAGTCTGCACACCCTGATCGAGCAGCACTTCGGGCTGACCCTGGACGCCGGGGTCGTCGGGGCGTACCTGCGGGCCTGGGGGTTGGGCCCGCGCGAGCCGCGCGAGCGCGCCTGCGGGCTCTGCGTCGGCGCGGTCGAGCGGTGGGTACGCAGCGAGTACCCGGCCATCACCCGAGCCGCCCAGGAGCACCTCGCCGAGGTCTACTGGCTCGGCCGGGTACGGCTCGTCGGCACGATGCCGGCAGCCGACGTGATCTCGGCGGTCTCCTCGCGCGGGCGGGTGCGGTTCATGGTCACCACCCCGTCGGTGGACCCGGCACTGCCCCGGGACTTCGTGCTCCGCCTCAGCGGCACCGAGCAGCGCACCGTACACCTGATCGTGGACGGCTCCTGGGCCCGCAACGAGTGGCCCCGCCGCCTCCCCCGCCGCATCGTGCCGCACCCCCTCCCCAGCTGCGGCCGCCCCCAAGCCGCCTAACCACCCCCACCCATCACCCCACCCCACCCCCTCCCCCACCCACCCCACCCCCACCAGCCCCACCCGTCCACGCCGTTGATCAAGAAGTTTTGGCCTCCAGAGCACGCCGCTGAGCACCAAAACTTCTTGATCAACGGGGCCAGGCGGGGTGGGAGTGGGTGAGGGAGGGGATGGTGGGGGTGATTGGGTGGGTGGGGGTGGGGGTGGGGTGCCGGTTCGGCGATCGGGGGGTGAGTTTGCTAGTCTTCACCAGTCGCTGAGCCCCCGTAGCTCAGGGGATAGAGCACCGCCCTCCGGAGGCGGGGGCGCAGGTTCGAATCCTGCCGGGGGCACACTTGCCAGGAAAGCTGCTACAAAGACGAGAAGGCCGTTGACCAGGGAACCCGGTCGGCGGCCTTATTCGTTTGTCCGGCTGCGGCCGGTCGGACTAGT
Organism: Micromonospora sp. NPDC023869; assembly: GCF_055559695.1. Taxonomy (NCBI): domain Bacteria; kingdom Bacillati; phylum Actinomycetota; class Actinomycetes; order Micromonosporales; family Micromonosporaceae; genus Micromonospora; species Micromonospora sp. NPDC023869. The sequence continues at coordinate 235,175 of NZ_JBVHKD010000002.1, forward strand.
ATCCGCCGGATGATCATCGAACTTCATCAGGTTGCCGCGCTGTTCGTCGTCGCGCTGGCGGTGATCGCCGTTCCGGGGCCGAGCGTCCTCTTTGTGGTCAGCCGTGGTGTCTCCCTCGGAAGGCGAGCTGCTCTGGTCACGGTCGCGGGCAATGAGGTTGGGCTCGTTGTCCAAGTCACTGCCGTCGCGGTCGGTCTCGGCGCTCTGGTGGAAGGTTCGATCCTTGTCTACAACGTCATCAAGCTCATTGGGGCTGCGTATCTCGTCTACCTGGGGGTCCAAGCTTTCCGGCATCGTGCGGCGCTCGGTACGGCGATGCAGGGCACGATGGCAGGTAAGAGCATGCGGCGGATCTTCACCGAGGGCGTGGTAGTCGGCGTCAGTAACCCCAAGGGGTTTCTCCTGTTCGCAGCAATCCTCCCGCAGTTCGTCAATCACACCGCCGGCCGTGTCTGGCTTCAGATGTTCTTGCTGGGGCTCGTCTGCGTGGTGATCGCGCTGATCTCCGACAGCGTCTGGGCGCTGTTTGCCGGTACCGCACGGCTGTGGCTGGGAAGGTCACGGCGCCGTCTCGAGGCCATCGGCGCAGCGGCTGGTCTCGTCATGATCGGTCTAGGGGTGCGTCTGGCGCTGACCGGACGACCCGACTGAGGCTCCGAGGCAACGCAATCCTGCCGGGAGCGCCGGAATCGACCTACGCCTAAGGCCGCTGACCAGGAACACGGTCGGCGGTAAGGATTCGGGCGGGCGTCGGCAAGGTACCCACCGCGCCACCCGACGCGACCCGTCAGCCGGCGCGAGCGCCGCACCGACCCGATGGAGCGGATCAGTACGGGGGTGTGCGCCGACACTATGCTGTGAGCACCTCGCCACTCTGCGGAAGGGCTGCCGGTGCCCCGGGTGAACGTACGGTGGTCGCGGATCTCGGCCACCGAGAAGGCGTCCTACGGCGGTGCGGCGATCGCGGCCTCGGCCACGGTGGTGGTGGCGGTCGTGCAGGGTGTGGTGCCGCTGCTCGGGCAGGGCGGCACGGTCGCGGTCGCGCTGGTGTCGTTCCTCGCCGGGGTGGCCGTCACCGGGGCGACGGTCGCGGTGATCGCCACTTTACGCCGCCGATCCCTGGCCGGTGACGGGCCGGAGTTCGACGTGTTCGTCTCGACGCCGATGGCCTCGCTGCCCGAGTCGGAATACCCGGTCCACCGTCAGCAGATCATGACGCTGGTCCGGGAGATCGAACAGCGCTCCGGGTTGAGTTGCTACTACGCGGGTCGGGACCGTCCCGAGATCGTCGACTTCCCCGCCGTCGACCTCGGTTTCCGGGACGAGTTGCGGGCGCTGGCGCGCAGCCGGCACTTCCTGCTGGTGCTGCCGCTGTCGAATCCGTCGAGCGCACTGGTCGAGGCCGGGGTGGCGATCGCCCTGGGGAAACCGTCCATCTACTTCAGACACACGTCGGCTGTGCTGCCGTTCCTCCTCCGTGGAGCGGCCAACTCCAATCATCCGGACATACCCCGGATCCGGGTCTACGAATACGCTGATTTCAGCGAGTTGGCGACCCTGGTCCGGGTCAACGGCAAGGGCCTTTTCGAGAGCCACACCTGACCAGCACGATCGGAACGTCGATGTCGAACATCTCGGGTGCCAAGAAGCTCTTCGTCATCATGCCGTTCGGTCTGAAACGGCTGCCCTCCGGCCTGATGCACGACTTCGACCGCTTCTATCACGGGATCCTGCGCCCGGTGGCCCAGGACGCCGGCTGGTCGGTGTTCCGCGCCGACGAGATCACCGAACCGGGCACCATCGTCAACCAGGCGTTCCGGCACCTCCAGGCCGCCGACGTGGTGGTCGCCGACATCAGTTCGCCCAACGGCAGCGTCTACTACGAGTTGGGCGTCCGGCAGGCGATCTCGCCGGGCAAGACGATTCTCGTCGCGGTGCACGGCACCGAGTTGCCGTTCGACCTGAAGAGCCAGCGGGTGCTCTTCTACAGTCCACAGTTCGACCAGGATCCACGGTTCCGGTTCGCCTATCGCGAGGCGCTCATCTCGGACAGCCCGCACGTGCACAATCCGGTGCGGGACGCGTTGAGCGACCTGGGGTTGAACTTCCATCCGCGTACCGACCGGGTCGCCTTCGAGCAGGAACTGCACCACAAGATCGAGCGGAGCCGGAACATCGAGCAGTTGCTCGCCGTCTGGCACTGGGCGCGGCAGTCGGGTGACCTGCCGACCGGGGCGCTGTTGTCGCTCAGCTACCGGCTGGCCGCCGAGGGCGACTACGCCAGCGCGGTGCAGGTGCTCGACGCCGCCTTCCCAGAGGCCGACGGCGACTGGGAGGTGCACCGGCAGCGCGGCTTCTATCTGCGCAAGCTGACCCGGCTCGACGCGGCCGAGGTGGCGCTGAACCGGGCGTACGAGCTGAACCCGTCGGACCCGGAGACGCTCGGCATGCTCGGCGGCGCCCTCAAACGCCAGGGCCGGTACGCCGAGGCGCTGCGCCTCTACCAGCAGGGCGCCACCCTCTCCCCCACCTCGCTGTACCTGGCCGTGGCCTGCGCCGGCATGTTGGCCATCGCCGATCCGGGCAACCCCGAGCCGGCGCTCGCGCGGTATCGGCAGTTGCTCGACGAGATCGACTCCCGTCCTGGTCAGGAGACCGACTCCTGGGCGAACCTGGTCCGCGCCGAGGCGCACTTCGTGCTGGGCGACGTGGAGGCGGCCCGCCGCTTCGGGCGGGCGGCGGTCCGGTACGGCGCCGAACGGCTCCACCTGGAGTCGACCGCCGATCAGATCCTCATGCTGCACGCCAACGGCCTGCCGCTGCGCGACGCGGACGGTTTCGCGCGCTGGCTGGTCGAGGGCGCCAAGGACGCGGCGTCGACGACCGTGGACGAGCGGGGCGCACCGACGAGCGACCCGGACTTCCCCCGCCGGATGATCTTCCACATCTCCGACGTCCACTTCGGGTCGATCACCGAGGGCGGCAGTCGCATCGACCTGCACCGGTTCGCCGACACCGAGAACTCCGACCGGCTCAGCGTCGAGCTGACCCGGGAGTTCCACGCCGCCCTCAAGCGGTCCGGCTGCGCCGCCTCGGACGCCGTCCTGGTGGTCTCCGGCGACTCTACCTACACCGGTCGGCAGGACGAGTTCGACCTGGTCCGGCAGTTCCTCACCGAGCTGTGCGAGAACACCGGGATGGACCGCAGTCAGGTGGTGCTGGTCCCCGGCAACCACGACATCGACTGGCTCCAGACCAAGTCGAACCGGGCCAACCGCTTCGACAACTACCTCACCTTCGCGCACCAGTTCTACGGCGAGGAGCTGTTCCACGAGGTCTATCCGCGCATCGAGTGGGACCTGCGGACCTCGGGCACCCGGCCGGAGGCGCGGGAGATCGTCTATCGACGTACCGACCGGACGATGACCATCGTCGGGTTGAACTCCTGCATCTTCGAGGACGACCAGAACCACTACGGCTACATCGGCAAACGCCAGCTCGACATCGTGAAGGAACTGCTGGAACAGGAGCCACCGGAGAACGTACGGGTCGCCGTGATGCACCACCACCTGCACCCCTTCCCCGAACCGCTGGAGCCGCGACGGGGTGACGCGGTCGTGCTCGACCTGTCCACCGTCCGCGACGCCGGGTTGGTCGAGCAGCGCCTGGAACGGCTCGGCTTCTCGCTGCTGCTGCACGGGCACAAGCACAAGCCGCAGTTGCGCGAGACGCTGGTGCGGATCCCGCAGAACGACTCCAGCGTCACGCCCCGCCCGCTGATCGTCTCCGGCTGCGGCAGCACCGGGGTCAGCCAGCACGAGCTGGAGCACAACCAGCCGAACCATTTCGCCGTCCTGGAGCTGGCCCAACCGGTGCGGATGCCGGGCGCCGACTTCCTGGTCATCGAGTGGCGTGAGCTGGCCGTGGCACCGGGCGCCGAATGGGTCACCAAACAGCGCTGGACCATCAAGGGCTGACCGGACCGGTCCTCAGCCGCCCTCGGCGCGTCGGGCGCGGGCCCGGCGGCGACCCTCGTGCATGGCCTGCACCCGGGGGATCGGGATGGTCCGGCCCTCCTCGACCAGGTCGGCCGGGAGTCGCTGCGGCGGCGGCATCTCCTCGGCCCACGGGTCCCGGTCCGCAAGCAGGCCGGGCACCGTCCGGATGGTGAAGTCGGCCGGGCTCACCGACTCCAGGTCGGCCCAGGGCACCGGGAAGGAGACCGGCACACCGGGGCGCAGCCGGGGGCTGTAGACGGACACGACGGTGGCCCCGCCGGACCGGGTCGGGTCCACGAAGACCTTGCCCGCCCGGTCCTCCCGAATGAACGCGGTGGTGGCCAGCGCCGGGTCGAGCCGTTCCGCACGCGCCGCGAGGGCCCGGGTGGCGGCGGCCAGTTCCTCGGCGTCCGGACCGGCCGCGATCGGCACGAAGACGTGCACCCCCTTGGCCCCGCTGGTCTTCACCGCGCCGGCCAGCCCGGCCTCGGCGAGGGCCTGTCGGACCAGCAGCGCGGCGGCCACCCCGGCACCGAAGCCGCCGTCGGACGGCGGATCGAGGTCGAGCACCAGGTGGGTGGGACGGCTCAGGTCGTCGACCACCGCCAGCATCGGGTGGTACTCCACCGCGCGCTGGTTGGCGAACCAGAGCAGGGTACGGCGGTCGTCGCAGAGCGCGTACGCGATCTCGCGGTGGGACGCCTCGGCCCAGACCGGCACCCGGCGTACCCACTCGGGGGTGTAGCGGGGCAGGTTCTTCTGCATGAACGGCGGCTGGCCGGGGCGTACCCGGACCACCGACAACGGTCGGCCGCGCAGGTGCGGGACGAGCCGGTCGGCGACCACGTCCAGGTAGTCGACCAGGTCCCGCTTGATCGCACCGGACCCGTCGAAAAGCGCCTGATCGAGGTTGGTCAGCGCCACGCCGTCCCGGGTCTCGTCCGCCCGACTCATCCGCTCACCATCCCGCCGCCGCGACACGCGGTCAACCGGAACGCGCCGATGACGTCCACGCCGTCAGCTCGACAGGCGCACTGGGGCGTGGACGGTCGGCTCGACTCACTCGCCGTGACGCGGCACCCGGCTCCGCCGCCGGCAGGTGACGCTCGGCACTGCCGCCTCCGCACGGCAGTCGACCCGGCGCACCCGCTCGGCCCGGGGTAACCCCTCGGCCCAGCTCATCCGCTCGGCCCAGCTCACCCGCTCGGCCCAGGGCACCCGCTCCGGCCGGCTCATCCGCTCAGCCCAGCCGGTCGCCGGCGGCGATCGCGGCGAGCAGGCGGGCGGTGTGCGCGCGGGTCGCCGCGTACACGCCGGAGCCGTAGCTGACCCGGGCGACGCCGAGCGTGGCGAGGTCGGCGGGCGTCGGGGCCGCCGGGCGGGCCAGCACGTTCACCGGGCCGGGCACCTCCGCCACGAAGGTTCGCAGGTCGGCGGCGTCGGCGAGCACGATCGGATAGACGCAGTCCGCACCGGCCGCCACATAGCGGCGGGCCCGGTGGATGGCTTCGGCGAGTCGCCGTTCCGGCTCGCCGGCCTGCTGGAGGAAGACGTCCACCCGGGCGTTGAGCACCACGGGTACGCCGGCCGCGTCGGCCACCGCCCGGACCTCGGCCAGCAGGTCGGCCTGCTTCTCGGTGTCCACCATCGCGCCGCCGCCGGGCTCGGAGTCCTCCAGGTTGAGCCCGACCGCTCCGGCGTCGAGCAGTCGCTCGACCAGCTCCGCCGGAGGCAGGCCGTACCCCCGCTCCAGGTCGGCGGTGACCGGCACGGTGACCGCACGGGCGATCCTGGCCACCGCCGCGAACATCTCGGCCGGTGGGGTGCGCTCGCCGTCGGCGTAGCCGAGCGACTCCGCGACGGCGGCGCTGCCGGTGGCAACGGCGGGGAAGCCGGCGTCGGCCACGGCCCGGGCCGAGCCGGCGTCCCAGGTGTTGGGCAGGACGAGTGGGTCACCCGGGCGGTGCAGCGCGCGCAGCGCATTCGCCCGATCGATCACAGTAGAGGTCATACCGCGATTCTGGGCATCGGACGGGCGGGGCCCGAGAGCCAATCGAACCCGGGTGGTTGTGGCGAAGACCACTGATCTGACCGATCGGTCAGCCTCTGACCGATCGGTCAGGCATGCTGGCTGCCATGGCCCGCCCGACCCAGCAGACCCACGACGAGATCCTGGCCGCCGCCACCCGGCGGTTCGCCGCCACCGGCTACCGGGGCACCTCGTTGCAGGACATCGCGCGTGAGGTCGGCTGCTCTAAGGCGGCGGTGCTCTACCACTTCGCCAACAAGGAGGCGATCCTCACCGAGCTGATGGCGCCCGCGGTCGAGGTGTTGCAGGCGCTGGACGACCGGATCGCGGCGCAGGACGACCCGGCCCGCGCCCAGCAGGTCGCCACCGAGGGCTTCGTCGACCTGGCGGTCCGGTTCCGCGGCGAGATCGCCCTGCTCCGTGGCGAGTTCCCGGAACTGCTGCAACAACCCGACTTCGCGCACATCCACGAGATCTCCGAGCGGCTCATCGCCGCCCTGGCCGGACGCTCGTCCCGAGACTCGGCCCGGATCTGCGCACTGGTGCTGCTCGCCGGCATCGCCGAGACCTGCGGACAGTTCGCCGAGGTGTCCGACGAGGACCTGCGGGCCGCCCTGCTCGCCCTGCTGCGACGGGCGTTGGAGCCCGTGCACTGACCCGTTCCACCATTCACTGACCGAGGGAAAGGACCTCATGGCGACCCTGCTCTACCGGCTTGGCCGGGGTTCGATGCGCCGACGGCGGCTCGTGGCCGCGATCTGGCTCGTCGTACTCGTCGGGCTCGGCCTGGCCGCAGCGACCCTGCGCGGCCCGACGGCCAGCAACTTCACCATGCCCGGGACCGAGTCGCAGCGCGCTCTCGACCTGCTCGCCGAGCAGTTCCCGGCGGCGTCCGGCGCGACCGGCACGATCGCCGTCAAGGCGCCCGCCGAGGGACAACTCGGCACACCCGAAGGCCAGGCGGTGGTCCAGTCGATCGCCCAGGAGGCCACCGCGGTCCCCGGCGTACTCGCCGCCGTCGACCCGTTCCAGGTCGGCGCCGTGTCGCCGGACGGCCGGTACGCCCTGATCCAGGTGCAGTTCGGCGGTGGCTCGGACGCGATCACCGAGGAGCAGCGGGAGGCGTACGAGGAGGTCGGCACCCAGGCCGAAGCCCAGGGCTGGCAGGTCGCCCCCGGCGGTGAGGTGCTCAACGCCGAGCCCGAGGTGGGCTCGACCGAGGCGATCGGTGTCGCAGTCGCCCTGATCGTCCTCGTGATCACCTTCGGTTCGCTGGTGGCGGCCGGGATGACCATGCTCAACGCACTGATCGGTGTCGGCGTCGGCATGGCCGGCCTGTTCGCGCTCAGCAGCGTGGTCGAACTGACCAGCACCGCGCCGATCCTCGCGCTGATGCTCGGCCTCGCCGTCGGCATCGACTACTCGCTGTTCATCACCTCGCGCTACCGGCAGAACCTGCTCGAAGGGCTGCCCGCCGACGAGGCGATCGGTCGAGCGGTGGGCACCGCCGGATCGGCGGTGGTCTTCGCCGGAGCCACCGTGGTCATCGCCCTCGCCGGGCTTTCGGTGGTGAACATCCCGTTCCTGACCGTGATGGGTCTGGCCGCAGCCGGCACGGTGACCGTGGCGGTGCTGGTGGCGATCACCCTGCAACCGGCCCTGCTCGGCTTCGCCGGCCGCCGGGTGCTGCCCCGCAAGCTGCGTACGGCCGCACCGCAGCCCGCCGACGACGACCAGGGCACGCCGAAGACGGCCGAGAGCGGCGTCGGCCCCGACGCGGCCACCATCACCGGCGAGGACCGGTCGGCGTTCGGGTTCCGCTGGGCGGGGTTCCTCACCCGCTTCCGGATCCCGGTGATCCTGGCCGGAGTGATCGGTCTCGGCCTGCTCGCGCTGCCCGCCCCGGACATGCGTCTGGCCCTTCCCGACGCCGGCACCGCGCCGGCCGGCTCGGCTCCCCGGGTCGCCAACGACCTGATCACCGAGGGCTTCGGGCCGGGCTTCACCGGCCGACTCGCGGTGGTCGTGGCCGGCGACGACGCGCAGGCCACCGCCGCCGCCGTGCCGCAGGTGGCCAACCTGGTGCAGAACACCGAGAACGTGCTGGCGGTGGCCCCGCCGCAGCTCAGCCCGGACGGCCGGACCGCGCTGCTCGGCGTGATCCCGCAGACCGGCCCGACCGACCCGGCCACCGAGACGATGGTGCACGACATCCGTACGGCGGTCGACGGCGTCCAGGGTGCCGACGTGCTGCTGACCGGTGTGACCGCCATCGGCATCGACATCTCGGAGAAGCTCTCCGACGCGATGCCGGTCTATCTGGGCCTGGTGGTCGGCCTGTCGATCCTGCTGCTGATGCTGGTGTTCCGGTCGGTGCTGGTGCCCATCAAGGCGGCGCTGGGCTTCCTGCTCACCGTGGCGGCCACCTTCGGTCTCACGGTCGCGGTGTTCCAGCAGGGTCACCTGGCGGACCTGTTCGGCCTGGACACCCCGGGCCCGCTGATCAGCTTCCTGCCGATCCTGCTGATCGGCATCCTGTTCGGCCTGGCCATGGACTACGAGGTCTTCCTGGTCTCCCGGATGCGGGAGGACTTCGTCCACGGTGACACCGCCCAGCAGGCCACCATCAACGGGATGGGGCACGGTGCCCGGGTGGTCACCGCCGCCGCGCTCATCATGACCGCGGTCTTCGGCGGCTTCGTCTTCCTCGACGACCCGGTCATCAAGTCGATGGGCTTCGCGCTGGCGGTCGGTGTCGCCATCGACGCCTTCGTGGTCCGAATGACCATCGTCCCGGCGGTGATGTCGCTGCTCGGCAAGGCGGCCTGGTGGCTGCCGCGCTGGCTGGACCGGTTCCTGCCCAACGTCGACATCGAGGGCGAGAAGCTACGCGCCAAGCTCGACGACAAGGTGCACGCCGGCACCTGACGGGTTGCGTGAAAGGAAGGGTCCCCTGCTAACGCCTCGTGCATAGCAGGGGGCCCTTCCTAACATCAGCACCCCGCCCACGACGCAGCGCACGTACCGCAAGCGCGCGCCACGGCGCAGCGCACGCAACGCAGCGCAAACGCGCGTTCAGACGCCTGCTGGATAGGTTTCCATCTCGCCCGGTGTGGTCAGCGCGGGCAGCGGGTGCAGGGCGGTGGTCTCGTCGCACCAGATGAAGGCGTCGTACCGGTCCCCGAGCCGGGTCGGCACGTAGTTGCCCCACGACTCGAACGACGGGTCGTAGACCACGCCGACCGCCCGGTGGTCGAGTGTGTCGGTGACCCAGCCCGGCTGGTCCGGGCCGCCGAAGACCAGCACCGCACGGTCCGGCATCAGCTCGTGCAGCCGGTGCTCCAGCGAACCGGGGCGGGCCGGCGGCACCACCATCGCCTCGGCCGGGGAGCCCCAGCGCGGTGCTGCCGTCACCGTGCCGCGATAGCTGCCGAAGCCGATCAGCGCCACCCCGTCCGGCCCGTAGCGGTCCCGGGCGAGCTGGCCGATGTTGAGCATGCCGTCGGCGGCCATATCGGTGGCCCGCGCGTCACCGACGTGCGTGTTGTGCGCCCAGACCACCCCCCGGGCGCCCGGCCCGTAGTGGTCCAGCAACCGGTCCAGGGTGTCGGCCATGTGGCCGTCGCGGATGTTCCACGATCCCGGCCCACCGGCCACCATCTCCCGGTAGTACCGCTCCGCGCCGGCCACCACCTCCGCGTTCTGCCAGGCCGAGAAGGCGCCCGGTCCGGCCGTGGCGGCGTGTTCGCGGGTACGCGCCAGCAGCCGTACCACCTCCTCCTCGCAGCGGGCGGAGACGAAGCGGCTGGCCAGGCCGTACTCCTCGACCTGCTTGCCGTACGGCTCGAAGCACCGGTACGCGTCCTGGGCGGCCTCCAGCGACGCCGGGTCCTCCTCGCCGAGGTAGTCGAAGATCGCCTGCATCGACTCCCAGAGGCTGTACACGTCCAGACCGTGGAATCCGGCCCGGGACGACTCGGGTCGTTCCAGGTTCCACGCCCGCAGCCAGCGGCAGAACCGGGCCACCTCGGCGTTGGACCACATCCAGGTCGGCCAACGCTCGAAACGCTCCAGCGCGGTCTGCGGCTCCGTCGCACCACCCGCCGCAGCGGTCACCGAACGGTTCACCCGGTCGCAGTCCGGCCAGTCACCCTCCACCGCGACGAAACTGAACCCGCACTCGGCGATCAACCGCCGGGTGAGCTGTTCCCGGATGCGGTAGTAGTCGTGGGTACCGTGCGTCGCCTCGCCGATCATCACCACCCGGACGTCCCGGACTCGCTCCAGCAACGGGTCGAGGTCGCTCGGCGCGCCGAGCCGCTGTACCAGCATGCCTGCGGCTACCCGACACCCCCGGGAGCAAACCCGGGGGTGTGCCGGGCGCCTCGGGCGGGTAGATCGGACACCATGACCGACAGCGGTGCCTTCCTGCCGGACCAGATCGCGGGGCTGGACTTTCCCGTCTCCCGCGAGGACCTGATCCGCTGGTGCCAGGAGAACGGCGCCAGCACCGAGCAGTTGGAGGCGGTCCGGGCGCTACCGGTGGAGCACTTCGGTTCCCCGGCCGAGCTCGGTGAGGCGCTGCGCGCGGCGACCTAAGCCGAGTCAGCGCGCGTGCAGGAGCCGGTGCAGGGCCAACCACTGCTCCGGCCAGACGTGCCCGACCGGGGTGTCCGGCGCGAGCCGCCCGGCGCGCAGCGCCGCGGCCAGGCGGGCCCGCGGGTACTGCCGGGCCAGCGAGGCCGCGACCGAGCCGCCGGCACCGCCGAAGCCCAGCTCCACCATCCGCCGGTACGCGGGCAGCGTCTGCGGGGCCAGCAACGGACGCGCCCGACGGTCCACCCGCAGGATCCCCGCGTCGACCCGGGGCACCGGACGGAACCCGGCACGCGGCACCCGTCCGGCGAGCCGCCACTCGAACTCCGGCCAGGTCAGCACCGTCAGTCGGGTCCACCTGCCGTAGTCACCGGCGCGGCGACGCAGCCGGCCCGCGTCGGACGCGGGTCAGGCGGGCAGGTCGACGGTGGCGGAGCGGGTCCGGGCGGTCTCGGCGGCGGCCAGTACGGCGACCACCTCGCGGCCGAAGCGCACGTCGCAGCGGTGGTCCCGGGTGCCGCCGTCCACTTCGGCCAGCAGTTGGTCGATCGCCACGGCGAAGGCGGTCGCCGAGGAACCGTCCGGGTTCGGCAGCCGCTCGACGCCGTTCTCGCCATAGAGGGTGAACTCCGCCGCCACCGCCTCGGGCGGGGCGTCCAGCGTCAGCGACACCGTGCTGGTGGCCCCGCCGTCGTGGGTGAGCAGCAGGTGCACCAGGCCACCGGGGCCGTCCACGGCCGTCACCCGGTTCACCCGGCCCAGCACCGGCAGCAGGACGGACAGCGCGTGCGGGCCGATGTCCCAGAGCGCGCCGCGCTCGCGCCGCCAGGGCGACTGGGCGTACGGGCTGCTGGGCTGGAAGACCGACGCGAACCGGACCACGCTTGCGGTGTGCCAGCCACCGGCCGCCGCGACGGCCGTGATGAAACCGGCGACCTCCGGCTGGTAGCGGCCGGTGAAGAAGACCACCGAGGCCACGCCGGAGGCGGCGGCGGCCTCGACCACCCGGTCGGCGTCGGCGACGGTCAACGCCAGCGGCTTGTCCAGCAGCAGGTGCCGGCCGGCGGTGGCGGCCCGGGCGGCGATGTCGGCCTGTACGTCCGGGGGCAACGCCACGGCCACCGCCTCACACGCCTCGATCAGCGTCTCGACCTCGGTGAAGGCCGGTACGCCGTACCGGGTGGCCAGCGCGGCGGCGCGATCCGGGTTGCGTCCCCAGACCCCGACCAGTTCCGCCCTCGGATGCGCGTCCAGCGCCGCCGCGTGCGTCTGTGCCGCCCAGTGGCCGGTGCCGAACAACCCGAACCGCATAACCGGTACCTCCGCCGTCTCGCCTGGTTGCTGCTGACCCGCAGCGCGGTCCACGCTAGTCCCCCGGCCGGTCCGGCCCGCCGCCCCGCCGCCTGTACTACGGGGGTTAGTAGAGTAGGCCGGTGATCGGAACGAGCACCGGACGGACCCGGTGACCGCCGCGCCCGCCGCCGGGTCCCCGGTCGACGGCGTCCCGGCGACCGTCGCCATCGTGCTGTCGCTGCTGGTCGCCGTGTGGGCGCTGGTGGCCACGCTGCGCCACCGGGCGCCGGACCGGGTACAGATGATCGGCCTGGCCGTGCTGGAGCTGGCGTTGCTCGGGCTGGCGGTGCTGGCCGGGGTGGCCCTCGCGGGTGGCGAGCAGCCCGGCGAGCCGGGCGCGTTCTTCGGCTACCTGGTGACGCTGGTCTGCCTGCCGCCGCTTGCTGCGGTGCTGGCCCGGATGGAGCCGACCCGCTGGGGTTCGGCGATCGTCTGCGCGGTCTGCCTGGTGACGCCGGTGGTCGTGGTGCGGCTTCAGCAGACCTGGGAGGTGCTCGGTGGCTGAGACGCGGACCGCCGGGACGACCCGGACCAATGCCGGCCCCGGCCGCCTGCTGATCGCGGTGTACCTGCTGTTCGCGATCGCCGCCACCAGTCGCGCCGGCCTCCAGATCATCACCCGGTTCGACGAGGCGCCGCTGGCGTACCTGCTCTCGGCGCTGGCCGCGCTGGTCTACATCGTGGCGGCGGTGGGGCTGGCCCGGGCCGGACACGCGGGCCGCCGGGTCGCCCTGGCCTGCTGCCTCGTCGAGCTGGTCGGTGTGGTCGGGGTGGGCGCGTTCAGCGTGGTCCGCACCGACCTCTTCCCGGACGAGACGGTCTGGTCCGGCTTCGGCAGCGGGTACGGCTACATCCCGCTGGTGCTGCCCGTCCTCGGCCTGGCCTGGCTCTGGTTCACCCGCCCCCGGGTGTAAGGAAGGGTCCCCTACTAACGCCTCGTGCATAGGAAGGGTCCCCTGCTAACACCCACCACCCACCACCCACCACCCACCACCCACCACCGACAGGATCGGGTCAGTCGCGCGGACCACCCGCGACGTAGATCACCTGGCCGGAGACGAAGGACGCCCCCTCACTGGCCAGGAACGAGATGGTGTGCGCCACGTCCTCGGGCCGCCCGACCCGGCGTACCGGGATCTCCCCCTCGGCGTGCTTCTGCATCGCCTCGAAGTCGATTTTCATCCGGGCGGCGGTGGCGGCGGTCATGTCGGTGACGATGAAGCCCGGCGCCACCGCGTTGACGGTCACCCCGAACGGCCCCAGCTCGATGGCGAGGGTCTTGGTGAACCCCTGCATCCCGGCCTTCGCCGCCGCGTAGTTGGCCTGCCCCCGGTTACCGAGCGCGGACGTGCTGGAGAGGTTGACGATCCGACCCCACTTGGCCTCGACCATGTGCTTCTGCGCCGCCTGGCTGACCAGGAAGGCACCCCGCAGGTGTACGCCCAGGACCGTGTCCCAGTCGGCGTCGGTCATCTTGAACAGCAGGTTGTCCCGCAGTACCCCGGCGTTGTTGACCAGCACGGTCGGTGCCCCCAGCTCGGTGGCGACCCGCTCGACGGCGGCCTCCACCTGCGCCCGGTCCGACACGTCCGCGCCGACTCCGAGCGCCCGGCCACCGGCCGACGTGATCGCCTCCACCGTCTCGGCGGTCGCCGACTCCTCGATGTCGACCACCGCGACGGCCAGCCCGTCGGCGGCCAACCGCCTGGCGGTGGCCGCGCCGATCCCGCGCGCCGCCCCGGTCACGATCGCGACCCGCTGCCCCTCCGACATGCCTACCTCCCGGTAACCTCGCTCGACGGCAGGAGCCTAACCCACCGTGCGCCCACCTCCGGCCCACCGAGATCCCCGACCGGCCGGCGACGGCCGGGGAATCCGGTGCGGAGACTAGACGGACCAGGATCGACAGAGCCGGATCCACCGGTACCCGTGGCCGGCGATCTTGAGCTTGTCCAGCTTGCCCACGTCGTCGTAGTTGCGGTCGGCGAGCACGTCGATCGGCAGCTCCGCCTCCGACTCCAGCAGGCTCAGGTCGACCTCGGCGTCGTCGGTGCCCAGGTTGTGCAGGAAGACCATCGTGCCGGTCGGCCCGTCGGCCCGGTGCGCCAACACCCCCGCAGGCATGGGTACGTCGATGTGGGTGGTCGAGCCGAAGCCGATCTCCGGGGCCTCGCGCAGCGTACGGATCATCCGCTCGAACCAGCCGAGCAACGAGTTGCGGTCCCGACGTTGCAGGGTGACGTTGACCTTCTCGTACCCGAACTCGCCCTTGTCGATGACCGGGCGCACCAGCTTCTCCGGCTCCGCCCGGGAGAAGCCGGCATTGGGTTCATAGGACCACTGCATGGGGGTACGGATCGCCTCCCGCCCCGGCAGCGCCAGGTCCTCGCCCATGCCGATCTCCTCGCCGTACCGCAGCACGGGCGTGCCACGCAGCGAGAACTGGAGGGAGTACGCCAGCTCGATGCGCCGCCGGTCGTTGCCGAGCATCGGCGCGAGCCGCCGACGGATGCCCCGGTCGTAGATCCGCATGTTCTCGTCCGGGCCGAACTGCGCGTACACCTGGTTGCGCTGTTCGGCGGTGAGCCGGGACAGGTCGATCTCGTCGTGGTTGCGCAGGAAGGTGGCCCACTGGCCGCCCTCGGGCAGGGCCGGGGTGTCCCGCAGCGCCTCGATCACCGGCTCCGGGTCCTGGCGCGCCATGGCCAGCATCAGCCGCCCGTTGAGCATGAAGTCGAAGAGCATGTGCACCCGGTTCGCCGAGCCACCGCGGTCGCCGAAGAAGGCGGGCAGTTGGTCCGGCTCGACGTTCGCCTCGGCCAGCAGCACCGCGTCGCCCCGACGCCACTGCACGTGCTGGCGCAGCTCGGTGAGGAACTCGAAATCCAGCTCCGGGTTCGGGTCGCCGGGCTCGGTGCGCTCGATGATGAACGGCACCGCGTCCATCCGGAACCCGGCCACCCCGAGCTGGAGCCAGAACGCCATGATCTTTTTGATCTCGGCGCGTACCTGGGGATTCTTGGTGTTGAGGTCCGGCTGGAACTTGTAGAAGCGGTGGTAGTACCAGGACTTGGCGGTCCGGTCGTAGGTCCAGGTCTCGTGCTGCTCGCCGGGGAAGACCATGCCCTGGTGCCGGTCCGCGGGCTCCTCGTCGGACCAGACGTACCAGTCGCGGTACGGCGAGTCCGGCGACGACCGGGCGGAGACGAACCAGGGGTGCTGGTCCGAGGTGTGGTTCACGACCAGGTCGATGATCACGCGGATGCCTCGGTTGCCGGCCTGGTGCAGCAGCTCGGCGAAGTCCCCGAGGGTGCCGAAGCGGGGGTCGACGTTGTAGAAGTCGGTCACGTCGTACCCGTCGTCACCGTTGGGCGACGGGTGGATGGGGTGCAGCCAGAGGCAGGTCACGCCCAGCCGGGCCAGGTAGTCCAGCCGGCCGATCAGACCCCGGATGTCACCGACCCCGTCGCCGTCGGAGTCCGCGTACGTGTCGATGTCGAGGCAGTACACGACCGCCTCGGAGTACCACCTGTCAGACATGCCCGGGAACCTTCTCCGGACCGCCCGCCCGGCAAACCCGCCGACGTCGCGGGCGGGACCCCGCCGGGGACGGCTGATCGGTACCGTGCCGTCATGCGGAGCATCGAGTGGTCCAGCGGGACGTGGCACGGGCAGCCGGCACGGACGGACGTGGAGCCGGCCGGCGTCCTGAGCGTCGAACCGGGGGCGAGCAGCGACCTGTGGCGGCACACCAGCTACGGGTTCGTACACGACGACGCTCCGGCCCTGCTCACACCCTTCCCGGTGGGCAGCGCGATGGAGGTGGACTTCCCGCTCGACTACACCGAACAGTTCGACCAGGCCGGCGTACTCGTGTGGGTGGACGACCGCACCTGGGTCAAAGCCGGAGTGGAGGTCAGTGACGGCCACCCCCAGGTCGGCGCGGTGGTCACCCGCGAATTCTCCGACTGGTCGGTCGCCCCGGTGCCCGATTGGGCCGGCCACGAGGTGACGGTACGCGTCAGCCGCACCGGCGACGCGCTGACCGTACGCGCCCGGGTGGCCGGCGAGCAGTGGCGGTTGGTCCGGCTCGCACCGCTCGCGCCCGACGCCGACGCCTCCGCCGGACCGTACTGCTGCTCCCCCAGCCGGGCCGGGCTGACCGTCCGGTTCACCGACTGGCGACTCGGCCCGGCCGACGCCGCACTGCACCCCGAGGAGTAACAGCGGCCCCGGGCGGGTAGGAGCCTTCCTTTACGGAACCTCGCGGAGGCACCGCATGGCACTCGCCCAGGATGTCGACCCGAGCCAACTCGGTGGAATCACCGGCTGGGTGGCCGGCGTGATCGAGGCGGGCGGAGCGGTGGGCGTGGCCCTGCTGGTCGCCCTGGAGAGCATCATCCCGCCGATCCCCAGCGAGATCGTGTTGGCGATGGCCGGGTACCTGGCCGGTGAGGGCCGCTTCAACGTGGTCGTGGTGACCGTCGCGGCCACCGCCGGCTCCCTGCTCGGTGCCCTGGTGCTCTACTGGCTCGGCGCCGCGCTCGGCGAGGAGCGGCTCAAACGCTGGCTCGACCGGCTGCCGCTGGTGGACCTGGAAGACCTGGAGAAGGCCGACCGCTGGTTCGAACGGTACGGCCGGTGGGCGGTCTTCTTCGGTCGGATGGCGCCGGTGGTCCGCAGCCTGGTGTCGGTGCCGGCCGGCGCCAACCGGATGCCGCTGGTCGAGTTCGTCACGCTGACCACGCTGGGCAGCGGCATCTGGAACGGGCTGTTCATCGGGCTCGGCTACGCGCTCGGCTCGCAGTGGCACGAGATCGACCGCTACAGCTCCTGGTTCGACTACGGCATCATCGCCGTCTTCGTCCTCATGATCGCCTCCTGGGCGATCAAGAAGAAGCGCCGCCGCACCCGAACCCGCCCCCGCACCCCCGCCTCCCGCTGACCTCCCGGCGCTGTCCCGCCCTGCCCTGCCCGGAAGCCCCCGCGATCATGGAGTTGTGGCGCTTGTTCTGACCACTTATGCGGCTTCTTCGGGAGCCACAACTCCATGATCGACGGGATGGGTGGGGCGGGCGGGTTCAGGCGGTGGCGGTCAGGGGAGGGTGCGGAGGTGGGGGGCGACGGTGCGGGCGAAGGAGTTGTTGTGGGTGACGTCCCAGTTGATCGACCAGGTCATCGCGCCCCGCAGGCCCGGGTAGGTACGCGGCGGGCGGAAGCTGCCGCAGTTGGTGCCCCGGGTCAGGCAGTCCATCGCGGCGTTGACCACGCTGGGCGCGACGATGCCACCACCGGCCGCCCCGGGACCGGCCGGCAGGCCGAGCCCGACCTGGTCGGGTCGTAGTCCCGCCTCCAACTGGATGCAGGCCAGCGCGACGATGAAGTTGACCGTGCCCTGGGCGTACGCGGCGTTGTTGTCGCAGCCGAGCATCGCCCCGGAGTTGTAGAACTGGGTGTTCACCACGGTCAGGATGTCCTTGATGTCCAGCGCCAGCTTAAAGTAGCTGGTGGTGGGGTTTTGCATGTCGATGGTCTGCGGCGCCATCGCGATGATCAGTCGACTGCCCACCTTCGCCCGCAGGGAGCGCAACGCCTGCCCCATGTAGGTCGGGTTCAGGCCGTTCTCCAGGTCGACGTCGACGCCGTCGAAGCCGTAGCGCTGGATCAGCGCGTACACACTGTCGGCGAAGGCCACCGCGGACGCCGCGTCGTTCACCGCGACCCGGCCGGTCTCTCCGCCGACCGAGATGATCACCTTCTTGCCCCGGCTCTGGAGGGTGCGCACGTCGGCGGAGAAGTCGGCGTCGGTGTAGCCGCCGAGCGAGGCGGACAGGCCCGGGTCGATGGCGAAGGAGACCGCGCCGGGGGTGGTGGTGGCGTCGGCGAAGGCGACCGCGACCAGGTCGTACTCGGCGGGCACGTCCCGCAGCCGCAGCTCGACGGCGGGGTTGTCGAAGTTGTGCCAGTACCCGGTGAGGATGTGCTTCGGCAGGCCGGTGACCGGCGGCGGGCTGGTCGGCGGCGGGGTCGTCGGAGGTGGCGTGGTCGGCGGCGGCGTCGTCGGGGGCGGGGTGGTCGGCGGCGGCGTGGTCGGGGTGGTGCCGCCGGCGCAGGCCGCGCCGTTGAGCCGGCAGTTCGTGGGTACGCCGGAACCGTTGCCGAGGAAGCCGAAGGAGACCGACGCGCCGGGGGCGATGGTGCCGTTCCAGGAGCGGTTGGTGAACGTGTGGCGCTGGCCGCTGGAGGTCAGCAGCGCGTCCCAGTAGCTGCCGAGCGTGGTGCCGCTGGGCAGGTCGAAGGCGAGGCTCCAGCCGTTGACCGTGCTGCTGCTGCCGTTGGTGATGGTGTACTTCGCCTCCCAACCGGAGCCCCAGTCGGACGTCTTGGCGAAGCTGGCGGTGACTCCGGCGGCGTACGCGGCGGGCGCCAGCCAGACCGCACCGAGCGCGGCGGCCAGTGCGCCGACCACTGTGAGCACCAGGGTTCGGGACCGTTTCATGTGAGCCTCCAGACCGGACGGAAATCCATGGGCATCGACCTGGCGCTCATTATTAAGACTGTTAACTATTTCTGTCCAGAGCTGGTGTGGGTTTGTTAGGAGGGGTCCCCTGCTATGCACGAGGCGTTAGCAGGGGACCCCTCCTTGCACGAGCTCCTTGCACGAACCCCTTACCCGAGCACCGCGCTCAGCGGCGGAACTGGAACCAGTTGACGTTGACGAAGTCGTTCGGCTGGCCGCTGCTGAACGTCAGGTAGACGGTCTGCCGTCCGGTCACCGGCGAGACGTTGCCGGGCACCGAGCGCCAGCTCTGCCACCCGCCGGTGTTGGCGAGGGCGAAGCTGCCGATCGGCGTACTCGTCGGGCTGCCGATCCGCACCTCGACCAGGCCGCTGACGCCGGCCGCCGCGCCGGAGGCGACCCGGGCCACGAAGTCGCGCGGCGCGGTGGAGCCGAAGTCGACGTTGTCGAAGCGGACCCAGTCACCGTTGCGCAGCGCCGCGATGTTCTGCCCACCCTCGGAGCACGCCTCGACGATCACGCCGTTCTGCGCGTTGTACGACTCGGCCTGGATGGTGCCGTACGCGTCCCGCACCCCGGTCGGGGGCGGGGTCGTCGGCGGCGGCGTGGTGGGCGGGGTGCTGCCGCCACGGCTGTAGACGGCCACGTAGTCGACGAGCATCGGCCGCCCCGGCACGGTGGCCGAGGTCGGCGTGGCGCTGCCGGCCACCCCGTTCGGGAAGGCGCCGCCCATGGCGACGTTGAGCAGCAGGAAGTAGCCCGCGTGGCTGGTCATCTGCGACCAGTACGGCTCGCCGACCCGGGACTGGCTCACGGAGTGGTAGAGCTGCCCGTCGACGTACCAGCGCAGTTGCTGCGGGCTGGTCGAGGCGTCCCACTCGAAGCGGTAGGTGTGGAAGGCCGACTGGCAGGTGCTGCCGGGGCAGGCGCGGGAGCCACCGAGGCCGTTGTGCTCGTCGCACGGGCCGCCGGGCGCCACGCCGCAGTGCAGCACGCCCCAGACCGTGTTGAGCCCGTTGACGTTCTCCATCACGTCGAACTCGCCGATGCCGGGCCAGTTCTGGTAGTTGCCCCGGTACGGCGAACCGAGCGCCCAGAACGCGGGCCAGTAGCCGGAGGCGGCGGCACCGGTGACGTTGGGCATCTGGATCCGGCCCTCGATGGCCAGGATGCCGCCGCTCGGGGCCTTGAAGTTGCTGCGCACCGTCTCGATGCGGGCCGAGGTCCAGCGGCCGGAGCTGTCGCGCAGCGGCGTGATCCGCAGGTTGCCGGCGCCGTCGTGGCTGACGTTCGAGGTGCTGTTGGTGTACGTCTGGATCTCGCCGGTGCCCCAGTTGGGCGGCCCGCCCGGGTAGCTGGTGCCGGTGTCGATGATCCAGTTATTGGACGACGGGAGGGTGCCGGCGGCGCCGGTGAAGTCGTCGCTCCACACCAGGCTCCACCCGGACGGGGGCGTCGGCACGGCGGCGTCGGCGGTCGCGGCGAGCCCCGCGACGCCGGTGACGGTGGCGGTGATCAGGGCCAACGCGAGCCGCAGCCGGCGTCGCGCGGGCAGGGCGGCGGGCGCCGCCGGGGCAGGTGTCATGGACGTGCCTCTCTGCGGGACGGGATGTGAGAGCGCTCTCTCAGGAGTTGTACGTCCGACTCGAACAGTTGTCAATGTCGATCGATCGGCTCCGGGTCGGCCCGGATGTTAGGAGGGGTCCCCTGCTATGCACGAGGCGTTATCAGGGGACCCCTCCTTACACGAGCAGGGCGGGTTTCTCCCGACCACCACAGGGGGTAATTGCCGGCCGACGGCGCGGACGGACCGCCCCGGCAGAAGCGGACGGTGGTGGTGATGGTCAGGCAGGTGGCGACGGCGCCGACCCGGCAGGTCGAGGAGACCGACCTGCTCACGGTGGGGGTCGAGGAGGAGTTCCTGCTGGTCGACCCGGACGGCGGCGCAGCGGTGCCCGCCGTCGAGGCGGTGCTGGAACAGGTCCCGGCGGAACTCCACGGTCAGGTGGAGCGCGAGTTCCAGACCAGCCAGATCGAGATCGGCAGCCCGCCCGGGCTGGAGCTCTCCTCGATCCGGCACTCCCTGGCCCTGCTGCGCGCCTCGCTCGCCGACGCCGCCGACCGGGCCGGTGCCCAACTGCTCGCCATCGGCACCGGACCGATCGACGGGCCGGTGCCGCCGGTGGTGGACAAGCCCCGCTTCGACCGGATGATCGAGCGCTACCGGCTGCTGGTGCCGGGGCCGGGCAACAACGGCATGCACGTGCACGTCGGGGTGCCGGACCCGGACACCGGGGTGCAGGTGCTCAACCACGTCCGGCCGTGGCTGCCGATCCTGCACGCGGTCACCACCAACTCGCCGTTCTCCCGGGGCGAGGACACCGGGTACGCGAGCTGGCGCTCGATCGAGTGGGAACGCTGGCCGTCGGTGGCGCCGACGCCGTTCCTGACCTCGCACCACCACTACCGACGGCTGATCGACCAGCTGATCGGCAGCGGGGTGATGCTCGACGAGGGGATGCTCTACTGGTACGCCCGACTGTCGGCCAAGTACCCGACGGTCGAGCTGCGCATCGGCGACGTCTGCCCGACGGTGGACGACGCGGTCCTGGTCGCCGGCCTGGTCCGCGCGCTGGTGGCGACCGCGCTGGACGACATCGCCGCCGGACGGCCGCCGCTGCCCGCCGACCACCACCTGCTGGTCGGCGCGCACTGGCGGGCCGCGCACGACGGCCTGGAGGGCGACGCGGTCGACCTGGCCACCGGTGAGCTGCGTCCGGCGTGGGACCTGCTGAACCAGCTCGTCGGGCGGCTCGGCCCGGCGCTGGACCGGCACGGTGACCTCGCCGAGGTGACCGAGCTGCTGGACCGGCTGCGGGAGCACGGCACCGGCGCGGCGCGGCAGCGCCTGGTGTTCGCGCGTACCGGTCGGTTGGAGGATGTGGTGGCGGACGTGGCGCGACAGACCCGGGGCGAAATCCCCGGGTGAGGAGGAGGATGGCCGTGGCGGAACGGTTGATCGTCGTCGGCGGGGACGCCGCCGGCATGGCGGCTGCCGCCCAGGCGCGGCGCCGCCGCGGCCCGGACGACCTGGAGATCGTCGCGTTCGAGCGGGGGCACTACACCTCGTACTCGGCGTGCGGCATCCCGTACTGGATCAGCGGACTGGTCGGCGACGCGCAGCAACTCGTGGCCCGGGACCCGGCGACCCACCGGGAGAAGTACGACATCGACGTCCGACTCCGGCACGAGGTCACCGAGATCGACCTGGACCGCCGCGAGGTGGTCGCCCGCGATCTGGAGGGCGGCGGCGAGATCCGGGAGGGCTTCGACACCCTGATGTACGCCACCGGCGCGGTGCCGACCAAGCCGGACTGGGCGCGTACCGATGCGCTCGGGGTCTTCGGGGTGCAGACGCTCGACGACGGCGCGGCCCTGCGCAAGTGGCTGGAGTCCGACCCGAAGCCGCAGCGCGCGGTGGTGGTCGGTGGCGGCTACATCGGCGTGGAGATGGCCGAGGCGCTGGTCCGGCGCGGGCTGTCGGTGACCCTGGTCGAGCGGGACGAGCAGCCGATGTCGACCGTGGACCCGGACATGGCCACGCTGGTCACCGAGGCGATGCGGGGTCTGGGCGTGGACATCCGCACCGGCGTACGCGTCGGCGCCCTCACCGTCCGCGACGGCCGGGTCAGCGAGGTGGTCACCGACGACGGTCCGATCCCGGCCGACGTGGTGGTGCTCGGCCTCGGCGTACGCCCCAACACCGCGCTCGCCGAGGCAGCCGGGATGCCGCTCGGTCCGACCGGCGGCATCCGGGTGGACCGCCGGATGCGGGTCGCCGAGACGCCCGGGGTGTGGGCCGCCGGGGACTGTGTGGAGACCCTGCACCGGGTCAGCGGCATGCCGGTGCACGTGCCGCTCGGCACGCACGCCAACAAGCAGGGCCGGGTGGCCGGGATCAACATCGGCGGCGGGTACGCCACCTTCGCCGGGGTGATCGGCACGGCCGTGGCGAAGGTCTGCGACCTGGAGGTGGGGCGGACCGGGCTACGGGAGCGCGACGCGTTGGCGGCCGGCTTCGAGTTCGTGTCGGTGATCGCGGAGTCGACCAACCGCGCCGGCTACTACCCGGGTGCCCGGCCGATGACGGTCAAGCTGATCGCCGAACGTCCGAGCGGGCGGCTGCTCGGTGCTCAGATCGTCGGCTGGACCGAGGCGGCGAAGCGGATCGACACGTTGGCCGTGGCGCTGTGGAACCGGATGACGGTGGACGACATGACCGCGCTCGATCTCGGCTACGCCCCGCCGTACGCCCCGGTCTGGGACCCGGTGCTGGTCGCGGCCCGCAAGGCGGTCGACGCGCTCGACCCGCGCTGAGGTCTGCTCGGCTCTCTGTCGGTGGTGGGGGTTAGCGTGTGCGCGCCGCCCCAGACAGGGGCGGTGCCGACCCCTCGGAGGACCCGCATGTCGCAGGAGACGACCTACCTCGAACTGTCCGAATCGGACGGGGCGCACAAGTTCTACGAGGTGGTGGTCGACGACACCACGCTGACCGTGCGCTACGGCCGGATCGGCGACCAGGGTCAGGTCAAGACCTCCGGCCACCCGGACAACGCGCGGGCCCGGGCCGCCGCCGCGAAGAAGATCGGCGAGAAGGTCCGCAAGGGGTACGCCCCGGCGGTGCCGGGCGTCCGCCAGAAGCGCGCGGTGTCCCGGCGGCAGATCGTCAGCACCCGCTCGACCGCCCGCACCGCACCGGTGCTGTGGCGCTACGACTCCGGCGCTCCCGCGTTCGGCATCTTCATCGACGGTCGCACCTGCACGGTCGGCAACGAGCGGGGCGTCATCACCACGCTCGACCACGACGCCCGGGTGCTGGACCAGGTCCGCCTGCCCGACGGGGTGAAGTGCATCGTGGCCGACGACGCCTGGATCTACGCCGGCTGCGACGACGGCAACGTCTACGACCTCTCCGGCAAGATTCCCCGGGTGGCGTACACGATCGCGCCCGACATCGACATCTACTGGCTGGACATCCACGACGGCGTGCTGGGTGTCTCCGACGCCGACGGCGGGATCGCCGCCGTCGACCACGAGGACGAGTTCCTCTGGCGTCGGGGCGGGCGCGGCAGTTCGGCCTGGATGGTGCGCTGCGACAGCGACGCGGTCTACCACGGCGACTCGACCGGGGTCAGCGGCTACGACTGGCGGACCGGGCAGGAGCTGTGGCACACCCGCACCGGCTCGGTGCTGTTCGGCTGGCAGGAGCGCGACGCGGTGTTCGCCGGCACCGCGACCCGCGAGGTGGTCCGCATCGGCAAGGACGGCCGGCACGCCCGCACCTACCGGGCCGACGCGGCGGTCTTCTCCTGTGCCACCGCCTCCGACGGCCGGTACGTCTTCGCCGGTGACAGCCAGTCCTCGATCTACTGTTTCGCCGAGGACGGCACCCGGTTGTGGAAGCTCGGCACGGGCTGCGGCTCGGCCTACTCCATGCAGTATCACGACCAGCGCCTCTACGTGGTGACCACCAGCGGCCACCTGGCCTGCATCGACGCCAGCGAGCCGGCGATCCGGGCGGCCGAGGCGGGCAGCGTGCCGGACGTGGTCGACGTGAAGGCACCGGCCCGGATGCCCGAGCCGGCGGCCGTCACCCAGGTCGAGGTGGTCGCCGACGGCGGTGACGGGGTGATCGTCGAGTGTGTCGAGCAGGGCGGTCGGCTGCGGGTGCATGTGCTCTCCGCCGGCTACCACCAGAACTGGTCGGTGCAGTTCCCCAAGGGCATCCGCCAGCCGGGCGCCCGCTACCTGGTCACCGAGGTCCGAGAGTCCGGCCGGGGCGGCTTCTACCGCGCCTACGGCGACATCCGCCGCCTGCGATGACCCACCCGGTGCGGATCCCTGACGAGTTGACCTGGCTGCGCGCCATGCCGGGCGGCGCGCAGTGGTTGGCCGGGCTGCCGGAGCTGCTGACCACCTGCGCCCGGCACTGGTCGCTGCGGGTCGGGCCGCCCTTCGGGCACGGCACGACCTCGCTGGTGGTGCCGGCTGACCTGCCCGACGGCACCCGCGCGGTGCTCAAGCTGCAGTTCCCGGACTCGGAGAGCGAACACGAGGCGGCCGCGCTGCGCCACTGGGACGGTGACGGTGCCGTCCGGCTGCTCGCCCACGACCCCGACCTGCGGGCGCTGCTGATCGAGCGCTGTGATCCCGGTACGCCGTTGCGCGTACTCCCGCTGGACGACGCGGTGGACGCGGTGGTGGCGCTGCTCCCGCGCCTCTGGTTGCCCGCAGATCGGCCGTTCCTGTCGCTGGCCGAGGCGGTGCGAGGCTGGGCGGTCCGGCTACCGGCCGCCTGGGAACGGGCCGGTCGACCCTACGAGCGGCGGTTCGTGGACCTCGCCCTCGACCTGCTCACCGGGCTGGCCGCCAGCCAGGGCGAACAGGTGCTGGTCAACCAGGACCTGCACGCCTCCAACGTGTTGCGGGCCACCCGCGAACCGTGGCTGGCGATCGACCCGAAACCGCTCGTCGGCGAGCGGGAGTTCTCGGCGGTGCCGATAGTGCGTGGCACCGAGCTGGGTCACTCCCCCGCAGCCGTGCGCCGCCGACTCGACCGGCTCAGCGCCGAGCTGGGCCTGGACCGCAGCCGGGTACGCGACTGGACGATCGGCCACACCATGGCCTGGAGCATCGCCGGTGACACGGTCTTCACCGACCACATCGAGATCGTCCGCTGGCTCCTCGACTAGCGGTCGACCGGAGACGACCCGGCGGGAACCCGCGTCGAGAAAATTGTCGGCGAGGTCGTGAACGCGCAGCGATCCAGATCCGTCGCCACAGGTGTCGCCACGCCGAAAGGGATTGGCCTACCTGTGACTCGCGACCTCATCCTCAAGAAGCTCAAACCGGAGCGGATGCCGCGCCGGTTCGTGGCGTTCGTCCTGGCCGCGCTCGCGGTCCTCTCCGCCGTCGCCGCCGTCGGTTTCGGCGTCGCCTCTGCCCGCGACGACGTGCTCGTCGGCGACGCGGTCACCGACAAGCAGATGACCGTGCTCATCGCTGCGGCCGGGTCCTGCCCGACGCTGACTCCGGCGAGACTCGCCGGACAACTGATGGCCGAATCGGGCCTGGACGACCGGGCGGCGCGGACCGTCTCCGGCGGTCAGGGCATCGCCGGCCTCGAAGACGACAAGTGGCAGGCGTGGAAGCCGTGGCCGGACGCCCGACGCTCCGACGTGTCGGCGAACATCCTGGCGCTCGCCCACCAGATGTGCGACCTGACCGGCCATCTCCGGCTGGCGGGTGCCGCCGGTGACCAGTGGCGTCTCGCGGTGGCCGCCTTCCACGTCGGGCTGAACTCCGTCGCCCAGGTCCGTGGGGTGCCCGACGCGGCCACGACCTACGTCGACCAGGTCAGCGCCTACGCCGGGTACTACGGCAAGCTGCGCCAGTTCGGCGGTCCGGGTGAGACGGCCCAGACGGCACCGGCCGCCGAGGCGAAGGGGGTTCCCGCCGAGTACGTGCAGCACATCAACCGGGCGGGTTCGCTCTGCCAGGAGGTGACCCCACCACTGGTCGCCGCCCACATCATGGCGCAGTCCGGGTTCGACGCGAACCGGCTCGGTGCGACCGGTCAACGCGGTGTCGCGCAGTTCCGGTCCGACATGTGGCAGTCGTACGGGCCGAAGGGTCGTTCGGTGTGGGAGCCGGAGGTCGCCGTCCCCACCATGGGCTACGCCCTGTGCAGCCTGGTCCGTGAGCTGTCCGGCCTGAAGGGGGACCCCCTTCAGTTGGCGCTCGCCGCGTACCGCAACGGCACCACGGCGGTGCGGCAGAACGGTGGCACCATCGACCGGCAGACCGAGACGTTCCTGCGGTCGGTGAAGACCTTCACCGACGTGTACGCGCTCGACAGCCGGCTGACGGCGAACCTGCCGAACAGCCCCTCCCCCTCACCCACCCCGTCGTCGTCCGGGTCCCCGAGCCCGAGCCCGAGCCCGGACGCCAGCCCCTCCGGCAGCCCGAGCCCGAGCAGCCCCAGTACTGCGGGGGCGAACGCGGGCGCACCGCCGTCGCCGGCCCCCGACCCGAAGCCGACGCGCCCGGCCGACGCGGTGCAGATTCTCCACGTGCAGACGAAGCGCTGCGTCAGTGCCGGCAGTGGGGGCGACGGTATGCAGCTCAAGCTGCGTACCTGCACCGAGGACCCGGCGCAGTGGTGGACCTTCCGCAGCGATGGCACCATCCGTGCCCGTGGTCTCTGCATGGACATCGCCTGGGGTGGTTCCGAGGACAACACGGTGGTGCAGGCGGCCACCTGTAGCGGCAACCCCGCTCAGCACTGGCAGATGAACTCCAAGGGCCGCATCGTGAGCAAGCTCAACGGCAAGGTCCTCGACACGATCATGGCCGACCCGGACAAGCCGCTCATCATCTTCACCGACAAGGGCTACGCCGACCAGAACTGGCGCAAGCAGTAACCGCGCCCCGGATCGACGGGCGCGAGCACCGTCGCCGGATGTGAGGAAGGGTCCCCTGCTATACGCGAGGCGTTAGCAGGGGACCCTTCCTTACATCTGGCACGTGGAGCACCAGTACAGGTTGCGGGCGCCCAGGGTGCCCCGGCTCACGGCGGTGCCGCAGACGTGGCAGGGCTGGGCGGCACGGCGATAGACGTACACCTCGCCGCCGTGCCGGTCGACGCGGGCCGGGCGGCCCATCGCCTCGGGCAGGTGCGCGGCGCGAACGGTGTCGATGCGACCGACGGCGACGGCGAGCGTCATCAGCTCGACCAGATCGGCCCAGATGGCATCCCAGGCGGGACGGCTCAGCTCCCGGCCGGGCAGCCTCGGCGGCAGTCCGGCACGGAACAGCACCTCCACCACGAAGATCAGACCGGTGCCGGCCACCACCGACTGGTCCAGCAGCAGCGAGGCCAGCGGCGTGGAGCTACGCCGGATCCGGTCGTACGCACGATCCGGGTCGGCATCAGCCCGCAGCGGATCGGGGCCGAGGCGGGCCCGCAGCGCCGCCACCTCGGGCGGGGTGAGCAGCTCACACGCGGTCGGTCCGCGCAGGTCGAGCCAGTGCCGGTCGCTGGCCAGCCGCAGCCGGATCTGACCCACCGGCTCCGGCGGCTCACCGTCACCGTCGGTCACCTTGCCGTAGAGACCGAGGTGTACGTGCAGCGTCCGCTCACCGGCGTAGTGGTGCAGCAGGTGCTTGCCGTACGCCTCGGTGGCCTCCAGCACACTGCCGGAGATCAGCGCGGCACCCTCGGCGAACCGGCCCTGGGGGCTGGCGGCGAGCACCTTGTCCCCGGCGAACAGCTCGGCGTGCCGGGCCGCCAGGCGATGGATCGTATGTCCCTCTGGCACGCCACCAAGCGTAGTCAGCCCACCGTCGTGGTCAGTGTGAGCGGTGCCGCACCTGCCGCACGAAGGCCGTCCAGGCGTACGGTGTGACGGTGAGCACCGGGCCGCACGGGTCCTTGCTGTCGCGGACGGCCACCACGCCGGGCAGGTTGTCGGCCACCTCGACGCAGTCGCCTCCGCTCCCACACCACCTACGACGGGTGGGTCTGGCTGGACGGATACCAGCTCGACATCCAGGGTCACGCGGTCACCCGCCGGTCGATTTTCGTCCAGCGCGCCGGGCTCACCCTGGTCCGCGCCGCACCCCGGCAGACCTCCGCCCGCACCGCACCGGCACCGACCCGAGCCGTACGCCGACAACCGCCCGCACCTGCTACTCATTGGTAGGGAGTACTCAGAAAACTCTGGTTCAATTGCGCCTCGGGCCGCCGGCAGGGCGGGCACCATCGGTGCGATGAGGACGGTGGGGCATGGCGGAACGAATGCGCTGCGCAGTGGTGATCGGCAACAGCGACGGGATCGGGTTGGCGTTCACCCGACGGCTGCTCGCCGACGGCTGGCGGGTCGCCGGAGTGTCCCGCCGCGACAACGGCATCAGTGTCCCCACGTACGCCCACCACACCGTCGACGTGACCGCACCGGACTATCCGGAGGTGCTGGCCAAGGCGATCGACGAGCTGGACGGGGTGGACCTCTGCGTGTACGCCGCCGGCATCGGTGAGCCTGTCGACCTGGCCGACCTGGACGCGCAGACCCGCACCCTGGAGGTCAACCTGATCGGGGCGGCCCGCACGGTCGCCACCGTCGTGCCGAGAATGGTGGCCGCCGGAGACGGGCACCTCATCGGGCTGTCCAGCATGGCCGACCGGATGGTCTCCGGCGACGCACCCGGGTACGCCGGATCGAAGGCGGGGCTGTCGTCGTACCTGATGGGGCTCTCGGCGGCGTTGCGCGGTCAGGGCGTGAGCGTGACCACCGTGCGGTTCGGGTTCGTCGACACCAAGATGGCGAAGGGACCGGTCCGGCCGCTGATGATGACGGTGGACCGCGCGGTGGACGTCCTCGTCCGGTGTGTCCGCAACCGGCCCGTGCTGGTCTCCCGTCCCCGGCGGGCGGCCCTGCTCACCACCCTCCTGGCACCCCTCACCCGTCCCCGCCGCTGACCCTCGCTGTCCGCCCATCGCCGCCGGCCCTCGCTGCCCGCCCATCGCTGCCGGGCCCTCGCTGCTGGGCCCTCGCTGCTGGGCCGGATCCGCCCTCGTTGCCGAGCCGGTCCTGCCTCGTTGCTGAGCCGGATCCTGCACCGTCGCTGCCGGATCCTGCACCGTCGCTGCCGGGTCCTTCCTTCCCGGCGACCGAGCTTCCCAAGATCTAATCGGCTCGATGCCGCACGGGTGTCGGGAAAGTGCGGGCTGGGTATCTCGGTGGCGTTGACGCGTGGCGGGCGAAGGACGGGGTCGGCGCCGGCCACGCATGACCTGGAGGTGAACCCATGAGATTTCCTTCGCTGTCCCGCCGGGAGGAGCCCGCACCGCCCCCGGCTCCCGGCGACGAGGCCGACCGCACCGGCACGGTAGCCACCGATGCCCGTCCCGCCGCCGACGGACGCACCGACGACGGCACCACCTACCGGGGCGCGGCGGCTTCCACCGCCACGACCACCGACCCCGACCGCACCGCCGCCGAACGCGACGCCGACGGCGGCCGCATCACCGCCGAGCGGGCCGCCGGCCGATACCGCGCCGCCGCCGAGCGCGCCACCAACCGGCTCCGCGCCGCCACCGGACGCTCCACCGACCGGGACCACACGGCCGCCACTACCGCCGCCGCAGAGGACCGCGCCGACCGGGATCGCACCGTCGGCGCCGTAGCCGCAGATCGCACCGCTGCCGACGCGGACCACGCCGCCACCGCCCGCGCGACCGACCGAGACCGCACGGCTTCCGCGCGCGCCGTCGACCGGGACAACGCCGCCGGTGCGGCCACCACCACCGAAGCCGGTACCGGTCGGACGACCGACGCTCCCGCCGCCGAGCGGGCCGCCGTGGCGCGCGCCGCCACCGCCCGTTCCAGCGTCGACGGCTCCCGCCGCGCCCGCAGCACCGCCCCGGTCACGGCCTCCGCCCCGGTCACCGACACCGACCCGGATGTGCGTACCGACCGGACCCCGACCACTACCGACCGGGACACCACGACCGACCGCGACACTGTGGGCGACCGCGACGCTGTGCGCGACCGTGGCACTGTGGGCAGCCGTGGCACTGTGGGCAGCCGTGGCACTGTGGGCAGCCGGGACACGACGGCCGACCGGGACACCGTTCCCGCTCCCGACGCACCGCCCGCACCCGCCGGTCCGCGCCCCCGAGCCAGCCTGCTGGCCACCCTGGGCCTGATCGTCGGCGTCGGCGGCATCCTCTTCGTTCTCACCGGAACCCTCGCCGGATACGGCATCGCGGTCGGCGCGATCGGCGCGGTCCTCGCCGTGCTGGGCCTGATCGCCACCCGGCGGCGGCACATCGCGGGCAAGGCCGACGCGCTGTTCGGCATCGCCATCGGCCTCGGCGCGGTGGTCCTCGGCATCCTGGCGATGACCGGCCAGTACGACTGGCCGAGTACCGACGGTGACACCGTAGCCCGTTTCCGTGAGTGGCTTGACTCACAGTTTGTCGACCGTATCTAGGGGGCACATTTCGGCCCGCCGGTGGTTCACCGGCGCCCGGCCGGCGAGTCACCGGCCGTAGCCCGACCAGTTCTGGTGGTTCACCAGCCGGGCGCACACACCCTCGTCAGGGGCGGCGGTTCGCCGCCCCTGACGCGTGTCCGGGGCACCTCGCACAGTCCTCTCCCGCCAGGGGCGATGCGGCCGTGCGAGTAAGGCCGCAGGGCCACCTGCCTGGCAATCATGGACAGTTTCCGTTAGCAGCTAACGGAAACTGTCCAAGATCTGCGCTGAGCTGACGGGACGGTGGGCGTTGTGAGGTTCGCTGGGGCGTCCGGTCGCTCGGGCGGATGCCACTCCGGCTGATTCCACCGGGCCAACCGCGCCCAAGCCGCCAGCAACCCCGACCGCGGACGCCTCGACCGCCAGCAACCCCGACCGCGGACGCCTCGACCGCCAGCACCCCGACCGCGGACGCCTCGACCGCTGACGCCTCGACCGCTGACGCCTCGACCGCTGACGACCCGAGCGCCGACGCCCCGGACGGCAATGCCCCCGAACGGCAATGCCCCGACTTGACCGGGCCGCCACTGCCCCAGACACCGACAACGTCTGACAGCACCCAGGCCGCCGACATTGCCCCAGTCGCCGGCAACGCCCGACACCGCAAGCACCCACGACGCCGACAGCGCCCCGGACACCGACAGCAGCCCGGACACCGACAAGCACGCCGGACACCGCGAGCACCAGGGAGCCGGGCAGCGTCCGGGGGCGGCTGCCGCAAACCGACGCCACCGCTGTGGAAGTCACCGGCCGCGCGGCGAGACGACCACTCACGGTGAGCGAGGCGAGCGACCCTCACACAGACCGTCGACACGTGGACGCAACGATCCACCGCTAACAAGACCTGAGACGCAACGATCAGTCGCGCTGCGCAAGGCTCGGCGGTGGATTATGCGGCTGGCGGGCGCATAACGTTGAGCAACGGCGCCAGCCCGTGGGCCGACGGTGGCCAGGGCGCGCCCGAGCCTGGGAGCAGGACAATGACGATGGACGCCACCAGCCAGCGCTTCCTGATGTGCCGGCCGACGTACTTCGCCGTCGATTATGCGATCAACCCGTGGATGGACCCGACCGCTCCGGTCGACACCGACCGCGCGGTGCGGCAGTGGGAGCGGCTGCGGCAGGTGTACCGCGACCTGGGTCACGTCGTCGAGGAGATCGACCCGCTGCCGGGCCTGCCCGACATGGTCTTCGCCGCCAACGGGGGCACCGTGATCGGTGACCGGGCGATGGCGGTGCAGTTCCGCGACCCGCAGCGCGCCGACGAGGCGCCCGCGTACCGGTCCTGGTTCGAGGCCGCCGGGTTCGACGTGTACGACCCGAAGCACGTCAACGAGGGCGAGGGTGACGTGCTGCTCGCCGGGGACGTACTGCTCGCCGGCACCGGCTTCCGGACCGCGCACGCCTCGCACGCGCAGTTGCAGGAGGTGTTCGGCTACCCGGTGGTCACCATGCAGCTCGTCGACCCGCGCTTCTATCACCTGGACACCGCGCTCACCGTGCTCGACGAGCGGACCGTGGCGTACCTGCCGGAGGCGTTCTCCCCCGGCAGCCAGGCGGTGTTGCGCCGGTTGTTCCCGGACGCGGTGCACGCCACCATGGCCGACGCCGAGGTGCTGGGCCTGAACGCGGTCAGCGACGGTCGGCACGTGGTGCTGCCGGAGCAGGCCACCGGCCTGGCCGCGACGTTGCGGGACCGGGGCTATCAGACCATCGGTGTCGATCTGTCCGAGCTGCGTAAGGCCGGCGGTGGCCCGAAGTGCTGCACGTTGCGACTCGGAAAGGCAAGCCAGTGATCGAGGACATGCTGCGGACTCCGGCCGCGGTGCGGGACGCCGAGCGTCACACCGCGCACAACTACCACCCGCTGCCGGTGGTGATCTCCTCCGCCGAGGGCGCCTGGGTCACCGACGTGGACGGTCGGCGGTATCTCGACTGTCTCGCCGGCTACTCGGCGCTGAACTTCGGCCACCGGCACCCGACCCTGATCGCCGCCGCGCACGCCCAGCTCGACCGGTTGACGCTGACCAGCCGGGCGTTCGTACACGACCAGTTCGCCGACTTCTGTCGAGAGCTCGCGGCGCTGTGCGGCAAGGATCTCGTGCTGCCGATGAACACCGGCGCCGAGGCGGTGGAGACCGGCATCAAGGTCGCCCGCAAGTGGGGCTACCAGGTCAAGGGCGTACCGGACGGGCAGGCCACCATCGTGGTCGCGGACGGCAACTTCCACGGCCGGACCACCACCATCGTCAGCTTCTCCACCGACGAGGACGCGCGGGCCGACTTCGGGCCGTACACGCCGGGCTTCCGGATCGTCCCCTACGGCGACCTGGCCGCGCTGGCCGAGGCGGTCGACGAGCACACCGTCGCGGTGCTGCTGGAGCCGATCCAGGGCGAGCAGGGTGTGGTGGTGCCGCCAGAGGGCTACCTGGCCGGCGTCCGGCGGCTCTGCGACGAGCGCCGCATGCTCTTCATCGCCGACGAGATCCAGTCCGGCCTGGGCCGCACAGGGGCCACCTTCGCCTGCGAGCAGGAGGGCGTGGTGCCGGACATGTACCTGCTGGGCAAGGCGCTCGGCGGCGGCATCGTGCCGGTCTCCGCGGTGGCCGCCGACACGGCCGTGCTCGGGGTGCTCAAGCCCGGCCAGCACGGCTCCACCTTCGGCGGCAATCCGCTGGCCTGCGCGGTGGCCACCGAGGTGGTCCGGCTGCTCGCCACCGGGGAGTTCCAGCGGCGCTCGGCCGAGCTGGGCGAGCGGTTGCACGCCGGGCTGCGGGCACTGGTCGGCAAGGGCCTGGTCGCGGTACGCGGCCGGGGCTTGTGGGTCGGGCTGGACATCGACCCGGCGCTGATGAGCGGTCGGCAGGCCTGCGAGCGGCTGATGGAGCGCGGCGTGCTGGCCAAGGACACGCACGGCTCGACCATCCGCCTCGCCCCGCCGCTGGTGATCACCGAAGACGAGATCGACCACGCGGTGGCCCAGTTGGCGGCCGTACTGGCCGGCTGACCACCCGCGCGGACGCCGACCGCCGACCCGGCACGCAGCAGCAACCGACCGCCCGCTCGCGCGGTGGCGGGCCGGGAACGAGGGCGGTGGCGGGCCGCGGAGCAGAGCGCGGTGGCGGGTCGGGTAAGAGAGGGCGGGCGTCGGGACCACGGTCCCGGCGCCCGCCGTCGTCTGCGTCAGCGGGGCAGGCGCATCGCCATGGTCGGCGCCTCGGACATCACCGAGTCCGGGTTGTACGGCGCGCCCGACGGCAACTCGCTCGGCCGACCGATCTGCACTCCCGGGTACAGCTCGACCATGTCCCCGCTCCCGAGGACGCGGGACTGCTGCGGCGCCAGCGGCAGGCGGTCCGACTCGGCCATCGAGCCGCCCGGCCGGATTCCGGAGCCGTTGGTGCTCACGTCGGTCGCGACGATGTCGTCGCCGCGCAGCTCCAGCCGCAGGTGGCTGCGGCTGATCCAGCGGCGGGCCTCGTCGTTGAGCCACTGGCCCAGCATGATCGCGTTGGCGCTCTCCGGGGCGCGGCCGATCGCGACCGGCTGTTCCTCGGTCAGCACGAAGCGACGCCGGATCAGGCCGCCGACGCGTACCGCGAGGACCTCGCTGCGTGGCCGGGGGCCGTCGTCGCGCAGCCGGGTGCCGTGCCGGGGACAGGTGGGTACGCCCCCGCGCAGCGACGGTGGCGGCTGGCCGGTCGGCGCGCGGTCGATCCGGGCCAGGTCGGCGAAGGCACCCCCGCCGCCGGCACCGCCGAAGAGGGTGCAGCCCGACTCGGAGCAGCGCCACTGCCGGGCGAGCAACTGGACACCGGCCGGTGACGGCGGCCCGGTGAGCGGGGTGTGGCCGCCACCGACGTGGGCGATGAAGACCGGCCCACCGGCACCGGGCACCGGGGCGAGCGCCCGGCCGGGCTGATCGACCAGCCAGGGGAACCGCCCGCGCAGGCCGTCGAACCGGACCCGACTGAGCACCGGCAGGCCAAGCAGGTCGGCCACCTCCAGCATCCGGTCACCCGGGTTGTCGAGCACCTCGACCAGGCCGTCGTCGGCCCAGCGGCGGACCACCATCCGCTCGTTGGAGGTCAGGTCGGCGTCGGAGAGCACCCCCCGGTGCACCACCGCGTAGACCGGGACGGTGTCCTCCTCCAGGCTGCGCGCCAGCGCGTCGATGACCATGCCGAGGCGCAGCGTGCTGGCCGGTCGGCCGCCGTCCAAGTCCTGGTAGCGGATGACCTCGGCGAGGTCGATCACCGCTCGGACGAGCTGCGGGTCGGTGCAGACCCGCCCCTCGATCGCGTCCAGGACCTTGCTGATCTCGAACCTCATCGGGCCGCCCCCACGATCTCGTCGATCCGCCGGGCCAACTCCACGTCGCGCAGGGTGACGCCGCCGGCCGAATGGGTGACACAGCGGAACGTCAGCGTCCGCCACCGGATGTCGATGTCCGGGTGATGGTCCAGCTCCTCCGCCACCACGGCGACCCGGTCGACGACCGTGACGGCGGCCGGGAAGCTGGCCAGCTCCACCGTGCGGGTGATCCCGGCGGGGTCTCCCGACCAGTTCGCCAACCCACCCAGCTCGTTTCGCACCGCCTCGGCGGTGAGCACGTCAGCCATGGCAAGGACCCTACCCGTGCCGCCCGACGGCGGCGCGACCAGCGGCTGCGCCATCGATCAGCTCATCCGGCCCATGGCGTCACGGAGACGACCCAGGTCGCGACGGCGGCGTTCGTAGGTGGCCGCGAGCCCGATCAGCGCCAACCCGGCGACGGCCAGGAAGACCCACCGGGGCAGCAGGTCCCAGCTGCGTCCCGCCTCGTGCAGGGCGAGCCGGGCGAGGGTCAACCCACCGAGCACCACCGGCGCCTGCCAGCGGCGGACCGCCCCGAGCAGGGTGACGGCCAGCGCGGCGACACCGAGCAGCAGACGGCGCCACGGCTGGTCGTCTGCGTCGACCAGCAGGGCGGCCAGGCTGGGCAGCAGCAGGGCGACCAGGCCCGGGCCGAGGGCGAGCCAACTCCGCAACCTCGGCCGGGTACGCATCGCCACCGCACCGAACACGAGCGCCAGCACCGCCGCCGGCACCGTGTACGCCTCCACCACCGTCACCTCGCCGGAGCGCAGCAGCAGCCAGACGGCGAACAGTTCGCTGCCGCCGGCCACGGCGGCGAAGACCCACCGTCGTCCGGTCGACTCGCCCCGGCGCAGCAGCCGCACACCGACCGCGACTCCCCAGAGCACGCAGATCGTCGCGGCGTGGCGGCCGGCGCCGATGGTGAGCAGCACCGCGACCAGCGCGACCGCCTGCGCGGTGACGTCCAGCACCGATCGGACCGCAGACAGGGCGGCGGCCAGCGCGAGGACCAGCACCGCGACACCGAGCACCGCGAACCCCGCCACCCGCAGCGGAAGCCCGGCGGCCAGCGGGGCGGTGATCGCGAGGCCGGTCGCCGACGCGACCGCGACCAGCCAGCCGACCAGGCGCACCGCGACGGCCCGGGCGGCCATCCCGACCACCGTCGCCGCCACCACCAGCAGGCCGAGACCGGCAAGCGTGCCGGCCCGGACCGCCTGGAGGTTGAGCAGACCGGCGCCGGTCAGCACCAGACCGACGGGCAGACCGGCACCGAGGAACGCGCCGGACCGGCCGCGCAGCGCGGTGACCACCAACAGGGCCACGCCGCCCAGCAGCGCCGTCGCCGGCACCAGCGGCCAGGGCGCGGCGGCGGCCACCAGCAGCACCTGCCCGGCGGCGGCCACGAACGGCAGCAGCACCGCGACCAGCCGGCCCCGACCGGCGCGGTCCGCCGGCCAGGTGGCCAGAGCCGCCGCCACGGCCAGCACGGTCAGCGCCACGCCGACCGGCAACGCGCCCGGGGCGGCCACCGTCGACGGCACGCCGGACCACGGCACGGGCGGCGGACCGTACGGGGTGACCAGCGCGACCACCGTCACCGGGATCGCCGCCAGCACCGCCACCACGGCCAGCCCCACCCCGGCCACCAGTGCCGGGATCGGCGGGCGGGAGCGGACCACGGAGACCGCGAGCAGCAACGCCGCGACCGCCGCGTACACCGTCAGGCGCTCGTCGGCCGGGACCGTCAGCGGCGCGAGGCCGGTCAGCACGGCCGCCACGGCGAGGCCCGCCGAGGCGTACGGGTGCAGGTCCGGCCAGAGTCGACGGACGAGAAGCAGCGCGACCACCGGCAGCACGAGAGCGGCCAGGGCCGCCCGTGCCTGCCACCACGGCGACGCGCCGGCACCGATCAGCGCGATCGCCGCGCCGGCCGGCACCACCAGCACCGCCAGGGCGGCACCGACCCCGCCGACGATCCGCTGCACCGCACCCCCGCGCCGACCCAGTACGGCCACACCGACGCCGACGAGCACGATCACCGCGCAGGCCGCGCCGGCTCCGGCCGGTGCGGCCAGCCCCACCAGCAGACCGTGCCCGAGCAACGCGACACCGGTAAGTGCCGCAGTGGCCGACACCGGGCCCCGCATCGCTGGCCGGACCACCGCGGCGAGCACCAGCGCCGCCCCCACCGGCAGGTCGAGCAGGACCAGCGCCGGCCACGGCGCGGCCCAGGCGAGTGGTACGGCCAGCGCGGCCAGGCCGATGCCGACCGCCGCGACCGCCGGACGGGCCGCCCGGGGCAGCAGCCACCCCACCGCCACCGCGACCAGGGCGACCGCCACGGTGAGCTGCCAGCCCCCGTCGAAGGTCTCTCCCGACGCGGCCCCCCGCCACGCCGGCACCGACCTGCCCACCGCGATCAGGGCCATCACCAGGGTCGTCAGCGTGACCAGCAACCCGACCCCGCCGACCACCAGCATCGTGCCCGCCCGAGGACCGGGCCGCCAGGACACCGGCAGCAGCCGCACCGCACCGACCAGCGCCACCGCGACCAGACCCGCCGCCAGCAGCCACACCGACGGTTGCACCTCGGAGGCGGGCCGGAGCACCGCGGCGGCCAGTGCCGGCACCAGGAACGCGCCGGCCAGCGCCCGCGCGGTCGACCCACCGGTCAGCAGCGCCGCCCCGAGCAGGGTGAGCGCCACCAGCAGCATCGGCCCGCCGGCCAGCACCGTGCTGCCGCCGGCCTCGCCGACCAGCAGCGACGCCAGGGCACACCCGGCGGCGAGCAGCAGCGCCACCGCGTACCCGATCCAGGCCGCCATCTCACCGGCGAACCGCAGCCCCGGAGTCGTCGTGGCCCCCTCGCCCGCGACGACCCTCCGACGCCGCAGTGCGACGATCACGGCCAGGTCCATCAGTGCCACCCCGACGCCGGCCAACGCCCACCCGGCCGGTCCCGGCCGGGCCTCGGCGGCCAGCAGCGGCACCACCGGCTGCGCGGTGAGCAGCGCCGCGAACCACGGCACGGTCAGCCGGCTGGCCAGGGCGTACCCGGCGGCCACCCCGGTCGCGACCAGCACGACCAGTCCCGCGTACCGGCTGCTCGGCCAGCCGGAGACACCGAACAGGTCCACCGTCCAGGCGGCGTACCCGTCGAGCACCACCAGCAGCAGGCCGACGGCGGCGAACGTCTCGGCGGTGCTGTACAACCGACGCCAGCGGGCGACGAACGGCACGGTGAGCATCAGCGCGGTGATCGCCAGCAGGATCAACGCCCGGCCGGGCACCCCGACCGACGCCCAGGCAACGGCGGTGAACACCGTCGCCGCAGTGCCGAGCAGCAGGCCACCGAGGATGAAGAGCAGGTTCTGCACCGTCTTGGTGGAGGTCTCCGCCCCGCCCGGCCCGGTGGCGTTCGCGGCCGGCAGCGCCGCAACCGGCGTCCACCCGGCCCCGGGCACCGGCCCGCCGGGCGCCTGGCCCGCTGGGATCGGGCCGCCGGGGACCGCGCCAGCAGGAATCGGCCCGCTGGGCACCGGCCCGCTGGGGATCGGCGCCCGGGGTGCGATCCACGGAGCCGACGCGGTCGGGGCCGCCGCACCGACCGGTACGCTCGGCCGACCCGCCACCGGACCCGCGGGGAACTCGGCGCGTACGGCGGCGGCCAGCTCGGCCCGACGCCGACGGACCGCCGACAGCCGGCCGGTCAACCCCTCGAACGCCTGACGGGCCCGTTGCACCTCGCCGCCGAGCACGACGATCTCCCGGTCGAGCCGGATCACCTCGGCGGCGGCGGCGTGCGGCGGGCGACCGCAACCGGTGCAGCCGGAGCTGAGAGTCGCCGGTGCGCCGCAGGCCGGGCAGGGGTAGCCGTTGTCCACGAGGTCATCCTTTACGGGCGACCCCTACCTGCACCAGAGTGCGCGTACTCAGGCTCGGGTGTGCTCGAACACCCAGGTCGCGTACGCCGGGTCGCCGCAGTCCACCCGGCTGACCAGGATCTCCGGCACCTCGTACGGATGGCTGGTGCGGATCTGCTCCACCAGCGCGTCGACCCGGTCCGTCGCGGTCTTGAACTGCACCGACCACTCGGTGCTCGTCTCCACCCCGGAACGCCACCAGTAGGTGCTCTCCACCTGGCCGCCCACCTGGGCACAGGCCGCCAGCCGACCGGCCACCGCGGCGGCGGCCAGCAGATCGGCGACCGACCGCGCGTCCACCACCGTCGTCACCACGCTGATCTGGTCCATCCCGGCACCCTACGCGGCGTCGTCGCGATTGGCCGCGATCCACTCGTCTATCCGACTCCACCAGTCGTACAGCCAGTCGATGCGTTCCTGCCGGCCGGCCGGGATCTCCTCCGGCGGCACCGACCAGAACCGCATCACCAGCCGCTTGTCCATCGGCAGCTCGCGCCACACGTCGGCGACGGTGAGCATCCGGTCCAGCCCGGTGTGCGCCACGAAGATCACTCCGGCGTCCGGGGCCGCGTCCAGCGCCGCCAGCAGTCCGCCGGGCTGCGGGGCGAGCACGTGCCGCATCGCCTCGGCCTTGGCCGCCATCCGCTCGTGCCCCCGGTCCCGCAGCCGGGCGATGGCGCGCAGTCGCCGCTTCGGGGTGAAGTTGCCGCCCTCGGGGAAGATCACGAAGGCGTCGTCGTCGTCCAGGTCGACGGCGAGGTGCCCGATCTGCTCGGTGAGCGAGCCCCGGCCCTCGCGCCCGGGCGCGATGAACCGGCTCGGCAGCCGGTTGAGCAGCACGTCGATCGCCGGGTCCCACTGGAGGGTGTCCTTGAGGACGATGCGCGGCTCCCGCTGGAACCAGTTCACCAGCGCGTGGATCAGGATGAACGAGTCACCCGGACCGGCGTGCCGGCAGACCACCAGCTCGGGGCGGCCGGGCAGCGCGGTGTCCGGGTCGGTGCCGACGACGTCGATGGTCAGGCGCAGCGTCCACTTCGCCTGCCAGAACAGCACCCGCAGGAACCAGCCCGCCAGCACGTAGTGGGCGCGCTGGAAGGCCGGAGAGCCGACCCGCCAGCCGAAACCGGAGGCCATCCAGAGCCCGAAGAGGCAGAGCAGCGCCGCCGCGTCCCAGACGAGGTAGCAGAAGCCGATCCAGAGCACCCGCAGCGGACGCAGCCGCCCCGGCACGAAGGGGGACACGGCCAGAGCCAGCAGGGCCCACACCGGCACGGTGGTCACCAGCAGGAACACCAGCAGCACCACGCCCGGCGCCAGCAGCAGGCGGCGGACCCACCGGTGCGGTAGCGGCATCAACGCTCCAGATTCGCCAGGTAGTGCCGGGAGGCCGAGTAGGCGCGGCTGATCCGCCGCCCCACCGCCGCCATGTCCCGGTACGCCCACGGGGTGTCGTCGCGCGGTTCCAGTCCACCGGTCGGCAGCACGTGCACCTCCACCCCGTCGGGCAGGGCGGCCATCTCCCGGGCGAACCGGTGCCGACGGGCGATCTCGAAGGCCACCTGGGCGATCTCCCAGGGCCGCCGGGGCGGTGCCAGCGCCCGTTCGATCCGTCCCACCTGGAGGACGAAGATGCGGCCCGCGCCGGCCACCACCGCCTCGCCGATCGGGATCGAGTTGACGATGCCCCCGTCGACGTAGTGCTGGTCGCCGATCCGGGCCGGCGGCAGCAGACCCGGCACCGACGCGGAGGCGAGGACGGCGGGCACCACCGCCCCGCTGACGAACCAGTGCTCGGCGGCCCGCTCGATGTTGGCGGCGCAGCAGCGGAACGGGACCTGGAGGTCGGCGAAGGTGGTCTCCGCACCCAGCTCGCTCTCCAGCAGCTTGCGCAGTGGCCGGGGCGAGTGCAGGTGGGTACGCGCCGCGAAGCGCCGCAGTTGCCGGGCCACCGAGTCGCCGTACACCTCGCTGGCCTCGGGGGACGCCCAGAGGCGTACCAGTCGGTCGGTCACCGCCTCGGTCGGGTCGGCGGCCACGAGTGCGCCGTTGACCGCCCCGATGGAGGTGCCGAGGACCATGTCCGGACGGATCCCGGCGCGGAACAGGGCACGCAGCATGCCCACCTCGACCGCGCCGAGGACGCCACCGCCCCCGAGCACGAACGCCACCGGTCCCCGAGCCATGCCGTTCATCCTGGCACGTCCGTGCCGTACCCCGTTCACCCCGGCACGGCCGGCACCCCGGCTACGCACCGTGTCCGATCCGGTACGGGCAGCCCGATAGACCGTTGACAGGGCGGCAACATTCGCGCAACCTGATACCGCTCCCACCTATGAGGGCAGGTGCGATCCGTGAAGCCAGCACTGCAGCCCGGCCGGTTGCTGGCCACCCGTTACCGGCTGATCGACCAGATCGGTGCCGGTGGCATGTCGGTGATCTGGCGGTCCCACGACGAGGTGCTCGACCGCGTGGTCGCGCTCAAGGTGCTCGCCCCGTCACTGGCGGCGGACGCCCGGTTCCGCGACATGGTGCGCGAGGAGGCCCGGGCCGCCGCCGCGCTGGTGCACCCGCACGTGACGTCGGTGCACGACTACGGCGAGACCGTGTCGCCGGATGGCTCCATCACGTCGTTCGTGGTGATGGAGCTGCTCACCGGCGAGGAGCTGGAGTTCCGGCTCACCGAGGGGCCGCTGCCGTGGCCCGAGGCGGTGGAGATCGGCGCGCAGGTCGCCGACGCGCTCGCCGCCGCGCACCGGCTCGGCATCGTGCACCGGGACGTCACCACCGCCAACGTGATGATGACGCACGTCGGCGCGAAGGTGCTGGACTTCGGCATCGCCACCCGCATCGGCGCCCCCGACGACGACGAGGACGGCGCCACCTTCGGCACCCCGGCCTACGTGGCCCCGGAACGACT
The DNA here is from genome assembly GCF_055559695.1 of Micromonospora sp. NPDC023869. Lineage (NCBI taxonomy): Bacteria > Bacillati > Actinomycetota > Actinomycetes > Micromonosporales > Micromonosporaceae > Micromonospora > Micromonospora sp. NPDC023869. Next base: position 276,975 of record NZ_JBVHKD010000002.1, read on the forward strand.
CGACGGCGCGCCGACCCAACCCGCCACCGACGTCTACTCGCTCGGCGTGCTGCTCCACGAGATGCTGACCGGTCGGGTGCCGTACCCGGCGGACACCTGGGACGAGCTCAGCCTCGCGCTGGCCGACGGGGCACCGCCCACCCTGGACGGTGTGCCGGGGCTGCCCCCGATGGTGGCTCAGGTCTGCCTGCGCTGTCTGTCCCGCGAACCGGCCGACCGGCCCACCGCCCGCCAGGTGGCCACCGTGCTGCGCGACCAGATGCTCCCGGCCGACCCACAGGCCACCACCATGCTCGCCCCCACCGTCACGCTTCCCGCGCTGACCCAGGCCCGGGCCACCGCCGCCGTCGTCGGTCCGGCCCACCACACCATCGCCGGGCCGGTCGTTCCCGGCACCGGCGGAGCGGCCGGGGCCCCGACGACGGCCACGGCGGCCGGGGAACACGCACCGGGTGGCCCCCAGCCGGGAACGCGGTCCCCCGGCGACGACGCCCCGACCGAACGTCACCGACGGCTGTTGCGACCGGCGGTCCTGGTGCCGGCAGCGATCCTGGTGCTCGGGGCGGCGCTGCTGGTCCCGGCGCTGCTGCCGGAGGGCGACGAGCCGCCCGCCGCGCTGCCCACCCCACAGCCGAGCGCGTCGGCCGGGCCGACCGGGCCGGACGACACCCCCAGCGAGCAACCACCCGTGGCACCGCCGATCACCTCTGCCGCACCGCCACCGACCAGCGCCGCGCCCACCCGACCGAGCCGACCGGACACCCTGGTCGAGGCCGCGAATCGGCTCGACCGGGTGATCGGCGCCGGTCTCGCCGACGGCGGCATCCGCGACGACGTCGCCCTCGACCTGCGCAACGAACTACGCAACCTCACCCGGGCCGTGACCGAGGGCAACGGCGAACTGGGGCCCGAGGTGGCCCGGCTCCGCGAGAAGGTGGCCACCCGGCTCCGCGAGGAGGGACTGAGCCCGGCGTACGCCCGGCAACTCGACGCGGCGATCACCGCGCTCGGTGCCGCGCAGGTCTAGAGCGTGCGGGTCCAGGCCATGCGGGACTAGGCCGGGGTGACCCGAGCCGGCTCGCGCATCGCGGTGCGCGGCGTGGCCGCCGCCAGGAACCGGCGGTACACCTCTTCGTAGCCGGCTGCCATCCGCTCCACCGAGAAGGTCTGGGCCACGTGCGCCACGCAGTCCGCCGGGTCCAGCCGAGGCGCCTCGCGCAGCGCCGCCGGCAACTCCTCCGGACGCTCGCAGATCAACCCGGTCACCCCGGGCCGGACCAGCTCCGGCACCGCGCCCCGGCGCAACGCCACCACCGGCGTGCCGGTGGCCATCGCCTCCAGCATCACGATGCCGAAGGGCTCCTCCCACTGGATCGGCATGATCAGGCAGGACGCCTCGACCAGCAACCTCAACGCGGCCTCCCGGTCGGCGTCGCGCACCACCGTGACGTCCGGGCCGAGTAGCGGCTGGACCACCTCGTCGAAGTAGCGCTGCTCGGCCGGCTCGCTGCACTTACCGGCCAGCACCAACGGCAGGCCGGCCTCCCGGCAGGCGCGGATGGCCAGGTCCGGTCCCTTGTCCGGGCTGAACCGGGCGAGCCACAGCACCGGCCCGTCACCGGGCGACGTCTTTCGCGGGAACCCGCCGACCTCCATCGCGTTGTGCACCGTGCCGACCCAGGGCAGTCGCGGGTTCAGCCGCCGCTGGGCGTGGGAGATGGCGACCAGGCCGACGCCCTGGTCGGTGTCGCTGAGCACGGTGCCGTACTCGCCCACCGGGTTGCCGTGCACGGTCGCCACGGTGGGCACCGCGCGGCGACCGGCGACCAGCGGACCGATCGTGGTGTGGTCGTGCACGACGTCGAAGTCGGCCGCGCTGACCAGATGGTTCACCCGGGCCAGGTGGGCCAGTTCGGGCAGCGACTCGCCGAGCCGGTCGTACTGCAACTCGTCGAGGGTGGCGAGGAAGTCGCCCGCGGTGCCGTTCTCCGCGCCCGCGCCCATCAGGGTCACCGCATGCCCCCGGTCGACCAGGGCGTCCACCAGGCCCGCCACCACCTGCTCCAACCCGCCGTACCCGGGCGGAGGCACGGACAGCCAGGGTGGCACCACCATCGCGATCCGTAGTCGGCGTTCCCAGGGAACCTTGTCGGCCACGAGCCCTCCCCGTCCGTCTCCGCTGGCCCCGGTCCCCGGTACGGCGGGCGGGGATCGAAGCGGTTTCCCGGTGCCGCCGCCGGCAAACGGGACACCACATCGCGGCTCAGCCGCCCACGAGCAGTTCGTCGCGTACCACCGACACTCCCTCGGTCGACCAGGCCATCCGTTCCGCCTGATCGCGTTCCCACCAGGACCGCACCACCCCGGTCAGGGTCACCGTGTCGCCGCTGACCTGCACGGTCACCCGTTCCGTGCCGATACCGCGCAGCAGGGCACGTTGCACGTCGCGGCGTACCCGGTCGGAGTCGGGCGGGGTGGCGGCCCGCACCTCGACCAGGTTGGTCAGCCCGCGTACGCCCCGCAGCCGGCGCAACTCCCGCTCGGCGGTACGCCGTTGCCACCCGAACTCCACCTCGCCGCGCAGCATCAGCCAACCGGCGGCGACGGTGACGTCCAGCCGTTCGGCCGGCACGAAGCTGTTCCACTCCAACGCCCGGGCGGCCGCGATCGCCAGTTCGCCGTCGGTGATCCCGTCCGGCCCGGCGGGGTGCACCTCAATCTCGTCGGCGACGGCACGTACGCCGCGTACCCGTCGGGCCGCGCCGACCGCGGCCCACCGGTGGGCCGCGCCGTCCACCGCACCGGTCAGCGTCACCACCCCGTCGTGCACGGTCACCCCGAGGTCGGTCCCGCGTACCCGTGGGTCCCAGTCGAGTTCGTCGAGTACGTCCCGTTGGACCCGGTCGTCGGTCCGGGCCGCCGCTGCCGTGGTCATGGCTCCCCCCATCCGCCTGACCTGTCTCCCGCATCGCCGAGACTGCCCGCGCACCGGGTGAGCAGGGGTCACCCCATGCGGGTGAACCGTCCCGAGCCGCAAAAGAGGGGCGGCGGGTGCCGCGACCAACCCCCTTGGCCGCGCCACCCGCCGCCCCGGAGGGAGGAAGCAGGTCCTTGCGTCAGGACGCCTCGGCGAGCGTCACGGATGCCGTCGCCTCGGTGCCGTTGCGTACGTAGGTCACCTCGACCTGGTCACCGACCTTGCCGGCCTGCACGGCCGCGACCAGGTCGGTGGAGTCGTTGATCGGCTTGTCGCCGAACCGGATGATCACGTCGCCCTGTTGCAGACCGGCGCGCTCGGCGGCACCGCCCGGCAGTAGGGAACCGACCATCGCGCCGCCGTCGGGCGAAGCGTTCACGCTCACCCCGAGCGACGGGTGGCTGATCTTCTCGCCGCGTCGCAGCTTGTCCGTGACGTCCTTGGCCTTGTTGCTGGGGATCGCGAAGCCCACGCCGATGTTGCCGCTGGAGCCCTGCCCGGCGGTGGCGATGGCGGTGTTGATGCCGATCACCTCGCCCCGGGTGTTGACCAGCGCGCCGCCGGAGTTGCCGGGGTTGATCGGCGCATCGGTCTGCAACAGCCCGGAGATCGAGCTGGCCGACTGGCCGGGCTGGCCGCTGCCGGCCTGGATGGTGCGGTCCCGGGCGCTGAGGATGCCGGCCGTCACCGAGCCCTGGAGGCCGAGCGGGCTGCCCAGCGCGAGCACCGTGTCGCCGACCTGCATGGCGTCGCTGTCGCCGAACTTGGCGGCCTGGAGGTCGGTGACCCCGTTCGCCTTCAGCACCGCCAGGTCGGTCTTCGGGTCGGTGCCGACAATCTCGGCCCGCGCCGTGGTGCCGTTGGCGAAGATCACCCGAACGTTGTCGCCCCCGTTGGCGATCACGTGGTTGTTGGTCAGGACGAACCCGTCCGCGCTGAGCACCACGCCGGAACCCTCACCGCTGCCGGTGCTGATCGACACCACGCTGTCCTGCACGGACGCGGCGATCCGCGGCAGGTCGGCGCCGTCGATCACCGGCGCGGCGGAGAAGGTACGGGTCACGCCCCCGCCGCCGTTGAGCGCCAGCGCGAGCGTCCCGCCGGCCACCCCGCTGCCGAGCATCAACGCGAACACCGCCACACCGGCACCGATGAACTTGGCGACCCGGCCCGGCTTGGATCCCCGGGGCGGGGTCGGTCCCCACGGCGCGGGCTGGCCCGGGTAGCCGCCGGGCGTTCCCGGCTGACCCGGCTGACCCGGGTAGCCCGGGTGCCCGGAGGAACCGCTCTGGGTGCCGCCGCTCCAGCTCGACTGGTTCGGATACCAGGACGCGCCGGAGTATCCGGCACCGGACTGGCCGTAGCCGGCCTGACTGCCGTACCCGGACTGGCCGGACTGGCCGCCGTAACCCGACTGGCCCGACTGGCCGGACTGGCTGCCGTATGCGGACTGCCCGCCGTGTCCGGACTGGCCGCCGTAACCGGACTGCGCGGCGTAGCCGGACGGGGCGCCGTAGCCGGGCTGGGCGGAGACCGGCTGGCCGGGCTGGTGCGGTTGCCCGCTCGACGGCGACCAGGTGGGTCGACCGGAGGCCGGCGGAGCCGAGCCTGCGGTGGGCAGGCCGGTCATCGTGGGCTCGTTGTCCTGCGCACCGGTGCCCGGCGCGTCGACCGCCCGGACCGGGACGGTCGGCGCCTCGGCGGTCCGGTCGGCGCCGCCGCCGGACGCCGGGAGGGAGGGGGAGTCGGTCCGCGCGTACTCGGCGCGGGACAGCTCGGGATGCGACGGCTCGGCGTCGGTCGGTGCCGGCCGGCGCGGGTCGGACTCGTACTCGCTCATGCCTCTACCTTTACCCATCGCACTGCGATCCGCCTTAGCCGGGCCTGAGCATTCGCTGAAAATCATTCATCGTCGATGTCCGTGGCGGGGGCCAGCGGCAGCCGGACCCGGAAGGTGGCGCCCCCGCCCGGCGTGTCGGTCACCTCCACGCTGCCCTGGTGCACCGACACCAGAGCAGCGACGATGGCCAGCCCGAGACCGGTGCCGGTGTACGTTCCGGTACGCCGGGTCCGCGAGGCGTCCGCTCGGTAGAAGCGTTCGAAGACCCGTTCCGCCTGCTCGCCGGTGAGTCCCGGCCCGGTGTCGGAGACCTCGATCACCGCCAGGTCGCCTGGCTCGGCACGCAGGCGCAGCGTCACCGACGCCTCCGGCGGGGTGTGCCGCACCGCGTTCGTCATCAGGTTGCCGATCACCTGCCGTAGTCGGGCGTCGTCGCCGCGCACCACGAGCGGCCCGGAACCCGGCTCGATCTCCAGCTCGATCCGCCGGTCCGGCGCGGTCGCCCGGGCCGCCTCCAACGCGTCCGTGGCCAGCACCGGCAGTTCGACCGGGGCGAGCGACAACGGCCGCTCCTGGTCCAGCCGGGCCAACAGCAGCAGATCCTCCACCAGCAGGCCCATCCGGGACGCCTCGTCCTCGATCCGGCGCAGCAGGTCCGAGGTCTGCTCGGGAGCCCGGGCCGCACCCTGCCGGTACAGCTCGGCGAAGCCCCGGATCGTGGTCAGCGGGGTCCGCAGCTCGTGCGAGGCGTCCGCGACGAACTGCCGCATCCGCTCCTCCGACCGGCGGGACCGCGCCTCGGAGGCACGGGCCGCCTCCGCCGCCTCCCGCGCGGCGGACTCGGCGGAACGGGCCGCGAACTCGGACGCCGCACGGGCGGTGAAGGCCATCTCGATCTGGCTGAGCATCGCGTTCAACGCGCGGGACAGCCGACCCAGCTCCGAGGTGGGACAGGGTTGCCCGTACTCGGGGTCGGGCACCCGGCGGCTGAGGTCGCCACCGGCGATCGCGGCGGCGGTACGTTCGATCTCCACCAACGGTTTGAGGCTGGTCCGGACGATGGCCGCGCCGATCGAGGCGAGCAGGATCAGCACCGCCCCACCGACCAGCAGGTCGATCAGGATCAGCCGCTTGACCGCCATCTCGACGTCGGTGAGGTGCTGCCCGATCACCGCCCACTGCCCGTTCGGCAGCTCGGTGTAGAGCATCCGCCAGCGCACCTCGCTGCCCCGGGCACGGGTGGTGAACGGCTCTCCGGCCAGCCGCTCGAACCCGGCGGCGTCGTTGGGCCAGGCCGGTACGTCGGCGGAGTCGAACCGCCGGGTGTCGAACCCCACCCCCTCCACGAGGCCGGTGTTGCGGTTGGTGAAGACCACCAGGTAGTCGGTCGGGATGCCGACCGTGCCCTGCTGCGCGATGACGGCGGTCTCGATGGTGAGGGCGGCACCTCGCAGCTCGGCGTCCACCTGGTCCACCAGATAGCTGCGGAGGAAGATCGTGGTCAGCGAGGCGATCACCAGCAGCGCGGCGGCGACCAGCGCGAGTACGGCCGCGACGAGCTTGACCCGCAGCGATACCGAGCGGAGTCGGGTCTTGCCTTGCTGTACCGGGTTCACGCCGCCGGCTTGCGGAGCACGTACCCGACCCCCCGCAGGGTGTGGATGAGCCGGGGCTCGGTGGTGTCGACCTTGCGCCGCAGGTAGGAGATGTAGGACTCGACGATGTTGTCGTCGCCCCGGAAGTCGTAGTTCCAGACGTGGTCGAGGATCTGCGCCTTGGACAGCACCCGGTTGGCGTTGAGCATCAGGTAGCGCAGCAGCTTGAACTCGGTCGGCGAGAGCTGGACCCGCTGACCGGCCCTGTACACCTCGTGGGTCTCCTCGTCCAGCTCCAGGTCGGCGAAGGTGAGGCGGGCGGGCGCCTGCTCGCCGGTGCTGGTGCGGCGCAGCACCGCCCGGATCCGGGCGGTCAGCTCCTCCAGGCTGAACGGCTTGGTGACGTAGTCGTCGCCACCGAGGGTCAGTCCCCGGATCTTGTCGTCGGTGGCGTCCCGGGCGGTGAGGAAGACCACCGGCGTACGGGTGCCGCCCTCGCGCATCATCCGGATCACCTCGAAGCCGTCCAGGTCCGGCAGCATCACGTCGAGCACCACGAGGTCGGGCCGGTGGTCCCGGGCCGCGCTGAGCGCCGCGCTGCCACTGGTGGCGGTGGCCACGTCGAAACCCGCGAACCGCAGGCTCGCGGAGAGCAGTTCGAGGATGTTGGGATCGTCCTCGACGACGAGTAGTCGGGCCTCGGTCTGGGTAGCCGCCATGCCGCCCATCATCCGTGCAGTCGCTGCGCCCATGCTGGGCGGTCACTGAAAAAACCCTGTGAGCAGGCGGCTCAGGCGGCCAGCGGCAACTCGGGTCCGGACGTACCGGTGGGCGGCGGCCCGACCACGTACCGCGGTGGTGTCCGGACCGGCCGCACCGGCACCGGCGCGGCGGGCGGCGCAGCCGCCGACGACGGCACGAGATGCACCGCCGATTCGGCGACCCGCGCGAGCGCCCGACGGTCGGCGGACGGGGCCGGGTAGAGCGGCGCGGCGATCTCCACGGTGACGGTCAGCTCCCGCAGGGCGAGCACCCGGCACATCGACCGCAGCAGGCTCTCCTCGCCGAGGAAGGCCGGTGCCGTGGTGGGCGTACCGGTGGCACCGAGCCGGTAACCGATCCGCAGCGGCACCACGGGTGCCCCGGCGTCGATGGCGGCCTGGAACATCGCCGGCCGGAAGCCGGTGCGGGGACGGCAGTCGGCACCTGTACCGCACCAGGTGGTGCCCTCCGGGAAGACCGCGACGGAGCGGCCCGCCCGCAGCGTCGCCGCCACCCGGTCCACGGTGGCCGGTAGGCGGCGCGGGCGGGTGCGGTCCACGAAGACCGTGCCCGCCGCGCGGGCCAGCAGGCCCACCAGCGGCCAACGGCCGACCTCACGCTTGGCCACCAGCCGGGCCGGCGCGACCGCCAGCAGCGCCGGGACGTCCCACCAGGAGACGTGGTTGGCGACCAGCAGGACCCGCCGCCGGGGCAACCGCCCGCGCACCCGCAGACGTACCCCGCAGGCCCGGGCCGTCGCCCGCGCCCAGACGCGGGTCAACGCCGACCACTCGCGGACGGGCAGCAGCGGCAGCAGCACGGCCACCCCGACACCGAGCCCGAGCATGCCGAGCAGGGCGAGGGCCCGGAGCAGCCGTCGGGCCACCGGGACGGTGGGAGTCTCGTCGGCGCGGGGCAGGCAGTCCGGGCCGCAGGCGGAACCGGGCCGCCATAGCGGGTGGGCGAGCACGGTCACGGTCGACCACCGAGGAAGTGCCGCAGGTAGCGGGGGTTCATCCGGTTCAGGTCGAGCAGCACGTAGTAGTCGGCCACCCCGAAGTCCGGGTCGTACGCCGGCTCACCGCAGACCCAGGCGCCGAGCCGCAGGTATCCGCGTAGCAACGGCGGGATCAGCCCGGCCGTGCCCTCCACCGGCGTGCGCGGCACGCCCGGCTCGGCGAACCACGGCCGCAGCGGGCGGACCCGCAGCGGCGGCGGCGCCAGGTGGCGGGCCTGGACCTGGGCCCACACCGCGGCGGCGGCCAGGCCACCGTCGACCACCGGCACCGAGGCACAGCCGCCGAGCCAGCGCAGGCCGCGCAGGTGCAGGTAGCGGGCGATGCCCGCCCACATCAGGTTGATCACCGCGCCGGTGCGGTGGTCCGGGTGTACGCAGGACCGACCCGCCTCGACCAGGTGCCCGTCCAGCGGGTCGAGCGGGGCCAGGTCGAACTCCCCCGCCGCGTAGCGACGGTCCGTCCGGTCCGGCGGCAGGAGACGGTACGTGCCGACCACCGCCCCGGTGTGCTCCTGGCGCACCAGCAGGTGGTCGCAGTACGGGTCGAGGGTGTCCGTGTCCAGGCCGGACGCGTTCGGCGCGACGGTCGCGCCCAGCTCACCGGCGAACACCTCGTGACGCAGGCGTTGCGCGGCCTCGACCTGGCGGGGTCCGTCGGCGATCGAGAGGGTGTAGCCGCTGGTCGTCAGAGGTACGCCCGCGGCGGGCAGAACAGCCATGCCCTCTGTGTAGCCCCCGGTGGGTTGCCGGCTCCGGTGGCGACCGGTGTCGATCCGGTGAACGCCGGTGGGCGACCGGTGACCGACCCGCCGCCCGGTCCGGCCCGGGAATCGTGCGAGGCTGCCGGGGTGTGTGCCCGGCGACGGGGCCGGGTGCGGCGGGAGGAGTCCGATGATCATCGAGGCGCGCTACAACGGGCCGCCCGGCTCCGGCAACGGTGGGTGGAGTGCCGGCGTGTTCGCCTCGGCGTACGGCGGGTCCGGTCCGGTGGAGGTGACTCTGCGTCGACCACCGCCGCTGGACACGCCGCTGACGTTGACCGAGGGCCGGGTGCACGACCCGGCCGGCGAGGTGGTCGCGCAGCTGCGTCCCGCCGAGCCCTTCGACGTCGTGGCGTCGGCGGTTGACCCGGCCGCCGCCCGGTCCGCCTCGACGGCGTACCCGGGTCTGGTCGACCACCCGTTCCCCGGCTGTTTCGTCTGCGGCCCGGAGCGCGCCGACGGCCTGCGGATCTTCCCCGGGCCGCTGCCGGGCGGCCGGACGGCCGCGCCGTGGCGGGTGCCGGAGCAGGTGGGCGTGTCCACGGTCTGGGCGGCGCTGGACTGCCCGGGCGGCTGGACGGTGCTCGGCGCGGACCGGCCGTATCTGCTTGGGCGGATCGCCGCGCGGGTCGAGGCACTGCCCGAGCCGGGCACCGAGTGCGTGGTGACCGGTGTGGTGATCATCACCGAAGGGCGCAAGGCGCTGGTGCACACCGGCCTGTACACCGCAGACGGTGATCTGCTGGCCCATGCCCGGGCCACCTGGATCGGGGTGTAGGACGACCGTCGATCGGGTCGTACCTGGGGATGAGGCAGCTCATGCCTGGGACGGATCACGATCTCCGGAACGCGCCCGATTGATTTGCTTGACCACTACCGTCACGCTGTGCAACGGCGCACCCCGGCGCCACGGGAGGAGAATGATGTCCGACGGGCAGTCACGCCCCACCAACGACGCGCAGATCGTGGTCTCCGGTCTGACCAAGCAGTACCGCAACATGCTGGCGGTGAACAATCTGTCGTTCACGATCGAGCCGGGCCGGGTCACCGGCTTCCTCGGTCCGAACGGCGCCGGCAAGACCACCACGCTGCGGATGCTGCTGAACCTGGTCACCCCGAGCGCCGGCACCGCCACCATCGGTGGCCGCCGGTATCCGGACCTGGTCGACCCGCTGCGGCACGTCGGCGCGGTACTGGAGGCGTCCAGCGCGCACAAGGGGCGTACCGGAATCAACCACCTGCGAGTGATCTGCGCGGCGGCCGGGTTGCCCCGGCAGCGGGCCGACGAGGCGCTCGCCATGGTCGGCCTGAGCCCGGCGGCGAAGCGCAAGTTCAAGGGTTACTCACTGGGCATGAAGCAGCGCCTCGGCATCGCCGCGGCGATGGTCGGCGACCCCCGGGTGCTCATCCTCGACGAGCCGGCCAACGGTCTGGACCCGGAGGGCATCCGCTGGATGCGCGGGTTCCTCAAGGGCCTGGCCGCCGAGGGCCGCACCGTGCTGGTCTCCAGTCACCTGCTGTCGGAGATGCAGTTGCTCGCCGACGACGTGGTGATCATCGCGGCCGGACAGCTCGTCCGGCAGGGACCGGTCGAGCAGGTGATCGGGTCGATGGAACAGGGGGCCCGGGTCCGGGTCCGCACCCCGCAGGCGGACGCGCTGACCGCGGCGCTGGCCGGTGGACCGGCGACCGTGCAGACCGACGAGCAGGGCGTGCTGCTGATCGGCGGGGTGGACGCCCCGACGGTGGGCCGGGCGGCGCTGACCGCCGGGGTCGAGCTGCACGAGCTGAGCACCGAACGCCCCGACCTGGAACGCGTGTTCCTGGAGCTGACGGCCGGAAAGGCGGGCATCCGATGAGCAACCTGGTCCGCGCCGAACTGCTCAAGATCCGCACCACCAGCACCTGGTGGTGGTTGGCCCTCGCGGCGTTCCTGTCGATCGCCATGGCCTTCCCGTTCAACGCCTGGCTGGCCAACGAGACGCTCAGCGGTGGCGGGGAGGAGTTCGGTTACACCGGCGACGCCGCCTCCGCGCCGGCCCAGGCGGCGAACATCTACACCTCGGGCCAGTACCTCGGCCTGATGTTCGTGATGCTGATCGGCATCCTGATGGTCACCAACGAGTTCTTCCACCAGACCGCGACCACCACGTTCCTGGCCACCCCGCGGCGGACCGCGGTGATCGTCAGCAAGCTCATCGCGGCCAGCCTGTTGGGCTTCGCGTTCTGGCTGGTGACCACCGTGATCGACCTCGTGGCCGGAGCCGCGTTCCTGACGCTCAACGACCACGGCACGATGCTCGGCGAGTGGGAGGTCCAGCGGGCCCTGCTGCTCAACCTGATGGCGTACGCCATCTGGACCGTGCTGGGCGTGGGCATCGGCACTCTGATCACCAACCAGCTCGGCGCGGTGATCACCGCCTCGGTGCTTTACCTAATTGGTACACAAGTTGTCGGTCTGCTGTTCCTCCTGCTGTCGAACCTGCTGGACAACATGGCCGTGATCAAGTGGCAGGTGATCTGGCCAGCGGCGGCCTCCCAAATCATGATCACCCCAGGTGAGAACGAGATGCTGCCCTCCTGGTGGGTCGGCGCGGTGGTGCTGATCGGCTACGCCGTGGCGAGCTGCGTGGTCGGCATCCTGATTACTCGGCGTCGCGACATCTCCTGATCTCGCAGGCACCGCAGCGACCGGGCCCGTGTCATAGCAGCTAGCAGGGCGACACGCTGGGCTTACGGAACTTCTGGCATCTTCTGTGAATCGGACCACGGGACGGAGGTGGAAATGCCTCGGCGATCAGTACGGCGTAGCCTTGGATCCGTCCTGTGTGCGCTCGTCCTGGCGCGGACGGACACCGCGTGACACACCAAACCCGCGTGAAAGAGGCGATTACCGGCCGTGTCGACCCAGCAGACTTCGCAGGAGAACCCACTGGCGGGTTTCGGCCCGAACGAGTGGATCGTCGAGGAGATGTACCAGCGCTACCTCGCCGATCCCAGCAGCGTCGACCCGGCCTGGCACGACTTCTTCGCCGACTACCGGCCCGGTGCGGGCAAGGCCCGCCCCGCCGACGGTGACGGCCAGGCCACCACCGAATCCGCCCCGAAGACCTCGGCCAAGGCCGAGCCGAGCGCCAAGGCCGCCCCCGCGACCAAGGCCGAGCCGGCGCCGGCCAAGTCCACGGCTCCGGCGAAGGCCAAGCCGGCCGCCAAGTCCGAACCGGCCACGGCGACCGCGACGAAGTCCGCCCCGCCCAAGTCGGCCCCGACCGCCACCGGGCCGCAGACCACGCCGCTGCGCGGCGTCGCCGCCCGGATCGTGCAGAACATGGACGCCTCGCTGGCCGTGCCGACCGCGACCAGCGTGCGTGCGGTCCCGGCCAAGCTGCTGGTGGACAACCGCATTGTGATCAACAACCACCTCGCCCGGGGGCGTGGCGGCAAGGTCAGCTTCACCCACCTGGTCGGCTACGCGCTGGTCCGGGCGATGGTCGCGCACCCGGAGATGAACAACTCCTTCGCCGAGGTCGACGGCAAGCCGGCGATGGTCCGCCCCGAGCACGTCAACCTGGGCATCGCCATCGACCTGGCCAAGCCCGACGGCAGCCGGACCTTGGTGGTGCCGTCCATCAAGGGCTGCGAGAAGATGGACTTCCGGCAGTTCTGGCAGGCGTACGAGGACGTCGTCCGGCGTGCCCGCCGCAACGAACTGACCATGGACGACTACTCCGGCACCACCATCTCGCTGACCAACCCCGGCGGCATCGGCACCGTGCACTCGATGCCGCGTCTGATGCAGGGCCAGAGCGCGATCATCGGCGTCGGCGCGATGGAGTACCCGGCGCCGTACCAGGGCATGAGCGAGGCCACCCTGGCCGAGCTGGCGGTCAGCAAGGTCATCACGCTGACCAGCACCTACGACCACCGGATCATCCAGGGCGCGCAGTCCGGCGAGTTCCTCAAGGTCATGCACGAGCTGCTGCTCGGCGAGCACGGCTACTACGACCAGATCTTCACCTCGCTGCGCATCCCGTACGAGCCGGTGCGCTGGATGCGCGACGTCGCGGTCGACAGCGAGGGGCAGATCAACAAGACCGCGCGGGTGCACGAGCTGATCCACTCCTACCGGGTCCGGGGCCACCTGATGGCCGACACCGACCCGCTGGAGTTCAAGATCCGCAAGCACCCCGACCTGGACGTCCTCCAGCACGGGCTGACCCTGTGGGACCTGGACCGCACCTTCCCGGTGAACGGCTTCAACGGTCGGCAGCGGATGCGGCTGCGGGAGATCCTCGGGGTGCTGCGCGACTCGTACTGCCGCCGGGTCGGCATCGAGTACATGCACATCCAGGACCCGGCCGAGCGCCGCTGGATCCAGGAGCGGGTCGAGCGCAAGTACGAGAAGCCGCCGGCCGACGAGCAGAAGCACGTGCTGAACCGGCTCAACGCCGCCGAGGCGTTCGAGACGTTCCTGCAGACCAAGTACGTCGGTCAGAAGCGCTTCTCGCTGGAGGGCGGCGAGTCGCTGATCCCGCTGCTCGGCGAGGTGCTGGAGGCGTCCGCCGAGAACGACCTGGACGAGGTCGTGATCGGCATGGCCCACCGGGGCCGCCTCAACGTGCTGGCCAACATCGTCGGCAAGCCGTACGAGAAGATCTTCTCGGAGTTCGAGGGGCACCTCGACCCGCGCTCCACCCAGGGTTCCGGTGACGTGAAATACCACCTGGGCCAGAACGGCAAGTTCACCACCCCTGACGGCGACCACTCGGTCAAGGTCTCGGTGGTGGCGAACCCGTCGCACCTGGAGGCGGTCGACCCGGTGCTGGAGGGCATCGTCCGCGCCAAGCAGGACCGCATCGACCTCAAGCTGGAGGGCTACACCGTGCTGCCGCTGGCGGTGCACGGCGACGCCGCCTTCGCCGGTCAGGGTGTGGTGGCCGAGACGCTCAACCTCTCCCAGCTGCGCGGCTACCGCACCGGCGGGACGGTGCACGTGGTGGTCAACAACCAGGTCGGCTTCACCACCGCCCCGGAGTACTCCCGGTCCAGCCTCTACAGCACCGACGTGGCCCGGATGATCCAGGCGCCGATCTTCCACGTCAACGGTGACGACCCCGAGGCCGTGGTCCGGGTCGCCCGGCTGGCCTTCGAGTACCGGCAGACGTTCAACAAGGACGTCGTGATCGACCTGGTCTGCTACCGGCGGCGCGGGCACAACGAGGGCGACGACCCCTCGATGTCCAACCCCCAGATGTACAAGATCATCGACTCGAAGCGCTCGGTCCGCAAGCTCTACACCGAGGAGCTGATCGGGCGGGGTGACATCACCGTGGAGGACGCCGAGGAGCTGCTGCGCGACTACCAGGCGCAGTTGGAGCGGGTCTTCAAGGCCACCCGCGACGCGGCCAGCACCCCACGTCAGGTCAGCCGCCCGGCCCGGCAGGACGAGCCGGAGCCGGAGGTGAAGACCGCGACCGACGCGTCGGTGGTCAAGGCCATCGGCGAGGCGCACGTCAACCTGCCGGACGGCTTCACCCCGCACAAGCGGATCCAGCAGTTGCTCGACCGGCGGTCGCGGATGTCCGTCGAGGGCAACATCGACTGGGGCTTCGGCGAGATCATCGCCTTCGGGGCACTGCTGCACGACGGGGTCACCGTCCGGCTCGCCGGACAGGACTCCCGACGCGGCACCTTCGTGCAGCGGCACGCGTCGATCGTCGACGCCGAGACCGGCGACGACTACCTCCCGTTGAAGTCGCTGACCGGCGACGGCGAGCGGTCCCGCCTCTTCGTGCACGACTCGCTGCTCTCCGAGTACGCCGCGATGGGCTTCGAGTACGGCTACTCGGTGGAGAACCTGAACGCGCTGGTCTGCTGGGAGGCCCAGTTCGGCGACTTCGTCAACGGCGCCCAGTCGGTGATCGACGAGTTCATCTCGTCCGGCGAGGTGAAGTGGGGCCAGCGCTCCGCGGTCACCCTGCTGCTGCCGCACGGCCACGAGGGACAGGGCCCGGACCACACCTCCGGCCGTCCCGAGCGGTTCCTCCAGCTCTGCGCCGAGGACAACATGCGGGTGGCCATCCCGACCACCCCGGCGAACTACTTCCACCTGCTGCGTCGCCAGGCGCTCTCGCCGAAGCGCAAGCCGCTCGTGGTGTTCACGCCGAAGTCCCTGCTGCGGCACAAGCTCTGTGTCTCCTCGGTCGAGGACTTCACCTCCGGCACCTTCTCGCCGGTCCTGGGCGACCAGGCCGCACCCGCCGCCGACCAGGTCAAGCGGGTGCTGCTCTGCTCGGGCAAGGTCTACTACGACCTGTTCCAGGCCCGGCAGGAGCGCGGCGTCACCGACACCGCGCTGATCCGGCTGGAGCAGCTCTACCCGATGCCGGTGGAGGAGATCCGCGCCGCGCTCGCCCAGTACCCGAACGCGGAGGACTTCGCCTGGGTGCAGGAGGAGCCGGCCAACCAGGGCTCCTGGTCGTTCGTCGCGCTCAACCTGCTGGAGCACCTCGACGGGGTCCGCCTGCGTCGCATCTCCCGCCCGGCCGCCGCCGCCCCGGCCGTCGGCTCGGCGAAGATGCACGAGGTGGAGCAGAACGCGCTCATCGAGGCGGCGCTGCCCCGCCCCTGACCGCACCGACCGCGAACACCGGGGCGGGCCATCGGAGACGGTGGCCCGCCCCGGTGAGCATGTCCGAGGAGACCTGATGTACTTCACCGACCGTGGCATCGAGGAGTTGGTCCAGCGCCGGGGTGACGAGGACGTCACCCTGGAGTGGCTCGGCGAGCGGCTGCGGGAGTTCGTCGACCTCAACCCCGAGTTCGAGACCCCGATCGAGCGCTTCGCCACCTGGCTCGCCCGGCTCGACGACCCCGACGACGAGTAGTCGCCGGACGGGCCACCGACCCGCCACGCGGCCGGAGCGCCCGGGAAGCGGGCATCCGCGCCGACGAAAGCCCTGGTAGGCCAGGTCCGTACCGGCCGGGACGGCGGGTATGGTGGCGGCCATGCTTCGCAGCTCCCGCCGCCCTGCCCTGGTGGTGGGGATCGCGCTGACCGTCCTGCTGACCGGGTGCGGGGGCGAGGCACCCGAGCGTCCGCCGACGGAGACCGTGAGCGCCGACCGCTCGTCACCGCCGCTGCCGCCGGTCTTCTACGTCGACCCGCGTGGCGCGGCGTCCTGGCAGGTCACCGAGTGGGCGCAGGAGGGCCGGGACGAGGACGCCGCCACGCTGCGCCGGATCAGCACCCGCCCGACCGCCCGGTGGCTGGTCGGCGACTCCGCCACGGTCACCGCGGAGGTGTCGGAGTTCCTCGCCGGTGCCAGCCGCTCCGGCCAGACGCCGGTGCTGGTCACCCACAACCTCCCGCAGCGCGACTGCGGGCGGCAGGGTCAGGGCGGTGCCGAGTCGGCCGGGGCGTACCAGGACTGGATCCGGCGGGTGGCCGCCGGCGTGCAGGGACGGCCGGTCACGATCGTGGTGGAACCGGGCGCGGTGCCGGACGCCGTGGACCGCTGCGTCGACGACGTCGACGAGCGGCTGGACCTGCTGCGGGACGCGGTGACGGTGCTGGGCAGCACCGGCAGCGCCCGGATCTATCTGGACGCCGGGCACCCCGGCTGGATCACCGACGGCGGCCGGCTGGCGGCGGCGCTGCGCCGTGCCGGTGTCACCGAGGCCGACGGCTTCGCGCTCAACGTGGCCAACTTCGTCGGCACGCCGCAGAACGTGACCTACGGTCACGAGATCTCCGACGCCCTCGGCGGTACCACCACGTTCGTCATCGACACCAGCCGCAACGGCCGGGGCGCGTACCCGGGCGAGACCGTGCGCGCGGCGCCGAGCTGGTGCAATCCGCCGGGCCGCGCGCTCGGCGCGGACCCCACCACCGACACCGGCCTGGACCGGGTCGACGCCCTGCTCTGGGTCAAGTACCCGGGCGAGTCAGACGGCGCCTGCCGCCCGGGCGAGCCGGAGAGCGGCGTCTGGTGGCCCGAGTACGCCCTCGGCCTGGCCCGACGCGCCGACTGACACACCCGCCGCCGCTCCCCGCACGCCCGCTCGCCGGGCCTGGTGGGCAACGGTAGGGCGCAGGTCAGGGGCGTCCACCGGGCTGAGCGGGCGGCGGCGGGCCACAGGTCAGCGGCGTACCCGCTGGGCGGTGGCGGCGGTCGGAGCGGGCACCGGCGGTGGCGGACCCGCCGGGCCGCCGGGAGGTGCTAGTCCGGTCCGCTTGAGCTTCTGCCAGCCGAGCCGGCCGCCGGTCAACGCGGTGACCACCGACTGGAGCAGCACCAGGTACATCAGTTGGCGATAGACGAACTGCTGCAACGGCAGCACCCAGAGGACGCCGAGCTTCTCCTTGTCGAGGCGGAACGCCACGATCGCAGTCAGGAACTGCAACCCCAGCATGGCGGCCCAGGCCAGCGCCGTCTCGGTGCGGTTCAGGAAGATCAGGCCATAGATCGCGAGCAGGTCGATCACCGGGGCGGTCAACGGGAGCAGCACCCCGAACAGCGTCAGGAAGGCCAGGCAGCGGCGGCTGAACCGGCCGGACGCGCCCTTGTCGAGCACCGAGCGGCGGTGCTTCCACATCGCCTGCATGGTGCCGTAGCTCCACCGGTAGCGCTGCTTCCACAACTGCCCGAAGCTGGCCGGCGCCTCGGTCCAGGCGCGGGCGCTCTCCTCGTACACCACCTTCCAGCCGGCGCGGCCCAGGGCCATGGTGATGTCGGTGTCCTCGGCCAGCGTCTCGTCGGTCATCCCACCGGCGTACTCCAGCGCCTCGCGGCGGAACGCGCCGATCGCGCCGGGGATGGTCGGCATGCAGCGCAGCGTCTCGTAGAGCCGGCGGTCGAGGTTGAAGCCGATCACGTACTCGATGTGCTGCCACTTGGCGATCATGCTGCGCCGGTTGCCGACCTTGACGTTGCCGGCCACCGCACCCACCTGCGGGTCGCCGAACGGCTGGACCAGGCGACGGACCGCGTCGGGCTCGAAGACGGTGTCCCCGTCGACCATCACGATCAGGTCGTGTCGGGCCAGGGCGACGCCGGTGTTCAGCGCGCTCGGCTTCCCGCCGTTGGGCTTGCGGACCACCCGTACGTTCGGCAGGCCGAGCCCGGCGGCGATGTCGGCGGTGCCGTCGGTCGACCCGTCGTCGACCACCACCACCTCGATGCCGCCGGGATGGTCGCCGGTGGCGAGCGAGCGGACCGCCTCGGCGATGCCCTCCTTCTCGTTGTACGCGGGCACGATCACCGACACCGGTTCGGTGATCGGCGGCCCCCAGGCGAAGCCCTTGCGGCGTCGTTTGCGGGCGTGCCGCCGCGCCAGTACGAACAGCAGCACGGTCCGCCCGATGGTGAGCGTCCCGACCAGCACGAAGAGCACGCCGAAGAGGACGAAGGTGCCGTCGGCGGCGCGCACCGCCATGATCAGCATCTGGCCGCGCCAGCGCTCGGTGAACGTCGCCTCGGTCGGCCCGGCCGTGGTGCCGGTGGCACCGGCCTCGACCAGCGCCCGGTTCAACCCCTCACTGATCGTGGTGAAGGTGTATCCCCGCTCCTTCATCAACGGGATGTACCGGTCCAGCGCCTCGACGGTCTGCGAGCGGTCGCCGCCGGAGTCGTGCCAGAGCGTGACCGCGCCGGAGTAACCCTCCGGTACGGTCCGCTCGATCATCCCCTCCACGCCCTGCCGTTCCCAGTCCCGGCTGTCCAGGTCGTTGACCACGCTGAGGTAGCCGAGTTCACCGGCCTGTTGCAGCAGCGGCCAGTCCTGGTCGACGAAGGCGTCCGCCCGGGACGAGTACGGGAACCGCAGCAGGTTGGACCTCTGGCCGGTGGCCCCAGCGATGACGAGCTGGGTCTGGGTGTACTCCATCCGCCGCTGCCAGCCCGGGATCTGGGTGAGGTGCGGGTGGGTGAAGGTGTGCACGCCCAGTTCGTGCCCCTTCTCGGCCAGCTCACGGACCAGGTCGGGGCTGCGGACCACCTGGTTGCCGAGGACGAAGAAGGTGCCCGGGACCTGGTGCTTCTCCAACACCTCCAGCACGGCCGGGGTCCAGACCGGGTCGGGGCCGTCGTCGAAGGTCAACGCGATGGTCCGCGCCGGCAGCCGGTACGACTGTGGCCGGTCGGCGGTGGTGTTGACGATCGGGCCGCCTTCGAGGATCTCGTCGGGGACGTCGTCCTGGCCGCTGCCGAAGGTGTTCTCCGCCCGGTAGTCCGGGATGAACGAGCCGTTGGCGTACGCCTGGACGAAGAGGATGCCGCCGAGCAGCACGAAGACCATGGCGTACACGGTCCAACTCGGACGGGGGATGAACCGTCGGGCGCGGGCGGTCGGACCCGGTCGGGCGTGCTGTCGGGGTCGTTCGGGTGTGGGGGAAGGGGACGCGTGTGCCGGCCGGCGGGGCGGGTACGGGTGGCTCATCAGGGAGCGGTCGCCTCATTCGTGTCGTTCGGTTCCGGCGACGGCGTTGTCGTGGGTGTCGGGCTGCTCGGCGGCGGCGTGCTGGGCGGCGGCGTGCTGCGGGGCGGGGTGCTCCGGGACGGGCTGGGCGTCGGCGTCCCGCTGGGGCGGGCGCTGGTCGGCGCCGTCCGGGACGGGCTGGGGGTGGGACTGGCCGAGGTCGCGCCGGTGCCGGGCGCGGCGGAGGAAGGCACCGGGCGCTGCGGCGTGACCTGGGTGGGCGACGGTGCCGGTGAGGTCGACCGGCTGGGCGAGGGGGCCGGGGAGACGGGCGGCGCCTCCCACGTCTCGGCGGGCTCGACGAACGGGATGATCGTGTCGGGACGGACCGGTCCGCCGGCGAAGCTGATGCCGACCATCATGGTGTACGCCACCCCGGCCAGGCCGAGGGCGTACGCCGTCCGCCGTAACCATCGGCGGCGACGGCCACTCGGATCGACGAAGACGGGGGATGGTTCCGGGGCGACAGGAATGAGCTGTGTTGGTCCCTCCACCTGCGCGAGTCTAAACGTGAAAAGCTCTCGCTTTCTCGCCCAAGTGTCCCATCTGACATGCGAAAACAGGCGCAACCAACCCTAGATGGTTGTCTGAGGACAACCAACCGGACCGAGTAGGTTGGGCCGCATGGCTCGCAGCGTCTACCTCACCAGCGTGGGATCCGGCGGCGGCAAATCGGCCATCGCGTTGGGTCTCGCCGAGCTGCTCTCCCGGCAGGTCGAACGGATCGGCGTGTTCCGGCCGCTGGTGCCGTCGAACGGACCCGACCACATCCTCGCCCTGCTCAGCGAGCGCTATCGCGTGCAGGTTAACCCGTCCGACCTGGCCGGAGCCACATATGCCGAGGCCACGGCGCTGGTATCAGACGGACGGCGGGAAGAACTGATCTCCAGGGTGGTGCAGCGCTACCGAGCGGTCGAGCGACAGTGCCCGGCCGTCGTAGTGGTGGGTAGCGACTTCGCCGACTCCGGCGACGGGACCACGCCACGGGAACTCGCCTTCAACGCCCGGCTGGCGACCGAGTTCGGCAGCGTGGTGGTGCCGGTCGTGGACGGGCAGGGCCAGTCACCGGAGGCGATCGCGGCGGCGGCCCGGGGCGCGTACCACGACCTGGTGGACCTCGGCGCGACGGTGCTCGCGGTCATCGCCAACCGGGTGCCCGAGCCGATGGACCTGCCCGACCTGCCGGTGCCGGCGTACGCCATCCCGGAGGTGCCGACCGTGTCGGCGCCGACGGTGGCCGAGGTGGCCGCCGCACTCGGCGCGACACTGCTCACCGGCGACGAGGCGGCGCTCGGTCGCGACGTGCTCGACTACGTGGTCGGCGCGGCCCACGTACCGACGCTCGTGGAACACCTGACCGACGGCTGCCTGGTGATCACGCCGGGCGACCGGGACGACCTGCTGGTGGCCGCCGGTGCCGCGCACGTCTCCGGCCAGGCCTCGATCTCCGGGTTGGTGCTCACCCTCGGCGAACAACCCGACCCGCGCGCCCTGCGCCTCTTCGACGGGCTGAACACCGGCCTGGCGGTGCTCAGTGTCACCAGCGACAGCTACGACACGGTCGCCGCGTCCAGCCGGATCGAGGGACGGCCCAGCGCGGCCAACACCCGGAAGGTGGAGGCCGCCCTCGGCGCCTTCGAGGCCAACGTGGACACCGACGAGCTGGCCCGCCGACTCGCGGTCACCCGCTCGCAGCGGGTCACCCCGCTGATGTTCGAGTACGACCTGATCGACCGGGCCCGCGCCCAGCGCCGCCACCTGGTGCTGCCCGAGGGCACCGACGAACGGATCCTGCGGGCGACCGAGATCCTGCTGCACCGGGGCGTGGCCGACCTCACCCTGCTCGGTCGCCCCGACGACGTGGCCCGACGAACCCGGGAACTGGGCGTCGACGTCACCGGGGCCACCATCGTCGACCCTGCGACCAGCCAGTGGCGGGACGAGTTCGCCGAGGCGTACGCGAAGCTGCGCGCCCATCGGGGCGTCACCGTCGAGCTGGCGTACGACGTGGTGGCCCAGCCGAACTACTTCGGCACCATGATGGTGTGGGCCGGTCACGCCGACGGCATGGTCTCCGGCGCCACCCACACCACCGCCGCCACCATCCGCCCCGCCTTCGAGATCGTCAAGAACCTGCCGGACGTCTCCGTCGCCTCCAGCGTCTTCTTCATGCTGCTCGCCGACCGGGTCCTGGTGTACGGCGACTGCGCGGTCAACCGCGACCCGGACGCCGCCCAGCTCGCCGACATCGCGATCTCCTCGGCCGACACCGCGGCCCGGTTCGGCATCGAGCCCCGGGTGGCGATGCTGTCGTACTCGACCGGCAGTTCCGGCGCCGGTGCCGACGTGGAGAAGGTCGCGGCGGCCACCGCGCTGGTCCGTGAGCGTCGGCCCGACCTGGCCGTGGAGGGTCCGATCCAGTACGACGCGGCGATCGACCCGGCGGTGGCGGCGACGAAGCTGCCCGACAGTGCGGTCGCCGGCCGCGCGACGGTCTTCATCTTCCCGGACCTGAACACCGGCAACAACACGTACAAGGCGGTGCAGCGCTCGGCCGGGGCGGTGGCCGTCGGGCCGGTGATGCAGGGCCTGCGCCGGCCGGTCAACGACCTCTCCCGAGGGGCCACCGTGCCGGACATCGTCAACACCGTGGCGATCACCGCCATCCAGGCCGCCGCCCTCACCGACGCTCCCCCACCCGGAGACGCATGATGACCGACAAGGTGCTGGTGCTCAACTGCGGGTCGTCCTCGGTCAAGTACCGGCTGTACGACGGTGACCGGGTACTCGACAAGGGCACCGTCGAGCGGATCGGTGAGGCCGGTGGCGACGCGCCCGACCATGCCGGGGCGGTCCGGCGGATCCTGGCCGGGCTGGACCTGACCGGGCTCACTGCGGTCGGGCACCGGGTGGTGCACGGCGGCCGGCGGTTCACCGCGCCGACGCTGGTGGACGACGCGGTGCTGGCCGCCATCACCGACCTGGTGCCGCTGGCACCGCTGCACAACCCGGCCAACCTCGCCGGCATCGCCGAGGCCCGCGCCGTCCTGCCCGAGGTGCCGCAGGTCGCCGTCTTCGACACCGCGTTCCACCACACGCTGCCCGACTCCGCCGCCACGTACGCGATCGACCGCGACGTCGCGCAGCAGTACGGCGTCCGGCGGTACGGCTTCCACGGCACCTCGCACTCGTACGTCTCCCGGCGCACCGCCGAGCTGCTGGACCGCCCGTACGCGGAGGTCAACACGATCACCCTGCACCTGGGCAACGGCGCCAGCGCGTGCGCGGTCGCGCAGGGACGCAGCGTGGCCACCTCGATGGGGATGTCCCCGCTGGAGGGGCTGGTGATGGGCACCCGCAGCGGTGACCTGGACCCGACCGTGGTGTTCCACCTGCGCCGCGAGGGCGGACTGGGCGTGGACGAGATCGACGACCTGCTCAACCACCGCAGCGGCCTGCTCGGGCTCTCCGGCGTCAACGACATGCGGGAGGTGCTGTCCCGGCGGGCGGCCGGGGACGAGGCGGCGACGCTCGCCTTCGACGTCTACTGCCGGCGGATCACCGGCTACGTGGGGGCGTACTACGCGTTGCTCGGCCGGGTCGACGCGGTCACCTTCACCGCCGGGGTCGGCGAGCACGCGGCACCGGTACGCGCGGCGGCACTCGCCGGGCTCGGACGGCTCGGCATCACCGTCGACCCCGAGCGCAACACGGGCAGCGGTGACCGGTTCATCTCACCGGACGGCGCGGAGGTCGCGGTCTGCGTGGTCGGCACGGACGAGGAGCGCGAGATCGCCCGGGCGGCACGCGCGGTGGTGGCGGCCACCGCCTGATCGGTCGGCGGCCCGGGGGCGAACCGATCAGGCGAAGGCGAGCCAGCTCGCGAGCGCGACCAGCACCACGGCGACCACGGCGGCACCGATGATCAGGCCGTTGCGGGAGGCCGTCTCAGCGGGCGCGTCCGGGGTGCCGGCGAAGGCGCGGAACGCCTCGGTGTTGCCGCTCGGATCGGTGTAGTTCTCAGTCATGCCGTGACCTTAGCGAAAGCGGTCCAGTCGGACGGTCCGTGCGCGCCGTCCGAACGGGTGGCGTACGGCACCGGTCAACCGGACCCGGACGGGTGACCCGGGGTCCTACCGTGATGTCGTGGGAATCGCACGGGGGTTCACCGCACTGGTGTCGGCGCTGCTGATGGCGCTGTCGGCCGGTTGCGCGACGAGCGGCGAGCAGTCCGGCCAGGCACCCGGCGGTCGGCAGGCGCCGGAGGTGCCGTACGCGGTGGGTGTGCGCACCCTCACCGTCGACCCGGCCTCGGAACGTCCACTGCCGGTCACACTCTGGTATCCGACGCAGGGCAGCCAGGTCGCCGAGGGGCGGTTCCCGGTGGTGATCTACAGCCACGGTCTGGCCAGCCTGCCCGAGTTGCACTCCGGACTGACCGCCCGATGGGCCGCCGCCGGATTCGTGGTGGCCGCGCCGACGTACCCGCACACCCGGCGCGGCGCGAAGCGGTTCTCCCGGGCCGACGTCCGTCACCAGCCGGCCGACGGGTGGCGGGTGATCCGGCACCTGGTCCGGCTCGACGGCCGCTCCGGCGACCCGCTCGCCGGTCACCTCGACGTGCAGCGGGTGGCGGCGGCCGGACACTCGGCGGGCGGCTTCACCACCGCCGGTATGTTCACCGCCGGGCACCCGGCCCGACTGCGGGCCGGCATCGTGATCGCCGGAGGCGGGATGGCGGGCAGTTTCGCCGGCCCGAGCGCCCCGATCCTCTTCGTGCACGGCACCGCCGACGCGGTGGTGCCGCTCAGCGTCGGCCGGGCCGCGTACGGCCGTACCCCCGGACCGGCCTCCTTCCTCAGCCTGCTCGGGCAGGGCCACGGCGAGTACCTCGTCCCCGGTCGGCCCGGTTTCGCCCAGGTCCTCGGCGCCACCACCGACTTCCTGCGCCTGACGCTCTACGGCGACGCCGAGGCCGGGCGGCGGCTGCCCGGCCGGGCGCTGCTGGCCGGCGTCACCAGCTTCGAGACCCGACCGGCAGCCTGACCTGCCCGACGGCACCACCTGCACGCCGGGTGAGGGCGCAGGACGTGGAGCGCCGGACGGGCCGGTCGGCGGGCGAGGCAGAATCGGAGTCATGTCGCGCCGCGCCCTCTCTCTCCTGCTCGCCAGCACGCTCACCGCCGGCATGCTGGTCGGCTGCTCCGCCGACCGCGAACCGGACGAGCGGGCCGAGGCGCCCGCCCCCTCGGCGACCGCCTCCGCACCGGCCGCGACCACGTCGGCGCCGGACATCCCCGCCGGCACCGCGCCGGAGCAGACCTTCGCCGTCGGCGTACGGCAACTCAAGCTCAACCGCGACGGCAACCGGCCGCTGCCGGTGACCGTCTGGTACCCGGCGGCCGGTCGGGCGGGCGGGAAGCCGCAGTCGTCGGCGGACGCCGCCGAGGGGCGGTTCCCGGTGGTCATGTTCAGCCACGGCCTCGGCGGTCGACCCGCCGACTACCAGGCGCTGCTCACCCGGTGGGCGGCCGCCGGTTTCGTGGTGGCCGCGCCGACGTTCCCGAACACCTCGAAGGCCGGTGGCGACAACAACGTGCTCGACGTGCTCAACCAGCCCGCCGACGTCTCGTACGCGCTGACCGAGGTGCTCGCGCTCGACGCCCGCGACGGCGACGTGCTGCGGGGCCGGCTCGCCACCGACCGGGTGGCCGCCGCCGGGCACTCCGCGGGCGGGGTGACCACCATCGGGCTGTTCACCGCCGGCCGGGACGAGCGGCTGGCCGCCGGGATCGTCTTCGCCGGCACCGCGCTCGGCGTGGGCACCGCGTTCGCCGGTGCCGCCGCGCCGCAACTGTTCGTGCACGGCGAGGCCGACGAGGTGGTGCAGTACACCGCCGGCAAGGCGGTCTACGACCTGGTGCCCTGGCCGAAGGCGATGCTCAGCCTGCCCGAGGGCGACCACGGCCGGAAGCTGCTGAGAGACGACACGTCGCTGGGCGTGGTGGCGAACACCACCGCCGAGTTCCTGCGCTGGACGCTCTACGGCGACGCCGAGGCCAAGGAGCGCATCCCCACCGCCGCCGCCCGCGACGACATCGCCACCCTCGACAACAACCTGTAGCACCCAGGGTTTGGTGTTAGGAAGGGTCCCCTGCTAACGCCTCGCGTATAGCAAGGGACCCTTCCTAACGCCGCACGCCCTAACGCCGCACGCCCTAACGCCGCACGCCCTAACGCCGCACGCCGAGCGCCGAGCGCCTCGACGCGTGCCGAGCGTCAGCTCGTGTGGTCGATCACGACCTTGCCGAAGGCATCACCGGAGTGCAGGCGGGCGAACGCCTCCTCGACCCGACTGAACGGCACCACGCTGTCCACCACCGGACGCACCTTCCGCTCGGCGCAGAACGCCAGCAGGTCGGCCAGGTCTGCCGAGGTACCCATCGAGGTGCCCAGGATCTCCAACTGCATCGCGAAGACCCGGCGCAGGTTGACCGCCGGCTCGTGCCCGGCGGTCGCCCCGGAGACCACGATCCGCGCGCCCGGCGCAGCCGACTTCAACGAGTGGTCGAAGGTGGCCGCGCCGACCGTCTCGATCACCACGTCGACCCGCTCGGGCAGCCGGGCGCCCGTCTCCAGGGCGGTCGCGCCCAGGCCGGCGACCCGCTCCCGCTTCGCGGCGTCGCGACTGGTCGCGTACACCCGCTTGCCCATCGCGGTGGCCAGCACCACGGCGGCGGTGGCCACGCCGCCTCCGGCGCCCTGGACCAGCACCGCATCGGCCTCGTCGATGCGGCCCTTGGTGGTCAGCATCCGCCACGCGGTCAGCCAGGCGGT
Source organism: Micromonospora sp. NPDC023869 (assembly GCF_055559695.1). NCBI lineage: Bacteria > Bacillati > Actinomycetota > Actinomycetes > Micromonosporales > Micromonosporaceae > Micromonospora > Micromonospora sp. NPDC023869. The sequence continues at coordinate 303,244 of NZ_JBVHKD010000002.1, forward strand.
CGGCAGGCACGCCGCGTTCGTCGCCGACAGGCCCGCCGGCAGCGGAAGGAGATTCCACCGGGGTACGGCCACCCGCTCGGCCAGCGTGCCGGGGAAGTGCTCGGAGAGGATGGACACCCCGCGCGGGTCACCCGGAGTGGGCACCACCGGATAGACGACCACCTCGTTGCCCTCCGGGTCCACGCCGACGGCGTCGCAGCCCAGGATCATCGGCAACTGCTCGGCGCGCAGCCCGACCCCGCGCAGCGACCAGATGTCGTGGTGGTTGAGCGAGCTGGCCGTGACGCGCAGGGTCACCCAGTCGTCGTCGGGCAGGCTCGGCTCGGGCTGCTCACCCACGGTGAGCGCGGCGAGCGGATCGGCGTCGTCGAAACGGGAGGCGAAGGCGGCACGCATGATCCGCACCGTAACAAGCTGAGCGGCCGTTAAGAAGGGTCCCTTCCTAGACACGAGGCGTTAGGAGGGGACCCTTCCTTTCACGTCAGGCGCGGGCGACGCCGTCGCGGCGGGCGGCTTCGGCGACGGCTTCGGCCACCGCCGGAGCGACCCGGGGATCGAGCGGTGAGGGCACGATCGCGTCCGGCGTGAGCGCCTCGGCCACCACGGCGGCGATGGCGTCGGCGGCGGCCACCTTCATCGACTCGGTGACCCGGGTGGCCCGGGCCTGGAGCGCGCCCCGGAACACGCCCGGGAAGGCCAGCACGTTGTTGATCTGGTTGGGGTAGTCGCTGCGGCCGGTGGCGACCACCGCGACGTGCCGTGCGGCGACGTCCGGGTGCACCTCGGGGGTGGGGTTGGCCAGCGCGAACACGATCCCGCCGGATGCCATCCCGGCCACCGCCGCCTCCGGGATCTGCCCGCCGGAGACGCCGATCAGCACGTCGGCGTCGCGCAACGCCTCGGTGATGTCGCCCTGCCGGCCGTCGGCGTTGGTCAGCTCGGCCAGCTCGGCCTTGGTGCCGGTGAGGCCGTCGCGCTGGCGGGAGACGATGCCCCGGGAGTCACAGACCACCACCCGCTGCGGGTCCACTCCCCCGGCCACCAGCATATTGGTCACCGCCACGCCGGCCGCACCCGCACCGCTGACCGCCACCCGCAGGTCGCCGAGCTTGCGGTTGAGCAGGGTCGCGGCGTTGCGCAGCGCGGCCAGCACCACGATCGCGGTGCCGTGCTGGTCGTCGTGGAAGACCGGGATGTCCAGCGCCTCGTCGAGGCGGCGTTCCACCTCGAAGCAGCGCGGTGCGCTGATGTCCTCCAGGTTGATCCCACCGAACGACGGCGCGAGCGCCTTGACCGTCGCCACGATCTCGTCGACGTCCTGCGTGTCCAGGCAGACCGGCACCGCGTCGACGCCGCCGAACTGCTTGAACAGCACGGCCTTGCCCTCCATCACCGGCAGCGCGGCGCGCGGGCCGATGTTGCCCAGTCCGAGTACGGCCGAACCGTCGGTGACGACCGCGACGGTGTTCGACGTCCAGGTGTACTCGTAGGTCAGCGACGGGTCAGCGGCGATCGCCTCGCACACCCGGGCCACACCCGGCGTGTACGCGAGGGAGAGGTCTTCGCGACTGGTCAGCGGGACGGTCGAGAGGACGGCCATCTTGCCGCCCCGGTGCAGTTGGAAGACGGGATCAGCGGGGTCCACGGTGGACGAAGGCATGGTGACTCCAGTGTCGGTTCAGCAGCTGGGCCGGCCGGTCGGGGCGCACGGTGAGGCAAGCGAGCGGCGGCACGAAGTGCGGGGGTCACCCAGGCACTTTCCGAGCATAGTCACGCCACCGGGAGCCAGAGGTGAGCAGGGTCATAACGGCTGCGGCGGCAATCGGCCGGGGTGGGGCCAGTAGCGGAGCACCACCCGACCGAGGACGTCGGCCACCCCGTACGCCCGGGAGTCGTCGGTCACCAACTCGTTGTCACCGTACAGCCACCAGCCGCCGTCGACGGGTCGGACGGCGCGTTTGACCACGAGCAGCTCGGGGCGGCTGCGGAAGACCGCGACCACCACGTCCCCCGGCCGGGTGGCGCGGCCCCCCGGGCGGACCAGCACCGCGTCGCCGTGCCGCAGGGTCGGCGCCATGGACGGACCGGTCACGAGTACGGCCGAGAGCGGTCGCCGGAGGTGTGGCACCGGCATGTGGTTTCACCTCCTGCGGCCTCGGGGACCACGTCCAGGAGTAATGTCGTCATGGATCATCGCAAACTTCCCATGGAGGATCCCGATGCGACTTCCACGCATCCTTGCGCCCCGGGTGACCGCGAGCGCGCACTGCGACCTGCCCTGCGGCGTCTACGACCCCGCGCAGGCTCGGATCGAGGCCGAGTCGGTGAAAATGATCTGCGAGAAGTACCAGGCCAACACCGACCCCGAGTTCCGTACCCGGGCCATCCTGATCAAGGAGCAGCGGGCCGAGCTGGTCAAGCACCACCTGTGGGTGCTGTGGACCGACTACTTCAAGCCGCCGCACTTCGAGAAGTACCCGCACCTGCACCAGCTGTTCAACGAGGCCACCAAGCTGGCCGGCGCGGCGGGCGCCAAGGGCGCCACCGACCCGTCCAAGGCCGACGAGTTGCTGCAGAAGATCGACGAGATCTCGAAGATCTTCTGGGAGACCAAGCAGGCGTGACGTGACCCGGTCACGCCTGTCGTCGGCGGCCGGCCCTGCCCCTCGGGGCGGGCCGGTCGCCGACGCGTTTCCGGTCGAGCGCCCCGGTCCGTACCAGGTCGCCCGGCTCGCCGTCCGCCGCGCTGACGGCCCTCCGTCGCCCCGCCGCCTGAGCGGGTAGAGTCCCCGACCGGGGGGATGAGTCGTGACTCAACTGACCGGACAACCGACCACCGACGACGACGTGGTGCACCTCACCGTGCCCGCCGACGGCGGCTATCTGAGCGTCCTGCGTACGGCAACCGCCGGTCTCGCGGCGCGTCTCCAGTTCGCCCTCGACGAGATCGAGGACCTGCGCATCGCCGTGGACGAGGCGTGCGCCATGCTGCTCGCCATCGCGCCCCGGGGCGCCGAGCTGGACTGCCGCTTCGCGGTCACCGAGGACGCGTTGACCGTCGAGGTGACGGTGCCGACCGTGCCGGGCGCCCGGCTCCCGGCGGAGTCGTCGTTCGCGTGGAAGGTGCTGACCGCGTTGACCACCTCCGCCTCGGCGGGAGCGGCTGACGGCCGGGCCACCATCTCGCTGCTCACCCGCCGCGCCTCCGGCTGGTGACCGGGGCTCACTCGAAGCCGAGGGCCCGGGTGGTGGGCGGGCTCACCAGCAGCCAGGTGACGCCGAGCCCGAGCGCGATCAGCGGTACGCCGAGCCAGCCCAACCCGCCCTGGATCATGAACCAGCCGATCGGCAGCAGCATGAGTTGCAGCACGATGGCGGGTGCCCGGGCACCGGCTCGACGGCGCAGCAGCGCGCTGCCCAGCGCCCAGAGCGCGATCGCCGCGCCGATGGCGAACGCCGTCACCAGCAGCGCCGACACCAGGTCGGTGGTGGCGGCGGTGAAGTCGGCGACGACCAACCAGGCCGCGATCAGCCCGACGGCGATCGCCTGACCCCGCAGCAGGAAGACCGCCCACCGGAGGGTCACCGGGGTCGGGTCGGAGTCGATTGCCACGCGGTCACGATACCCGTGGCGGGTCGGGGTACAGTGCCGCCCATGCGGGCCGTCCTGCTGGTCAATCCGAAGGCCACCACCACCAGCGAGCGTGCGCGGGATGTGCTCGTCCGAGCGCTGCGCAGCGAGGTGGATCTTTCCGTGCGCTACACCCGACGCCGCGGCCATGCCACCGCGCTGGCCCGGGAGGCCGCGGTGGAGGGCGTCGACGTGGTGGTCACGCTCGGTGGTGACGGCACGGTCAACGAGGTGGTCAACGGCCTGATGACGGCGACCAGCGCCGGCGGTGCGGCGCCGACCGCCGAGCGGTTGCCCGCGCTGGCCACCGTGCCGGGCGGCTCGACGAACGTCTTCGCGCGGGCGCTGGGCCTGCCCAAGGAGTGGCCCGAGGCGGCCAGCATGCTCCTGGAGGGGCTGCGGCTGGGTCGGCACCGGACGATCGGCCTCGGCCGGGCCGACGACCGCTACTTCACCTTCTGCGCCGGCTTCGGGCTCGACGCGGCGGTCATCCATCGGGTCGAGGAGGCCCGCCGACGGGGCCGGGTCTCCTCGCCGGGGCTCTACTTCCGCGCCTTCACCGCGCAGTTCCTGCTCGGTGCCGAGCGGCGCAACCCGGCGATCCGGCTGGAGCAGCCGGGCGAGACCACGGAGGGCGATCTGGCGACGGTGATCGTCCAGAACACCGCCCCGTGGACGTTCGTCGGCGACCGGGAGGCCAACCCGAACCCGGAGGCGTCCTTCGATCTGGGCCTCGACGTGATGGCCCTTCGCCAGCTAGGCGTCGCCAGCACGACACGGACAGTGAGGCAATTCCTGTCCGCCACGCCGGATCCGCAGGGTCGCCAAGTTCTTCGTCGGCACGATGTTGCCGAGTTCACGCTGGTCGCGAGCCGTCCGCAGGCGTTTCAGCTCGACGGCGACTACCTTGGCGAACGAGAAAAAGTTGGATTCGCCTCCGTTCCGGCCGCACTCAGAGTAATCTGTTAGGTCTCCGGCACCCCCGGGCGGAGAGGTCGGCGCGCCCCCGACACGCGACGACTGCGACACCTGGGACTCGTGCCGGAAATGTCGGCAATGTGCGCGGGACTGTACTATATTGATCCTCGACTGTGATAAGCCGGGTAAGCCAGTGCCCCCTGGAACCGGGACAAATGGGTTGTGGGCTTGCTCACCGCCCGGAGTTTTTCCGAGCGTCACCCTTGACATCGCCAGAGTTCGTGAAAGTATTCACAAGCGAACTTGAGTTACCGGGACATTGCCTGGATATGCTCGGCAGGTTGAGCTGTTCCAGCAGGTCCCCCGGGCCAACAGCCTGCTCACGCACTGCCGAATTGACGAACGCGAAACGTCACCATCGGCAATGCGGATGCATATAGGAAAAGCACGAACAAGCAACATCTGCCACCCATCCAGAATGAGGAGTGTTGCCGCCATGGACTGGCGTCACCATGCTGTCTGCCGCGACGAGGACCCGGAGCTGTTCTTCCCGATCGGGACGTCCGGTCCGGCTCTCCTGCAGGTCGAGCAGGCCAAGGCCGTCTGCAGGCGCTGCTCCGTGACCGACCAGTGCCTGCAGTGGGCGCTGGAGTCCGGTCAGGACGCTGGCGTCTGGGGCGGAATGAGCGAGGAGGAGCGCCGCGCTGTCAAGCGTCGCGGTGGACTCCGGGTGCTGCGCGCTCACTCCGCCTGACCACAACCGCACCGAAGCGACACGCCCCGGCCGGGCTTAGCCCGCCGGGGCGTTCTGCTGCCCACACGCACCAGATGTAAGGAAGGGACCCTTCCTATACACCAGGCGTTAGTAGGGGACCCCTCCTTACACACACAAGGCCGCTCAGCGCGTCGAGGACGCCCGGATGTCCGCCCGGTCCAGCACCAGCCCCACCAGTTCCGGCGCGTCGGTCAGCGGTGCCGCCACCGCGACCGCGCCGGCCTCCCGCGCCGCCGCCGCCACCGCGTCGTGGAACAACCCGGGTGCCAGGAAGTACGCGGCCACGGCGACCCGCTGCGCGCCGCGCGTACGCAACCGGGCCACCGCCGCACCGACGGCCGGTGGTGCCGCCGAGGCGTACGAGACCCGGGCCGGGGTGCCGAGGGTCACACCGAGCGCGTTGGCCACCCGGCCGACCGAGGCACGGGCGGACGCGTCCCGGGTACCCGCCGCCGCCAGCACCACCGCGTCGAATCTTCCCGGTTCCGCCTCGTCCAGTCGCCGTACCAGCCCGGCGAGCAGCGAGCGGTCCACGTGCTGGCCGACCGGACCGAGCACGTCGGTGACCGTCACCGCGATCGACGGGCCGGATTCCTGGGCGGCCGCCACCGCTGCCGGGATGTCGACCCGCCGGTGGTACGCGGCGGTCAGCAACAGCGGCACCAGGACCGCCCGGGAGTGCCCGGCAGCGGCCAGCCCGCGCAGCGCCTCGGTCGGACCGGGCTCGGTGTGGTCCAGCCAGCTCGCCAGCACCGGCGTGCCGGGCCGGGCGGCCGACACCGCCCGCGCCAGTGCCCGGGTGGCCTCGGCGGCTCGGGGATCGCGGCTGCCGTGGGCGACCAGGAGCAGCGGGTCCCGCCCCGACCCGGGTGGGCCGGGGCGGGTCGGGCCGCCGTCGGTGTCCGCCGCCTCGGTCAGAGGTGCAGTCCGCACTCGGTCTTCTCGAACATGGCCCAGCGGCCGGCGCGCGGGTCCTCCCCGGTCGAGGTCCGGCGGGTGCACGGCCAGCAGCCGATCGAGCCGTAGCCGCGCCGGAACAGCTCGTTGACCGGCACCTTCCAGCGCGCGATGTACGCGTCGACGTCCGCCTGGCTCCAGGCCGCGATCGGGTTGACCTTCACCCGGCCGCGACGCGGGTCGAACGCCACCACCGGCGTGTTGGCCCGGGTCGGCGACTCGTCGCGGCGCAGTCCGGCGGCCCACGCCTCGTAGCCGGCCAGTGCCCGCTCCAGCGGCTCCACCTTGCGCAACCGGCAGCACTCGTCCGGTGACCGGTTGAACAGCCGTGGCCCGTACTCGCCGTCCTGCTGACCGACGGTGAGCCGGGGCCGGATCGACCGGACGTTCACCGGCAGGGTGCGGGCGACCTCGTCGCGGACGGCGAGGGTCTCCGGGAAGTGCAGGCCGGTGTCGAGGAAGACCACGTCCACCCCGGGTGCCACCCGGGAGACGAGGTGGGCGAGGACCGCGTCCGCCATCGAACTGGTCACGCAGAACCGGTCGCCGAAGGTCTCCGCGGCCCACCGGGCGATCTCCAGCGCGGGCGCGCCCTCCAGCTCCCGGCCCGCCCGGTCCGCCAGTTCCCGCAACTGCTCGGGGCTGCGTCGGGTCGGGTCGGCCGGCGCGACGACCGGGGCGGGTGCGGTGTCGACAAGTCCCAGACCGGCGGCGGAGATCAGCGCGCTCATCGCCGCACCGCCTGGGGAAGCAGGCCGGTGAAGCGGACCGTGAACACCCGGGCACAGCCGTGGCACTCCCAGGCGCCGTGCCCGGTCTCGCTCGGCCGCAGGTCCTCCTCACCGCAGTACGGGCAGTACAACGGCGCGGCACGGGTCTCGCTGCTCATCGCGTCACCTCGCTCATCGCAGTAGTTCCTCGTCGGCCCGGATGACCCAGTTGGCGAACGACTCGTTCTCGGTGCGCCCGTCCAGGTAGCGCCGGGCGAGCCGTTCGACGTACTCGGGAAGCTCGTCGGCGGTCGTCTTGAGACCGCGCAACTTGCGCCCGAACCCGGCGGTCTGGCCCTCGGCCATGCCCAGCCCGCCGCCGAGGTGCACCTGGTAGCCCTCGACCTGCTGGCCGTCCGGGCCGGTCACCAGTTGTCCCTTGAGCCCGATGTCGGCGACCTGGGTGCGGGCGCAGGCGTTCGGGCAGCCGTTGATGTGGATGGAGATGTCCGCGTCGAAGTCGCGCAACCGCTGCTCCAGGCGCGTCACCAGTTCCTCGCCGCGCGCCTTGGTCTCGACGATGGCGAGCTTGCAGTACTCGATGCCGGTGCAGGCCATGGTGCCGCGCCGCCAGCTCGACGGGTGGGCCTCCAGACCGATCCCGCGCAGCGCGGTGACCAGCGAGTCGGTCCGCTCCGGCGGGACGTCGAGGACGAGCAGTTTCTGGTACGGGGTGAGGCTGATCCGGCCGCTGCCGTGCGCTTCGACGACGTCGGCGAGCTGGGCGAGCTGGGTGCCGGATACCCGCCCCACCACCGGGGTCGCGCCGACGTAGTTGCGGCCGTCCCGCTGGGCGTGCACGCCGATGTGGTCGACCGGCCGCTCCGGCAGGTCCGGGGCCGGGCCGTCCAGCAGCGTCCGGCCGAGGTACTCCTTCTCCAGCACCTCGCGGAACTTGGCCACGCCCCAGTCGGCCACCAGGAACTTCAACCGGGCGCGGTGGCGCAGCCGGCGGTACCCGTAGTCGCGGAAGATGCCGACCACGCCGACCCAGACGTCCGGTACCTCGTTCAGCGGCACCCAGACGCCGAGCCGCTGGGCGAGCATCGGGTTGGTGGAGAGCCCGCCGCCGACCCACACGTCGAAGCCGGGGCCGTGCTCGGGGTGGTCGACGCCGAGGAAGGCGATGTCGTTGGCCTGGTACGGGGTGTCCACCAGCCACGAGATCGACGACTTGAACTTGCGGGGCAGGTTGGAGTACTCCCGGTCGCCGACGTACCGCCGGACGATCTCGTCGATCGCCGGGGTGGCGTCGATCCGCTCGTCCGCGGCCACGCCCGCCACCGGGCTGCCCAGCACGATGCGGGGGCAGTCACCGCACGCCTCGGTGGTCTGCAGGCCGACGGCCTCCAGCCGACGCCAGATCTCGGGCATGTCCTCGACCCGGATCCAGTGGTACTGGATGTTCTGCCGGTCGGTGATGTCGGCGGTGTCGCGGGCGAACTCCCGGGAGATCTCCGCGATGGTGCGCAGCTGGGCCAGGTCGAGCTGGCCGCCGTCCACCCGCACCCGGAGCATGAAGTACTCGTCCTCCAGCTCGTGCGGCTCCAGCACGGCGGTCCGTCCGCCGTCGATGCCCGCCTTGCGCTGGGTGTAGAGGCCCCACCAGCGGAACCGACCACGCAGGTCCGCCGGGTCGATCGAGGCGAAGCCCCCGTGTGCGTAGATGTTCTCGATCCGCTCCCGCACGTTGAGCGGGTTGTCGTCCTTCTTGCTGCGCTCGTTGGGGTTGAGCGGCTCGCGGTATCCGAGCGCCCACTGGCCCTCGCCGCGGGGGCGGCGGGGAGCCCGCGCGGGGCGCGCCGTGGGGTCCCCGGGTCGGGCCGGAATCTCGCTGACCGCCATCGCGGCGTCCTCCGTTGTCTGCAGTGCCTCGGCTGGGGTACGCGGACGCGGTCGGCTCCCGGAAAGGGGCCGTGGACGGCGATGTCAGGAACGGCCGGCGCGCCAGGTGCCCGAGGCAGGGTGGTCGGGCGTCGTCAGTGGGCCGGACAGATGGCGCTGCGCACGCGGCCGTAATCAACGTGGCGGCGAGCCACGAAGCGGCGCACGACGGCGGCAGTCATGAACGTCATGTTGCCACACCGGGTATGGGCCGGCCAATGACTGCGTGCCGCATCCCACATCACGGGCGGTCGCTGCCGCCACTCGGAGCGCGATCATGTGGCAGGCTCGCGATGTGGGGGATTTGTCCGATAGGTCGGTCCCGGTTGCCGGCACCGGCGTCCGGCTCAGCGGCGTACGCCTGCGTGCGCTGCCGGTCTGGCTGCTCCCGGCGGGCCTGACCCTGCTGGTGACGCTGGCCGGGTTGGACTCCGCCCAACCGTGGCGGGACGAGTTGGCCACCTGGAGCGCCGCCACCCGGCCGGCGACCGACCTGTTCCGGCTGACCGGCACCATCGACGCCGCCGCCGCGCCCTACTACCTGCTCGTGCACGCCTGGACCGCGGTGGCCGGCGACTCGGTGGCCGCCCTGCGCCTGCCGTCCGCACTGGCCATGGCCGCCGCCGCCGGCCTGACCGCAGCGCTCGGTCGGCGGCTCTGGGACGCCCGCGTCGGCACCCTCGCCGGACTGCTGTTCGCGGTCCTGCCCAGCACCTCCCGCTACGGCCAGGAGGCCCGCCCGTACGCGCTGGCCACCGCCCTCGCCGTGCTGAGCACCCTGCTGCTCGTCGACGCGCTGCACCGTCCCGGTCCACGCCGCTGGGCCGGGTACGCCGTGGCGACCGCCGCCCTCGGGCTCACCCACCTGGTCGCGCTCACCCTGCTCGCCGCGCACGCCGTCGCCGTGCTCACCACCGCACCCCGTACCGCTGCACCGGGCACCACCGCACCGCCCGCCGCCCCGGAGCCCCCGGACCGGCCACCCACCCCGGGCACCGCGGCACCGGACACGGCAGCGTCGGGCACCGCAGCGTCGGGCACCGCAGCATCGGGAACGGCCGACCCGGCGTCACCGAACCGGCCACCGGCCCCGGACCTCAGCCCCGCGACCGGCGGCGGCATCGGGGCCGGCGAGGGGCGGCGGCGGTTCCGGCGGCGGGTGGTGTGGGGGTGGGCGCTCGCGTCGGTGCCGGTGTTCGCGGCGGTCGCCCCGTTGGCGCTGCGGGCGCGGGGACAGCGGGCCCGGCAACTGGACTGGGTGGACGCCGCCCGGCCCGGGGACCTGGCGGCGCTGCCCGGCGGGGTGGTGCAGAGCGGGGTGGTCGGCGGCCTCCTGGTCGGGCTCGCCGCCCTCGGTACGGTCCGGGCCGGTCGACGGGTGCTGCTGCCGGCCAGTTGCGTGCTGCTTCCCGTGCTGCTGCTCTTCGCCGCCGGATCCGTGGTCCCGCTCTGGGTACCCCGCTACCTGGTCTTCGTGGTGCCGTTCGGCTGCCTGCTGGCCGGTGCGGCACTGCGTACCGTCCGGGCACCCGGTGCGCTCGCCGTGGTGGCCCTGGCCGGGCTGCTCGGCCTGCCGGACCAGGCCGCGCTGCGGCGTACCCACGAGTGGCCGCGCAGCGCCACGGTCGACTACGCGGGCGCGGCCCGGATCGTGGCCGACGACCTCCGCCCCGACGACGCGGTCGTCTACTCGCCACGGGAGAGCTGGCTCTTCCTCGACCTGGGGCTGCGCTACCACCTCGGCGAGCGGACCCCCCGGGACGTGCTGGCGGTGGCGGACCCGCAGCGCCGGGGCGACCTGTGGGCCGCCGAGTGCGACCGGCCGACGGAGTGCCTGGCCGGGGTGGACCGGGTCTGGCTGGTGGTCGCGGGCCGCCCCGCCGACCCGCTGGCCGCCGTTGCCGGTGCCAAGGGCGACGCGCTGCGGACCGGCTACACCGTCACCCGGGTCTGGCCCCGCCCCGGCCTCACCGTCGCGCTGCTCACCGCCGACGGCGGCTGACCGGCCCGCTGCCGACGCGGTCACTCAGGCGCCGGGGCGTTCGGGTGCGCTGCGGGCCAGCGGGACGATCAGGACCGCCTCCGTGCCGCCCTCGGCACCGGGCCGCAGTTCGATGCTGCCCCGCAGTTCCCCGGTGACCAGCGCCCGGACGATCTGCAGGCCGAGCTTGCTCCCGCCGGAGGCGTCGAAGTCGTCCGGCAGCCCCCGACCGTTGTCGGCGACGGTGACGTGCAGCATCTTGCGGGCCCGGTGCGCCGACACCACCACCTCGGGCGCGTCGACGCTGGGCTGGCCCGGCGGCTCCGGCTCGACTCCGTCCTCGTCCTCGGCCTCACCGGCCGACGGGAAGCCGTGCTCGACGGCGTTGAGCAGCAGTTCGTTGAGCACCATCACCATCGAGGTGGCGATCTCGGCCGGCAGGACCCCGAAGCTGCCCGTACGCCGCATCCCGACGCTCACCTCGGTCGCCGCCACCTCGGTCGCCGCGCTGGCCACCCGGTCGACGATCCCGTCGAACTCGACCGCCTCGTCACTGGACATGGAGAGCGTCTCGTGCACCAACGCGATCGAGGCGACCCGGCGTACCGACTCCTCCAGGGCGACCCGCGCCTCCGGAATGCCGACCCGGCGGGCCTGGAGGCGCAGCAGCGCCGCGACGGTCTGCAGGTTGTTCTTCACCCGGTGGTGGATCTCCCGGATGGTGGCGTCCTTGGTGATCAGGGCGCGGTCCCGGCGGCGTACCTCGGTGATGTCCCGGACCAGGACCAGCGCGCCGATCGGCACACCCGCGGGCATCAGCGGCAGGGCCCGGGTGAGCATGGTCGCGCCCCGGGCGTCGATCTCGCGCCGGGGCGGCGCCTCGCCACGCAGCGCGGCGAGGATGCCGTTGCCGGCCTCGGTCCCCTCCAGCGGGTCGTTGGCCAGCCGGCGGTGCAGCGCCGCGAGATCCTCGCCCACCAGGTGGGAGGCGTAGCCCAACCGGCGGTACGCCGACTGCGCGTTCGGGCTGGCGTAGGTGACCTTGCCACCGGCGTCCAGCCGGACCAGGCCGTCGCCGACCCGGGGCGCCGAGGTGGTCTCGCCGGGGTGCCGGGGCGGCGGGAACGTGCCGTCGGCGATCATCTGCGCCAGGTCGTCGGCAGTGGTCAGGTAGTTCAATTCGAGCTGGCTGGGGGTCCGGGCGGTGGACAGGTTGGTGTCCCGGCCCACCACGGCGATCACCTCGTCGGACTCCCCGTCGGCGGCCCGCAGCCGGACCGGGATCGCCTCGTGTCGGGCGGGCACGTCGCCGTACCAGACCGGGTCGCCCTCCCGCCAGATCCGGCCCTGCCCGTAGGCGACCTCCAGGTGCGCCACCTCCGGGCCGCCGACGATGCGTCCCACCTGGTCGTCCTGGTACGCGGTGGGCGCGGTGGTCGGGCGGACCTGGGCCACGCAGAGGAAGCTCCCCTCGCCGTCCACCGGGACCCAGAGCAGCAGGTCGGCGAAGGACAGGTCGGACAGCAACTGCCAGTCACCGGCGATGCGATGCAGGTGGTCGATGTCGGCCGGACGCAGACGGGTGTGCTCCTCGGCGAGATCACGCAGCGTTGACACGCCGACCAGCGTGCCACGCCGAGGGTCACATCGTCGCGGTGACCTTCTTCAGGCCCCGTGGCGCGTCCGGGTCCTCGCCCCGGGTCAGCGCGAGAGCCAGCGCCAACCGTTGCAGCGGCAGGATGTCCAGCAGCGGGGCGTAGCGCTCGTCGACCTCGGGGACGCCGAGCCGGGTGGCCCCCTCGACCTCGGCGGAGCCGACCACGACCACGTCGGCGCGACGCTCGCCGAGCCGGGGCAGCACCTCGCGCATCGCCTGACCGCCCGGCCCGGAGCCGACCACGGCCAGCACCGGCACGTCCGGGTCGGTCATGGCGAGCGGACCGTGCAGCAGGTCGGCGCCGGAGAAGGACAGCGCCGGCAGGTACGACGTCTCCATCAGCTTGAGCGCGGCCTCCCGGGCGGTCGGGTACGCGTACCCCCGGCCGGTGGTGACCAGTTGACCGGCGAAGCGGTAGCGGGGCGCGAGCTGGGTCGCGGTCGGGTCGGCGAGGGTGCGGGCGGCCAGCTCCGGCAGCGCGGCCAGGGCCCGGCGCTCGTCGTCCGGCAGCGTGCCGTCGCCGGACCGGATCCCCTCGACCAGCAGGAGCAGGGCGAGCAGCTCCGCGGTGTACGTCTTGGTGGCCGCCACCGCCCGCTCGTGCCCGGCTGCGATGTCGACGGAGAGTTCGGCGGTCCGGGCCAGCGGGGAGTCCGGCGCGTTGGTGACCGCGAGGGTGAGGGCGCCGGAGTCCCGGGCAGCCCGGAGCACCTCGGCCAGGTCGGGCGAGCCGCCACTCTGGCTGACGCCGACGACCAGGGCGTCGGAGAGATCCGGCCGGGCGCCGAAGAGGGTGACGGCGCTCGGCGAGGCGAGCCCGGCCGGCAGGCCGAGACGGATCTCGGCGAGGTACGCCCCGTACAGCGCGGCGTGGTCGGAGGTGCCACGCGCGGTGAACACCACGTGCCGTGGGCGGCGCTCGGCGATGACGGCGGCGACCCGGGCGATCGGTGCGGCGTACTCGGCGGAGAGCAGTCGCTCGTAACCGGCCGGCTGCTCGTCGATGTCGGCGGCCATGCCGCTACCTGGGCGCGTCACGCGAACTCCTCCCCTGCGCGGTTCCCGCGCGTTTGATGCTCAGTCTTGCAGGTTTCTTCACATACGGGCAACCGAACGCGCAGTACTGCGCAGTGGATCACCAAAACTGGGTGGCGTCACCTACGCTGACCCGACCTCACCGCGCAACCCGTACCTACCACCGAGAGGACCACGTGGCCGAGGGAACCGACGATCGGGCGTTGCCGGCGACGGAGGAACTGGCCCTGGCCCGGCGGGCCCTGGACTCCGGCGACCTGGCACACGCCGCTGACCATGTCGCGGCCGCGCTGGCCCGGGCGCCGACGCTGCCCGAGGTGCACGAGACCCTGGCTCGGCTGGCCGCCGTCGGCGGTGACGACGCGGTGGACCTCTTCCCTCTGCAACACCACACCTTCATCGGCGCGGTCGTCGCGCGGGCACACCTGCTCGCCGCCGCCGGCCGCCCCGCCGAGGGGCTCGACCTGCTGGTCGCCGCCACCGCGCACGCACCGGGCGCGGACTGGGCCGGCGTCCCCTGGGTCACCTCGCCCGAACTGGCCGAACGCCTCGGCCCGGACCAGGCGGCACGGGTCCTGATGCAGGTCTGCGCCGCCGCCCCCGATCCGGTGCCCGCGTCCGACCGGGCCGCGCTGGCGGCCTACCTGACGCTGGCCCGCAACGCGGTCACCGTCCACCCCGAACACGGGCTGCTGCTCGGCACGGCCTCCGCGCTGGCCCGGCGGGTCGGCGAGGTGCCGCTCGCGGTCCGCTGGGCCACCCGGGGCGTACGCGCGGCGCCGTCCAAGATCGGTGAGGTCTGGCTCGGGTACGCGTTGCGCAGCGCGGGCCGGACCCGGGAGGCGCTCGCCGCGCTGCGCCGTGCCGTCGACCACGATCCCGACGACCTCGCCGTGTACGCCGACATCGCCGGCACGCTGGCCGACCACGGCCGGCTGGACGAGGCGCTGGTCTGGATCGAGCGCGCGTTGGTCCGCAACCCGTCCTTCGATTGCGCGGTGCACACCGCCCACCGACTGCGGTTCCAGCGCGACGGCGACGTACGCCACCTGGTCGCGCTGGCCGACTTCGTCCGCGACCACCCGGACGACTCGCACGAGCACGGTGACCTCGCCGAGTGCTGCCGGGGCCGGCCCTGGCTGGGACAGGTGACACCGGTCGGCTCCCGTCCGCCTGCGCAGGAGGCGGGCGAGACACCGTCCCCACCGTCGGCGGACGCGGCCCGGCGACTGCAACACCTCGCCCACCCCGCCTGGCCGCACCCCCCGGCCGCGTACGACACGGCGGTCGGGCTGGCCACGCTCGACCTGCCGGATCTGCTCGGCCTGCTGGCCCACCCGCCGGAGGCCCCGCCGACCGCGTTGGGCCGAGTGCTCGCCGGGCAGGACCCCGCGCTCTGGGTGCGCTGTGTGCAGGTGTGGGCCTGCCTCGGCCTGCTGCACCACCGCAC
This sequence comes from Micromonospora sp. NPDC023869, assembly GCF_055559695.1. Lineage (NCBI taxonomy): Bacteria > Bacillati > Actinomycetota > Actinomycetes > Micromonosporales > Micromonosporaceae > Micromonospora > Micromonospora sp. NPDC023869. Next base: position 318,302 of record NZ_JBVHKD010000002.1, read on the forward strand.
CGACGAGCCGTGGTCCGCCTCGACGCGTCGGCGGGTGCTCACCGAGTTGGCCGACACCGAGGAGGTCGCCGAGGCGGCCCTGTTCGCGCTGGTCACCGCCGCCTGGGTGGACCCGTCGGTCCGACCCGACGTGGCCGGGCTGGTCGCCGCCCGACTGGCCACAGTGGCCGAGGCGACCCGGCAGGGCCCGGTGCCGATGGCCGCCTCCCTGGCCCACCTGGCGTTGGCCACCCCGGATCTCGACCCCGACAGCGTCACCCTGGCACGTTCCCTGGCCGGATCACCCGGCGGCGGGCACCGCTCTCCGCTCCGCGTCCTGCTGAGCCGGCTGCTACGCCCGTTCCGTCCCCGCCTGGCCGGCCCACCCTGATCCGCGCACCTCGCGCTCGGCTGTTCCGCGCACCTCGCGCTTACGGATCTTACGGATGTAAGGAGGGGTCCCCTGCTATGCACGAGGCGTTAGCAGGGGACCCCTCCTTACATCCGGCTCATGCGGCTCACGCGGACGGGGAACGGGCCAGGGCGGTCTCGGCCTGCTCCTCGGGAGTGCCGGTCGGTTCGTTGCTGGTGCGCAGCGGGATCTCCCGGATGAACCAGGCCAGCACCGGCACCAGGACGGCGAAGAGCACCGCCCACAGGAAGACGTGCGAGATCGCGTCGGCCAGCCCACCGAGCACCGCCTCGCGGGCCTGTGCCGGCAGGTCCCGGAGCTGGTCGATGTTCATCGCCGCCCCGGCCTCGCCACCGCCGCTGAAGGCACCACCGGCGGCGGTGCCGGCGAGCCGGTTGGCGAAGATCGCGCCGAACAGCGAGATGCCGAACGAGCCGCCGATGGAGCGGAAGAAGGTGGCCGCGCCGCTGGCCGCGCCGAGGTCCTTCTGCTCCACGCTGTTCTGCGCGATCAGCATCGACGTCTGCATGAGGAAGCCCATGCCGACGCCGAGCACGATCATGTACAGCGACGACTGGAGCTTGCTGGTGTGCACGTCCAGCAGGCTCAGCAGGGCGAGCCCGACGGCCATCACCGCGCCGCCGACGATCGGATAGATCCGGTAGCGACCGGTCCGGGTGATGGCCCGGCCGACGAGCAGCGAGACCACCAGCATGCCGAACATCAGCGGCAGCAGCAGCAGGCCCGAGTTGGTGGCCGAGGCGCCCTGCACGGTCTGCTGATAGAGCGGCAGGAAGTTCATCGCGCCGAACATCGCGAAGCCGAGCAGGAAGCCGATCGTGGAGATCAGGGCGAAGTTCCGGTTGGCGAACAGGCCCAGCGGCAGGATCGGCTCGGGGGCCCGCCGCTCGACGAACCCGAAGGCCACCAGCGCGGCGAGCGCCAGGGCGGCGAGGCCGAGGATCTGCGGGGAGCGCCAGGCGTACTCGTTGCCGCCCCACGTGGTGATCAGCACGATCGCGGTGATGCCGACCGACAGCAGCGCGGCGCCGAGCCAGTCGATCCGGTGCTCGGTGCGGTACCGGGGCAGGCGCAGAGTGGCGATCAGCAGCACCAGCGCCACCCCGCCGAGCGGCAGGTTCACATAGAACGCCCAGCGCCAGGAGAGGTGGTCGGTGATGAAGCCGCCGACCAGCGGTCCGGCCACCATGGCGATGGCCATGATGCCGGCGATCATGCCCTGGTACCGGCCGCGCTCGCGGGGCGGGACCAGGTCGCCGATGATCGCCATCACACCGACCATCAGGCCACCGGCGCCGAGGCCCTGCACCGCGCGGAAGGCGATGAGCTGGACCATGCCGTCGTCGGGTCCGCCGAGCATCGACGAGCCGGCCATACCGCAGAGCGCGGAGCCGAGCAGGAAGAGCACCACGGCGGTGAGGAAGACGTTCTTGCGGCCGTACAGGTCGCCGAGCTTGCCCCAGATCGGGGTGGAGACGGTGGTGCCCAGCACGTACGCGGTGACCACCCAGGTGAAGTGGTTGAGCCCACCGAACTCGCCGACGATGCGGGGCAGCGCGGTGCTGACGATCATGTTGTCGAGCATCGCCAGCATCATGGCGATCATCAGCCCGAACAGGACGAGTCGAATGTTGGGTCGCACGGCGGCCTGTTGTTGTGAGGCCATCGGTAAGCTCTCCCCCCGAGACGTGACGCACTTACTTGCCGACCGGCTAGCTACCTTACTAGCCGGACGGTAAGTTGGACAGCAGATGACGGTCAACTGGATTAGGTGGTGCAGGTGAGCCAGAGCACAGGCGGCACCCGGGAGCGGATCAAGGCCGTCGCGCTGGAACTCTTCACCGAGCAGGGCTACGAGGCGACCTCGCTGCGTGAGGTCGCCGAACGACTCGGAGTGACCAAGGCCGCCCTCTACTACCACTTCAAGAGCAAGGACGAGATCGTCACCAGCGTGGTCGAGGACCGGCTGGGCCGGATGGACACGCTGATCTCGTGGGGCGAGGCCCAACCGGACACGCTGGCCACCCGCCAGGCGCTGATCGAGCGGTACGCCGACGCGATGTTCGGCGGCGAACAGCCCTCGGTGATGCGCTTCTTCGAGCAGAACCAGACGGCCCTGAAGAACCTCTCCGCCGGCCGGGACATGCGGGAGCGGATGTTCCGGCTGGCCTCCGTGCTCTGCCGGGGCGACGACAGCGCCGGTGCCCAGCTCCGCGCCGTGCTGGCCCTGTTCGCGGTGCACAGCAGTTGGTTCGCCGTACGCATGCCGGAGATCACCGACGCCGACCGCAAGCGGGTGGCCTTGGAGGTCGCCTACGAACTGCTCGCCGCGATCGCTGCGCAGTCGGGTTCCGCTGCCGAACCCACCCCCGCCGTGGAGTGATCGACCGCGCACCGACGATCACTACACTGAGCCGATGCCTCTCGCCGCCCTGGCCCTCGTCGTGCTGCTCGCCCTCCTCGCGACCTTCCAGATCACGCTCGCGCTCGGCGCACCGCTCGGCCGGTTCGCCTGGGGCGGCCGACACGAGGTGCTGCCCCGCCCGCTCCGGCTCGGCAGCGCGGTGTCGGTCGTCGTGTACGCGGTCATCGCCGTGATCGCCCTCGATCGCGCGGGGCTGATCGACGTGCTCGCCGGATCGGTCGCGCGCATCGCGATGTGGGTCGTGGTCGGTTACGCGGCGCTGTCCATCGTGCCGAACGCGCTCTCCCGGAGCCGCTCGGAGCGGGCCGTGATGGTGCCGGTCTCGATAGCACTCACCGCACTCGGCCTACTCGTCGCGATCGGCTGAGCCGTACCCGGTGTCGTCGTGGCCCGGCGGTGCCGCAGTGAGAGCCAGTCGCAGGGCGAGCAGGTCGACGCCGGGCAACGGCGACCAGTCCTGCTCCGGTACGCGGACGAAGCCCCGCCGCTGATAGAGCCGGTGGGCGGGCTCGGCGTGGCCGGCGCGTACGCAGATGGCCAACGCGGTGCAGCCGCGCTCGGTCGCCTCCGCCACGCACGCCTCGACCAGGGCGGCACCGACACCCCGACCCTGGGTGGCCGGATCGACCGCCAGCATCCGGAACTCCGCCTCGTCCGGCCGGCACATCTCGGCGTACCTGCTGCCGGGCAGGACGAAGGTGACCGTGCCGAGCACCTGGCCGGTGGCGGAGTCGACGGCGACCAGGATCAGGCCGTGCGCCGCCCGACCGCTGACGTCGGCCAGCACCTCGGCGTAGCCGTGCTCGCCCTTCAACTGGCCGTCGGCCTCGTACGCCGCGACGGTCAGCCGGGCCACCGCGGCGAAGTCGGCCGGCGCGGCCGGTCGGACCAGGACGCCGGTCAACCGATCACCGCGATCAGGTCACCGTCCTGCACCACGTCGCCCTCGTTGACCGCGAGCTGCTGGACGACGCCGTCGGACTCGGCGATCACCGGGATCTCCATCTTCATCGACTCCAGGATCACCAGGGTGTCCCCCTCGGACACGGTGTCCCCGGTCGACGCGACGACCTTCCAGACGTTCGCCACCATCTCGGCGCGGATCTCCTCGGCCATCTCCCGGCCCCTTCTCTCGCGACTGCCTGCGCCACATCCAATCACGTGACGGTCGTCCCCGGGCGGCGAGCAGCAGCCCCGGGCGGGATGCTTCGACGCCGACCGCACTAGCATCAACGGGTCGGACCCTGGCTCCGGGAGGGCCGGTAGCGTGCCCCGGAGTCGAGGTCGTGCGCAGGCGATCATCACGAGGAGGTCAGTATGGCGAAGAAGGCCCGCAAGAAGAAGGCCCGGAAGAAGAGCGCCGCCAACCACGGCAAGCGCCCCAACTCCTGACGACGGCGCTCCGGTCCCGCCGGACCGGACAGCGAGACGCCGGTGGCCCGTACGGGCCACCGGCGTCGTCGTCTCCGGCGCGCCGACGCGTCAGTCGGCCAGTTCGCGGGACTCGGTGCTCTCGAAGACCACGATCTCGCTGAGGCGTACCCGCAGCCGCTCGCGCAGTTCGTCCGGCGCGGACTCGTTGCCGCAGCACCGGGCCACCAGCGCCTTCACCTCCTGCTCGATGCCGTACTCCCGCAGGCAGGGCCCGCATTCGTCGAGGTGGTGACGGATCCGGGAACGCCGTTCCTGGGCGCACTCCAGATCGAGGTAGAGGTAGACCTCGGCGAGAACCTCGCGGCAGTCCGTCTCGTGCGGCTCCCCACAGCTCACGTCACACCTCCCGGCCGGTGGCAGCGGAACTCCGGGCCGACGACGGAGCGGCGGAGAAGCCGCGCTCCGCGGCGTAGCCCTCGAGCAGCTTGCGCAGATTACGACGACCGCGGTGCAACCGCGACATCACGGTGCCGATCGGCGTACCCATGATGTCGGCGACCTCCTTGTAGGAGAACCCCTCGACGTCGGTCAGATACACCGCCAGCCGGAACTCCTCCGGCAACTGCTGGAGGGCCTCCTTGACGTCGCTGTCGGGCAGCCGGTCGAGCGCCTCGGTCTCGGCGGAGCGCAACCCGCTTGAGGTGTGCGACTCGGCCTCGGCGAGCTGCCAGTCGGTGATCTCGTCGGTGGGCGCCTGCACCGGCTGCCGCTGCCGCTTCCGGTAGGAGTTGATGTAGGTGTTGGTCAGGATCCGATACAACCAGGCCTTCAGGTTCGTACCCTGTTCGAACTGGTGGAAGGCCGCGTACGCCTTCAGGTAGGTCTCCTGGACCAGGTCCTCGGCATCCGCCGGGTTACGCGTCATTCGCAGGCCGGCCGCGTACAGCTGATCGACGAATGGCATCGCGTCCCGCTCGAACCGGGCCCTGCGCTCGTCCGTCTTCTCGGTGGTCAACCGCACATCCCCTCGGGTCGGATGCTTCCCCGCCGAGGATACGCGCACGGACCTGCCGGGAGATTCGGTTCCGACGGGTGTGCCCGTCGCCACCTCGGCCGGTGACACCGTCGCCGGCCAGTCCGGGCCCGCCAGCAACTGCCGTAGCTGCCGCGCGTCCCGCTCGTCGCGTTCCCGGTTCCGGATCTCGGTCGGCACCGGTCACCCCCTCGCACAGTGGTCATCCGAGGGGTTCAACACCCACCGCAGGCCAGGGCATTCCGGATCCGACTCCCGATCCTGGTCCCGGCCGCGCGGATCACACGGCTGGGACCAGGAAGGGCCTGGGAGCCCGGTGCCACCGCCCGGAACGGGCGGGCGACACCATCGGATGCAACGACCCGGCGCGGCCACCGGAAACGGCGCGGACCCGGCAGGCGCCGTCGGCTGCCGCCCCGGAGTCGACCGGACGGCAGACGATCAAGACCGCACCCAGCCGTGCTCGCGCAGCCAGTCGATCACCAGCGCCGCCGTCCCGGGCAGGTCGCCACGCAGGTCGTGACGCTGGCCCGGCCGAATCACCACGCGGACGTCCGGCCCCGGCTCGGGCACCCCGAACGGGTCCCGGTCGCCGTTGACCACCAGCGTCGGCACCCCGGTGGTCAACTCGGCGGCCCGGCTGCGCTCCGGGCGGCCCGGCGGATGCAGCGGGAAGGCGAGCGCGACCACCCCGGCGGCGCCCACGCCACGCGCCGTCCGGCAGGCCACCCGCGCGCCGCTGGAGCGACCCCCCACCAGCACCGGGACGCCCGGATGGCGCTCGCGGAGCACGGTCGACACGGCGGTCCACGCCGTGTCGAGTTGTCCGGCCGGGGCCGGAGCACGCCGACCGGCGACCCGGTAGGGCTGCGTCACCCGGGCCACGACCAGCCCGACGGCCACCGCCGCGTCGCGCAGCGCGAGCAGGTCCGGCGCGTCGACCCCGCCGCCCGCCCCGTGCCCGAGCAGCAGCAGCGCGCCGGCCGGGCCGGTCGGCTGGTCGGTGTCCACCCGCGCCGGGCCGTGCGGGGTCTCGATGAGGTCGTCGTGCGGCACGGCTCCATTCTGCGGGCCAGCGACGGCCAGGCCGGCGGCGGCACGCATTGCCGTCCACGCCGCCACCGCACCCGGCCGTGGATATGTCGCGTCGACCGCAGTCGCCGTGCGCGTCATGTGGCGCGATTGCCGGCACCGGGGCGGGACGACCACGTCGACGACGTACCGTCCGGCCCCGGACCGGCTTCTCCGATCAGCTCAGCGGCACCAGGGTGAGCAGCCGGTCGCGGACCGGCGGACCGGCCTCGCTGGCCGCGTCCGGGTCCGGTTGGACCTCGTCACGCCAGGCCACCAGCATCGCCCGCCGCTCGCGGGGCGTGGTGCCGCCCCACACGCCGTGGCAGTCGCCCACCTCCAGCGCCCAGGCCAGACAGGAGCCCTGCACGTCACAGCTGTTGCAGAGCGCCACCGCCGCGTCGGCCGGCTCGTTCGGCGCCGGAAAGAACGTCTCCGGATCGACGCTCTGACATGTCCCCCTGGTGCGCCAGGCTTCGTCCTGTCGCCGCTCACGCAGCGCTTTCAACAGTCGTGGATCACGCCGTGCGGCGGCCACCTCGTGCGGACGGGGCATACGCGCCCGTGTCATCCACCCACCTCCCCCGTGGGACCAGCAATATCGATGGACATCGTTCACCCGACGTGAACGACACCCACCACCGGCGCTGTGTTCTATCGCATTTACCGGCACGGGGACAAGGGTCTGCCGGGAAGTTGGCAGAAAGAGCCTGGCACCTTTCACCCGCAACTGCGGCAAATCACTCCCGACAATATGGGGGTGCAATCAGAAGAGAGTCGCCTCTTCCGGCCCGGTCGGGGCCGACAGCGGCACCCGGGCGGTCAACCGAGGGCCGTCGTTGCGCACGTCGCCGACCGCCGGACCCACCGGGCGCACCTCCAGCCCGGCCAGCCACTCGGGTGACGGCGGGACGAGCAGCTCGGTCGGCTCGCCATCCCCGCCCAGCCAGGTCGCCCAGCGCTCCGGCGGCAGCAGCAACGGCATCCGGTCGTGCACCTCGGCCAGCTCACCCAGGGCGCCAGTGGTCACCACGCTGCAGGTCAGCAGCGGCTCGTCGGGCCCGCCCCAGACCGACCAGATGCCGGCGAAGGCGAGCACCGACCCGTCGCGCGGGGTCAGGTAGAACGCCTGCTTCGTGCCGTCCGACCGACGGACCCACTCGTACCAGCCGTCGGCCGGAACCAGGGCCCGGCGGCGGGCGAAGGACGGCGCGTACGCCCGGCTGGTGGCGACCGTCTCGGCGCGAGCGTTGATCATGCGCGCGGCGCCTGCGGGCGACCGGGACCACGGCGGCACCAACCCCCAGCGGGCCAGACAGAGCACCCGGTGCCCGTCGGAGCTGACCCGCACCAACGGCACCGGATCGGTCGGCGCCACGTTGTAGTCGACCACCAGGTCGCCACCGGTCTCGTCGGCGGACTCGAACAGCCCGCTCAGGTCACCGGAGCTCCGGGTCGTGGCGTACCTCCCGCACATGCCGGACACGCTAGCGCGCCACCGGCCCGCCCGGCTGTCCCGTTCACCGGGAGTGGGAAACGGCGAGGTCCGCCGACGCGTCGCACACGGCAGAATGGAACCGTGGGGAAACTGACCGCGACCCGGCCGCTGCAGCCGTGGACCGCCCCGACGGCCAGCGACCCGGTGTCGGCGTCGCTGCGCCTGCCCGGGTCCAAGTCGATGACCAACCGTGCCCTGGTGCTCAGCGCGCTGGCCACCGGCCCCTCGACACTGGCCGCGCCGCTGCGCGCCCGGGACACCGAGTTGATGGCCGCCGGGCTGCGGGCGATGGGCGCGCACGTGTCGATCGCCGACGACGAGCGCTGGCTGGTCCGGCCGCATCCGCTGGCCGGTCCGGCCCACGTCGACGTCGGCCTGGCCGGCACTGTCATGCGGTTCGTACCGCCGGTCGCCGGGCTGGCCGACGGCCGGGTCACCTTCGACGGCGACCCGCACGCCCGCACCCGGCCGTTGGGTCCGCTGATCGAGGCGCTGCGCTCGCTCGGCGTCCGGATCGACACCACCGGTCCGGGCAGCCTGCCGCTGGCGGTCCTGGGCACCGGCCGGGTGACCGGTGGCGAGGTGGTGATCGACGCCTCCGCCTCCAGCCAGCTCGTGTCCGGCCTGCTGCTGGCAGCCCCGCGCTTCGACCGGGGCCTGGTGGTACGCCACGTCGGCCCGCCGGTGCCCTCCGCGCCCCACCTGCGGATAACCGTGCAGATGCTGCGCTCGGCCGGCGCGGCGGTGGACGACAGCACGCCGGACGTGTGGGTGGTCGAGCCGGGCCCGCTGACCGGACGCGGCTGGCAGATCGAGCCCGACCTCTCCGGTGCGGTGCCGTTCTTCGCCGCCGCGATGGTCACCGGCGGCGAGGTGACGCTGCAGGGCTGGCCCGGCAGCAGCGTGCAGCCGGTGGACCTGCTCCGCTCGCTGTTGCAGCAGATGGGTGCGGAGGTCGCGCTCACCACCGAGGGGCTCACCGTACGCGGCACCGGGAAGGTCCACGGGCTGCGCGCCGACCTCTCGGACGTCAGCGAGCTGACCCCGGCCCTGACCGCGCTGGCGATGCTGGCCGACTCCCCGTCGGTGTTCACCGGTGTCGAGCACATCCGGGGGCACGAGACCGACCGACTGGCGGCGCTGGCCCGGGAGTTCGCCGCGCTGGGCGCCGACGTCACCGAGGCGTCCGACGGGCTGGAGATCCGTCCCCGGCCGCTGCGGGGCGGGGTGTTCCACACCTACGACGACCACCGGATGGCGCACGCCGCGGCGATCACCGGCCTGGCCGTCCCGGGCGTCGAGTTGAACGACGTGGGGTGCACCTCGAAGACCATGCCCGAGTTTCCGGCACTATGGTCGGCGATGGTGACCGGCAAGAGCTGACCGACGACGGAGGAGCGGACCTGGCGACCAGGCGACGCGAGTACGACGAGGACGACGTCCGGGTACGGCCCGGCAAGTCCTCGCGTCCGCGTACCCGCACCCGCCCCCGGCACGCCGACGCCCAGGACGGTTTCGTCATCGCGGTGGACCGGGGCCGCTACACCTGCGTGCTGGCCGGAGCCGGGCCCGACGACCCCACCGTCACCGCGATGCGCGCCCGCGAGCTGGGGCGCAAGTCGGTGGTGGTCGGCGATCGGGTGGCCCTGGTCGGCGACACCTCCGGCGCGGACGGTGCGCTGGCCCGCATCGTCCGGATCGCGCCCCGCCGCTCCGTGCTGCGGCGGACCGCCGAGGACGACGCCAGCACCGCCGAGGGGCGGCTGGAACGGGTGGTCGTCGCCAACGCCGACCAGCTCGTGATCGTCAGCGCGCTGGCCGACCCGCCGCCGCGTACCGGGTTCATCGACCGCTGCCTGGTGGCCGCGTACGACGCGGACATCGAGCCGCTGCTCTGCCTGACCAAGGCCGACCTGGCCGGCCCCGAGGCGGTGCTCGACTACTACACCGAGCTGGAACTGCCGTACGTGCTGATCCGGCCGGACTCGTCGCTGGACGCCCTGCGCGGCCTGCTCGCCGGTCGGGTGTCGGTGCTCGTCGGGCACTCGGGGGTGGGCAAGTCGACGCTGGTCAACCGGCTGGTCCCGGAGGCCGACCGGGCGGTCGGCGTGGTCAGCGCGATCGGCCGGGGGCGGCACACCTCGACCAGCGCGGTGGCGTTGCGGCTACCCGCCCTGCCGGACGCGTCGGACGACCCGGGCTGGATCGTGGACACGCCGGGCGTCCGCAGCTTCGGGCTGGCGCACGTCTCGGCCGAGAGCCTGCTGCACGGTTTCCCCGACCTGGTCGAGGCCACCGTCGACTGCCCGGCCAACTGTCCGCACACCGCCGACGAGGCCGACTGCGCGCTGGACGCCTGGGTGGCGCAGGGGCGGGCGGATCCCCGTCGGCTGGCCTCGTACCGCCGGCTGCTGGCCTCCCGGGCCGGTGACCTGGAGCCGCGCGGCGAGGCCGAGCCGCGCGGGCACCCCTGAGCCGCACCGAGACCACCGCGGCCCGGCGGGAAGGCCCGGGGTCGGCGTCGCTACCGTGTCCGGCATGACCGGGTACGCCGACGACCTCGCTCTCGCCCACCGGCTCGCCGACGCCGCCGACGCCATCTCGGTGGCCCGGTTCCGCGCGCTCGACCTGCGGGTGGAGGCGAAGCCCGACCTCACCCCCGTCTCCGACGCGGACACCGCCGTGGAGCGCGCGATCCGTGCCCTGCTGACCGAGCACCGGCCGGAGGACGGGCTGCTCGGCGAGGAGTACGGCGCGTCGCCGGCCGCCGGCACCCGGCAGTGGGTGGTGGACCCGATCGACGGCACCAAGAACTTCGTCCGGGGAGTGCCCGTCTGGGCCACCCTGATCGCGTTGCTGGAGGACGGCCGACCGGTCGTCGGGCTGGTCTCCGCACCGGCCCTGGGCCGCCGCTGGTGGGCGGCGACCGGCATCGGCGCGTACGTGGGCCCGGACGCCGCCTCGGGCGAGCCGATCCGGGTCTCCGCCGTGACGGCGCTGGCCGACGCGAGCTTCTGCTACTCCTCCCTCAGTGGCTGGGAGGAGGCCGGTCGGCTGGAGCCGATGCTCCAACTGATGCGCGACACCTGGCGCAGTCGCGCCTACGGCGACTTCTACGGTTACATGCTGCTGGCCGAGGGCGCACTGGACGTCATGGTCGAACCCGAGCTGTCGCTCTGGGACGTGGCCGCATTGGTACCCATCGTGACCGAGGCGGGGGGTGTCTTCACCGATCTGGCCGGTCGACCGGCCCCCGCCGGAGGCGAAAACAGCGCGGTGGCCAGCAACGGAGCACTGCACGCAGACATCCTCGGCAGGCTCGGTCGGCCCGCCGCGCACTGACGTCGGGTTACCTCTATCCTCGCCAGGTGGCTACCTCGGGTTGGTGTTTTCTCGCGGCGATGATCGTCGCGTACGGCGTTGCCAACCTGTTGCAGTCGGTCGCCGCGGCCCGCACCACAGTGCAGCACACCTTCGATCCCGGTCTGCTGCTGCGCCTGGCCGGACACCGCGCCTACCTGGTCGGCCTGGTCTGCCAGGTGGGTGGCTTCGTGCTCGCCTTCCTGGCCCGCCGGGACCTGCCGTTGTTCCTGGTGCAGGCCAGCGTGGCGGCCGGGCTCGGGGTCACCGCGATCCTCGGTGTGCTGGTGCTGAAGTGGCGGCTGCCGGTCGCCGAGGTGGTGCTGCTGCTCCTGCTCTTCGCCGGGATCACCGCGCTGGTGCTCTCCGCCCGGCCGGCACAGTCCAAGCCCCTCGGCACCGCCGGCATGATCGCCCTGCTGGTGACGCTCGGCGTGATCGCGGTGCTGGGCTTCTTCGCGGTCCGGCTGCGCGGCGCCCCCGGCTCGGTGGCGCTCGGCTCGCTGGCCGGGCTCGCCTTCTCCGCCGCCGCGGTGGCCGCCCGCCCACTCGCCTCCGCACCGACCTGGGACGCGTTCCTCGCCGACCCGCTGCTCTACGTCCTGGTCGGTCACTCCGTGGTCGGTCAACTGCTGCTCGGCCTGGCCATGCAGCGCGGCTCCACCACGGCGGCGGTGGCCGCGATGGACGCCGCCGGGGCGGTGCCCGCCGCGATCGTCGGGCTGCTGCTGCTCAACGACAAGATCTGGCCCGGCCGGGAGTGGCTGGCCGGAGTCGGCTTCCTGGTCACCCTCGCCTCGGTGATCGGCCTGACCCGGTACGCCGAGCCCCAGCACCACCACGCCGTCGCGCAGGAGACCTCGCGGGCGGTCGTCGCCGGCAGGCCGCTGATCGGGCCGCAGCCCACCGGGTCCCGCCTGGGCGGCACGGAGAGCCCGCTGCCGCAGCCGGCCGCCCAGCTCTCCCGGGCCGCCTCCGGGCCGCCTCAGGCCGCCTCGACGGGCTTACGTCGACCGACCACCCGCTCGTAGAGCCGTTCCAGGGCGGAGGCTGTCCGCTCCCAGGTGTAGCTGCACCGGACCCGGTCCACCGCGGCGTGCCCGTAGGCGAACCGGCCCGCGTTGTCGGTGAGCAGTCGGCGCAACGTCATCCCCAGGGTCCGGACGTCGCCCGGCGGCACCAGCTTGCCGGTCACCTCGTCCACCACCGCGTCGGCGATGCCGCCCATGGCGTAGCCGACCACCGGCACCCCGCAGGCCATCGCCTCCAGCGACACCCGCCCGGCCGAGGAGTAGTGCGGTGTGCAGGCGACCACGTCGGCCGAGCGGTACCAGGTGGCCATCTGCTCGTGCGGCACGGCGCCCACCAGGTGCACCTGGTCCCCCACCCCGATCCGCTCGGCCAGTTCACGCAGCCGACGGGCCTCGGTGTGCCGGGCCAGTCCCTCGGCCGGCGGGCCACCGGCGATCACCAGTTCCGCATCGCCCACCAGGCGCATCGCGCGGATCAGGTCGTCCTGCCCGTGGCCTCGGGAGAGCCCGCCGACGGAGAGGATCCGGGGACGCTGGTCCCGGGGGGCCGCCTCGCCGTCGGGATGGAACCGGTCGATGTCCACTCCGGTCGGCACCATCGCCACCGAGCTGCGTTGCAGACCCATCCGGGTCAGCTCGTCCACCTCGTCGTTGCACTGGGCGACCGCCATGTCCACCGCCCGGGTCAGCGCCCGTTCCAGCGGGATGCGGGTGCCCGGTCCGTCGTACTGCGGACCGAGGTGGCGTAGCTGCTCCATGCCGAGGGAGTGGAACGTCTGCACCACCGGGATGTCGGTCTCCCGGACCGCCTGCGCGGCGGCCAGTCCACCGACCCAGTAGTGGCCGTGCACCACCTCCGGTGCCCAGTCGCCGGACCACCGGTCGGCCAGCCACTGGCCGAACGCCGGCACGTACGGCACCAACTCGGCGGTGGGGATCGGGGCGATCGGGCCGACCGGGGCGCGCTCCACCCGGTAGCCGTCGACGAGGTCGCTCTCGACCGCCTCCGGATCGTCCCGTCGGGTGTAGACCCGAACGTCGTGGCCTCTGCCCGCCAGTTCGGCGGCGACCCGTGCGATGTGCTGGTAGGTGCCGACGACGGTTCCGTCGCCGGACGGCGGCGAAGCGGCGTGGGCGCAGACGAGGCCGACGCGCATGGGTCACCTCCATGCGGATGGGGCGGTGGTCTCCGGTCAGAGCGTCCCATTAACCGGGCTCCGACGAGCCGAAACATGGCAGATCCGGCGATGTCCGGCGCGCATGACCCGGACACCAGGGGGTACCGATGAGGAATGCCCCTCGCCCGAAAGCTCGCCGACGCGACCGTGGTGATCACCGGCGCCTCCAGTGGCATCGGTACGGCGACCGCCTATGCGCTGGCCCGTCGTGGCTGCGCGGTCGTGCTGGCCGCCCGCTCCGCTCCGGCTCTGGAGCGGGTCGCCGGGCACTGTCGCGAGCTGGGCGGTCGGGCACTGGTGGTGCCGACCGACGTCACCGACCCGGACGCGGTGCGCCGGTTGGCGAGCGCTGCCGCGACCGAGTTCGGCCGGATCGACGCCTGGATCAACAACGCGGCGGTGGGCGCGGTCGGGTTGTTCGACGAGATCCCGGAGGCGGAGTTCCGCCGGGTGCTGGACGTGAACCTGCTCGGCAGCGCGAACGGCATCCGGGCCGCGCTGCCGCACCTGTCGGCGGCCGGCGGTGGTGTGGTGGTCAACAACGCCTCGATCCTGGCCGAGGTGGCGATGCCGTACCAGTCGCCGTACAACGCCGCCAAGCACGGCATCCGAGGGCTGGCCGACACGGTCCGCCAGGAGCTGAGGCTCACCGGGCGCGGCGCGATCTCGGTCTGCACCGTGCTTCCGGCCACCATCGACACGCCGTTCTTCCGGCACGCCGCCAACCACAGCGGCCGGGAACTGACGCCACCGCCGCCGGTCTATCCGCCGGAGGTGGTCGCCGAGACGATCGTCCGGCTGCTGCGCAAGCCGCGCCGCGAGGCGTACGCGGGCGGGGCCGCCCGGTTGATCGGCCTGCCCTGGCGACTCGCCCCGGCCGCCGCCGAGCGTCTCCTCGGCTGGTACGCCCACCGCACCCAGTTCGGGCCCGCCGGCCGAGCCGAGGGCAGCGGGAACGTCTTCCGCCCGGACGCCGAGGCGCTGCCGGAGGGCGGCTGGCACGGGCGGCGCCGACAGCTCGTCCGGGTGAGCGCGGCCGTCGGCCTGGCCGCCGCCGGCACGGTCGCCGCCGTGGCTCGGCAGCGGCGGCTGCCCGAACGGCGCGGACGGGACCGGTTACGGCCGGAGGGCAACGGGTAGTGGTCAGTCATGCGCGACGACGAGTACCCGACTCCCCTGTCCGACCCTGAGGCCGACGGCCTGCCGGACACCGCCGACGACGACTCGACGGCCGGTGACGACGTGCTGACCGGCCGGGAGGCAGACGGTCCGGCACCGGCCCAGTTGCCCGGCGACCGGACCCCGGTGGCGGTGGACGAGTTCGGCACCACCGCCGAGGAGCAGCTCGACGGTGAGTCGCTGGACTACAAGCTCGGCCGGGAGCAGTTCGAGCTGCCGGTGGACGACCCGCTGGCCGGTCCGGTCGACCCGGACATCGCGGCCGAGGCGGACAGTCGGGAGCAGGCGGCGCAGGCGCAGCTCGACGCCGACGTGATCGACCCGGGCCCGACCTCCGACCCGAACTCCCCGGTGTCGCTCTACGACCACGACCGGCTGGGCACCGTCGCCGACGCCACCGTGGGTCGACTGGTCGAACCGGACGAGGGTACGCACACCGACCAGGAGACCGACTCCATCGCGTACGACGCGGGAGCGGCCGGTGGCGGGGCCAGCGCGGAGGAGTTGGCCGTGCACGAGACCCGGCCGCCGCACTCCGTCTGAGCGCCCACCCTCGCTTAGAGCCTCGCCTCCACCGCCCTACTGCCGGTCGCTCTTACTCGTCGAGGCCGCGCTCGATCGCGTACCGGGTCAGCTCGACCCGGTTGTGCAGTTGCAGCTTGCCGAGCGTGTTCTGCACGTGGTTCTGCACCGTCCGGTGGGACAGTCCGAGCCGCTCGGCGATCTGCTTGTAGGACATCCCCTTGGCCACCAGCCGCAGCACCTCGGTCTCCCGGTCGGTGAGCCGGGGTGCGGCGTCCTGCGTACCGGCCGGGGCCTGCTCCCGGACGGCGGCCAGCCGGCGGTACTCGCCGAGCACCAGCCCGGCCAGGCCGGGCGTGAAGACCGGCTCACCGGCGGCGGTCCGCCGGACCGCGTCCAGGAACTCCGCCAGCCCGGCGGACTTCAACAGGTAG
Source organism: Micromonospora sp. NPDC023869 (assembly GCF_055559695.1). Lineage (NCBI taxonomy): Bacteria > Bacillati > Actinomycetota > Actinomycetes > Micromonosporales > Micromonosporaceae > Micromonospora > Micromonospora sp. NPDC023869. The sequence continues at coordinate 333,819 of NZ_JBVHKD010000002.1, forward strand.
CCGGTGGCACCGGCCTTCACCGCGTCCAGCACCCCCTGCTGCTCGCCGCTGGCCGAGAGCATCAGCACCCGCACCTCGGGTCGTTCCGCCCGTAGTCCACGGATCACCTGCACCCCGGAGATGTCCGGCAGTTGCAGGTCGAGCACCACCAGGTCGGGGCGGGCCGCGGCGACCACCCGGACCGCCTGACGGCCCTCGCCACAACTCGCGACCACCTCGTGGCCGGCCTCGGTGAGGTCGCGGGCCACCCCTTCCCGCCACATCGGGTGGTCGTCGACCACCATCACGCGTAGGCCGTTCACAATTCCCTCCTCGGCACGGTGAGCTCGACCTCGGTGCCGGCGCCCGGGGTGGAGCTGATCCGGGCGGTCCCGCCGAGGTCGGCGAGGCGTCCCTGGATCGCGTGGGTGACGCCGAGCCGGCCCTGGGCGGCGGCCTCGGCGAGGCGTTCCGGGGTGAAGCCGGGCCCCTCGTCCCGGATCGACACGGTCACCGCCGTCCCCTCGTCCTCGACCAGCACCCAGGCGCGTCCGTCGCCGTGTCGGGCGACGTTGTCCAGCGCGGCCCCGATCGCGGCGGCCAGTTCGCGGGCCACCTGTGGTGGCAGCGGCACCGGGGTGGCCGGCGCGGACAGCGACACGCTGCCCGAGGCGTACCGGCCGAGCAGGGCGCACAGGTCCACCGGCGAGTCCACGTCGTCGCCGGACAACGGGCCGGTACCGGAGATCAGCATGCGCAGCGCCGCCTCCTGCTCACCGGCGAGCCGGGCCAGTTCACCGGCCTCGCCGTCGAGCCGCTCGCCGCGTCGCTGCACCAGGGCGAGCACCTGGAGCACCGAGTCGTGGATGTCGCGGGCCAGCCGTTCCCGTTCGCGGTTGGCGGCCTCGATCTCGACCGCCCGCTGCAACCGCTCTCCGGCGGTCACGGTGAGCCGGGCGACGTGCCCGACCACCACGCCGGCGAGCAGCATCAGGATCGCGCCGTTGATCGCGGTCGGGGTGGCCATCCCCCGGGTGGCCACGTCGGTGGCGCCGACGACCAGCGCGGCCAGCGCCCCGCGCCGCCGCCCGCCGCAGACCGCCCAGGCCAGCACCGGACCGCTCAGCCAGGCCACCGCCATGGTCGGTAGTCCGGCGTCCAGCGCGTCGCGGCCCATCACCCACGGGGTGGCCAGCAGGATCGCCACCACGACGCCGAGATCGGCCAGGAGCAGCGGCCAGCCGCGCCGGGACGGGGTCGCGTAGCCGATCGCGGTGACGGCGGTCCAGACCGCCATCACCAGCACCAGCACCCCGGCCAGCCACGGATGGGCGTAGCGGTCCGCGTCGCGCAGCACGACCACGCAGACGTACGCCAGCGAGGCCACCCGGAAGACCGCGACGGCCCGCCAGAGGGGGAGTTCGAAACCACCGGGGGCGGACACGCCCGTCACCATGCCACAGCCCGTTCGGGGAGTCCTCGGCGATGCGGCGCACCTAACCCTGACGTACGGTGGTAAAAGCCGCGTAAAGCTCTGCGATCTCCTCTCGGGACGGGGCCATGACGAACGCAGAACCCCGCACACCGCGTACGGTGGTGCCCATCGAACACACCCTCCTGATCGCCGACGCCTTCGACCAGGCACAGGTGACCGAGCTGCGGCACTCGGTCACCTCCTGTGTGCGCGCCGCAGGGCTGCGCGACGACCGCCTGGACGACTTCGTGCTCGCGGTCAACGAGCTGATCACCAACGCGGTCCGGCACGGCGGAGGGCAGGGCTGGCTACGCCTCTGGACGCAGTCGGACCTGGTGATGTGCGAGGTCTCCGACCACGGTCAGGGCATCAGCGTGCAACGCCTCGACGACCGCAGCAGACCGGCGCCGGAGACCGCCGGCGGATGGGGGCTCTGGCTGGCCCGCGAGCTGACCGACGCGATGGACGTGGAGACCGGCCCGGCGGGCACCACGGTCCGCATCACCTCCGCGACCATGGCCACCGAGCAGCACATCGGCCGGCACCGCAGCGACTGACGGCCGACGCCCGAGGTCACTCCCAGCGGTTGCCGGTGATCTTCTCGTAGACGTCCACGTAACGGGCCCGGGTGGCCTCGACCACCTCGTCCGGCACCTCGGGCGCCGGCTCGCGCTTGTCCCAGCCGCTGCCCGCCGCCCAGTCCCGAACGTACTGCTTGTCGTAGGAGAACTGCGTACGGCCCGGCTGGTACGACTCGGCCGGCCAGAAGCGGGACGAGTCCGGGGTGAGCACCTCGTCGGCGAGGACCAGGGTGCCGTCCGACGCCCAGCCCAGCTCGATCTTGGTGTCGGCCACCAGGATGCCGCGCTCGGCGGCCAGCTCGGCGCCCCGGCAATACACGTCGATGGTCAGCTTCCGCAGCCGCTCGGCGGTCTCCGCGCCGACCTCGTCGACCACCTCGGCGAAGGTCATCGGCTCGTCGTGCTCCCCCATCGGCGCCTTGGTCGACGGAGTGAAGATCGGCTCGGGCAGGATGGACGCCTCACCCAGACCACGCGGCAGCGCGACGCCGGACACCGCGCCCGTGCTCTGGTACTCCTTGAGGCCGCCGCCGGTGAGGAACCCACGGGCGACGCACTCCACCGGGACCATCCGCAGCCGGCGGCACCGGATCGCCCGCCCGGCGAACTCCGCCGGCACGTCGGTGGCGGAGATGACGTGGTGCGGCACCAGGTCGGCGAGCTGCTCGAACCACCACAGCGACAACGCGGTGAGCAGCTTGCCCTTGTCCGGGATCGGGGTCGGCAGCACCACGTCGTAGACGGAGACACGGTCCGAGGCGACCAGGATCAGGTCGTCGCCGTCCGCGTAGACGTCCCTCACTTTGCCCGAGTGCAGAAGTTCCACGCGAACAAGTAGACCACGTGCCGGAGGCACCACAGTTGCGGGACCGCAGCGCTTCCGAAGCGCTGCGGCACCCGGTCAGCGCCGCCGGTTACGGGTGAGCCGGACCAGCAGCAGAACCACCACGGCCACCACCGCCAGGCAGCAGAGCAGGCCCAGGAAACCGAAGACACCGCCACCGCGCCCACGTCGCCGGGCGGCTTCCACGACCAGTTCCCCGGTGCCGGTCGAGGCCCACGCGGCGACCGGCACGAACACCGCCAGCACGACCGTTCCCAGGAGCGTGCCGAGCCGCCCCCACCACTTGCCGAAGGAAGACATGGCCCCATCCTCGCCGAGGCCCGCAACCCCTGGCCGGCGAACGGCGCTGCGAGCTGGGCCACCGGCCCGCGGACGGGCCACCGGCCGACTCGCCGGCGGAACGACGAAGGCCCCGGATATCCGGGGCCTTCGTCGTGCAGTAGCGGGGACAGGATTTGAACCTGCGACCTCTGGGTTATGAGCCCAGCGAGCTACCGAGCTGCTCCACCCCGCGTCGGTATGTGACAACCCTACCCCATCCGTTACGAGCCCCACCGACCACCCCACCGGCACCCGAACACGGTGTTCCCGGCAGCCGTCGGGAGGGGGCACCGCACTCCGGACAACGAGAAAGGCCCCGGATATCCGGGGCCTTTCTCGTGCAGTAGCGGGGACAGGATTTGAACCTGCGACCTCTGGGTTATGAGCCCAGCGAGCTACCGAGCTGCTCCACCCCGCGTCGGTAGATCCACCGTAGCGCACCACCCCGTCCCGCCGCAAAACGACTCACAGAACGGCCGTGGCGCTGCCGGGGCCAGGCCGGGAAACGGACCGGGCCCGTGGCGGCGACGGGAGGTCGCCGGCCACGGGCCCGGTCGGATGCGGTTCGTCAGCCGGTCGGTGACGGGCTGCCGGTCGGTGCCGGACCGTTCGCCCCGGCTGCCTGCTGGGCCTGCTGGAACGCGGTCAGCGCCTCGTCCAGCGTCTTGAGCGCCCGGCCGTACCGCTCGAAGTCACCGGACGCCTGGGCGTCGCGCACCTCGGTGATCGCCGCGCGTACCCGATCGGCGGCGACACCCAGATCGCCGGTGAGCGGCGGCGCCTCGGTCGAGGTGGGCGTGGGCGTCGGCTCCTCGCCACCCGGTGGCGGCTCCTCACCCGCGGGCGGCTCCTCCGTGGCCGGTGGCGGGTTGCCTTCCGCCGCCCGCTTGCCCTGCTCCACGAGCTGCTTGATGCCGTCGGCCGGGTTGTCGGCCAGCACCACGAACGAACCACCGTCACCGTACGAGAGCAGCACCTTCTGCAGCAGCGGGTACGCGTCGGTCTGGTTGCTCTTCACGTAGACCGGCTCGACGTAGAGCATGCCGTTGCCGAACGGCAGTGAGAGCAGGTTGCCGTACTGCACCTGGGCCTGGTTCGAGGAGAGCAGGTTCAGCTGCTGCCGGATGTTGGCGTTGTTGGTCATCTGCTGGTGCACCTGCACCGGGCCGGAGACCCGGGTCTGGTCGGGCAGCTCCAGCACCTGCAACCTGGGCCGCCCGTCCTGGTACGACGCCGAGATCAACGCGGCCAGGTTCTGCCGGCCGTTCGGGGTGACCGCGCTGGTGAGCTGGAAGGTCGGCTCCTCCTGCCCGGGCATCTGCGTGTAGAGGTAGTACGGCGGCTGCTTGACCCCGCTGTCCGGCGCGTCCGGCACGTTCGGCACCTGCCAGAAGTCCTGGCCGGAGTAGAAGTCGCCGGGGTTCGTGACGTGGAAGCGGGTCAGCAGGTTGCGCTGCACCTTGAACAGGTCGGCCGGGTAGCGGAAGTGGTCTGCAAGCGACTGCGGGATCTCCTCGCGCGGCTTGATCAGGTCACCGCCGAAAGCCTTGTTCCAGGCCTTGAGCACCGGGTCGTTCTCGTCGAACTCATAGAGCGTGACCGTGCCGTCGTACGCGTCCACGGTCGCCTTGACCGAGTTGCGGATGTAGTTGACGTTCTCCCGGGCCAGCTGGATGGTGCCCCGGCCGGTCAGCTCGTCGGTGGTCTCCTGCTGGAGGTTGACCCGCTCGGCGTACGGGTAGGTGGCCGAGGTGGTGTAGCCGTCCACGATCCACTGCACCCGGCCGTCCACCACGGCGGGGTACGGGTCGCCGTCGAGCGTCAGGAACGGCGCGACCTTCTCCACCCGGTCCCGCGGGTTACGCACGTAGAGCAGCTTGGAGTTGTCGTTGACCGCCTCGGAGAGCAGGAAGTTCGGCTCCTGCTCCTTGATCGCGTAGAGCAGCCGCCGGGAGAACGACCCGACGTCGACGCCGCCGGAGCCGGTGTAGGTGTAGTACGACTCGCGGGCCTCGCCGCTCTCGCCCGCCGGCCGGTCGAACTCGGCCGGGTTGGCGTCCTCGCTCGGCTTGCCGACGATGGCGTAGTCACCGTCCTGCATCCGCTCGCCGTAGTAGATCCGGGGCTGGCTGGCCGGGATCAGGTCGGTCGGCGAGGAGCAGGACTCCTGCGACCGCTCGCCGAGGAAGCCCGAGACGAAGAACGGCTGACCACCGCAGACGACCCGGTTGGCGGGGGCGGCCACCACGCCGTACCCGTGGGTGTAGACGGTGTGGCGGTTGATCCAGTTGCTCTGCTGGGCGGTCAGCTCGCCGTAGTTGATCTCACGTACGCCGACCACGTAGTCCTGGGTCCGGCCGTCGACCGTGTACCGGTCGATGTCGAGCTTGGGGCCGAAGTCGTAGAAACCACGGACCTGCTGGAGCTGGGTGTAGGTCTCGCTGACCAGCTGCGGGTCGAGCAGTCGGGCGTTCGGCACCACCGCAGTGTCGGTGGCCAGGCTCTCCGTCGGGGTCAGGTTGCTGGCCGAGTACGCCGAGTTCTCGGCGATGTCCAGCCCGTACGAGGCACGGGTGGCGTCGATGCTGCGCTGGATGTACGGCGCCTCCTTGTCCCGGGCGCTCGGCTTGACCTCGAAGGTCTGCACCGCCCAGGGGTAGATGCCGCCGATCGCCACCGCCGAGACGCCGAGCAGCGCCAGCGAGATGCCCGGCCAGACCAGGTTCCGCATCCAGGCGTTGGAGAACACGATGATCGCGATCGCCACCACCACGGAGATGTAGGCGAGGATCTCCTTGGCCGGCAGCAACGCGTTGATGTCGGCGTACCCGGCGCCGTAGACGCCCACGCCGTCGTTGTACTCCAGCAGCATCGACCGCCGGTCCAGCACGTACGCAACGGCCTTGAGCAGCACGAAGACCGCGACCAGCGAGCTCAGGTGGGCCCGCGCCGCACCGCTCATCCGGTCGCCGACGCCCTGGAGGCGGACCCCGCCGAAGAGGTAGTGCACGGCCAGCGATCCGATCAGCGCCAGCACCACCGCGGTGAAGCCCAGCCCGAGCAGGAACCGCCAGAACGGCAACTGGAAGACGTAGAAGCCGACGTCCACGCCGAACTCCGGGTCCTGCACGCCGAAGTCACCGCCGTGCAGGAAGAGCAGCCACTGGTTCCAGCGGCTCTGCGCGGACAGGCCGGCGAAGAGACCCACCACCACGGCGGCGGCGGCGATCCAGAGCCCGAGCCGGGGGCCGAGCAACATCCGGTAGCGCTCCAGCGTCGCCTGCTCCGGCGAGTGCGGACGCATCCGGGGCCGCAACCGCTGCGCCAGCCAGAGGTTGCCGCCGACGATCAGACCCATCGCGACGGCGGCGGCCAGGAACAGCAGCAACCGGGTGACGATCACGCCACGGAAGACGGAGGTGTAGTCGACCTCGGAGAACCACAGCCAGTCGGTCCAGGCCTGCACCCCCCAGCCGAGCAGGGTGAACAGGACGAACACCCCGATCAGCACCCCGATTGTGACGCGTCCGCGTCGGCTCATCCTCGGCAGAGGGCTGCTGCTACGCATGACCACTGTTGGCTCCGCACGCTCGTTATGATCGGCTCCGACCAGGCACCCAGAGTACGGGGTGTTCCTGAATGCGTTGTGGCAAGGTCGCGCCGCGCAGCCGGCAACCGGTCCGTACGCGACCGCACCGACCAGCAGTCGTCCCAGGTCAGCGTGTAGTTCCGGCGGAACGCCGGGTCGGTCCGGCGGTCAGCAGAGCGTCGGCTCGCCCCCGGAACGCAGCGTCTCCAGCGCGGTGAGCGCCTCGTCGAGCGAACCCACCCGGACCAGCGGCAGGTCCGGCTGGCTGTTGGACACCGCCTCGGCACAGTTGGCCGCCGGCACCAGGAACACGGTGGCGTCGGCCCGCTTCGCGCCGACCAGCTTCTGCGGGATGCCGCCGATCGGCCCGACCTGGCCGGAGTCGTCGATGGTGCCGGTGCCCGCGATGACCCGGCCGCCGGTCAGGTCCTCCGGGGTCAGCTTGTCGATGATCCCCAGGGCGAACATCAGCCCGGCGCTGGGCCCGCCGATGTCCTGGAGGTCGAAGGAGAGCGTGAACGGGTGCGGCTGCTGCTGCTCGATCTCGACCCCGATGCGCGGGCGGCCGTCCAACTCCTCGGTGGTGACGGTGTCGACACGCGCGGCCCCGTCGCGGGTGTATCCGATGCGCAGGGCGGTGCCCGCCGGCTTCGCCCGGACCAGCTCGGTCAGTCGGCCGGCCAGCGGCACGGGCTCCCCGTCGACCGAGGTCACCACGTCACCGGGACGCAGCACCCCGGCGGCCGGGCCGTCGTCGGCGACGGTCTTGACCACGACCTGCACCTCGTACCCCAACTCCCGCAACGCGGCGGTCTCCGCGCTGGTCTGCGAGACCTGGAAGTCCTCGGCGTTGCGCTGCTCGACCTCCTCGCGGGTCTCGCCGGGCGGATAGACCAGCTCGCGCGGCACCACCGCCTGGTCGTCGGAGAGCCAGCCCTGGATGGCCGAGCGCAACTTCACGGTGGGCTGCACACCCACCGTGGTCAGCCGCAGTTGACCTGCGGAGGTGGAGGTCTCACCGCCGGTGACCTGGATCACCTCCTTGCCGTCCTCCTGCCCGAGCGTGTCCACCGTCGGACCGGGACCGAGCACGACATAGGGGACGGGTGCGCCGAGGACCCCGATGCTGAGCAGTGCGGTGAGCAGAGCACCGAGGAGGACGGTCACGCCACGTCGTCTCATGCGGCAGAGCGTACCGAGCCGGTTCTCGGGCGCCGGGCGGCACGACGGGACTTCGCCCTCAGCGCAACCGCGGTGACGGCGACCTGGGGCACGGCGCGCGTACCGTAGAGCTCGTGCCTGATATTCCGTTCGGTTTCGCGCTCCCGGGTGGGCAGCCGCCCGACCCCAACGACCCCGCGCAGATGCAGCAGTTCATGTCGCAGTTGCAGCACCTGCTCTCCGCGCCGGGCAGCGGGCCGGTCAACTGGGACCTGGCCCGTCAGGTGGCGGCCAGTCAGCTCGCGGCGGCGGGCGACCCGGCGGTCTCGCCGTACGAGCGCAACGCGGTCGAGGAAGCGCTGCGCATCGCCGACCTCTGGCTGGAGCCGGCCTCGGCGCTGCCCTCCGGCATCAAGACCACGGTGGCCTGGAACCGCAACGAGTGGATCTTCAAGACGCTGGACGTCTGGCGCAAGCTCTGCGACCCGGTGGCCAGCCGGATGGTCGGCGCGATGGGCGACCTGGTGCCGCCGGAGGCGCGCGCCCAGCTCGGCCCGATGCAGTCGATGGTGGCCACCCTCGGCGGCGCCCTCTTCGGCGGTCAGCTCGGCCAGGCGCTCGGGTCGTTGGCCGCGGAGGTGCTCTCCGTCGGTGACATCGGCCTGCCGCTCGGCCCGGCCGGGACCGCCGCGCTGATCCCGGCCAACATCCGGGGCTACGGCGAGGGTCTGGAGCTGCCCGAGGACGAGGTACGCCTCTACGTCGCCCTGCGCGAGGCGGCCCACCAGCGCCTCTTCGAGCACGTGCCGTGGTTGCGCGGACACGTGCTCACCGCCGTCGAGACGTACGCGGCCGGGATCCGGGTCAACCGGGAGGCGATCGAGGAGGCGATGGGTCGGGTCGACCCGACCGACCCGGAGTCGATGCAGGCGATCGCCCTGGAGGGCATCTTCACGCCGGAGGACAGCCCGGCGCAGAAGGCGTCACTGGCTCGCCTGGAGACCGCTCTCGCCCTGGTCGAGGGCTGGGTCTGCCACGTGGTGGACGGTGCCGCCGACGGCCGGCTGCCGAACGTGGTCGCGCTCGGTGAGGCGTTCCGTCGCCGTCGGGCGGCCGGTGGACCGGCCGAGCAGACGTTCGCCGCCCTGGTCGGGCTGGAGCTGCGTCCCCGTCGGCTGCGCGAGGCCGCCGCGCTCTGGGCGGCGCTCACCGAACACCGGGGCATCGCCGGGCGGGACGCCCTCTGGGGCCACCCCGACCTGCTCCCCTCCGACGACGACTTCGCCGACCCGGTGGCCTTCGCCATGGCCGACGTGGACCTAATGTCCGAGCTGGACAAGTTCGACTTCTCCGCCCCGGGCGGCCCGGAGGAGAAGATCCCGGGCGAGGTCGAGGGCAAGGGCCCGGAGCGCCCCGACGACACCGAGGGCGACGACCGCCGCTCCTGATCCCGCCGCACCCGCCGGTCCGGCGTCAGCCGGACCGGTCGGCGCCGGAGAGCAGGGCGCGGGTGTGCTCCCAGCCGTCCAGCGCGAGGTCGAGCCGGGCCAGGTCGGCCGGGCCGCGGAGCCGGTGCCAGGACGGGGTGACCGCGAGGTCGCCCGGCTCGGGCGCCGCCGCGCGTACGGCCGCGGGCACGGCGCTGTCCAGGTCCAGTGCCGGCAGCCAGGAGGGTACGGGCAGCCGGACCGCCGCACCGAGCAGTCCCGGCACGCCGCCCTCGACCGGGGCGAGCGCCACCGGCCGGCTGGTCAACGGGCGAAGGAGCTTGCCGACGGTGAGTCCGGGCAGGTCGGGGGCGTCCCCGGCGACCACCGCCGCCTGCTCGTAGCCGTCGCCCGAGGCGGTGAGGGCGGCGAAGACGGCGTTGGGGGTCGGCTCGGGCACCTCGTACACGGTCGTGCCGGGCCAGATCACCTCGTCGGCCAGCCGGCGGTCCGCCGGGGTGGCCGCCACCGCCGTGTCGACCTCGTTGAGCATGGCGAGCAGGTCCACCACGTCCTCGGCGAGCGCGCGACGCCAGTCCGCCGGGTCGATGCCGGGCGGCGTCCAGGCGACCGGGGCGAGCAGCGCCACCACCACACGTCGGGCCATCCTACGACCCTACCGCCGGGGTGGACGACCGCTCAGGGCGTGCCGCCCACCGCCGCGACACCCTCCAGGTAGCCCCGGGCGCGTTCGGTCTTCGGGTACCGGCCGACCAACGCCCAGAACTGCGCATTGTGGCTGGCCACGATGAGGTGGACGAGTTCGTGCAGCAGCACGTAGTCGATCACCCAATCCGGCATCTCCTGGAGTCGGTGGGAGAGCCGGATCGAGCGGTCCGCCGGGGTGCAGGAGCCCCATCGGCCGTTCTGGTTGCTCACCCACCGGACGCTGGCCGGCACCGCCTGGTCGCCGTACTCGGTCAGGTACAGCTTGATCAGCCGGCCGGCCCGTTCCAGCAGCTCGGCGTCGGAGCGGGTGAGACGCCCCTCACGGGCGGCGAGCCGGGCGAGCATCCGGTCGACCCACTCGCTCTCCTCGGCCCGGGAGAACTGGTCGGGTATGAGGACGACGACCCGCTCACCGTCGCGGTAGGCGGACACCGTACGTCGCCGACGCTGGCTGCGCCGTACCTCGACGACAGGCTTCCGCGCCCCCGCCATCAGTGGACCGCGCAGCCTCGGTTTGCTGTCACGTTGGCAAGCTAATGCGTTGTGACCAGGGGTCCGCAAGGGTCAACCCCCCGACACGCGCCCGGAAAATGGGGATTGGTCGCCAGGAGTCCCGAAAAATTTCTGGCCGGAGGCCCGTGAGGCGTCACGATCACCCATCGTGATGGTCGGTGAGGTGTCACCGCACCGACACGCTCCACGGTAAGTGATCATCGTCCGACCCCGCCAGTCGGGTCCCGATCTTCGGTCGTGCGGGCCCTACCAGCGGATTTAGCGACCTCTAGTCGGCGTGTCCCCGCCAAAAGGACTGATCTGGCCCAATTCGGCGTGCACACTCTCGACGTCGCCTTGCTCACAGTGGCAACGCGCAGCTGACATGGAACCGCCCTCACCTGGGTAGGGTCCGCCAACCGGTGGTCATGTGGATGACCACGGAGAAGACCCGGTGTCGGACGTCGCAGGCGCCCGCCGCCGGGAGAACCGCCGGACCGGCATCGACCCGGCGGACGAGACGAGGAGGCACACCGTGGCCGACCAGGCCCAGACCTACAACGGTTACTGCGTCAAGTGCAAGGAGAAGCGGGATTTCGAGGGCCGCGTCGAGGTCTCGAAGACCGGTATGAACATGGCCAAGGGCAAGTGTCCGGTGTGTGGCACAACAGTGAACCGCATCCTGGGCAAGGCGAAGGTCTGACGTTCGCGTCCGCGCGAGGGGGTGGCCGCCGGCCACCCCCTCGCGGCGTTCCCGCTCACTGTCGGGCCGCCGACAGGGTTACCGGCGAGTTGTGGAAAACTCGCCAAATCCTGTGGACAGCCCTGGATCTGCGGGTGGCCACCTGTGGACAACGATCGACGGACAGCAGGGAATCGGTCACTGTTCGTACCCATGCCGCCGATCACGGAGCACCCGCCGTCGCCCCGTCCCACCCTGTTGCCCGGCCTCAGCCGACTCTGGCGCGACCGGCACACCCTCCAGCTCGGGCTGGCACCGGAGCGTGCCGTCCTGGTCGAGTTCGCCGATCCCGGGGCGGTCCGGCTCCTCGACCTGCTCGACGGCACGCGCAGCGAGCGGCAGGTGCTGACCGGCACGGGCGGCCGGCCGGAGCACGCCCGTGCCCTGCTCGACGCACTGCGCGAGGCCGGGCTGGTGGTGCCGGCGCACACGCTGGTGCCCCGGGATCTCGCCGAGCCCCGTCGGAGCCGGCTCGCCGCGGAGGCCGGCGCGCTGGCCCTGGTCGCCGACCGGCTGCCCGGCACCCCCGCGCAGGTGCTCCGACGTCGCCTGTCCGCCCGGGTGGCGGTCACCGGCCCCGGGCCACTCGGCGCCGCCGTCACCCTGGCCCTGGCCCAAGCCGGTGTCGGGCACGTCCAGCCCGACCTCACCGGCCCGGTACGCCCCGTCGACCTGGTCGCCAGCGGTATCCCCGCCAGTGACCTCGGGCGTCCGCTCGACGCGGCCGTCCGGGCGACCGTGACGCGCGCCGCACCCGGCACCGCCACCGAACCACTGCGCCGGACCCGGCCCGACCTGGTGATCCAGCTCGGCCTCGACCGACCGGCCGCCCTGGTGGCCGCCGGTCACGCCCAGCGCCGGCAGCCGCACCTGCTGGTCGACGTCCGGGAGGGCGTACCGGTCATCGGGCCACTGGTCCGGCCGCCGACCGGCCCCTGCCTGCGCTGCCTCGACCTGCACCGCGCCGACCGGGACCCGTACTGGCCGGCCCTCGCCGCCCAGATCGCCCACACGCCCGCCACCCCGACGTGTGCCACCGGCACGGTCCTGGCGGCCACCGCCTACACGGTCGGCGAGGCGCTGGCGCAGCTCGACGGCGGCACGCCGGAGACGCTCGGCGGGGCGGTGGAGATCGGCCCGGCGGGCGTCACCCGCCGCCGGCACTGGCCGCCGCACCCCCGCTGCCGGTGTGGTGCGTACACCGAAGATGAACGCCAGCCCGGGCGCAGAGCAGCAGCGGGCCCGCCGAGTCGGTAACAATGACCTCGTGACCGACATCCCGCGCCGGGCCGTGTCCCGCACCGCCAAGCTCGCCGCACTGCCGCTCGGCTTCGCCGGGCGGACCGTCCTCGGCATGGGAAAGCGTGTCACCGGGCTCGCCTCCGACGTGATCTCCGCCGAGATCCAGCAACGCACCGCCGAGCAGCTCTTCAGCGTCCTGGGCCAGCTCAAGGGCGGGGCGATGAAGTTCGGCCAGGCGTTGTCGGTCTTCGAGGCGGCCCTGCCCGAGGAAGTCGCCGCCCCGTACCGGCAGGCCCTGACCAAGCTTCAGGAGGCCGCGCCGCCGCTGCCCGCCGCCAGCGTGCACAAGGTCCTCGCCGAGCAGTTGGGTCCGGCCTGGCGGGAGCGCTTCGTCACCTTCGACGACTCCCCCGCCGCCGCGGCCAGCATCGGGCAGGTGCACCGGGCCGTGTGGCGGATGCCGGACGGCACCGGCCGCGACGCCGCCGTCAAGATCCAGTATCCGGGCGCCGGTGACGCCCTGCTCGCCGACCTCAAGCAGCTCTCCCGGCTGAGCACCATGTTCCGGGCCATCCAGCCCGGGCTGGACGTCAAACCGCTCCTCGCCGAGCTACGCGAACGCATCACCGAGGAGTTGGACTACGAGTTGGAGGCGGAGTCGCAGCGTGCCTTCGCCGCCGCCTACGAGGACGATCCCGAGATCTACGTCCCGACGGTCTTCTCCGCCTCACCCCGGGTGCTGGTCACCGAGTGGGTGGAGGGCACACCGCTGTCGGACATCATCCGGGAGGGCAGCGAGGAGCAACGTGACCGGGCCGGCCTGCTGATGGCCACGCTGCACCTGTCCGCACCGGCGCGGGCCGGGCTGCTGCACGCCGACCCGCACCCGGGCAACTTCCGGCTGCTGGCGGACGGCCGGCTCGGGGTGATCGACTTCGGCGCGGTGGCCCGGATGCCGGAGGGTACGCCGGAACCGATCGGCCGCATCGCCGCCCTGGCCCTGCGCGGCGACGCCGACGGCGTGGAGGCGGGCCTGCGCTCGGAGGGCTTCCTCAGCACCGACGACCCGATCGACGCCCACGCGCTGCTGGAGTTCCTGCGGCCGATGCTGGAACCGATCGCCGCCGAGGAGTTCCGGTTCTCCCGGGCCTGGCTGCGTGCCGAGGCGACCCGGCTGGCCAACCCGCGCTCACCTGCGTACCAATTCAGCCGACACCTCAACCTGCCGCCGTCGTACCTGCTCATCCACCGGGTGACGCTCGGCTCCATCGGGGTGCTGTGCCAGTTGGAGGCCAAGGCACCCTACCGGGGCATCCTGGAACGTTGGCTGCCCGGTTTCGCTCCGGTCGGCTGAGCACCGCCCCACCACACGACGACGGCGGGCGGGGACCTCAGGTCCCCGCCCGCCGTTTGCGGTGTCGGTCCTACAGAACGCCCAACTCGCGAGCCGACCGGGCACGGCCGGTCATGGCGACGGTACGGGCGGATCGGGTTGCCTCAGTGCTCGTGGTGGTGCGACCGGCCTGAGGCCGCAACATTCGCACCTTCGACAACGCTTCGTGGAGTAGGTACATGTCGGTGGTTCCGTTCGGCAGGTACAACATCGTGGTCAGCTCTCTCTCGGCCGGCACGCTGCCGGCGGGGTTGGTCCGGTTCGGGAACATGTCAGGCAGCCAGCCGGACCGCGTTGCGCGACGGGGCGAGCCCGTCGGCAGCCAGTCGCGCCTCGGCCTCGACCCGCAGGGCGGCGTCACGGGCGATGTCCTCCTTGCGCGGGCGACCACGGGGCCGCTTGCGCGGGACGACCGCGCCACGCTCGAAGATCTCGCCGCCCCAGACGCCCCAGGGCTCGGCCCGCTCGACCGCACCGGCCAGGCACTCGACGCGCAGCGGGCAGTCCCCGCAGAGCGACTTGGCCAGTTCCAGCTCGGTGGGCGAGTCGGAGAACCACAGGTCGGGGTCGAGCTTCCGGCAGGGCAGGTTCGCCTCCAGCTCGACGCTCAGGTCGAGCGGGGCCAACGCCAGACTCATCGCCCGGTCACCTCTCTCTCACACTTCGATCTCGTGGATCGCTGTTCCGACGTACTTCGGCGGTGCAAAAAACTGAGGCCGCGGATCCCGGTATGCGGGTTCCGCGGCCTCGAGGTGAGCCGGTGGTCTGTTGGTCAGACCGGTCTACCTCGAGGTGGAACACCGCGGACGTCCATCCGCTTGGTGGCGCCATCGACGCCCTTGCCCGTGAAGCCACTGGTCCCCTGGATCCCGTTCGGCTTCGGTGCGAGGATCAGCTCGGCCTGAACCTCGACCCGGTGCGCCTGCGGAGCCCACGGTCGGGTGGCGACGACGGTCGCCCGAACTTCCGTCGCCGGAACGACGGAGATCAGGGCAGCCGACAGCGGAGCGACGGCAACGGGCAGCGCCGTCGGACGCTGGTTGACGTAGCTCTCCATCGGTGCCACCTCCCTACCTTCACTCGAGATCGACTCGGAACAGATACCCCGTGAGCAGCCCGAACAGGGCCCCCTCGCGAGGTGTGTCCTGAGGCTATGACGGTCGGTGGGGCGAGGGCAAACGAATTAACGGTCAGATTCAGAAAGTTTTCTGAGGGCAGATCTCATCGACCGCCGCACCCCCGACCAGCGCCAGTACGGCCTCCCCGTACAGGCCGAGTTTGCGCGGGCCGATGCCGGCGATCGCGACCAGTTCCTCGGGCCGGGTCGGGCGCCGCTCGGCGAGCGCGACGAGCGTCGCGTCGGTGAAGACCACGTAGGCGGGCACCCGCTGGGCCCCGGCCACCCGGGAGCGCCACTCGCTCAGCCGCTCGTGCAGCTCGTCGTCGATGTCGGACGGGCAGGTGGCGCAGCGGCCCAGCTTCCGGTCCGGTCCGGCGAAAAGGGTGGTGCCGCAGATCCGGCAGGAGACGATCCGGGTGGCCGCCCGCCGCTGCGCACCGCGCGCCGGGCCGCCCGAGGTCGCCCGTTCCGTCCCGCCCGGGGCCAGTTGGGGCAGGAACCGGCACGGCCGCCGGGCCCGCCCGCCCGGGGAGCGTGCCGAGGCGTACGACAGCCAGAGCCACTGGCGAGCCCGGGTGATGCCGACGTACAGCAGCCGGCGCTCCTCCTCGACCTGCTCCGTGGTGCGCGCGTAGGTGGTGGGCAGGGTGCCCTCGGCCAGCCCGACCAGGAAGACGGCGTCCCACTCCAGGCCCTTCGCGGAGTGCAGCGAGGCCAGGGTTACCCCCTCCACCGTGGGTACGTGCTGCTGGGCCGCCCGCCGGGCCAGTTCGTCGGCGAAGTCGGCGAGGGTGACCGGGCGCTCGACCGTGGCGGCCACCCCGAGCGGCATCAGGTCGGGGGTGGCCGCGTACTCCTCGGCGAGCTGGACCAGCGCGGCCAGCGCCTCCCACCGCTCGCGGGCGGCCCCACCGGGCGGGGGCGCGTCGGGTGCCCACCCGACGGCGGCGAGCGCCTCGACCACCGCCACCGGCAGCGGCGTCTCGCCGGGGATCGACCGGGTGGCCGCGCGCAGCGCCACCATCGCCTGCCGCACCTCGGTCCGCTCGAAGAACCGCTCGGCCCCCTGGACCAGGTACGGCACGCCCGCCTCGGCCAGCGCCTTCTCGTACGCCTCGGACTGCGCGTTAGTGCGGAACAGCACGGCGATCTCGCGCGCCGGGGTGCCGGCGTCGACAAGCGCACGGCAGCGGGCGGCGACCGCGGCGGCCTCGGCCGGCTCGTCGGTGAAGATGCGCCGCTCCGGCTCCGGGCCGGGCGGACGCTGGCCCACCAGCTCCAGACGCAGCCGCGCCTCGGTGCCCCGGGCCTGCGAGATGACCGCGTTGGCGAGCCCGACCACCTGCGGGGTGGACCGGTAGTCACGGACCAGCCGGACCACCGTGGCGCCCCGGTGGCGACGCGGGAAGTCGACCAGGTACGACGACGTCGCCCCGGTGAACGAGTAGATCGTCTGGCTGGCGTCGCCGACCACGGTCACGTCGTCCCGGCCGCCGAGCCAGGCGTCCAGCAGCCGCTGCTGCAACGGGTTGACGTCCTGGTACTCGTCGACGACGAGGTGCCGGTACTGGTTGCGTACCTGCTCGGCGACGTCCGGGTGCTCCTCGATCCCCCAGACCGCGGCGCGGAGCACGTCCTCGAAGTCGATCACACCACCGCTGCGCTTGAGCTTCTCGTACGCGGCGAACACCTCGGCGACCTTGGCCGGCTCGTGCGGCGTCTCGCGCAGCGCCTTCGCCGCCGCCACCACGTACTCCCCCGGCTCGACCAGCGACGACTTGGCCCACTCGATCTCACCGGCGAGGTCCCTCGCTGCGGTCCGGTCGGTCCGCAGGCCGGCCCGGGCCGCGGCGAGGGTGACCAGGCGCACCTTGCTGTCCAGCAGTTCGGGCATGGCCCGACCACCCAGCAGCCGGGGCGCGAAGTAGCGCACCTGACGCAGTGCGGCGGCGTGGAAGGTCCGGGCCTGTACGCCGGCCACCCCGAGCGCGGCGAGCCGGTGGCGCAGCTCGGCGGCGGCGCGGGCGGTGAAGGTGACGGCGAGCACGTGCCGGGCGGAGATCTCCCCGGTCAACGCCCGGTGCGCGATCCGCGAGGTGACCGCCCGGGTCTTGCCGGTGCCCGCCCCGGCGAGTACGCAGACCGGACCGGCCGAGGCGGTCACGGCCGAGCGTTGTTCCGGGTCGAGCCCGGTCAGCACGCGTTCGGACGCGGAGTTAACCACCACAGCGGGGAATTGTCGCAGCTCGCTCGGACGTTGCAGCGGTTAGCCTGTGCTGATCTGCGCGAGCAGGCGCGCATGACGTTGGAGGATCTCACCATGCTGACCATGTACTCCACTCCCTGGTGCGGCTACTGCCACCGGCTGAAGTCGCAGCTCGACCGGGAGGGGATCGCCTACCAGGTGGTCGACATCGAGCAGGATCCGGCGGCGGCGGAGTTCGTGATGGGGGTCAACGGTGGCAACCAGACCGTGCCCACCCTGCGTTTCGCCGACGACAGCGCGCTGACGAACCCGTCGATCAACCAGGTCAAGCAGCACCTGGCGAGCATCACCGTCTGACCACGGACGTACCCGCGGCGGCCGGTCCCGATCGGGACCGGCCGCCGCGTCGTGGTCAGCGACCGCCCCGGCCGCTCAGCGTCCCGACCGGCGCCGGGTTCCGGTCCTCGGCGGCCGGGCGCGGTGCCGGCACCCGGGTACGCGCCGCCGGTCCGGCCGGCGGGCTCAGCCGACGCCCGGTCCAGAGGTAGCCACCGGCCAGCAGGGTGGCCAGGCCGATCGACACGAAGACGGCCCGGTAGTCGAGCACCCCGACGATCAGCGCGCCCACGCCGACGGAGATCGCCTGCGGGCACCGGATCACCGCCTCCGAGGCCGCCGCGACCCGGCCGATCAGCTCGGGCGGGGTCCGCCGCTGGATCAGCGTGTGCAGGCCGACCAGGGTCAGCGGCAGGGACACCCCGGCCAGCAGCATCGCGGTGAAGCCGAGCCACAGGTTCGGGTACGCCAGCGCCAGTGCCGCCGGGCCGAAGAACGCCACTCCGGCGGCGAGGGTGCCCAGCTCACCGAGTCGCCGTAGGACGGCCGCCGAGCACAACCCGCCGACCAGTCCGCCGATGCCCTGCACGGTGACCAGTACGCCGACGAACGCGGCGTCCCGTCCGAGCCCCGAGTCCACGTACGCGAAGATCAGCGACTCGGTGAAGCCCATCACCAGCGAGCCGAGGCCGTAGCCGAGCACCGCCCGCCGCAACGCCGGCTCGCCGGCGAGGTGCCGCAGTCCGGCGACCAGTTCGGCGGAGAGCCGCCGTACCCGGGTGGTGCCGTCGGCCGGGCGGTCCGCGAGCCGATCGGTCGGCCGGGCAGGCGACTCGGCCACCCGGAGCGTGCCGACCACGGCGGCGGCGACCAGGAATCCGGCCATCCCGACCGCGGCCAGTACCCAGCCGCCACGCACCGCGTACAGGCCGGCGCCGGCCAGCGGGCCGACCAGCCGCAGACCCTGCCGCACGGTCTGCAACGCGCCGTTGGCCTCACCGAGCAGGTCGGACGGGACCATCTCCTGGATCAGCCGACTGAGCACCGCGCCGACGGTGAGGTTCGACAGGCCGTAGAGCGCGGCCACCGCATAGATGATCCACATGTCGTCCGCGTCCCGCACCGCGAACAGCGGGGTGAGCAGCAACGCCATGGCGACGTTGGTGACCACGAAGAAGGGCTTCCGGGGATACCGGTCGACGAACCAGCCGACCAGCGGCGCGAGGGTCCTCGGCGCGAGGATGACGAAGATGGTGGCACCGGCGAGGCCGTCCGATCCGGTGAGGTCCTTCACCCAGATGGCGAGTGCCAGCAGCAGGATCGACTCTGCGGTCATGCTGGCCAGCAGTCCGCCGAACAGCAGGCGGAAGTCCGGGCGACTCAGGACGGTTCGCATTGATCCCTCCGGGGGTGGCGCGACTCGGGCGCGGTCGGGAACCCGTCCGGGGCGGGGACGCAGATGACGGCGGTCTCGTTCCGGTGTGTCGGGTGTCCGTATTTCTCATGACACGCCCCCGCCGGTACCTCCGGCGCCGGTCGCGACGTCCATACTGGCCGTGGGGGGCGAATTTCATACAGTTACCGTCGCGTCTGCGGCGGTCGACGGAAAAGAGGACACCGTGCCTCCTGCCGCACCCAGTCCGATCCTGCGTCGGCAGCGGCTCGGCCGCGAACTACGCCAGTTGCGCGAGGCCGCCGGGCTCACCGGCGACCAGGTCATCGAGCGTGTCGGCTGGGCCTCCGCGTCGAAGCTGTCCCGACTGGAGAACGGCCGCAGCCGGCCCGACCCGCAGGACGTCCGGGACCTGCTCGACCTGTACGACGCCGACGAGGCACGGCGGGCGGAGCTGCTCGGCATCACCGACGAGGCCGGCGACATGCGCGGCTGGCTCAAGAACTATCCGGCGATGACGCAGCAGCAACGCGGCTTCGCCGAGTTGGAGGCGGGCTGCGTCGAGATCTCCGAGTACAACCCGGTGCTGGTGCCGGGGTTGCTGCAGACCCCGGGGTACGCCCGGGTCCGGCTCTCCTCGGCGTACCAGGTCGGCCGGGAGGCCGGCGATCCGGAGGCCGAGGAGGAGACCGAGACGCAGGTCAAGGCCCGGCAGGCCCGGCAGCGGCTGCTCACCCGGGAACACGACGCGCCCCAGTACACGGCGGTGTTGGAGGAGGCGGCGCTCGGGCACCGGGCCGGGCCGCCCGAGGTGCTCCGGGAGCAGTTGGAGCAGCTCTGCGAGCTGGCCATGCTGCCCAACGTCACGCTGCACGTCCTGCCCAGGGACACGCCGATCGGGCAGTGGTACCTCCCACCGACCGCGTTCTCGGTCTATCGGTTCGCCGATCCACTCGATCCGGAGACGCTCGCCATCGAAGGTGGCTTCACCGACGTCATGTCGACCGACGTAATCACCCTAAATCACTATAAAGTGGTGTTCGAGTGGCTACGTACGGCGGCACTTGACGCAACGGATACCCACTCCTGGCTGGTCAAGTCGTCGGAACGGCTGACCGGTCCGGGGGCATCGTCCATTGTGGCCAACGGATCGGCAACGGCGCCGGCCCAACGCCGTGGTTCCTCCGGGAGCCTGACGGAGCGGTGACCGAGGAGGGGACCGCGCTCGGCACGTGCGTCCCCACTCGATCCATCGGTTCACGTCAGGAGCTCAACCATGAACGACATTCGCACCACGCCGTCCGTCCTCGCCCAGCTCGCGCACGCCCCCTGGCGTACCAGCACGCGCAGCCAGACCTCCAACTGCGTGGAGGTCGCACCGCTGGGCACCGGCCCCGCCGCGGTGGCGCTGCGCGACAGCAAGGACCGGGGTGGCCCGGTCCTGCTGTTCAACCGGGCCGGATGGCTGGGCTTCATCTCCGGTGCCAAGAACGGGCAGTTCGACCTGAACTAGTTCGGGCACGTCTCGCGGGGCCGTCGGCACACCACCGGCGGCCCCGTCGTCGTCCACCCCGACCCTCCACTGCCATCCGTCCCGACCACCCCGGTGAGCAGGCATCGGATGATCGGACGGGGCTGAAATCAATCGCCGCGTTTCACTTGCTGAGATGCGGACCGGGCGTACGATGGCCGGGTAGTGACGTGGAACTTCCACGGTTCCACCCGTCGCGGCACATCGGAGACCCACATGCGGTTCCTGATCGTTCGCACCGACATCCGCGCCGTCGTCGACACCGACATCACGGCCGCCTGGGCCGGCGGTCACCGGCTGCGGGACGAGACCACCCGGCCCGAGCCGCGTCGCCAGGTCGTGCACGCCGAGGACCGCGACGCCGCCCTGCACCTCGCCCGCGCCATCGCCACCGTCGGCGCCGTGCGCTCCGGTAAGCAACGGGTCAAGGTGTTGCCGTTGGACGACCCGGGGCACCGGCGGGCCCGCCCGGGTCCGCCCGACACCTGACCTCCCCACGTCCGTCGTGGTCGACCGGCTCCCCCGCCGTGTTCCTCACCCAGCCGACCACGACGGCCCGTGTCCCCGGCCCGTGGCCGCCGCGGCAACGACGGCCACGGGTCGGGGCCGCACTCCCCGCACCCCGGCGCGCACCAGGCGCACCCGCCGCCGTGCTCGGCGTGGAGGTAAGGAAGGGTCCCCTGCTATACACCAGGCGTTAGCAGGGGACCCTTCCTTACATCTCAGCAGTGGCCGTCGAACCAGCGATGGATCAGGAACAGCGCGATCGACGACGGTGGGGGCAGCAGCAGTCGGTCGCCTCCGGCGTCCACCTCCCGGCCGGCGAGCGCGGCACCGATCTCCTGCCGGGTGAACCAGCGGGCCTGCGCGATCTCGGCCGGATCGGGCCGGACCGGGTGCTCCGGGTCGGCGGTGGCTAGGAAGCCGAGCATCAGCGAGCCCGGGAACGGCCACGCCTGGCTGCCCGCGTACGTGATCTCGCGGACCGGCACGCCGACCTCCTCGCGTACCTCCCGCAGCACGGTGGCCTCGGCCGACTCGCCCGGCTCGACGTACCCGGCCAGACAGGAGAACCGGCGCTGCCCCTTCGGGCTGGGCCAGGCGGCGTTGTTGCCCAGCAGGCAGCGCCCGTCGAGACCGTCGACACCGTCGTGCACCAGCACGATCATGGCCGGGTCGGTACGCGGCCACACCCGCTCACCGGAGCCGTCCACCCGGGACCACCCCGCCTCGTCGGTGCGGGTCGGTGCGCCGGTGACCGGGTGATAGAGGTGCCGCAGATGCCAGTTGGTCAGCGCCAGCGCCGTGGTGAACAGCCCGGCGTCCCGGTCGTTGAGCAGATGCCCGACACCCCGCAGGTGAGCCGACCGGGTGTCCGGGCGCACGGTCAGCGCGGTGTGCACGCAGAAGACCGGCACCCCGTCCGGTTCCACGCCGAGGAACACCGCGTCGGCGGCCAGCGTCGAGGGCAGGTCGTCCGCCGCCACCAGGACCAGTTCCGGCACCGGGGTGTCGGTCCGCACCAGCGCCCGGCCGCCGGCCTCCACGTCGAGCACCAGCACCCGCGCGCCGGACCAGGCCGCCGCCAACCACTGCGGATCGGTACGCCGATGCGCCGCCCGGTCCAGCGTCGAGCGGGCCAGCGGCGGGGCCGCCTCCCCCTGTAGTACCCAGTCGACCGGCTGTCCCCAGCCGTCCGACGGCAACGCCGTGCCGGTGGGCCCGCTCACGGTGTCGCCGGTGTGGTCTGGACCGGGGTCAGCGTGGACAGCGAGGGCTCGATGCGTGCGGCGTCACCGAGCACGACCGTGACCGCGCGGGACGGGGCGAGGTAGCGGGCCGCCGCCTCGAAGACGTCGTCGACGCTCGCCTTCGCCAGCCGGGCCGCGTGCTCGGAGAGGAAGTCCAGCCGCAGCCCGCTCCCGGCGTACGCGCTGACGAACGACGCCAGGCCCGCCTGGGTGGCGATGCCGAGCTGGAGCGTGCCGAGGGCGTACTGGCGGGCCTGGTCCAACTCCTCCTGGCCGGGTGGCACGGTGGCCAGCCGGCCCAGCTCGTACGTGGTCTCCAGCAGCGCCGGTGCGGTCACCTCGGTGGCCACCTCGGCGGCGGCCAGCAGCACCGAACCGCCGACCGAGTGCTCGACCATCGAGTGCGGACCGTACGTGTAGCCCTTGTCCTCACGGATGTTCTCCACCCAGCGCGAGGAGAAGTAGCCGCCGAAGATCAGGTTGGCCAGTTGCAGCGCGGCGTGGTCCGGATGGGTACGTGGCACCGCCGGCAACGCCATCCGCATCGACGACTGCACCGAACCGGGCCGGTCGACCAGCAGCAGCGGGCCGGGTTCCAGCGGCGGGACCGGCGGCACCTCGGCCGCGTGCTCGCCGCCCTGCCAACCGGCGAGCGCCTTCTCGGCGGCGTCCAACGCCCGCTCCGGCCGTACGTCGCCGACCAGCACCAGCACCGCGCCAGCGGGTCGGACCCGCTGGGTGTGCAGCGTGCGCAGGGCGGCCGGACGGACCGCGCGGACCTGCTCGGGCTCCGGGGTCTGGACCGCGTACGGGTGCCGGCCGAAGATCCGCCGCAGCAGCGCGGTCCGGGCCAGGTGGGCGGGTTGGCTGCGGGCCACCTGGATCCCGTCCACCAGCCGGTCCCGCTCGACGCCGACCCACTCGGCCGGGTAGTTGGCGCCGGTGACCACGTCGGCGAGGATCTCCAGCATCCGGTCCAGCCCGGTGGCCAGAGCGGTGCCGGAGAGCATCAGCCGGTCCGGGTCCAGCCCGGCGGAGAGCCCGCCGCCGATCCGCTGGAGTTCGGCGGCGATCTGCACGCTGCTCATCGTCTCGGTGCCGGAGAGCAGGGTCTGCGCCAGCAGGTGCCCCCGGGCCAGGTGGGCACGGACGAACGGCATCCAGAGACGCAGTTCCACCAGCGGCACCGCCGGACGGCGTACCACGATCACGGTGAGCCCGTTGTCGAGCGTGCGTTCGGCCTGCCGGGGCAGCTTGAGTCGGCGGGTCGGGCCGAGCGGTGGCAGCGTTCGCGTGGGGGTGCTCGTGCTCATGAACGGCCACCTTTCGCGATCACCTCGACGGACGCGCGGCGCTCCGGCCGCAGGGTGGCCGCGGCGGCGCGGACCTGCTCGTCGGTGACCTCACCGACCAGCCGGGGCAGCTCGCCGAGCAGGCCGGGTTCACCGCGCTGCTGCTCCAGCACCGCCATCCGCAGCGCGCGGGACAACACCGCGTCCGTGTCGCGCAGCAGGTGGGTGGCCATCCGGGCCTGGGTACGGGCCAGCTCGCCCTCGGTGAGGCCGTCCGTGGCGACCCGGTCCAGCTCCTCGTCGACGGTGCGCAGCACCTTGTCGACGTCGCCGCCGGGCGGCAGGTGGGACTGGATCAGCAGGGCGGTCGGGTCGCGGACGTCGAACGGGTCGCCCATGAAGCCCAGGTAGCCGCCGATGCTGGTGACTGTGCGGTCGCGGTGCACCAGCCGCTCGACCAGTCGGGAGGCGTCGCCGTCGGTGAGCACCTCGGCCAGCACCACGAACGGCAGGTAGTCGGCGAAGTTCCCGATCGGGTCGGGCACCCGCCAGCCGGAGGCCACCGCCGGCAGCGGGGCCAGCTTGTCCTCGTACGCGGTGCGCCGCTCGGCGGTCGGCTCCGGCTCGGCGAAGTCCGGCCGGTCCGGCGCCGGACGGGCCGGTACGTCGCCGAAGTGTCGTTCGATCAGCTCGACGGCCTCGGCGGTGTCGATGTCGCCGCTGACCGCGAGCACGGCGTTGCCGCTGGCGTAGTAGCGCCGAAAGAAGTCGGCCGCGTCGGCGACGGTGGCGGACTCCAGGTCGTCGAAGGAGCCGTACCCGTCGTGCGCGTTCGGGAAGGTGTCGAACATGACCGGCGGCAGGGTCAACCAGGGGAACCCGCCGTACGGCCGGTTGAGCACGTTGACCCGGATCTCCTCCTTGACCACGTCCACCTGGTTACGCAGGTTCTCCTCGGTCAGCCGAGGGCCGCGCATCCGGTCGGCCTCCAGGAACAGCGCCCGTTCCAGGGCGTTGCTCGGCAAGGTCTCGTAGTAGTCGGTGTAGTCCAGGTGGGTGGAGCCGTTGAAGGTGCCACCGGCACCCTGGACGTGCCGGAAATGGGCGAGCTTCTCCAGGTTCTCCGAGCCCTGGAACATCAGGTGCTCGAAGAGGTGCGCGAAACCGGTCCGTCCCTCGGGCTCGGACCGTATGCCCACGTCGTAGACCACCGCCACGCCGATCACCGGTGCACTGCGGTCGGGGGTCAGGACCACCCGCAGGCCGTTGTCGAGGGTGAACCGCTCGACGGGGTGGTTCGCGGCTGGGATTCTCGCTCTGCGCGTCGGCACGGATCCGACCCTAACGCCTCCGCCGAGCCGGGGAGGCGGGTAAGGGCGGCAGGTGTTAGCCGGGGACCCCTGCTATACCGGAGGCGTTAGGAAGGAACCCTTCCTTTCATCGCCGGCTCAACCGGCGGTGCTGCCCGGCCGCGCGGTGGCGGCCGGCCCGTGCAGGTCCACCAGACCGGATGGGGCCGCCCCACCCGGCGTGGCGGGCCAGGGAGCGAACGCCACGGCCGTGGCCAGCAGCAGTCCGGCGGCCGCCACCGCGACCACCAGGAGTAGTTCCCGCACCGCCGCCGAACCCACCATGGTCGTTCCTCCCCGAGCTGAGCCGATCCCCCCGGCTCATCCCCCCGCGCCCAGCGTTCCCCAGCCGGGAGGTGGTGACAGTCGTCCACCCGACGGTAGGACGGCTGATTACCGACTCAGGGTTCCACCAAACCGGCCGTCCGAAATGCGGACGGCCGGGCCGCCTCCGGTCCCAGTGGGTGGCGGAGGCGGCCCGGCCGTCGCGGGCGAACCCGGCAGATCAGAGCGGGCGGATGTTCTCCGCCTGCGGGCCCTTCTGGCCCTGGACGACCTCGAACTCCACGCGCTGGTTCTCGTCCAGGCTGCGGTAGCCGGAGCTCTGGATGGCCGAGAAGTGGGCGAAGACGTCGGCGCCGCCGCCGTCCGGGGTGATGAAGCCGAAGCCCTTGTCAGCGTTGAACCACTTGACGGTGCCAATAGCCATGCTTGTTTCGTCTCCTTGACGGAACGTCGAACCCGCACCTGTTACGGGGTCGAAAGAGTGGAGAGTTCCGGGCGGTTCCCGGAACTTCTGTCGCTGCTGGTCGCCCCGCCCGGAGAGGTCCGGACATAACAAAGAGCGCCTGGGGCCACAATCCGCCAGGCGCAAACAGAGCTGGAACCAAAACTGCAACGCGGGCACAGTACCACGGATTCGGGCCCGCGCTACCCGTCCAGCTCGTTTTCCGGCAGCGAGGTGATCAGGGTGGTGAGGCCGTTGACGTCGAGCAGGTCCGCCGGACGGACGGTCGCCCCGTCCCGCACGTAGTGGAACGCCGCGCCGACCCGGTCGACCGGGACACCGGCCAGCTCGGCCCAGGCCAACCGGTAGACCGCCAACTGCACCGAGGCCACCTCGGCCGCCGCGCCCGAGGGCTGGGCACCGGTCTTCCAGTCGACCACGTCGAACCGGTCGCCGGGGCGGCGGAACACGGCATCCATCCGGCCGCGGACCACCACGCCGCCGATCACCGTCGCGAACGGCACCTCCACCTCGACCGGCGTACGGTCCGCCCACTCGCTGCCCAGGAACCGCCGTTGCAGCTCCGCCAGCGCCTCGTCCGGCGCCGCGTCGGCGTCCGCCGCACCCGGCAACTCGTCGGTGTCCAGCAGCCGGTCCGCGCCGAAGCGCTGCTCCAGCCAGGCGTGGAAGGCGGTGCCCCGGCGGGCGTACGGGTTCGGCTCGGTCGGCAACGGCCGGCGCAGCGTCCGGGCCAGTGCCGCCGGGTCCCGACGCAACGCGACCAGTTGGGTGACCGACAGGTGCTCGGGCAGCGTCACCTCGATCGGACCGGACAGCCGGCTCAGCTCCGCCCGCTCGGCGAGCAGCAGATCGGCCTCCCGCCGCCACCGGGCCACCTCCGGATCCGGGGCCTCGTCCTCCGGAGCGGCCGGTACGTCGTCGGTCAGGTGACGCCGGACCAGCGACGCCGCCTCGGTCAGCGTGGAGCGGCGTACGCCCAGCGGGTCGGCCGGCCACTCGGCCCGGATCACCACCTCGGTGGTCGGGTTCACCGCGTCCGGCGACGGCTCGGGCGCCCACTCGTCCACGAGGTGACCGGCCCCGGCGTCCAGGCAGGCGTCGTGCACCTCGCGCAGCAGCCCGGACGGTCCGCGCGGACGTTTGGTGCCCTCACCCCACCAGTGCCCGGAACAGAGCAGCAGGCGACGCGGGCGGGTCACCGCGACGTACGCCAACCGGCGTTCCTCCCGCTCGTCGTGCGCCCGCCAGGCGTCGGTGAAGTCCTCCACCGCCCGGGCCACGCCACGCTGGTCGTCCAGACCGGCCAGGGCCAGGTCGGGCAGCCCGTCCGCGTCACCGCGCAACGGGAACGGCAGCACACCCAGCCCGCCCAGCCAGTGGTCGGAGTTGCGGACCGGCCCCGGCCACACCCCCCGGCTCAGCCCGGCCACCGAGACGACGTCCCACTCCAGCCCCTTGGCCGCGTGCGCGGTGAGGATCTGCACCGCCCCCTCGACCACCTCCACCTCGCCCGGCGCCAGGCCGCGCTCCTCGTCCTCGGCGGCGGCCAGGTAGGCCAGAAAACCGGCGAGCGTGGCGCCCGGCGTCTCCCCGCTGAACCGCGCGGCCACGTCACCCAACGCGTCCAGGTGACTGCGCGCCAGGCCGGCGTCACCGGCGCCCTCGCCGCCGGCCCGTACCGCCACCTCCACGTCCAGGCCAGTGGTCCGCTCCACGTCCGCGATCAGCTCCGGCAGCGACTGGTCCAGCCGATACCGCAGCAGACCCAACTCCCGGGCGTACGCGCGCAGCCGCAGATAGCCCTCGGCCGAGTACGCCTGCGCCGGGCCGAGGTCGGCCAACGCCTCGATCAGCGTCGCCTCGTCCAGGCGGTCCGGCATGATCTCGGCCGTATCGTCGTCGGCGAGCTGGCGACGGGCCGCCGCGATGGCCTTGGCCCGACGGTGCAGCGCGACCAGATCCCGTGGCCCGATCCGCCACCGGGCACCGGTCAGCAGGCGCAACAACGCGGCACCGTCGGTCGGGTCGGCGAGCACCCGCAGCGTGCACACCACGTCGCGGATCTCCGGGGTGTCCAGCAGTCCGCCCAGCCCCACCACCTCGACCGGCAGGCCACGCTCCCGCAGCGCCGCCGCGATCACCGGGATCTGGCTGCGCAGCCGGACCAGCACCGCCGTGGTCGGGCGCCGGGTCACCGGAATCTGCTCGGGCAGCACCCCCGGCATCCGTGCCGCACCCCGCCAGGCGGCCAGCACACTGTCGGCGATCCAGTCGGCCTCGTCGGCGTACGTCGCCAGCAACGCGCAGTGCACGGTGCCGGCGGCGACGCCGCGCGCGCTGCGGTGCGGGATCGGGTCGCGGACGCTGAGCGCCGCGTGCAGCTCCGGCACCTGGGCACCGGCCGCCCGCAACGGAGTGGAGAGCGCGTTCGCCACCGCGAGGATCTCCGGCCGGTTCCGCCAACTGGTGGTCAGTCCGAGTACCCGGGCGGGTTCCCCGTCGGTGCGGGCGAACTCGGTCGGGAAGCGGTCCAGGGTGCCGGCGCTGGCCCCCCGCCAGCCGTAGATGGACTGGCAGGGGTCACCCACCGCGGTCACCGGGTGCCCGCCGCCGAACAACGCGCCGAGCAGCACCACCTGGGCGTGGCTGGTGTCCTGGTATTCGTCGAGCAGCACCACCCGGTAGCGCCCCCGCTCGATCTCGCCGACGCCGGGATGGTCCCGGGCCACCCGGGCGGCCCGGGCGAGCTGGTCGGCGAAGTCCATCGCCTCGAAGTCGTCCTTGCGCCGGGCGTACGCGCGCACCAGCGGCAGCAGCTTCAACCGGGTCTGCTGGAGCGCGAGCGCCTTGCGCACGTCGGCGTAGACCCGTCCGGGACGGGACTGCACCTCGGCGAAGAACCGGCCGGTCCACGCGGCGAGGGCGTCCGGGTCGACCAGGTGCTCGTCCAACTCGCCGGAGAGCGCCAGCACCGCGTCGGTGACCGTGCTGGGCATCCGGTCCACCTCGGACATGTCTCCGTCGTAGTTGCGCACGATCAGGTCCACGAGCTGCCAGCGGGACGCCTCGGTGAGCAGCCGGGTGGAGGGCTCGTATCCGGCCCGCAGGCCGTGCTCGGTGACGATCCGTCCGGCGTACGAGTGGTAGGTGGAGATCGTGGGCTCGCCCGCGAAGGGGTCGTCGAGCGGGTCCCGTCCGCGCCGCCCCAGCCGGCGCACCAACTGGTCGAGCCGGGTACGCACCCGGTGCGCCAGCTCACCGGCGGCCTTGCGGGTGAAGGTGAGACCGAGCACCTGCTCGGGCCGGACGTACGAGTTGGCCACCAGCCAGACCACCCGGGCGGCCATCGTCTCGGTCTTTCCCGAGCCGGCTCCCGCGACCACCAGCAGCGGCTCCACCGGCGCCGCGATGATCGCCGCCTGTTCCCGGGTCGGCGCCGGCAACCGCAGCAGCTTGGCCAGTTCCACCGGCGTGTACCGGGGACCGACGGCGGCCGCCCGGGGCGCCGGTGCCGCAGGGTTGAACAGCGCGGGCTGGGTCATACTGCCCTCTTCGGAGCTGGCACGCTCACTCCTGGTGCTCCGGTCGCCGGACGGTCGGTGGCTCGACCACCTGCCGTCCCTGCCCGGAGACCGGGCAGCTGGTCCGTACCGGGCAGACCCGGCACTTCGAGTTGGCGACCGCGGCGAAGGTGGCGGCGGCCATCGTATCGGCGGTCCGCCGGACCAGCGCGGTCGCCCAGCCGGCCTCGGGTCCGTCGGTCGAGGCGGCCTGGGCCTGTTCCCGGGCGTCCCGCGCGCCGGTGCCGAGCTGCACCAGCGCCGCACCGCCGGGCTCGTCGCCGTACTCGGCGAACGCCCCCGCCTCGACCGCCGCCTGGTACGCGCCGAGTTGCGGATGCTCGGCCAGGTCCCGCTCGGTCACGGCGGTGGACTTGCCGGTCTTGAGGTCCACCACCACCAGCCGGCCGTCCGCGTCGACCTCCAGCCGGTCCACCCGCCCGACCAGCTCGATCGGCCGGTGCGGGTCGTCCAGGCGTACCGCGAACTCGTGCTCGATCGCGAGCAACCGGCGCGGATTGACGGCCAGCCAGCGCAGCAGCTTGTCCACCATCGCCTCGGCACGGGTCCGCTCCGGCCCGACCATCCACCGCGCGGCCAACTCGATCGCGTCGAACCGGGCGGCCACGTAGTCCAGCAGCGCACCCCGGTCCGCGCTGGCGTCCTCGGCGAGCATCGCCGCCGCGTGCACCAGGTTGCCGACGCCCTGCGCGGCGCTGGCCGGTGGGCTCCCGCCGTGGCGTTCCAGCAGCCAGCGCAGGCTGCACCGCAGCGCGCTCTCCATCGCCGACGGGGTTACCCGGACCGGATCCCCCTCGTCCACCAGGGGCCGGTCGTCGGAGAGCGGCCGGAGCCCCCACCAGTCGTCCGGGTGTGCGCCCGCGACCCCGGCGGCGGCCAGTCGGGCCAGTTCGGCCGCCGCCGCCCGCCGCCGGGCGGTCGACGCCGCCGGGTCGGCCACCGCGGTACGCAACTCCGCCACCAGCGCGGGCAGGGTCAACGCCCGGGGCGGACGGCTCAACGGCAGCGCCCGCGCCCCGGCCCATTCGCCCCGGTCCTGGGCATCGTCCCCGTCCGGGCCCTGCGCATCGTCCCGGCCCTGCGCATCGTCCCGGCCCTGCGCTTCGTCCCGGCCCTGCGCTTCGTCCCGGCCCTGCGCTTCGTGCTGGGCCTGCGCTTCGTCCTGGTCGTCGATCTGCGTCGCTCCGTGCGGCGAGCCGGGCACCGTGGGTTGCGGCGGAGCGGGCGGCGGTGGCCCCTCCGGGGTCGGGGCGGGCCCGTCCCCGGACGGGTCGATCGGCCCGAGTTCGTAGAGGAACCGGCTGGGCTGCTCCTCGTGGTCGTCGCCGCCGACGGCCGCCGAGGCCACCGCGCTGACCAGCAGTCGCCGTCGGGCCCGGGTCACCGCGACATGGAACAGCCGGCGTTCCTCGTCGAGCAGCGCGGAGGTCTGTCCGACCAGGGTGGCGACCTCACCGGCACCGTCCGCCCGACCGGTCATCACGTCGACCAGCCGTTCCGAGCCGAGCAGACTGCCGCGCAGCCGCAGGTCCGGCCAGACGCCCTCCTGCACCCCGACGACGGCGACCAGATCCCATTCCAGGCCCTTGGCGGCGTGCGCGGTGAGCAGCCGTACCGCGTCGCCCCGGTCGGCGGAGGAGGCGAGCGTGTCGGCGGGCAGCTCCTGGCCGAGCACGTGGTCGAGGAAGACCTCGGTCCGCGCGCCCGGCAGCCGGTCGGTGAACCGGGCGGCGGCGTCGAAGAGCACCAGCACCGCGTCCAGGTCCCGGTCGGCCGCCTCGGCCCGGCGCCGCCGGGCCAGGTCCCCCTCACCGGCCACGGCCGGGCCCCGGGCCAGCGCGGCGGACCACAGCTCGGCCAGCCCGCTGGCCTGCCAGACCGCCCAGAGCACGTCCTCGACGCCGGCGCCCGGCCGACCGGCCGTCTCACGGGCCACCGCCAGCAGTCCGGCCACCGTCTGCGCCGGCTCGGCCCAGCGCCGCTCCACCCCGGCCAGCTCGGCCGGGTCGCGCAGCGCCTCGACGATCAGCTCACCGGAGGGCCGCCGGTCACCGCCGGCCAGGGCGAGCGCCCGGAGGCCCTGCCGCAGCCGACGCTCCGCCAGCGGGTCGGCACCGCCGAGCGGCGAGTGCAGCAGCGCGACGGCCGCCTCCTCGTCCAGCCGCTCCGGCTCCAACGCGCAGCGCAACAGCAGCAGCAGCGGCGCCACCGCCGGTTGCAGGTGCAACGGCAGGTCCTCGCCGTGCACCACGGTCGGCACGCCGGCCGCGTGCAACGCCCGACGCAGCCCGGGCAGTTGGCGACCGGTGGAGCGGACCAGCACCGCCATCCGGGCCCACGGGACACCACCGAGCAGGTGTGCCTCCCGCAGCGCATGTGCCAGCCAGGCCGCCTCGCTGGTGGCCGACCGGAAGGTGCGTACCTCGACGCTGCCCGGTGGCGCGTCGGGCAACGGATGCAGCCGGCGGTGCGCCGCCGGACCACGCAACCGCCGGCCGAGCCGGGAGGCGGCGGCCAGCAGCCGCTCCCCCGCGCGGTGGCTGGTGCTGAGCAACACCTGTGCGGCCGGCGCGCCGGAGGCGGTGCGGAAGCGGTGCGGGAACGTCGTCACACCGGCCGGATCGGTGCCCCGGAAGGCGTACGTGGAGGAGTCGGGATCGGCGAAGGCGACCAGCGGCGTGCCACCTCCGGCGACCGTGTCCAACAGGTCGAGCTGGGCGGGATCGGTGTCGGCCAACTCGTCGACGTAGACGTACGCCAGGCGACGTCGCTCGGACGCCAGCACCTCGGCGTCGTCGCGCAGCAGACCGGTGGCCGCCCGGACCAACTCCGCCGGGTCGTACGCGACCGAGCCCCGGTTGGCGACGTCCCGCAGCGCCAGCACCGCCACGTACTCGCGTAGGAAGCGGGCGGCGGCCGGCCAGTCGGCGCGGCCCAGCCGCTCGCCGAGCCGGGCCAGCTCGACCGGGCCGACGCCCCGCTCCGCCGCCCGCATCAGCAGGTCACGGAGTTGGGCGGCGAACGCCCGGGTACGCAGTGCCGGGCGCAACTCCTCCGGCCAGCCGACCGGTTCGTCGCCGGGCTCCTCACCGACCACGTCCAACAACTCGCGGATGATCAGATCCTGTTCCGGCCCGGTGAGCAGCCGCGGCGACGGCTCACCCCGCTCGGCGGCGGCCCGCCGCAGCAACCCGAACGCGTACGCCGGGAACGTCCGCACCAACGGCTCACGCACCACCCGCCGGCCGTTCGCGGCGATCCGCGCCTCGATCCGGTGCCGCAGGTCGACGGCGCCCCGGCGACTGAAGGTGAGCACCAGGATCCGCTCCGGATCCACCCCCTCCTCCACCCGGGCGGCCACCGCCTCGACGAGGGTGCGGGTCTTCCCGGTGCCCGGTCCACCGAGGACGAGCATCGGCCCGTCGGTGTGCGCCACGACCTCGGCCTGCCGAGGATCCGCCGACGTCTGCTCCCCGCCGGACGCAGGCGCGAGTGCAGGTGCGGACGCGGGTGCAGGTGCGGACGGCGGGCCGGCCAGATCCGGAGAATGCCCGGTGACCGGGTCGTTCTCCTGGGTCGGCCCGCCGGACCGACGCACCAACCGGTACGCCTGCATCCCGCCATCCCATCACGGCCCTGCGACACTGCCCGACGCGCCACACCCGCCGACGACCCGACGCCCACCCGTCCCCACCGGTCCCGTCCGCTGGTCCCGGTCGCCGCTCCCTCGCCGGCCCCGGCAGTGACGTGCGGTGGTTCGCGTGCCACCACCCTGACCGGTACCCCACTGGTCGCCCTTTGCTCTGCTTCAACCCACGCAACGGTTCGGACGGACTTCTGTTGCGCGGGGTGAAGCAGAGCAAAGGCGGCGAGCAGGTACACCCCGGGGAGCCGACTCAGCCCGAAGCGCCGCGACCCGAGATGGCGCGACCCGAGACGGCGCGAATCACCACACCAGCGGGCGGCAAGGGTGGGGCGCGGTGTGGCTGGCGCCGTCAGGTGAGGGCTGCCTCGATGACGTCGAGGGCGGTGGGAACGGTGTCGGTGACCTGCACGAGGTCGAAGCCGGCGGGCTTGAGGAAGTTCTGGTCGGTGACCACGCGCAACCAGTCCAGCAACGGGGTGTAGAAGCCGTCGGTGTCCACCACCACCGTCGGCTTGCGGTGCAGGGCCAGGGTGGCGGTGGTCCAGACCTCGAAGAGTTCGTCGAGGGTGCCCAACCCGCCGGGCAGGGTGAGGAACGCGTCCGACTTCTCCACCATGAGGACCTTGCGGCTGGCCATCGAGTCGGTGATCACGAGTTCGTCGGAGGCAACGTCGGCCACCTCCAGGTCGACCAGCACCTGCGGGATGATCCCGACGGTCCGGCCGCCGGCCGCGCGGGCCCCCTCGACCAGGGCGCCCATCATGCCGACGCAACCACCGCCGCTGACCAGCGTGTGCCCTCGTCGGGCGAGTTCCGCGCCGGTGGCCTCGGCCAGGTCGAGCCACCGTTGGTCGAGGGTGCGGGACGAGGCGCAGAACACGCAGATCGCGGCCACTTCAGCGCTCCGCCTGCTCGGCCTGCTCCGCCAGTTCGGCCGCCGCCTGCTGGTCCGCCGCGGTACGGGCCACCGCGTCCGCGCGTACCGCCTCCTGCTCGGTGTTGAGCGCGGCCTCGGCCTCCACGATGTGCCGGACCGCCGCGGCGACGTCGTCGGTGACGCAGATCAGCTCCAGGTCGACCGGGCCGATCTTGCCCTCGGCGGCCATCGTGTCGCGCAGCCAGTCGAGCAGCCCCTGCCAGTACTCGGTGCCCATCAGCACCACCGGGAACCGGGTCACCTTGCCGGTCTGCACCAGGGTGAGCGCCTCGAACAGCTCGTCCATGGTGCCGAAGCCGCCGGGCAGCACGACGAACGCCTGGGCGTACTTGACGAACATGGTCTTGCGGGCGAAGAAGTAGCGGAAGTCGATGGCCAGGTCGACCCACTCGTTGATGCCCTGCTCGAAGGGGAGTTCGATGCCGAGGCCGACGGAGTGCCCACCGGCCTCGCTCGCGCCCCGGTTGGCCGCCTCCATCACACCGGGCCCACCCCCGGTGATCACCGCGTAGCCGGCGCGGGCCAGGGCCGCACCGAGCGCCTCGGCGAGCTGGCACTCCGGGCTGTCCGGCTTGCTCCGGGCGCTACCGAAGACGCTGACCGCGGGCGGCAGGTCGGCGAGGGTGTCGAAGCCTTCGACGAATTCGGAGAGTATCCGTAGCGCCCGCCAAGCGTCCTTGGTCTTCCAGTCCGCGCGGGTCCGGGAGTCCAGCAGCCCCTGGTCCGCCGTGCTGGTGGTGATCGCCTGGCGGCGCAGTGTGACGGCGCCGCGGTGCCGCTCCCGTCCTGGTTCGCGGCGGTTGCTCTGAGTCATGGGAGCAACCGTAGTGGAGTTCGGGCGGGGTGCCCGGCAAACACTTCGTGATCTTGTGCAACCAATTCGCTTTCCCGTACGTCTTACTATTCACATACCGGGTATGCCCGGCGCGCAGGCTTCGGGGGAGGAGACAGCGTGATCAGTAGCAACGAACGGATCCGGATGAGGCGTCAGATGCAGCGGCGCATCCGCGACGTGGTGGCCGAGCGTCGCCGTACCCGCCTGCTCGAAGACCCGCCCGAGCCTCCTGCGGAGTCCGCTCCCGACGCGGCGCTCACCCGCGTCTAGAGCACGTCGCCGCCACACCCCGAGCCCTGTCCCCCGCGTACCGGTCGCGCGGTCGGGCGGGGCGTCGCCGCACCGCCGCCCGAACGACCGGACGCGCAAGCCCGCCGGATCAGGCGGAGGCGAGCCAACGGTGCAGGGTGGCGGCACCGTCACGGATCTTGCCGATCTCGACGTGCTCGTCCGGGTGGTGGGCGAGGTTGGGATCGCCCGGACCGAAGTTGAGCGCCGGGATTCCCATCGCCGCGAAGCGGGCCACGTCGGTCCACCCCAGCTTGCCGATCGGCGCGGCACCCACCGCCGCCAGGAACTCCTGGGCGGGCGGGGCCTCCAGACCGGGCAGCGCGCCGGCCGCGCAGTCGGTCACCGTCACCTCGTATCCGGCGAGCACCTCGCGCAGGTGCGCCTCCGCCTCGGCCGGCGTACGGTCCGGCGCGAACCGGTAGTTGACCTCGATCTCACACCGGTCCGGCACCACGTTGCCGGCCACCCCGCCGTTGATCCGCACCGCGTTCATGCCCTCGCGGTAGTCACACCCGTCGATGGTCACCCGTCGCGCCTGGTACTCCGCCAGCCGCCGCAGCACCTCACCGGCACCGTGGATCGCGTTGACGCCATGCCAGGCGCGCGCGGAGTGAGCCCGTACGCCGGTGGAGACCACCCTCGCCCGCATGGTGCCCTGGCAGCCCGCCTCGACGATCCCGTAGGTCGGTTCGAGCAGCAGGGCGAAGTCGGCCGTCAACCACTCCGGGTACGCCTCGGCCACCAGCCGCAGGCCGTTGTACTGGGACTCGATCTCCTCGGCCTCGTAGAAGAAGTACGTCACGTCGTAACGCGGCTCGGGCAGGGTGGCCGCGAGGTGCAGCGCGTAGGCGACCCCGGACTTCATGTCCGAGGTGCCGCAGCCGTACATCAGGTCGCCGCGCAGCGTGGACGGGAAGTTGTTGTTCAACGGCACGGTGTCCAGGTGACCGGCCAACACCACCCGGGACGCCCGCCCCAGGTCGGTACGCGCCATCACCGTGTTGCCGTGCCGGTAGGTGGCCAGGTGGGGCAGCTTCCGCAGCACCTCTTCGACGCAGTCGGCGATGGCCTTCTCGTTGAGCGAGACCGACTCGATGTCGACCAGGGCGCGGGTCAACGCCACCGGATCGGCGAGGACCTCGGGGGTAAGCGGGTTCTCCATGGTCCGCACGGTACCGTCACAACCGGCGACCGCGAGACGCGAGCCCGCGAGCCCCTCGCCGAAGCGCGAGGAGTGAGCTCGCCCACCCCGCAGTCGCGAGCAGCAGCCAGCGCAGCATGCGAGCGAGAGGTGAGTAAGTGACGTCCACAGAATCCGCGTGGGGCATCGGCCTGGCCACCGTGACCGCCGACGACCAGGTGCTCGACACCTGGTATCCGACCGGCAAGCTGGGCCTCGGCGAGCTGCCGCTGGTCCCCGGCGAGGACCAGGCCGACGTGCTGGACCTTCCGCCGGGCGCGATCGGCGACCGTGCCCTGCCGGGTCTGCGTACCGTCCAGGTGATCACCGTGATCGGCTCGCTGGACGACCCGATCAAGGACGCCAGTGACGCGTACCTGCGACTGCACCTGCTCTCCCACCGCCTGGTGCGGCCCAACGAGCTCAACCTCGACGGCGTCTTCGGCAAGCTGGCCAACGTGGCCTGGACCTCCGCCGGGCCGTGCCCGCCGGAGCGGGTCGACGAGCTGCGCGTCATCGAGCGGGCCGCCGGCCGGCACCTGGCCGTGTACGGGGTGGACAAGTTCCCCCGGATGACCGACTACGTGGTGCCCTCGGGCGTCCGGATCGCCGACGCCGACCGGGTACGCCTCGGCGCCCACCTCGCCTCCGGCACGACCGTGATGCACGAGGGCTTCGTCAACTTCAACGCCGGCACGCTCGGCACCTCCATGGTCGAGGGCCGGATCGTGCAGGGCGTGGTCGTCGGCGACGGCTCCGACATCGGCGGCGGCGCCTCCATCATGGGCACGCTGTCCGGCGGCGGCACCGACAAGGTCCGCATCGGCGAGCGCAGCCTGATCGGGGCGAACGCGGGTGTCGGCATCTCGCTTGGCGACGACTGCGTGGTCGAGGCGGGGTGCTACATCACCGCCGCCTCGAAGCTCGCCCTGCCGGACGGCCGGGTGGTCAAGGCCCGCGAGCTGTCCGGGGTCGACGGGCTGCTGTTCTGGCGCAACTCGATCACCGGTGGGCTGGAGGCCCGGCCGCGTACCGGTCAGGGCATCACCCTGAACGCCGCCCTGCACGCGAACGACTGAGGTTCCGCGTAGCGGTTGCTGTGTAAGGAAGGGTCCCCTACTAACGCCTGGTGCATAGGAAGGGACCCTTCCTTACATCTGTGCGGAGCGGGTGGGGCCGGCGCCGTCAGCGTCGGCCCCACCGGGTGGATCACTTCAGGCGGTAGGCCTGGATGATCCGCTGCGTCACCGTGCTGCCGTCGCTGTCCCGGGCGGTGCCCCGTAGGGACACGTGGCCGGTGCCCTTCGGGTGCTTCACGGTGGCCTGCCAGCCGCTACCGGTCTTCGTCACCCCGGCCCGCTGCCAGCTCCGGCCCCCGTCGTAGGAGACCTCGACGGTCAGCGAGGTGGTCCGCGCCGACGGCGCGCCGGGCTGCCGCTGCACCTGGACCGGGATCACGAAGGACCGACCGCCCGGGGCGGTGTGCGCCCCGTCGAGCCGGGGCGTGAACCTGATCGCCGAGGCGGGCAACGCCACCGGATCGTCGCCCCGGACGTGCCGGGACCGGAAGGTCCAGGCGGCGGCGACCTCCGTGCTCAGGTCGGTGAGGCTGCGCTTCACCGAGGTCTCCATCCGGTACGTCGCCGTCCCGGCCGGCACCTCGAAGTCGCCCCAGCCGCTCTCCGGGCTCTCGGAGACCAGCTCGCCGTTGCGGTAGAGCGCGGTACGCGAGGTGTCCGACACCGAAGCCCCGTGGTGCCCTGCGGCGTCCCCGTGCAGCGGCACCGCCAGGCTGATCACGTCGCCCCGCCGGGTCAGCCCCTCCCCCGGCCACTGCGGCTGCGGGAACGACGGCCCGTAGGGAGCGCTGTTCCAGGTGTCCTGGTACTTCTTACCCGCCCGGTAGGCCGTCGGATCCGACCACAGGAAGGCCACCCCGACCGGCCACCCGTCGTCGGACGGTACGCCGAAGGCCAGGTCACCGTTCCAGCGGATGCCCTTGGTGTTGTAGTACTCGACCCGTCGGCCGGGGGCCTCGGTGGGCAGAACGATCGCCCAGCCACCCACGTTCGGCTCGTGGACCGGATAGACGGCCCGTTCGGCGACGGTGTCCGGGTACCCGCTGCGGAACTTCTGCGTGACGGCCGCCAGGTCACTGCTGCGGTAGTGCCGGATCAACCCGGTCGGCATCCGGCCGGGGCTGCTCTCCGACAGGGCGTAGAGGTAGGGGCTGTTCTCCGCCTCCACGTCGGCCCACTGGCTGCTGACCGTGCCGAGGAACCTCTTCGGCGAGACGGGTCGGCCGAGTTGTCCGATGCTGATGCCGGTGAAGTCGAAGGCGAGCAGACCGTAACCGGCGCCGCCGTCCTCCAGGATGAAGTTCGCGCCGATGTCCACCAGGGCCGGCGTCGCCGACCGTTGCGGCACGGTCATCCGCACCGGCTTCGCCCGGCGGGCGTCGACGGTGACCGTGGTGTCCTTCGTGACGGTCAGCTCCGGCTGGACGAGGAACGCGGACTCCTCGGTCTCCATGTCGAACAGATAGCTGTTCACCCCGTACCTGCCCTTGGGCACGCGGATCTCGGCCGTGCCGGACGGGTCGTACGCGAAGTAGTCGGCGAAGTCGTCCAGGTTCAGCAGTGAGGTGCTGTAGTCCTCCGCCGCCGTACCGTCGGGACCGAGGTGCCGCAACGTCACGGTGTAGCTCTCCACCTCCTTGTGGACTGCCAGCGGGGTGAGGGCCACGGTGTCGCCGGCACGGGCCACGATCCGGCCGGTGTAGTGACCGTCCGGGCCGTCGACGCTGGTGTCGGTCGTGACGGTGGCGGACGCGGTGCCGCCTGCGGGCACCACGACGCTGCTCGTGCTCAGCGTGAACATGCCGGCCGGGGCCGACGTCCCGCCCGGGCCGGTGACGTCGAGGGCGAGATCCAGGGTGAGCGCGGTGCTGCCGGTGTTGTGCCAGCTCACCTCGCGGGTGATGGGATCGTCGTCGTCGTGCGGCCAGAACGTACGGCCGAACGACACGCTCGCCGGCTCGCTGGTCACCTGCTGGGTGATCGCCCTCGCCACGTCGACCCGGCCGGCGCCCTGCTGGTAGGCGGTCAGCTCCGGATGCGGCGCGGCGGAGGACATCAGGGTGGCCTTGAGCTGGGCGGCCGTGGCGTCACCGCGCTGCTGGGCGAGCAACGCCGCCGCCCCGGCCACGTGCGGCGCGGACATCGAGGTGCCGGAGAGCGACACGTACTGCTCGCCGACCGGATCGCCGAGCAGCGTGCCCTGCCCCCGGGCGGCGACGATGTCCACCCCCGGCGCGGTGATCTCCGGCTTCAGCGCGTCGTCGCCGACTCGCGGACCCTGGCTGGAGAAGAAGGCGAGTTCGTCGTCCCGGTCCACGGCGCCGACGGCGAGGGCGGCGTCGGCGCTGGCCGGTGACCCGACCGAACCGGCCCGACCGCTGTTGCCGGCCGAGATCACGAAGAGCGCACCGGTCTGCTCGGTCAGCGTGTCGACCGCCAGTTCCAGCGGGTCGACCTCCGGGGTGTCCGTACCGCCCAGGCTCAGGTTGATCACGTCGGCCTGCTGGTCGACGGCGGCCCACTGCATCCCGGCCAGGATCGCGGAGTCGGGGCAGCCGTACTCCTCGCAGACCTTGCCGTCGAGCAGCGTCGCCTCCGGGGCGACTCCTCGGTTACGGCCGTCGGACGCGGCGCCGCTGCCGGCGATGGTCGCGGCGACGTGGGTCCCGTGCCCGACGATGTCGCCGGGATTCTCCTCCTCGGTGAAGTTCTCCGCCGCGCCGACCCGCCCGACCAGGTCGGGGTGCGCGGCGTCGACGCCGGTGTCCAGCACCGCCACCCGTACGCCCCGGCCGGTGTACCCGGCCTGATGGGCGGCGGGCGCACCGATCTGCGGCACGCTGTGCTCCAGGGTCAGATGCCGCCTGCCGTCGAGCCAGAGCCGCTCGACACCCCCCGCCGCGTCGATCCGCGCACTGCCACCGGCCAGGGTGGCCCAGAGCCGGCCCGACTCCTGCTTGTCCAGGGTGGCCGCGACGCCGCCGATGGCGGCCAGGTCGCGGGTGACGGTCACCCCGTCGGGCGCACCGGTACGCCGCGCCGCGCCCCCCGGGTAGGTCATCAGCAGCGGCAGATCGGCGCGGTGACGGTCGTCGTAACCGGCGGCGATCAACCCGGTCACGTCGAAGAGACGCCGGTCGACCCGGCCCGACTGGATCAGCGGCAGGGCGTCCTGCGGCACGACCCAGAGGTGGTCCTGCTGTCGTTGGGTGAGGAAGCGGATCCCGGTGCGACCCTCGGCCGGGCGGACGCTCGCCCCACCGGAGGGGCTCACCGTGACGCGGTCACCGGTGATCAGGGTGACGGTGGTGTGTTCGGCCGAGGCCGGCCGGGCGTCGGACGACGGGGCGGCCCCCGGCGCGGCGGCTGGGGACGGACCGGCGGTGGCCGTGCCCGGTACGCCGAGCACGAGGCCCAGCACCAGCCCGATGGCGGTCAGTTTGCTTCTGCGAGGCAACCGAACCCTCCTCCTGGGTTGTTTTATCGATGTGGTTCACATCGACACCTGCCAGGATTGCATACCGAGTATGCACAAAGGAGTCAAGAATTCGACGAAGTCGATACCGCCGGATCGGGGATGACGGCATGATCGGACAGGTGAGATCCATGAAGGAACGCATGTTGGCCGGGGAGCCGTATCTCGCCGAGGGGCCGGAGATCCTCGCCGACCTCCAGCGCGCCGCCCGACTGATGGAACGCGTCAACACCAGCCCCGCCGACGACACCGACGCCCGCCACACCGCCCTGCGGGAACTGCTCGGCGAACTCGGTGACGACACCTGGATCCGCCCGCCGTTCTACTGCGACTACGGCTACCACATCCGGATCGGGCCGCGCAGCTTCGTGAACTTCAACGCGGTCTTCCTCGACGTCGCGCCGATCACGATCGGCGCGGACGTGCAGGTGGGCCCGAACGTGCAACTGCTCACCCCGACGCATCCGGTGGACCCGGAGCAGCGCCGGGCGAAGTGGGAGGCAGCCAAGCCGATCACCATCGGCGACAACGTCTGGCTGGGCGGCGGGGCGATCGTCCTGGCCGGCGTCACCGTCGGGGAGAACACGGTGGTCGGCGCCGGCGCCGTGGTGACCAAGGACCTGCCGGCCAACGTCGTCGCCGTCGGCAACCCGGCCCGCCCGGTACGCCAACTGGACCAATAGCCGCACACACTCGGTCACCATCCAGACCGGACCAACCTCCGCGAAAACGTTTCTACCTGCGGAAACATCCTCGCGGTGGATGGCACTCCCTCCACGGTTCAGGCACTCTGGGTTACAGAGTCGTCACCGGGAGGCGTGCCATGAGCGGTCGGATCCTCGAACTGCGCGTACACGGCGTGTCGAACACGCCGCCGGCCGAGACCCTGGGCGTGCCGACCGAGCCGGGCACCGAACCCGTTCCGCCGCGACTGGTCGCCGGTGGGCCGGTCACCGGCTTCTACCGCTCCCCCGGCACCTCGACGGGCGACCCGATCGTGGTCGAGGCGTACAGCTGGGGGCAGTTGACCTCGGGCGCGCGGACCGCCCGCGACGTGGAACGGGCGCTGTGGACGCTGCTGCTGCCCTTCACCCTGGCCAACGTGGCGCTGCACGCCCGGCCTGGCATTCCCGCCGACCCGACCAGCGAACGATTCGCCAGCCGGTCCGGGATCACCGCCTGGCTGATCCGGCTGTTCTGCCTGACGCTGACCGCCACGCCCGTGTTGGCGCTGACCGGAGTCGGCGTCGACCTGATCGGCTGGCAGTGCGTCGACGAGAGCTGCCTGAACCGGATCCCGGGGCCCTGGCAGTTCCTCGCCGACCCCTGGTGGCAGCGGGGCAGCCGGGCGCTCGCGGTCGGACTACTCGTGCCGCTCGCCCTGATCGTGGTGCTCGGCCTGGTCGCCTGGCGGACCTACCAGTACGAGGCGGTGATGCCCGCCGACCCGACCGACCCGCCGGTCCGCCAGGCACCCGGCGAGGCCGACGCCGACCTGCCCGAGGGCCAGCCGGAACAGGAGCCGCCGTCGCCACCCGAGCCACCCCGGGGCCCGCTCGCCAACCCACTCGAAGATCCGACCTTCTGGTGGGGCGAGGGACAGCTCCGCCGCGCAGCGGTCCTGCACCTGTGCACCGGCACGGTGGCCGCCGCCGCCGTACCGCTCGGCACCACCCTCGCGCTCCACCCACCGCACGGAGCCCGGGCGGCCATCGCCTGGCCCACCGTGGCGCTGATCGTCGCGGTCCTCGTGATCACGGTGGTGGCCATCGGCCGGCCGTTCCTCACCCGACGTGACGGGGCGAGCCCACTCGGCCCGTGGAGCGTCACCGTCATCGTCCTCACCGGCCTCGGGCTGGTCGGCACCGTCCTGGTGCTGATGCTGCCGGACAGCGCGGGCGGCGCGGCGCAGTTCGCCACCCTCCGCCCACCCGCCGGCTGCGGCGACGTGTCGTCACTTCCGGGCTGCCAGGAGGACCGCTCCCTTCCCGGCTTCGACCGGGTCCTCGCCTGGCTCGGCACCGGCCAACTGCTGCTCCTCATCGCCATCGGCGGGACCGCCCGCTCCGGCCGGCGCGGTGGCGCCGCACCGGCCGCCGCCACGGTGCTGATCACCGTCGGCGCCGCCTGGTGCCACGGCTGGCTGCCGTTCCTGCCGCCGGCACCCCTCGCGGTGTGGCAGGTCGTCCCGGTACTGCTGCTCCTCGCCGCAGGCGGCCTGCTGCTACCGCGTACCCGCCCCAGCGACGTGACGCAGCCCCTCGGGCCCTACACCGACCTGGCCTGGCGTGGGCGGGGTCCGGCCGTGATCGCCGGATTCGGGTGGCTGCTCTGCCTCGCGTACAGCACCGGCCTGCTCTACTGGGTCAGCGACCTGCTGAACCGCGACGCCACCGTCAGCGGGCGTCCGCCGGTGGTGCCGCCCACCCCGGTGACCTGGTCCGGTCTGGTCTTCGGCATGGCCCTGCTGCTGCTCGCCCTGGTCGCGATCCGGGCCGCCGTGCTGTTCCGCCGACTGCGCCGACAGGAGTACGCCGAACTGCGGGCACGCGGCGGCCTCTCCGCGCACGACCTGCGCCGCGCCCGGGACGTGAGCACCCACCAGGCCCTGCACCGTCTGGTCGGCGAGCACGCGCTGCGCCTGGTCGGCTGGTACGCGGGCACCGCCGGGACACTGGCCGCGCTCGGTTGCATGATCGTCCTCTCCCCCGCCCGCCCGCACGACCTCACCTCGGGCACCACCGGCACCGTCATCGCGGTCGTCGCCGACGTCGGTGACCGGCTGCTCGGCTGGCTGCCACTGGCGATCGCCGCGGTCGGTCTGCTGGTCTACCGCAACGACACCGTCCGGCGGTCGGTCGGCGTGGTCTGGGACGTCGGCACGTTCTGGCCGCGCGCCGCCCATCCGCTCGCCCCACCGAGCTACGCCGAACGGGCCGTACCGGAACTGCTCACCCGCACCGCCGGGCTACTCGCCCTGACCGAACACGACACCCGCCGGGTGGACGGCATCATCCTCTCCGGACACAGCCAGGGCACCGTCATCTGCACCGCCGTCATCCTCCAGCTACCGCAGCGCTGGCGGCAACGGATCTGGTTCTTCTCCTACGGGTGCCAGCTCACCCGGCTCTACGGCCGGATCTTCCCGGCGTACTTCGGGCCGGACCGGCTGCCGGTGCTGACCCGGGCACTGACCCGCTCCTCGGCCGGGACCCGGTGGACGAACTTCTGGCGGGACACCGACCCGCTCGGCTGGCCGGTCACCGCCGGGGAACGCGACATCGCGGTCACCGACCCGGAGGCCCTGCACCCGAGCGACGGCGAAGTCGCCGACCCGCCGATCCGCAGCCACAGCGGCTACCCGGAGGCGGCCGAGTTCCAGCGGGAACGGTCCCGGGTGGCGTGGATGCTGCGTCG
This sequence comes from Micromonospora sp. NPDC023869, assembly GCF_055559695.1. Taxonomy (NCBI): domain Bacteria; kingdom Bacillati; phylum Actinomycetota; class Actinomycetes; order Micromonosporales; family Micromonosporaceae; genus Micromonospora; species Micromonospora sp. NPDC023869. The sequence continues at coordinate 377,960 of NZ_JBVHKD010000002.1, forward strand.
CTCCGTGCCGTCACCCCGGCGGGGGGTCGGCTAGCCGGACCACCAGGTCGGCCCGGGAAGCGGTCTCGGACACCAGCGCCGCGTTAACCTCGTCGCTGCCCAGCGCCCAGGCGCGCGCCTCCTCGGCCGACCGGCCGTACGCGACGTGCCGCGCGACGAGCCGACGCCGTCGCAGGTCGCCGTCGAGATCCAGGAACCACGCCTCGTGCAGCAACGCCCGCATCTCGTCCCACGGCCAGTCCGGCACGAGCAGGTAGTTGCCCTCGGTCACCACCAGTCGGACCTCCGGCGGCACCTCGATCGCACCCGCGATCGGTTCCTCCAGTTCCCGGCGGAACTCCGGCGCCCAGACCGACGTCGGCTCCTTGCGTCGCAGGCGGCGCATCAGCGAGACGTACCCGTTGGCGTCGAACGTGTCGATCGACCCCTTGCGGGCGGCGCGGCCCAGCCGGTGCAGCTCGGCCTGGGCCAGATGGAAACCGTCCATCGGCACCAGCCGCGCGGTCGGGCCGACCGCCGCGACCACCTCGGCGGCGAGCGTGGACTTGCCCGCACCGGGTGCGCCGGTGATGCCGAGCAGTTGCCGGGGGCCCGCGTCGGCCAGGGCGCGGGCCCGCCGCAGCAGCTCGTCGACGGGCAGCACCCGGGCCTCGGTCATCAGGACAGGACCGGTCGGCTGATCGCGAACCGAGCCCGCACCGCCGCGTGCACCGACTGTGGTTGCGGGTCCAACTCCAGCTCCGGCGGGGTGGTCGACTCGACCCCACCGGCGTCGAACGCCATCCGGGCCATCATCGGCTGTCCGCCGCCCTCGTCGGCGAGCTCGATCAGGTCGGTGACCTGAGCCTGGAGCGCCTCGGCGTACTCGCGGGCGCGCAGCAGGGCATCGGCGATCGCGGCATGCCGCGCCTCCCGGAAGGCCGGGCTGTCCGGGCGCAACGACCACCAGGGCCCGGCGACCGCCACCTGGTCCTGGTCGGCCAGGCGCAGCATCAGTTCGCCGAGCGCGGTGAAGTCGCTGACCGTCACCGTGGTCACCACCGAGCCGTGCCAGGCCACCACCCGCTCGCCGGAGCGCCGCGTCTCGGGCCGCACCCGCAGGTCGCCGGTCTCCCGGCGGTCGACAGTCGGGCCGTACGAGTCGAGCAGCACCCGGATCGCGGCGGCCCGCTCGGCCAGCCGGGTCAGCGTGGGCTCGCGCTCCCGGTCGCGCGCGAGCGCGGTCACCGTGAACCGGGCCTCCTCCGGAGCGACTTCCCGGTACGCCTCACCGCGTACGGTCACCACCGGTCCGTCCACCATGCCCTCACCCTAGCGGCGGCTCCGGTACCGCGCCCACCGATGCGTACCGGTCGACGACTCGACGCCTCAGCCGGCCTGCGGGAGCTGGGCAGTGTAGGAGACCACCTCGTCGGCGACCCGGCACCCGCTGAGGTGACCGCCCGCCGCACCCAGCCCGGTCAGCCAGGCGACCTCGTCGGCCGCCGCACCGTCGACCGGGAACGGACGGACCGTCGGCTGGTAGGGCCGACCGGCGAGCGCGACCCGGGCGTCGCCCGCCTCGGCGTAGCGGGCGGTGAGCGTGTCGCCGTCACCGGCCCGCAGCGCCTCGGTCAACTCGTCGAGGTATGCGGTCACCTCGGTCAGGGCGGCCAGCACCTGGTCGCGGTTGCCGCGCAGCATGTTCGCGGTGCGCGGGGCCGGGGTGCCGGCGACCCGGGTGCCGTCCCGGAAGCTGCCGGCGGCCAGGGTGAGCACGGCGTCGCGCAGCGGCGAGCGCTGGGCGGTTCCGGCCAGGGCACCGGCGAGCAGGTGCGGCACGTGCGAGGAGAGCGCGACCACGGCGTCGTGCCGGTCCGCCGCCATCGGCACCACCCGGGCCCCGATCACCTCGGTCACCAGAGCGGCCAGCCGACGGAACGCGACCAGCCCGTCCGGCGCGGGACAGAGCACCCAGGCGGCACCCGCGAACAGCTCCGGCCGGGCCGCGCCGAGGCCGGCCCGGTCGGTGCCGGCCATCGGATGACCGGGCACGAAGCGGTGGGTCAGACCCCGGGTCGCGGCGAAGGCGGCCAGCTCGGCCTTGGTGCTGCCCACGTCGGTGAGCAGGCAGCCCGGCTCGGTCGCCGCGGCCACCTCGACCAGGGTCGCCGGCAGGGTTGGCAACGGCCCACCGAGGAACACCACGTCCCGGTCGGCCACCGCGTCGGCCAACCGGTCGGCGGTGGGTACGCCGGCCAGCCGGGCCTGGCGGCGGGTCGCGTCGTCCGGGTCCCAGCCCGTCACGTCCAGCCCGGCGGCGTGCAGCCGGAGCAGCACCGAACCGCCGATCAGGCCGGTGCCGACCACCGCCGCGCGCATCAGGGTCCGGCGAGGCGGGCGGCGACGGCGGCGACCCGCTCGTCGGACTCGGTCAGCGCCACCCGGACGTACTGCCCGGCGGTGGGCCCGTAGAAGACACCGGCGGCGACCAGGATGCCGCGCCGGGCCAACCAGTCGACCGTGTCCCAGCAGTCCTCGCCCCGGGTCAGCCAGAGATAGAGCCCCGCCTCGGAGTGCGTGACGGTGAACCCGGCCCCGGTGAACGCGGCCCGCAGGGCCTCGCGGCGTGCCCGGTACCGCTCCCGCTGAGCGGTGGCGTGCTCCTCGTCGTGCAGCGCGGCCACCATCGCCGCCTGCACCGGTTTGGGCACGATCATCCCCGCGTGCTTACGGATCTTGAGCAGCTCGGCCACCAGGGCGGGGTCACCGGCCACGAAACCCGCCCGGTATCCGGCGAGGTTGGACCGCTTGGAGAGCGAGTGCACGGCCAGCACCGAGTCGTACGAGCCGCCGCAGACCTCCGGCGAGAGCACCGAGACCGGCTCGGCCTCCCAGCCCAGCGGCAGGTAGCACTCGTCGCTGGCGACCACCGCGCCACGTTCCCGTGCCCAGTCCACCACCTTGCGCAGGTGGGCGGCGGGCAGCACCCGGCCGGTCGGGTTGCCCGGCGAGTTGACCCAGACCAGGCGTACCCGGGAGGTCGGACCGACCGCGGTCAGCGAATCGGCGCGGACCGTGGTGGCCCCGGCCAGGCGGGCCCCGTCCTCGTAGGTGGGATAGGCCACCGACGGCACCACCACGACGTCACCCGGCCCGACCCCCAGCAGGGTCGGCAACCAGGCGACCAGCTCCTTCGACCCGATCGTCGGCAGCACCCCGAGCCCGTCGACGCCGGCCCCGCAGGACCGGGCCACCCAGGCCGTGATCGCCGCACGCAGGTCCGGGGTACCGGCGGTGAGCGGATACCCCGGTGCGTCCGACGCGTCGGCCAGGGCACGCCGGATCACCTCGGGCACCGGATCGACCGGCGTACCCATGGAGAGGTTGATCAGGCCGTCCGGATGCGCCGCAGCCAGGGTCGCCGCGGCGTCCAGCGTGTCCCAGGTGAACTCGGGCAGCCGCGACGAGACCGGCGCGGGGGCGTTCAGTGCCCCTCGCCGCGCGGCGGCTGCGCGGCGACGAAGGTCGCGTCCTTCTCCACCTTGCCGATCTTGGAGGCACCCCCGGGCGAGCCCAGGTCCTCGAAGAACTCGTAGTTGGCGCCGGTGTAGTCCTTCCACTGCTCGGGGACGTCGTCCTCGTAGAAGATCGCTTCGACCGGGCACACCGGCTCACAGGCACCACAGTCGACGCACTCGTCGGGGTGGATGTAGAGCATCCGGTTGCCCTCGTAAATGCAGTCGACCGGGCATTCCTCGATGCATGCCTTGTCGAGCACATCCACGCACGGCTCGGCGATGATGTAGGTCACCGGTCTTCTCCTCCGCAAGACTCGTCGCGATCACCCGCGACGGTAAGAGCCTAGTATCTCGCCGGGGAGGAGGTCGATCGTGCTCCGAGAGCAGGATGTGGGACACCGGATCGTGGTCCGGCGAATCGTGGGGTCCCGCGCCGGTCGGCCGGTGTTCTCCGACGCCCTCGGCGAGCTGGTCGAGCTGACCGAGACCCACCTGGAGATGACCACCCGGCAGGGGCGGCTGCGCGTGCCGATCGCCGAGGTGCACCGCGCCAAGCGGGTGCCGCCGACCCGCCGACCCACCGCCGACGCCGTGATCGAGCTGGAACTCGCGGCCGACGAGGCGTGGCCGGCGCCCGTGCGCGGCCGGCTCGGCGACTGGCTGCTGCGCTCCGCCGACGGCTGGACCGGCCGGGCCAACTCCGCGCTGCCGGTCGGCGACCCGGACCGGCCGCTGCCGGCCGCGCTGGACGCGGTCGAACGCTGGTACGCCGAACGGGGCCGACCGGCGATCGTCAACACGCCGCTGCCGCTGGCCGCGCCGGTCGGCGCCGAACTCGACCTGCGCGGCTGGGAGAGTCGCCCGCTGGTGCTGGTGCAGACCGTGCCGCTGGTCGACCTCACCGCACCCGGCGGCCGGGTGGCCCGCGCCGCCACGGCCACCGCGCCCGCCGTCGAGCTGACCGCCGCGCCATCGGACGACTGGCTCACGGTGGCCGCCGGCCGCAAGGGCGGGCTGCCCGACGCCGCCCGGCACGTGCTCACCGCCGTGCGACAGGTCCGCTTCGCGCACGCGTACGACGGGGACACGCTGGTCGGGGTCGGCCGGGGCACGGTCACCGGCGCGGGCCGCTGGCTCGGACTGTCCCTGATCGAGGTGCTGCCCGAGGCCCGCCGTCGAGGGGTGGCCGTCGCCGTGATCGGCGCGCTCGCCGAGTGGGCCGGCACGGCCGGCGCCACCGACGTGTTCCTCCAGGTCGAGCAGCGCAACGCGGCTGCCGTGACGCTCTATCGCACGCTGGGCTTCACCACGCACCACACCTACCGGAGCCGGGTCGCACCGAGCTGACGGCGCGACCCGGGCCGGGCGAACCGGTCAGCGACGAACGGTGCGGCGCGGCTTGCCGGTGCCGCTCTCGGCGTACTCCTGGAGGCTCTGCGACCGGTGGTCGCGGCCGAGCGTGGTGAGCAGCAGGTAGCCCAGGATCGTGCCGACGGTGGTCGCGACGAGGTAGAGCACGACCTGCCAGAAGAAGGTGGCGCTGCCGTCGGCGAACGGGCTGCGGCCGACCAGCAGCGGTCCGACGAACATGGTCAGCGCGAGCGCGATGCCGATCGCACCGGCCACCTCGGCGCCCCACTGGGCCACCGGACGCGACCGTCCCCAGGAGTAGGCGACCCCGGCCAGGATCAACCCGATCACCGCGAACATCCCGAGGGTCACCCGGTCGGCGGCGGCCTCGTCGCCGTCGAAGCCGAACCGGATCACCAGTCGGGCGACCACGTTGACCGCGAACAACGCGATCGCGAGCACTCCGATCGCGCGCCACCGCTGCCCCATCGCACGCCTCCCGCCGTACCGCCCGCCCCGGTGGCGGGCCTCCTGGCAGGAATGTCTATCACCCGGGGTGGGGTGGCGTCAGTACCGCCTGGACGGCGGGGTCGGCGCGAGGATGGACCGGAACGCCATCACCGCGAAGGTCATCGACCCGGCCACCACCAGGATGAGCCCCACCCAGTTGCCGACCAGCAGCACGTCGCCCTCGGTGGTCCGGTCGGCGGCGGCCACCATGATCACGACCCACGGCAGCGCCGGCAGCAGCACCGCCCACCGGGACCCCACCGTCTCCATGGCGAACCAGCTCAGCGCGATGTTCGCGAGCACGGCCACCAGCACCGCCGACCCGACCAGGTGCCCGCCGACCCGCAGCGGGGCGAGCAGCAGTTCCAGCACCGCCGTCACCGCGCCGGCGGCCAGGGCGACCAGCCCGCCGAGCGCCCGCAGGCCGATGTCGACCGGCCGCCGCCAGGCCCGTGCGGGCGGTGGCGACTGCTGTTCGGGCGGGGCGACCGACATCGCGGCGGGTACGGTCACCGGAGACCGGCCGTACCGACCGGTGTGCGATCCGGGTCGTCGGCGGTCTCCAGCCCGGCGAACAGGTCCGACTCCCAGCCGTACGGGCCGCTGCCCGCCCCCTTGGCCCCCACCGCGAGGGTGAAGTACTCCACGCCCATGAACTCGGCGCCGAAGTTGCCGGCGATCGAGTAGAGCCAGGAGGTGGCCGGGATCTGGGTGGCGTGCGCCCGCATCGCCGCCTCCTTCGCGGCGTGTTGCTCGGTCGCGTCGATCCGCGCCGCGATGTCCTTGTCCGGCGTGCAGAAGGGCAGGTCGGTGGCGTTCTCGATGCCGGCGAACGGGTTGTCCGACGACTCCTCGAAGTGCGTCATCCCGGCCTCCAGGACGCTCTGCGGCATCGCCGTCCAGTAGACCTTCGCCGGGGCGATCCCCTCGGCGGCGGCCAGCTCGACGGCGCGCATCGCCACCCGGTGCGCCTGGATGTGGTCGGGGTGACCGTAGAAGCCGTTCTCGTCGTACGTGATCACCACCTGCGGGCGTACCTCCCGGACCACCTCCAGCAGGTGGCCGGCGGCCTCGTCCAGGTCGGCCCGCCAGAAGGCGCGCGGGTGGTCGTTGGTGGAAAGGCCCATCATGCCCGAGTCGCGGTAGCGTCCGGCGCCACCGAGGAAACGGTGGTCGGCCACGCCGAGCTCGGCGCAGGCGGCGGCCAGCTCGGCGATCCGGTACCCGCCGAGCTGGTCGGCCTCGGCGGCGGCGAGGCCGACCAGCTCCGGCACGTGGATCTCACCCTCCTCGCCGAGTGTGCAGGTGACCAGGGTGACGTGGGCGCCGGTGGCGGCGTAGTGCGCCATGGTCGAACCGGTGCCGATGGACTCGTCGTCGGGGTGCGCGTGGACCAGCAACAGGCGGCGGTCGGGCAGCGTCGTCACGAGGGTCACTCTAACCGGCGGTTCTCCCCGATCAGTCCTGACGCGTCCGCTCGGGTCCGGCACATCACGCTCGGCCGCCGCATACGATCTGGCCTGTGGACTTTCCCGAGCTGGCCGCCCGCACCCGCCGGTTCAGCCACGGGGCGCCACGCGCCGTCTCCGTGGCCGACGACGGGGCCCGGGTGGTCTTCCTGCGTTCCGCGGGACCGGAGGACCCGGCCGACGCGCTCTGGCAACTGGACGTGGCGAGCGGCGAGGAACGGCTGGTCGCCGACCCGGCCACGCTGCTCGGCGAGGATGCCGACCCGGCCGCGCTGAGCCCCGGCGAACGGGCCCGACGGGAACGGCTGCGGCTCTCCGCCGCCGGCATCGGCGCGTACGCCCTGGACGCCGCCGGCCGGGTGGCGGTCTTCGCGCTGGCCGGTCGACTGTTCCGGGCCGACCTGGTGCACGGCGACGTGATCGAGGTCCCGGCCGCCGGCCCGGTCCTCGACCCCCGGCCGGACCCGAGCGGCCAACGCCTCGCGTACGTCACCGACGCCGCCGAGTGGGTGCGCCGGGGCGAACTGCGGGTCGTCGACATCGACGGCACCGACACGATCCTGGCCGGCGAGGACTCCGGGGTGCTGTGGGGGCTGGCCGAGCACATCGCGGCGGAGGAGTTCGACCGGCACCGGGGCTACTGGTGGGCACCGGACGGCCGCTCGGTGCTGGCCGCCCGGGTCGACGAGTCCCGGCTGCCCCGCTGGCACCTACACGACCCGGCGCAGCCGGCGAGCCCGCCGGTCAGCGTCGCGTACCCGGTGGCCGGTGGACCCAACGCCGAGGTCAGTCTGCACCTGCTCGACCTGGACGGCGGCTGGGTGGACGTGCACTGGGACCGGGAGACCTACCCGTACCTGACCGCGGTGCACTGGGCCGAGGGCGCTCCGCTGATCACCGTGCTGCGCCGCGCGCAGCAGCACGGGCTGGTGCTCGCCGTCGACCCGCGCACCGGCGAGACCCAGGTGCACGCCGAACTGGCCGACCCGCGCTGGGTGGAGCCGATCGCCGGTACGCCCGCGCACCTGCCGGACGGGCGGGTGCTGGTCGGCGGCGAACTCGCCCACGACGGGTACGACGCACGGTGTCTCTTCGCCGACGGCACGCTGCTCACCCCGCCCTCGCTCTACGTCCGCCGGGTGGTGGGTCGGCTGGCCACCGGCACCGGACCGGCGGACCTGCTGGTCGAGGCGAGCGACGGCGAGCCGAGCGAGCAGCACCTGTTCCGGGTCCGCACCAGCATCGGCGGCGGGGTCGACGCCCGTCGACTGACCAGCGACGCGGGTTGGCACCACGGCGCGGTCGGCGGGGACGTGCTGGTCGTCGGCGTCGCCTCGCTCGACCACGCGGGCGTGCGGTGGACGGTCCGGCAGGGCGACCGCGAGGTGGCCGTGCTCCGGTCGTTGGCGGCCACCCCCCGCTACTCCCCGCTGCCGCTGCTGGAACGGGTCACCGACCGGCACCTGCCGTCGGCCGTGCTCTATCCGGACAACCACGTCACCGGCCGACGGCTGCCGGTGCTGCTGGACGTGTACGGCGGGCCGGGGCACCAGGAGGTGGTCGCCGCCCGCGCGGCCTGGCTGGAACGGCAGTGGTGGGCCGACGCCGGCTTCGCGGTGGTGGTGGTCGACAACCGGGGCACGCCCGGCATCGCGCCGTCGTTCGAGAAGGCCATCCACCGGCGGGTCGCCGACGTGATCCTGCTCGACCAGGTGGAGGCGTTGACCGCGCTCGCCGACAAGCACCCGGACCTGGACCTGTCCCGGGTCGGGGTGCGCGGCTGGTCGTTCGGCGGTTGGCTGGCCGGGTTGGCGGTGCTGCGTCACCCGGAGCTGTTCCGGTGCGGGATCGCCGGGGCGCCGGTGACCGACTGGGCCCTCTACGACACCGCGTACACCGAGCGCTATCTCGGCCTGCCCGACGACGGCCCGGACGTGTACGCCCACCACTCGCTGGTGGAGGCGGCCGCCGAGCCGCCCACCGACCCGGCGCAGGCCCGGCCGCTGCTGCTGGTGCACGGCATGGTGGACGACAACGTGGTGGCCGCGCACACGCTGCGGTTCTCGGCCGCGCTGCTGGCCGCCGGCCGACCGCACTCGGTGCTGCCGCTGACCGGGGCGACGCACATGGCCGCCGGTGGACTCGCCGAACGCCTCCTGCGCCTGGAACTCGACTTCCTCCGCACGCACCTGTCGGTGTAAGGACGGGTCCCCTGCTAACGCCTCGTGCATAGCAGGGGACCCGTCCTCACACGTCAGGGCTTGACGTGGGCGGTGACGAACGAGGGGTACCCGAACACGCTGGAGACGAAGACGCCGCCCACCTTCGAGCCGTGCACCAGGTACGCCACGTCGACGTAGAGCGGCACCACCGGCGCGTGCTCCCGCATGATCCGCTCGTCGAGCTTCGCCCACTCGGGCCCCTGCGCGGGCGGGGGCAGCGCGAGGATTCGGTCGAACTCGGCGTTGATCGCGGGATGGTGGAAGTACGACTGGTTGCTGTTGCCGGCCGCCCGAATGCTGCGGCCGTCGTAGAGCACCGGCAGGATCGACGCGCCACTGGGCCAGTCCGCCGCCCACGAGCCCAGGTACAGGTCCCAGGGGTTGTCCCGCTTCTTGATCTCGTCGAGCTTGGCGTCGTCCGGGATGGTGCGGATGACGATCCGGAACCCGGCGCGTTCCAGGTTGCCCTTGAGCTGCGTCGCCACCTGCTGTTCCTGGGCACTGTCGGCGACACCGAGGACCAGTTCCGGGCTCTGCCCGGCGAGCAGTTCCCGTGCCTTGTCCGGGTCACCGGTGGGTCCACCCGGATAGGCGTCGTACCGCCGGTGGCCGATGGTGGCCGGCGGCATCAACGTGGTGGCCGGCGACGCCACGTGCGCCCCGCCGAGCACCTTCACCACGCCCTCGCGGTCGACGGCGTAGTTGAGCGCCTGACGGACCCGCAGGTCGGTGACCCGCTGGTTGTTGATGACCAACTGGTTGGCGCTGGGCGTCGGGGACAACAGGGTCCGGGACCGCAGCGCGGCGTCACCGGCCACCCGGGACACCAGCGAGGGCGGCACGTAGTTCCAGGACAGCGCGCTGCGGTCGGCGCCGTTGTCGGCGATCACCCGGTTGGTCGCCGCGTCCGGGGACGGGCCGAAGGTCCAGACGAACCGGTCCGGGTACTGGTGGCGTACCGGGTCGGTGGCCGGGTCCCAGTGCGGGTTGCGCTCCATCACAATTTCGACGCCGGCCCGGAAGCGGGTCACCCTGTACGGCCCGGACGAGAACGGTGCGGCGCCGAGGTGGATCCCGGTGTCCCGGTCCGGCGGCAGCGGGGCGCTGCTCGGCAACGACACCGCGTACGGCAGGTCACAGCGCGCTTTGGCGAACTCGAACCGCAGCGTCCTCTCGTCCGGCGTGGTCAGGCCCGGCGGCAACGCGTACCGGCCGGGCTCGAAGCGCCACCTGGTGTCGTACTGCGGCGTGTCGGCCAGCCACTCCTGGAGGTAGGTGGGGCCGCCGGTGAGGGCCGGGTCGAACGAGCGGGCGATGCCGTACCCGATCTCCTTCGCGGTGATCGTTCGCCCGTCCTCGAACCTGACCCCGTCCTTGACGGTGAACTCCCACACCGTGCAGTCGCCGTCTACGTCGCGGCCCGGCGTCTCGGCGAGGTCACCGACCAGGACGAGGTTGCCCTGGCCGTCGTCCTTCCAGGTGGTCAACGAACGCGCGAACAGGGGTGCGGCCATCAGGCCGGCGAACGAGTACGTCCGCTGCGGGTCCAGGTGGGAGATCGGGGTCTCCCGGATGACGGTGAAGGTCCCCCCGCGTTGCGCGCCCTGGACCGCCGGGGCGGGCCCGGTCGAGTCCGCCGGATTCGTGGCGATGATCCCGGTGTGCTGCCGCCCGGTGTCCACCGACGGGCCGCCGCCGGTGTTCTCGGTGCACGCGGCCAGCGTCACCACCAGTGCGATCGCGCCGACCGCCGCGACCGCCGTACGTGCTCTCATCTGCTACCTCCTCGGTTGTGGACGGGTCCGCGTGGCGGTGGTGCACGGCTCAGCCCAGCCGGACCCGTGGGTCGATGGCCGCATAGATCAGGTCCACCAGCACGTTCGCCAGCACCACGAAGACCGCCGAGATCAACACGGTGGCCATGATCATCGGAAGGTCGCCGGCGCGGACCGCCTCGACCGCCGTCCGGCCGAGCCCGTGGATGCCGAAGGTCGTCTCGGTGATCACCGTGCCGCCGAGCGCCGCGCCCACGTCCAGGCCGGCGACGGTCACCACCGGGGTGATCGCCGCGCGGAACGCGTGCCGCCCGTACACCCGCGTCCGGCTCAGTCCCTTGGCCCGCGCGGTGCGGACGAAGTCCTCGCCCAACGTCTCCACCATCTGCGCGCGGAACAGCCGGGCATAGATCGCGGCGAACAGGAAGGCCAACGACACCCAGGCGAGCACCAGCCCACCGGCCCAGCGCACCGGATCGTCGAACGGCGACGTGTAGCCGGGCACCGGCAGCCAACCCAGCGTGTAGACGAAGACCAGCAGCAGCACCGCGCCGACGAAGTACACCTGCGTCGAGGCACCGGCCAGCGCGAAGCCGACGGCGGCCCGGTCCAGCCAGGTGCCCCGACGAAGGGCGGAGAGCATGCCCAGGCCCACCCCGAGCAGCAGCCACAGCACCACTGCCGGGACGACGATGCTCACCGTCACCGGCAGCACCCGCGCGATGGTGTCGGTCACCGCCTCGTTGTTCACGTACGACCAGCCGAGGCAGGGTGCGTCACACCGACCGCCCTGGGCGTCGCCCAGGTCGCGACCGACGAAGACGCCCTTCACGTATCCCGCGTACTGGCTGACCAGCGGGTCGCGCAGGCCCCACTCCTGCCGCACCCGCTCCAGCCGCTCCGGGTCGCAGTTCTTCGGGCACATGCCGGCGACCGGGTCGCGGGGCAGGGCGAAGAACATCAGGAACGTCAGCACGCTGACCGCGAAGAGGGTGAGCACCGCGGAGAGGACCCGCCCGACCAGGAATCTCAGCATCGCGAGGAGTTCCCCTACCGCGTCGACCTCGGGTCGAGCGCGTCACGCAGCGCGTCCCCGAACAGGTTGAAGGCGAGTACGAGCGCGAAGATCGTGACGCCCGGGAAGAAGACGAACGCCGGATCGGTCTGCAGGTAGTCCAGGCTCTGGTAGATCATCCGACCGAAGCTCGGCGTCTCCTCGGTCAGTCCCACCCCGATGAAGGACAGCGCCGCCTCACCGGTGACGAACTGCGGCACGGCGAGCGAGAACGACACCAGGATCGGCGCCCAGGTGTTCGGCAGCAACTGCCGGAACAGCATGTGCCCCAGCCCTGCCCCGCTGGCCCGGGCCGCCGCCACGAACTCCCGCTCGCGCAACGCGACCACCTGCCCGCGTACCAGTCGTGCGGTGGTGGTCCAGCCGAAGGCGGCGAAGATCCCGATCAGCATCGCCACCCCGAAGGCCGGCGGCACCGCCTCCCGTGGCCCGTAGAACCGCAGCGTCAGCGTCGGGGCCAGGGCGAGCGCGACGACCAGGAAGGGCATCGCCAGCGTCAGGTCCGTGAACCACCCGACGAGCGCGTCCGGCCACCCGCCGAGATATCCGGCGAGCGCGCCGAGCACCACGCCGACCACGGAGGTGAGCGTCGCCGCCGTGACGGCGACGAGCAGCGAGGTACGCAGGCCGTACACCAGGCGGATGAAGACGTCCCGCCCCAACCCGGGTTCCAGGCCGAAGAAGTGGTCGCCGGAGACCCCACCGGCGTAGCCGAGCGGCATCCCGTACCCGTCCAGCTTGTGCTGGAACTGGTCGCGCGGGCCGATCCCGTAGACCGACTCGATGGCCGGTGCGCCGAGCGCCACCAGCACGAACAGGACCAGCAGCGCCCCGCTGGCCAGCGCGGTGCGGTCCCGGCGCAGCCGCCACGCGGCCAACCGCCCCGGCGACCGGCCGACGATCCCCGTGGTCATGTCGCGTGGTCCGGGAAGTGGCAGGCGACGGCCTGGGGTGCGCCGTCGCGCCGGACCAGGGCCGGGTCCTCCACGGCGCAGCGGTCCCGGGCCGTGGGGCAGCGGGTGCGGAACCGGCAGCCGGAGGGCGGGTCGAGCGGTACGGGCAGCTCACCGGTGAGCCGGACACGTGCGGCCGGGCCAAGCCGGGTCGGGCCGAGACGGGTCGGGCCCAGCGCCGCCGACAGCAACGCCCGGGTGTACGGGTGCCGGGGCCGCCGGTAGACGTCGTCCCGGTCGCCGATCTCGACGATCCGGCCCAGGTACATCACCGCGACCCGTTGGCAGAGGTGCCGGACCACGGCCAGGTCGTGGGCGATGAGGACGAAGGCCAGCCCCAGCTCGCGCCGCAGGTCCCGGAGCAGGTTGACCACCTGGGCCTGAATCGACACGTCCAGCGCCGAGACCGGCTCGTCGGCGACCACCAGGCGGGGAGCGGTGGCCAGGGCTCGGGCGATGCCGACCCGCTGCCGCTGGCCGCCGGAGAACTCGTGCGGATACCGGTGGCGGTGGGCGGGGTCGAGCCCCACCAACTCCATCAGTTCGCGGACCCGGGCGTCCGTCCCGCCCGGCGGAACGATGCCGTTGACCTGCAACGGCGTCGCGATGATCCGCCCGACCGGGTGACGGGGGTTCAACGACGCGTACGGGTCCTGGAAGATGATCTGAAGTTGGGGGCGCAGCGGACGCAGATCACGTCGCGAGGCGTGGGTGATGTCCCGTCCGGCGAACTCGATGCGCCCGCCGGTCGGCTCCAGCAACCGCACCAGCATCCGACCGGTGGTCGTCTTGCCGGAGCCGGACTCGCCCACCAGGCCGAGCGTCTCGCCGGGGCGTACCTCGAAGTCCAGCCCGTCCACCGCCCGCACCACACCGGCGCGACGGAGGCCGCCGCGCACCGGGAAGTGCTTGGTCAGGCCGCGTACCCGCAGTAACGGGTCGTCGGCGGCGACAGCCCGCGTCACCGGATCGGCCCCGTCCGGACGACGTGCTCGGCGTGGCGGCGGGCGCGCTCCTCGTCGCTCAGGTGACAGGCCGACCGGTGGCCGGCGGCCTCGGGACGTGGCTCGGGCCGCTCGGTGCGGCACCGCTCGCCGACCCGCGCGGCGTAACCGCAGCGCGGGTGGAAGGGACAGCCGGGCGGCACGTCGACCAGGCTCGGCGGATGACCCGGGACGGGGGCCAGGTCCGCGTCCGCGTCGCCGTGCAACGACGGCACGCCGCCGAGCAACCCCCAGGTGTACGGGTGCCTCGGCCGGCCCAGCACCTGCTCGACGGCGCCCTGCTCGACGGCGCGGCCGGCATACATCACCAGCACCTCGTCGGCGATCTGGGCGACCATGCCGAGGTCATGGGTGATCAGAAGGATCGCGATGCCGGACTCGGCCTGAAGGTCGGCCAGCAGCTCCAGGATCTGCGCCTGCACGGTGACGTCCAGCGCGCTTGTCGGTTCGTCGGCGACGAGCAGGGCGGGCCCGTTCACCAGCGCCATCGCGATCATCGCCCGCTGCCGCATCCCGCCGGAGAACTCGTGCGGGTACTGGTCGAACCGCCGCTCCGGTTGCGCGATGCCGACCCGGTCGAGCATCTCCACCACCCGCCGCCGCGTCTCGGCGCGCCCGGCCCGGGGGTGGTGCACCCGGTACGCCTCGGCGATCTGGCGGCCCACCCGCTGGTAGGGATGTAGTGCGGAGAGCGGGTCCTGGAAGACCACCGCCATGTCCCGGCCGCGCAGCCGGCGTACCTCCGTCTCCGGACGGCCGACGAGCGGGCGCCCACCGACGGTGATCCGTCCGGTGACGGTGGACCGTCGCGGGTCGTGCAGTCCGAGGACCGCCAGCGCGGCGGCGCTCTTGCCCGCGCCGGACTCACCGACGACGGCGAGCGTGCGTCCGCGCGCGACCGAGAGGGAGACCCCGTCGACGGCGCGCACCACGCCGTCCGTGGCGGTGAAGCTGACGCGCAGGTCGTCCACTCGCAGGTAAGGGTCCACGACCGCCTCCCTCCGCATCCGCCGGAGGGAAACTACAGCAGACGTACGACAGTGAAAGTAAGCTCCACGGTCCACCGGTCCGGCAGGTGCCGTCCGTCCGACGGATGTCGGCCGGCTGGCCTAGGGTCGGTCCATGAGCGAGCACGACGGAGTGCGGGGATGACCGAGTTCGACGCGGCCGAGGTCGCCGTGCAGGCAGCGCTGGACGCGGGCGCCCGGTACGCGGACGCCCGCGTGATGCACCGGCGCTACGAGTCGATGACGGCCCGCAACGGCGAGGTGGAGGCACTGACCCAGGACGAGAGCATCGGGCTGGGCGTACGCGCGCTGGTCGGGTCGAGCTGGGGCTTCCACGCCGTACCCGACGTCTCCGACGCGACCGCCCGCGACGCCGGACGGCGGGCGGCGCGGATCGCCGCGGCGAGCGCCCGGGTGCCCGGTCCCCCGGTGGACCTGGTGCCGTCGACGCCGACGACGGCGAGCTGGGCCTCGCCCTGCGAGGTGGATCCGCTCGGCGTCTCGCTGGCCGACAAGGGCGACCTGCTGGTGGCCGCGACCCGCACGATGGCCGACCACGGCGCCGACCTGACCGAGGGCCTCTATCAGGTCTGGGACACCTCCAAGTGGTTCGTGTCCAGCGAGGGCCACCGCATCGACCAGCACATCCGGGAGTGCGGCGCGGGCATCTCGGCCACCTCCATCGGCGACGGCGAGACGCAGCGCCGGTCCTGGCCGAGCTATCGCGGGCAGTACGGCACCACCGGCTGGGAGCTGGTCGACTCGCTGGAGTTGACCGCCCACGCGGCCCGCATCGCGGAGGAGTCCCGGGCGCTGCTGACCGCGCCGCTCTGCCCGGCCGGCGAGACCGACCTGATCCTCGGCGGCGAGCAGTTGGCGCTCCAGATCCACGAGTCGGTCGGGCACGCCATCGAGCTGGACCGCATCCTCGGCTGGGAGGCGGCCTTCGCCGGCACGTCCTGGCTGGACCTCGACCTGCTCGGCTCGCTGCGGTACGGCTCCGACCTGATGAACATCACCATCGACCCGACCATCCCCGGCGCGCTGGGCAGCTTCGGCTACGACGACGAGGGCTCACCGGCGGTCCGGCGGGACGCGGTCCGCGAGGGACGGTGGGTGGGCGTGCTGGCCGGCCGGGACTCGGCCGCCGTCGCGGGTCTGGACTACGGCGGCAGCGTACGCGCCGACGGCTGGGCCCGGCTGCCGATGGTGCGGATGACCAACGTGGGCCTGGAGCCCGGCCCGCACACCCTGGAGGAGATCGTCGCCGCCACCGACGAGGGAGTGCTGATGGACATCAACCGCTCCTGGTCCATCGACGACAAGCGGCTGAACTTCCAGTTCGGCTGCGAGATCGGCTGGGAGATCCGCAACGGCCGACGCGGGCGGATGGTCCGCAACCCCACGTACACCGGCATCGGGCCGCAGTTCTGGCGCTCGATGGACATGCTCTCCTCGGAGATCGTCTCGTGGGGCACGCCGAACTGCGGCAAGGGCCAGCCGGGCCAGATCGGCCACACCGGCCATCCGGCGGCACCGGCCCGATTCCGCGGCGTCCGGGTAGGTGTGCGCGCATGAGCGAGCGCAGCGAGCGAATCGTCAGTGAGGTGGAGCTGGCCGGGCGGGTGGTGGAGCTGGTCGCCCGGCTGGGCGGGGCGGACGCCCAGGCCGAGGTGACGGTGACCCGGGGCGAGCTGGCGTTGACCCGGTTCGCCAACTCGGCGATCCACCAGAACGTCGCCGAATCCGCCGTGGAGGTCCGGCTGCGGCTGCACCTGGGTGGGCGTACCGCCACCGGGGTGGGCAGCGCGGTCAGCGCCGACGGGCTCCGCGCGCTGGTGGAGCGGGTGGTGGCGGCGACCCGCTTCACCCCGCCCGACCGGGGTTGGCCCGGTCTGACCCCGCCGACCGAGATGCCGCCACCAGCGCTCTGGGACGTCGCCACCGCCGACGCCGGCCCAGACGAGCGGGCCGCCCTGGTGCGGGCCTTCGTCGACGCGGCCGACGGGTTGGAGACGGCCGGCTACTGCCGGACCACGTCCCGGTCGGTGGCGTTCGCCAACTCCGCCGGGCACTCGGCGCAGGGCCGCACGGCCGAGGCCGCGATGGACGGGATCGCCCGGGCCGGTGGTGCGGACGGGGTGGCCAGGAACAGCGTCGAGCGGATCGCCGACCTCGACGGCGCCGCTCTCGGGCGACACGCCGCCGCGAAGGCCCGGGCGGCCGTCGACCCGATCGAGTTGGCACCGGGGCGCTACCCGGTGGTGTTGGAGCCGGCCGCGGTGGCGGACCTGCTGCAGAACCTCGCCTGGTACGGCTTCAACGGCAAGCGGTACGCCGAGCGGCAGTCGTTCGCCGAGCCCGGAGCCGCCCAGCTCGATCCGGCGGTGACGCTCGTCGACGATCCGCTCGGTGCCACCGCGTTGCCGTTCGACCTGGAGGGCACGCCGACCGGGGCGGTGACCCTGGTGGACGCGGGCACCACCACGGCGGTGGCGCACGACCGGCGCAGTGCCGCCGAGTCGGGCACCACCTCGACCGGTCACGCCGCGCCCGGCAGCGCCACCTTCGGCCCGATGCCGCGCAACCTGCGGCTGGTCCCGTCCGGGCGGGCCGAGGCGGTGGCGGCGGTCGGGGCGACGACGCCGAGCGGGGCGGTGGTGGACGCCGACACCGCGGCTCTGGTCTCCCGGATGGGACGTGGGCTGCTGGTCAGCGACCTCTGGTACACCCGGGTGCTCGATCCGAAGAGTCTCGTGGTGACCGGGCTGACCCGCAACGGACTCTGGCTGGTCGAAGACGGGCAGGTCACCCGCGCGGTCCGCGACCTGCGCTTCACCGAGTCGTATCCCCGGGCGCTGGCGCCGGGCGGGGTGCTGGAGGTGGGCCGCCGGGCGGTACGCCAGCCGGACCGGTACGACGGTGTCTGGTGGGAGGCGCCGTCGCTGCGACTGGCCGCGTGGAACTTCACCGGCGGGGCGTCCGGCTGACCAGCTCATCGACCGTTTGTCGATCTTTTTCGAACGCTCACATATTGATCATGGCGAGAGACTTTCCAAAGTTCGGGACACACGGGACACTGCCTTGCGCGGACGGCCCGCCTAGATCGGCGTAACGTGTGTCACTTAGCTGCGCCGACAAACCCGGTGCGGTCGTTGGTGTGCGCATGACGTGGCACGTGGGCGCGGGATGACCGGTCCGCCTGCCGACCGGAAGTGTTCCGCCGCCCGTGACAGGGCCCCGTCAGGGAGACGACGCGAATGACATCATCGGCAACGAAACCGAAACCGCGGGGGGCGCGGGCACGTGCCGCCATCGCGGCGAAGACGTTGCGTACGGACCGTTGGTGGCTCGCGCCACTGATCACCGTCATCGGGCTCGGTGCGTGGATCACGTACGCGACGGTCCGGGTCTTCATGCACCGGTGGTACTGGGTCGAGGAGTACCACTACCTCACCCCGTTCTACTCCCCCTGCGTGACCGACCGGTGCATTCCCGAGGCGTCGCACTTCGGGCAGTACCTGCCCGGCTGGTGGATCATCCCGGACGCCGCGTTCACCCTGCCGTTCCTGCTGCTGTTCCGGCTCACCTGCTACTACTACCGCAAGGCGTACTACCGGTCGTTCTGGCTGTCGCCGCCGGCCTGCGCGGTGCCCGACGGTCACGCCAGCTACGGCGGCGAGACCCGGTTCCCGCTGATCGTGCAGAACTCGCACCGGTACTTCTTCTACTTCGCCGCGATCATCTCGTTGATCAACACCTGGGACGCGATCGCCGCCTTCCGCAGTCCCGACGGCTTCGGCTTCGGCCTGGGCAACCTGATCCTGGTCGGCAACGTGGTGATGCTCTGGGCGTACACCATCTCCTGCCACTCCTGCCGGCACATCATCGGCGGACGGCTCAAGCACTTCTCCAAGCATCCGGTCCGCTACCGGGCCTGGGGCTTCGTCTCCTGGCTGAACGTCCGGCACATGCAGCTCGCCTGGATCACCCTCGGCACGTTGGCGCTGACCGACTTCTACGTCATGTCGATCGCCGCCGGGTGGATCTCCGACCTGCGGTTCATCAACTAAGGGCCCCCGACATGACCAATCCTCAGCACGGACCGAGCACCACCACCCGCATCGAACGACACCACTACGACGTCGTCGTGATCGGGGCCGGCGGCGCCGGCCTGCGCGCGGCGATCGAGGCGCGGCTGGCCGGCAAGAAGACCGCCATCATCTCCAAGTCGCTGTTCGGCAAGGCGCACACGGTGATGGCCGAGGGCGGCGCCGCGGCGGCCATGGGAAACGTGAACAGCCGGGACAACTGGCAGGTGCACTTCCGGGACACCATGCGCGGCGGCAAGTTCCTGAACAACTTCCGGATGGCGGAGCTGCACGCGAAGGAGTCGCCGCAGCGGATCTGGGAGTTGGAGACGTACGGGGCGCTCTTCGACCGTACGAAGGACGGCAAGATCTCGCAGCGCAACTTCGGCGGCCACGAGTACCCCCGGTTGGCACACGTCGGCGACCGGACCGGCCTGGAGCTGATTCGCACCCTCCAGCAGAAGATCGTCTCGTTGCAGCAGGAGGACAAGCGCGACCACGGCTCGTACGACGCCCGGATCAAGGTCTTCGCCGAGACCACGATCACCGAGCTGCTGCTCGACGGTGACCGGGTCTCCGGCGCGTTCGGCTACTACCGGGAGTCCGGCGAGTTCGTCCTCTTCGAGGCGCCCGCCGTGGTGCTCGCCACCGGCGGCGTCGGCCGCTCCTACAAGGTCACCTCGAACTCGTGGGAGTACACCGGGGACGGTCACGCGCTGGCGCTGCGGGCCGGGGCGACCCTGATCAACATGGAGTTCCTCCAGTTCCACCCCACCGGCATGGTCTGGCCGGTCTCGGTCAAGGGCATCCTGGTCACCGAGTCGGTACGCGGTGACGGTGGCGTGCTCAAGAACTCCGAGGGCAAGCGGTTCATGTTCAACTACGTCCCCGACGTCTTCCGCAAGCAGTACGCGGAGACCGAGGAGGAGGCGGACCGCTGGTACGACGACCCGGACAACAATCGGCGTCCGC
The DNA here is from genome assembly GCF_055559695.1 of Micromonospora sp. NPDC023869. Lineage (NCBI taxonomy): Bacteria > Bacillati > Actinomycetota > Actinomycetes > Micromonosporales > Micromonosporaceae > Micromonospora > Micromonospora sp. NPDC023869. Next base: position 397,888 of record NZ_JBVHKD010000002.1, read on the forward strand.
CGGAGCTGCTACCTCGCGACGAGGTGGCCCGGGCGATCAACACCGAGGTCAAGGAGGGTCGGGGCACCCCGGCCGGTGGCGTCTATCTGGACATCGCCTCCCGGTTGCCGGCCGAGGAGATCCGTCGCCGCCTGCCGTCGATGCACCACCAGTTCAAGGGACTGGCCGACGTCGACATCACGAAGGAGCCGATGGAGGTCGGCCCGACCTGCCACTACGTGATGGGCGGCGTGGAGGTCGACCCGGACAGCGGTGCCGCGTACGGCTCGGTGCGGGGCCTCTTCGCCGCTGGTGAGGTCTCCGGCGGCATGCACGGCTCGAACCGGCTGGGCGGCAACTCCCTCTCCGACCTGCTGGTCTTCGGCAAGCGCGCGGGTGGTCACGCGGCCACCTACGTGGACCAGCTCGGCGGGCGACCCCGGGTGGCCGTGGAGGCGGTGGAGACCGCGGTGGAGACCGCCCTGGCCCCACTTCAGCGGGACACCGGCGAAAACCCGTACACCCTCCAGCAGGACCTCCAGGCGGTGATGGGCGACCTGGTCGGCATCATCCGGCGGGAGGCCGAGCTGGAGGACGCGCTGGTCCGGCTGGCCGAGCTGCGCGAGCGGGTGGCGAAGGTCAGCGCCGTCGGCGGCCGGCGTTACAACCCCGGCTGGCACCTCGCTCTGGACCTGCGCAACATGCTGGTCGTGTCGGAGTGCACCGCCAAGGCGGCGCTGGAGCGCCGGGAGTCGCGCGGCGGCCACACCCGTGAGGACCACCCGACCATGGATCCGCAGTGGCGGCGGGTCAACCTGGTCTGCTCGTTGGAGGGCGACACCGTCCGCCTGGAGCGCAAGCCGCTGCCGAAGATGCGGACCGAGCTGCTCGGCCTCTTCGACCGCACCGAGCTGGCCAAGTACCTGACCGACGAGGAGTTGGCCGAGTTCGACGCCGTCGCCGCCGCTGACACTGCCGGGAAGGAGAGCTGAGAGATGGGTACGAAGCGCAACTTCCGGATCTGGCGGGGTGACGCCGACGGGGGCGACCTGACGGACTACGCCGTGGAGGTGAACGAGGGCGAGGTGGTCCTCGACGTGCTCCACCGGTTGCAGGCGACCGACGCGCCCGACCTGGCGTGCCGGTGGAACTGCAAGGCGGGCAAGTGCGGCTCCTGTTCGATGGAGATCAACGGGATGCCGAAGCTCAGCTGCATGACCCGGATGTCGACGTTCGAGGAGAACGAGACGGTCACGGTGACGCCGCTGCGCACCTTCCCGGTGATCCGGGACCTGGTCACCGACGTGTCGTTCAACTACGAGAAGGCGCGGGAGACCCCGGCGTTCGCTCCCCCGGCCGACCTGGCCCCCGGCGACTACCGGATGCAGCAGGTCGACGTGGAGCGCTCGCAGGAGTTCCGCAAGTGCATCGAGTGCTTCCTGTGCCAGAACGTCTGCCACGTGATCCGTGACCACGACGAGAACAAGCCGGCGTTCTCCGGTCCGCGGTACTTCATCCGGGCCGCCGAACTGGACATGCACCCGCTGGACGCCAAGACCGACCGCAAGGAGTACGCGCAGGCGGAACAGGGTCTCGGATTCTGCAACATCACCAAGTGCTGCACCGAGGTCTGCCCCGAGCACATCAAGATCACCGACAATGGGATCATCCCCATGAAGGAACGGGTCGTCGACCGCAGGTACGATCCACTTGTATGGCTCGGTAGCAAGATCTTCCGGAGGGGTCAGGTGCCTCAGACCAGCGTGACCAGCGAACACACCCCGGGCGCCGTGCGCTCCAGCGCCGGCGGCCACGGCGTGCACTCGCACGCGGGCGGCTCCCACGACGCCGACGCCGAGGTGCAGGCCCAGCAGGGCGTCAACTGGCACCGTGAGGTGCCCCGGCCGACCGCCCCGGCGGTCGACGCGAGCGGCAAGCTGCCGCTGACGGAGCTCACCTTCGACCGGGCGGCAGCACCCTCGCCCTTCGGCGACGACGTGACCTTCCCGCTGCCCCCGGAGCACCTCAACTTCGCGCACCCGGAGCAGGACGACAAGAAGCACTGACACCCGTCTCGACCGGGGGGCCGCGGCATCCGCCACGGCCCCCCGGTTCGTTTCCCGCGCCCGGGCCGCGCGGATCGCCGCGTCGACGGCCGGGGCCGGAGGCGGGTCAGATCGCGTGCTCGGCGCCGACCTCGGCCGGAACGCGCTTCGCTATCCGCAGGTTCAGCTTCCACGCGGCCCGCTGGGCCAGGCTCACCGCCTCCTCGGCGCTGGCGGCGCTCGCCCGCACCTGTGCGACCCGGGAACCCGAGTCGGAGAGCAACTCCACCGGGGCACCGACCTGGACCAGCGCGGTGACCTCGACCGACGGCCCCAGGGCCTGGGCGTCCTCGACCCCGTCCAGCCCGGCGAAGATCCCCGCCTCCGGCGCGGTCACGAACCAGATCGCCTCGCTGGTGCCGCTCGGCGCGGCGTTGCGCAGCCGCTCCTGCACCGGTTCGCCGAGCACCAGGTCGATCGAGGCGGCCGACAGGTCCACCCCGCTGACGATCGACGCCATCTGCCCGATGTCGTCACCGCCGAGACGGGCGTTGACCTCCACGATCCGGGGCCCGTCCGAGGTCAGGACGACCTCGGTGTGGGCAGGCCCGTCGGTGAAGCCGAGGGCGTCGAGCATCCGCACCACGTACGAACGGACCACCTCGGCCTCCGCGTCGGGGATCTGCGCCGGCACCACGTGCCCGAGCTCGACGAACGTCTCCGGGTGGGAGAACTTCTGCGTGATCGCGAGCACCGAGGTGACTCCGTGCTGACTGATCGACTCGACGCTGAACTGCGGTCCGGACAGGAAGGGCTCCACGATCACGCGGCGGTTGGCGCGATCGGGATCGATCGGTGACTCCTGGTCGGACGCCCGTCGTAGCGCCGCTTCCAGGTCACTGTCCCGGGTCACCTTCGACACGCCCAGGCTTCCGCAACCGGCGGCCGGCTTCACAATCCAGGCGGCCTCCGGGTGCCCCGCGCCCACGATCGCGGCCAACTCGGCGGGGTTCTCCACGGTGCGTGCCCGGACCGTCTCGACGCCGGCCTCGGCCAGATGCGTGCGCATCGACTCCTTGTCCACGATGCGCCGGACCACCGAGAGCGGCGGTACGCCGGGCAGGTCGAGTGCCGTGGCGATGCGCGCCGCCAGCACGGTGAGCGGTTCACCGAGGCAGGCGACGGCGTCGAACGGGTCGACCGCGTGGATGGTCCGGACCATCTCGACGACCAGGTCGTCGGGCTCGTCACCCTGAATCGCGAGGACACGCGCGTGGTGTCCGAGGCTGCCGAACCAGGTCAGGAGTTCACGGGAGGTGACGAACGTCGTACGGGTCTCCGGACGGTGCGCCAGGAACGCGCCGTTGCCGCCACCCACCAGGAGGACATGAGAGGGTCGTCCGCTCATCACTGCTCCGCATGCTCTCGGCTACCAGGAGTCACAGTCTCCTCACTGGCACCGCGCGACACCATCGTCTGTCCATCGGTAACACGCGACGCGTACGGCGGGTTACCTGTCGGGCGTCGGCCCGTCGGGCGGGGCGCCGGCCGACTCGAGCAACGGGCGCAGTGCGGCGACGATGGGGGCGTCGGCGGGCAGCCAGGTGACGGTGTCCAGCTCGGCGGCGGAGAGCCAGCGCATCCCGGAGTGTTCCAGCGCCTGCGGTCGGTCATCGTGCAGCAGGCGGGCCGCGTACACCTTGAGCACCGCACGGCCGTGCGCCATCCGGACGCTGCGGCCGACCCGGTCGCCGATCTCGACGCGTACGCCCAGCTCCTCGGCGCACTCCCGGGCCAACGCCGCCGTCTCGCTCTCCCCCGGCTCCACCTTGCCGCCGGGGAACTCCCACATGCCGGCGACCTCGGGTGGAGCCGACCGGGCACAGGCCAGCACTCGCCCGTCCTCGATGATGGCCGCCCCGACGATCACCTTCGGGTCCCTGCGGGCCGCCTGCCCGCCACCATTAGCCCGTTCGGTCCGCACGGGCGTCCAGCGTGCCAGATCAATCGGCGGTTTGGGTAGCTTGGTCGACCGTCAGGGCAGGAATCCCAAGAAGTGTGGGCGTGGACACACCATCCGAGTGACGTAAGACTAGAGGCACCGACAAGACACGGGGCGGCGACGATTTGGCCACAAGCCGGCAACGAAGCCTGGGAGGTGCGGTGATGCGTGCGCTGTTCGGCGGTCGAGCGAAGCACGACTACCTCAGCGACGCCCTCACCCTACTCAACGGGTGGACGCGCGAGGGCGACCAGATTCGGCGCACTCTGGTCATAGACGACACGCAGCACGCGGCCCTGACCGAACGGGTCAAGGTGGTCGCGGACGCGCTGCACCTACGACCGGAGATCAGCCGACGGGCCGACCACACCCAGATCCGGGTCGGACACCACGACGAGCCCCTCACCGAGGGTGAGGTGCTGCTGGCCGCCCGGATCGAGGACGCCTACCGGGCCGTGGCGGAACCGGGCGAGGACCGCCTGGGTTGACCGGCGGCCCCCGACACCCCGCTCAGACCTCGGCATCCTGCGGGTACGCCCGCAGCTCGACCGAGTTGCCGTCCGGATCACTGACGTAGAGCGAGACGGCCTCGCCACGTGCGCCGAACCGCCCGACCGGGCCTTCCAGGATCGTGAAGACGCCGGAGTCGATCACCCGCTGCCAGTCCAGCGGTGCGACGACCAGGCAGAAATGATCGACGTTGGCACTGCCCCGGTCCCGTCGGACCAGGTCGATGATGGTTTCCGGGCTGATCCGGACGGACGGGAACGGCACCTGCCCGGCCCGCCACTGCGCGACCCGGACCGGGGCCAGACCGAGCACCCCGCAGTAGAAGTCGAGGGAGCGCTCGACGTCGGCCACGTTGAGCACCACATGGTCGAAGCCGGTGACCCGTACCTGGTGCGTGGTGGTGTCGGTCGGGGTGGAAGAAGTCGTGTTCATGCCCTTCACGATGCGCCGACCGACGAAACCGACCAAGAGCCGATCGGAATACCATCGTTGCGTCCTGGTCAACGATGGGAATTGGACGTGCTGGAGCGGTACGAGATCGAGACCTTCCTGACCCTCGCCGAGGAGCTGCACTTCGGCCGGACGGCCGAACGCCTGCGGATCAGCACCGGTCGGGTCAGCCACGTGGTCAAGAAGCTGGAGCACCGGATCGGCGCGCCGCTGTTCGCCCGTACCAGCCGGGTCGTGCGGCTCACCCCGATCGGCCGGCGGCTCGCCGAGGACCTGACGCCGCTGGTCGCCGGCATGGACGAGGCGGTACGCCGGGCAGCCGAGTCGGGGCGCGGCACGAGTGGTCGGCTGACGGTCGCGTTCCTCGGCGAGTGGACCGCGCCCGTCCTGCTCAGGGCCGTCGAGGTGTTCACCCGACGACACCCGAAGTGCCGGGTCGAGGTACGCGAGGTGCAACTGCACAACTCCCGGCAGAGCCTGCTGGACGGCTCGATCGACATCCTCGTCGCCGCGTACCCGTTCGACGGGATGGCCTGCGGACCGCCACTGCTCACCGAGTCCCGGCTGCTCGCGGTGGCCGCGACCCACCCGCTGGCGGGTGCCGAGTCCGTCTCGGTCGAGGTGCTGGCCGACCACCCGGTCGTCCAGTACCCGGCGGTGACGTCGGCGGCGTTCAAGCGCGACCGTACGCCGGAGCACACCCCGGCCGGTCGCCCGGTGCCGAAGGGGCCGTCCGGCGCCACCTTCTCCGAGATGTTGACCCTGGTGGCGATGGGCCAGGGCGTGCTGCCGGTGGGCGAGCACACCCGGCGCTACTACCCGCGGCCCGACGTGGCGTACGTGCCGATCGCCGACGCACCACCGATCCTGCGCGGACTGGTCTGGTTGGAGAGCAACACCACCACCCGGGTCCGCGAGTTCGTCCGCGCCGCCGACGACGTCAACCGGGACGCCCCGCCGGGCTGACCTGGCGGATCTTGCGGTTGGCGTCGGCCACCTACCGTGGAGTACATGACGAACGCGACGTACGACCGCAAGGAGCAGTTCCAGCAGATCCAGAGTGGCCTGCTCGACGGGGAACAGATCATCGCCGTCTACGACGCCGTCGGCACCGGCACCGGGTTCATCGGGCTGACGGATCGACGCGTGATCATCCAGGACCGTTCGTTCATCGGCAAGAAGTACGCGATCACCAGCATTCCGTACTCGAAGATCACCAGCGTGAGCGTGGTCAGCAACAAGTCCTGGGGCGGCTCGTTCTTCTCCACCGGCGCCATCGCCATCCACGTCGGCACGCACACCTACGAGGTGGAGTTCCGGGGCGACCAGAAGAGCCACCACGTGCACAACGTGATCCTGCACTACATCAGCTGACCAGCCCCAGCTCGCGCAGGGCGTCCCCGAACGACGGCGCCCGGGTGATCAGCCGCCAGCCCTCCGGCACCAGCAGGTTGATCCGGCAGCCGTCCCGGCCGAACTCCACCGACGCCTCCGTACCCGCGTGGTGTGCGGCCAGCGCCAGAATCCCCGGCAGCGGGTCGGGCAGCCGAGCCGTGGCCGGGGCCTGCGGCACGTGGATCGGGACGCCGGGATCGGTGGGCACCGCATCCCGGACCGCGTGGTCGAGGAAGCGCAGGCAGAAGTCGATCGCCGCCTCCACGGTGGGCTGAATCGGCCGCTCGCGGGCCGCGCCGCACCGCCCGAACCGGGTCGTCCGGAACCGCCGTTCCCGCACCTGCCACGGCCGCAACGGCGGACTCACCGCCGACCGGTAGCAGCCGGTCCCCTGGTCCAGACCGACCGGACCGGCCACTCCGGTCCCCGCATCGCGCCCGACCTGCTCGGACCATCTTCTGCGTCGGAAGAAGCCCACGCCCCGTACTCCCTTTGGTCGCGTATCCCCTGGACAAGGTGGGCACCCGCCAACCCGGGCAGGCGGGTGCCCCATCGCCCCCACCACCGCAGCCCCATGGCAGTACGACAGCAGAGCAGCTCACCGAGACGAGTGAAGGATCACCAATGGGTCACCGCTCACTCCCCATCGCTGAGACAGTCATGGAGTTGCCGTATGGCCACAAGGCAATACGGCACGAGGTGCGTGTGTCCACGTGGGGTCAAGGCTGAGGCTATGAGCATCGATCCGCGTTCGCATACCCCCGTCTATGTGCAACTCGCGGACCTACTGCGCAACCAGATCGAGTCCGGCGAGTTGCCAACAGGCGCGCAGATCGGCAGCGAGGCGCGACTGAGTCAGGAGCACGGCATCGGTCGGGACGCCGGGCGGATGGCGATATCGGTCCTGCGCTCTGAAGGCCTGGTCACCAGTAGCCGTGGCCACCCGACGCAGGTACGAGCGCGTCCAGAGCGAAGGTTGGTCGAGGTGCCGTCGGGTTCCACGGTCTCCGCGAGGATGCCGAACAGCAACGAGCGCCGCCAGATGGACATGGACGAAGGCGTGCCGATCCTCGAAGTGCGCCACCCCGACGGCACGATACAGACGTTCCCCGGCGACGAAGTTGCCCTGTTCTACCCGTAGCTGAGGCTGCTTTCGGCGCACAGGTCCGAGTACAAGGGCAGCACTGCGACAGCACGTGCACACGTCGAGTTCGGTCTACGTCCGGCGGCACTCCGCCCGGCCTGACGGCGATGAGTTGATGACGATGCACCATGCTGTTAGTCAGCCCAGCCGCTTCCTCGGCGCACGAACTTGGCCGCTGCATGCACGGCCAGCCGCGCCAAGATCACGCTCGATCCAGGATCGAGTGGCATCCAAGCGCGATGTCAACCACTCGATCCAGGATCGAGCGGAATATCGCAGCCGGCCTGAGTGGACTCCATGTGTCGGCCACCTTGGGGCAAGGGAGCAAGACCAGTCCCGAAATGCCCTCGAAACTCTCCGTGGAAAACCTGTTGCCGCGTCCCGTCGACGCCGGTTGGCTGGTCCTTAGCCGATCGAAGGGAGCCAACGACATGAGGTACGCCACGACGCACGTTCAGCGACCCACAGTCACCGATTCCGTCGAAACGAGGCTTCGTGAGTACGTGGTTTCCCACGATCGAGGTGCCGCACGGCGCCACTAGCACCACCGGAGGCCGCTGATGTCGGTCTTCGACGACCCGGGGCACTTCGGCCGGTTCTGGGCCGGCACCTACGACCTGCCCGGCGGCCTGCCCGACCCGATGCCGGCCGCGGCGTTCCTCGCCGACCTGGCCGGTGACGGTCGGGCGTTGGAGCTCGCCATCGGCACCGGCCGGGTTGCCCTCCCGCTCGCCGCGCACGGCTGTGCCGTCGAGGGGGTGGAGGGGTCACCCGAGATGGTCGCGAAACTGCGCGGCAAGCCGGGCGGCGCCGACATCCCCGTGTCCATCGGCGACATGGCGGACGTACCCGGGGTCACCGGGCCGTACCGGCTGGTGTTCCTGGTCTTCAACACGCTGTTCAACCTCACCCGCGAGGAACGGCAGGCGGACTGCTTCCGCAACGTCGCGCGGGTGCTGGAGCCGGGTGGGGCGTTCGTCATCGAGACGTACGTGCCGGACCCGGCGGACACCGACCGGGACGAACAGGTCCGGCCCTGGTCGGTGACCGAGGACTCGGTCGCCATCCGGTTGCACCAGTACGACCGTAAGGCGCAGACGTTCCTCCGGCAGACCGTCACCTTCGACGGCACCGGGGTACACCTGCACCCGTTCGCCATGCGGTACATGTGGCCGGAGCAGATCGACGAGATGGCGGCACAGGCCGGGTTCCACCTCGCCGACCGGTACGCCGACTGGGACCGCTCGGCGTTCGGGGTGGACAGCACCTCGCACGTCTCCGTCTACCGGCTCGGCTGACGACCGGTGCGGGCACGGAGCGGCCGTCGTGCCGCCCGTGCCCGCACCACCAACCGAGCCGATAGGACTGGGGCCGACCCGGTGCCGATACGGCCCGGCGATCCATGCGGCCAGATGCCGGCGCGGCCCGGTTCCGGCGATCCATGCGGGGCCAGCGCCGTGCCGGGCCCGGCAAGTCACCGTCTGCGGCCCCTGTCGAGCTGAACCGTTCAGCTCATCACCCAGGCTGGCGACTCGCACCGAGCGGGCCGGTCGGTGATCCGTATGCGCCATCAGCTCGACAGCGCCCACACCCCTGTACCGGCGCGGCCATCCCCCTGCACCAGCCGCGACGCCACGGGCACCAGCACCGGCGCGGGGAGTGGCCTCGCCACGGGCTGGGATAATCGATCACATGCCGATCCGTACCGCTGTGTCAGCCGGGCTGCGCCGGGTCAGGGAGAACGGCCGGGGCCGCTGGCTGCGCCGCGCGGTGCTCGCCGGCACGGCCGGCGTGATGCTGGTGACCGGTGGGGCCTGGGCCAGCACCGGCTGGATCCGCTCCGGTGCCGACGGGCGCACCTACACCGCCGAGACGGTGCCGGAGGCCCCCGTCGCGCTGGTGCTGGGCACCCGGGTCCAGCCGGACGGCACCCCGTCGCCGTTCCTCAGCGCCCGCTTGGAGATCGCCCGCGAGCTGTACACCACCGGCAAGGTGCGGGCGATCCTCGTCTCCGGCGACAACATGCACCACGAGTACAACGAGCCGGAGGCGATGCAACGCTGGCTCGTCGACCGGGGAGTCCCCGCCGACAAGGTGGTGCTCGACCACGCGGGCTTCGACACGTACGACTCCTGCGCCCGCGCCAAGCGGGTCTTCGGTGTGGACCGGGCGACCGTGGTCACCCAGTCGTTCCACCTGGCCCGGGCCGTGACGGTCTGCCGCCACTTGGGCGTCGACGCCAACGGGGTGGGCGACGAGACGATGCGGGAGCTGAACAACCGGACCTGGCGGATCAGCTCGACCCGCGAGTACGGCGCCGGTCTGAAGGCAGCGGTGGACGTGCTCTCCGGCCGCGACCCGGTGCACCTGGGCGAGCGCGAGACCGGTGTCGAAGAGGCCCTCCGGACCAGCTGACACCTCGCCGCCCGGGAAGAGTCCGCACCGCTGCCTCAGGAGAAGTTCGTCGGGTAGGCCCGCCGCTTGGCGCCGCTCTGCTGGGCGGGGGTCGCCTGCCGCTGCACCGCCGGGACCTGGGCGACCATCGGCGGCGGCGCGACCTTCGTCAACGGTCCGGGCACGGCAAGTTCCTCGACCACCTGGATCTGGCCCGGCGGGATCGCGTCCATGGTCTGGAAGTTGTTGCTGTCACCGCTCTTGTCCTGGCGCCACCGGTCGTTACCGGCGACGCTCGCCTGCGGCACGTCGAAGCTGAGGACGAGGCCGCCGCACTCCGCCACGTCCCAGAGGGCGGGCTCGTGTTCCTTCATTCCCATGGCCCACTCGGTGTGCTGCCGCGCATAGGAGAGCGCCACCTCGAAGCTGAGCGTGACGGTGTGCCAACCCTGGTCCTTGTGCTCCGCGGCCACGACGTGCTTCTCCCACCGCTTGCAGCCGATACCGCCACCGGCCTTGCCCGGATCGAGTCCGACGACCGAGATGCTGCCGGGCCCGGAGTAGAAGTTCTCCCGGTTGGTGCCCTGGTAGAACCGGAGCATCCCGGGAGCTGCCGGAGCCGGTGCCGGATTCGCCCGCCGCCACAGGTGTTCCTGTCGGGTGTTGAACGCCTGGAGCGCGACCGGATCGGCCACGTTCACGGGCAACTGGTCGAGGCGCGCCGCCAGCCGGTAGAGGATCACCTTGTCGGCGATGACGCCGAGCGCCGGACCGGCGTACTTGGCGGAGAGGACGATCATGTTGGCGGCCGGCAGGTAGTCGCTGCCGACCGGGGTGTCGAGCAGCCCGACGCACAGCGGCGTGGGCTGACCGGCGTTGAGTGACGCCACGGTGTCGGCGACGATCTGATCGGTCGCGGACAGCTGGGTGAGTCGCGCGGTCAATCCCGGGTGTGCGGGCGGGGGTCCCTGAAGGGTGCCTGGGGTCGGTTGCATACCCGCGACCCTAGGCGGATCGATCACCCTCTGTCACAACTCGATCGCGAAGCGGACTGACGGGCTGCCATGCGGAAGAAGCGTGGCACTGTGGCTGTCCGACACGCCGGGTCTGGAACAGTTGCACTGCCACGGTCCCGGGTCAGCGACGCCGCATCCAGCTCGGAACTGGCGGCACCGAGACTCGCAACGGCCCGCGTCGGTCGCGGATGTACGTCGCGTAGTCCGAGAAGTGACGGCGGCGACCCAGGTAGTGCGGGTAGTGGTCGAAATGCCACCGGCAGTCCTCAATGAAATCGGTGTGGTCGTCCAGTCCGAGGCGGGCACATGTCCCAGCGAAATCGTCCAAGCCGTTCATCATCTCGGCGCACTGCGCGGGCGTCGCGCCATCGGCACCCCACAGCACCCCGACCGGAAGTTCGTGAATGACGTAGTCAAGCCATTCGCGGTCATGGCGGTAGCGGGCCTGGTCGTCGTCGGCCAGGGTGATCACCAGGCTCTGCTTGCCCTCGGCAGTTTCGATCCCGTCCGGCAGTAGCACGACCATCTCGCCGCCGTCGACACTCTTCGCCCCTGCCTCGATCCAGAACTCGATCGGGAATTGCGACTTTGCCCTCACATTGAGTGTCGTAAGGACGGGCACCTTCGCGACGATGCGATGGTGACGCCCTCGGGCGTCGCGAACGGACACCTCGACCCAGCCGGGAAAGTCGTCCGAGTGCCAACGCACAGCCACCGCCCTCAGCTTCACCATGAGGCGAAGCCTAGGCGGCAGACGTCAGACCAGGGTCAGACGTTGAAGCGGAACTCCACCACGTCGCCGTCCTGCATCACGTACTCCTTGCCCTCGATGCGGACCTTGCCCGCCGACTTCGCCGCCGCCATCGAACCGGCCTCGACCAGGTCGGTGTAGGAGACCACCTCGGCCTTGATGAAGCCGCGCTGGAAGTCGGAGTGGATCACCCCGGCGGCCTCCGGCGCGGTCGCGCCGACCGCGACGGTCCAGGCCCGCGCCTCCTTGGGGCCGGCGGTGAGGTACGTCTGGAGGCCGAGCGTGCGGAAACCGACCCGGACCAACTGGTCCAGCCCCGGCTCCGACTGCCCGATCGACTCCAGCAGCTCACGGGCCTCCTCCTCGGGCAGGTCCACCAGCTCCGACTCGATCTTGGCGTCCATGAAGACCGCCTCGGCCGGGGCGACCAGCGCCCGCAGCTCGTCGAGGAACTCGGCGTTGTTCAGCTCGGCCTCGTCGACGTTGAAGACGTAGAGGAACGGCTTCGTGGTGAGCAGGTGCAGCTCCCGCAGGTGCTCCAGCTCGATCTTGGCTGCCGCCGCGCCCGCGTAGAGGGTAGTGCCGCCGTCCAGGACCTCGACGGCCTGCTTCGCGGCGGTCACCGCGGCGGCCCGGTCCTTGCGGAGCTTGGCCTCCTTCTCCAACCGGGGCAGCGCCTTCTCCAGGGTCTGCAGGTCGGCGAGGATCAGCTCGGTGTTGATCGTCTCGATGTCGTCGGCCGGCGAGACCTTGCCGTCGACGTGCACCACGTTCGGGTCGGAGAAGGCCCGCACCACCTGGCAGATCGCGGAGGCGTCGCGGATGTTGGCGAGGAAGGCGTTGCCCCGCCCCTGGCCCTTGGAGGCGCCCCGGACCAGGCCGGCGATGTCGACGAACGACACCGGGGCGGGGAGCACCTTCTGCGAGTTGAAGATCTCGGCGAGCTTGACCAGCCGCTCGTCCGGCAGCCCGACCACGCCGACGTTGGGCTCGATCGTCGCGAACGGGTAGTTCGCGGCGAGCACGTCGTTCTTGGTCAGCGCGTTGAACAGGGTGCTCTTGCCGACGTTGGGCAGGCCGACGATGCCGATGGTGAGACTCACGACGAGCCAGCTTACGCCGTTACCCGCCGACCACGGTCAGCGGTGGGTCAGCTCCGCCGGCTTGGGCCGGCCTGCCGAGGCACCAGCGTGTCGACCCGCAGCGAACCCGGGGCCAGCTCGGCCTCGGCAGCCAGCGGCAGCGTGAACCGGGCGTCGGCGGTCGGCTCGGCGCCGTGTGACTCGCCGAGCATCCAGTGCACCTCGTCGGCCGTCCAGCCCAGCGCCGGCCGGGTGGCGATCTCCCGGAGCAGCCGCAGCGCGGCACGGGTGTCGTCGTCGTAGAAACGCATGCACCAGTGGTGCACCCACATGCCCAGGGCACGTACGCCGTCGCGGTCCAGCGACCGCACCAGGCGACCGCAGGCGGTGTCGCCGAAGGCGCGCGCCGGGTCGTCGGCGCGGTCCCGCTCGATGGCGCCGACCGCCGCCGGAGCGACCAGGCGCATCCGCTCGTAGAAGCGTTGGACGACGGACTCGTCCAGCGGGGGGTGCCCCTGCCTCGACGCCGACGCCCGACCCGCCACGCTCGCCATCACCGCGCCCCTTCTTGAGTTGGTGGCCGCACGCTACCGACCACAACCGACACTTTCCCCGCCGCCCCACCGCGCCCAGCACTCCCCGTCCCCCACTTCCCGCAGCTCGCGCCGGGGATGGATGTAAGGAAGGGACCCTTCCTATACACGAGGCGTTAGTAGGGGACCCCTCCTTACATGCGGGTCCGAATTCCGCCAGCCGGAGGTCGGCGGGTAGGCGCATCATCGGTGACGTGGATCTGGACTTCGAGCGGTGCTACCGGGCTGTCGACAGCCGCGACCAGCGGTTCGATGGCTGGTTCTACACCGGCGTGACCTCGACCGGGATCTACTGCCGGCCGTCCTGTCCGGCGGTGACCCCGAAACGACGCAACGTCCGGTTCTTCCCGTCTTCGGCGGCCGCCCAGCGGGCCGGACTGCGCGCCTGCCGGCGGTGTCGGCCGGACGCCTCCCCCGGCTCGCCGCAGTGGGACGTCCGCGCCGACGTGGTGGGCCGTGCGATGCGGTTGATCGCCGACGGCGTGGTCGACCGCGACGGCGTACCGGGGCTGGCGGCCCGGCTCGGGTACACCGAACGGCACCTGCACCGGATGCTCCGGGCGGAACTCGGCGCGGGACCGCTGGCGCTGGCTCGGGCGCAGCGGGCCCAGACCGCCCGGACGCTGATCGAGACCACCGGACTGGGCCTGGCCGAGATCGCCTTCGCCGCCGGGTTCGGCAGCGTACGGCAGTTCAACGACACGGTCCGCGACGTCTTCGGGGTACCCCCGTCCCAGTTGCGCAGTGCCCGCCGGCCCGACACGGGCGGAGCGGGAACGGTCACCGTGCGGTTGGCGTACCGTCCACCGCTGCACGCCGCCGCGCTGCTCGACTTCCTGGCCCACCGCACGCTGCCCGGGGTGGACGAGGTACGCGACGGGACGTACCGCCGGGGGTTGCGGCTGCCTCACGGCCCCGGCGAAGCCGTCCTGACCCCGGCGGACGGGCATGTCCTGGCCACCCTGCGGCTGACCGACCTGCGGGATCTCGCCCCGGCGGTGGCCCGTTGCCGGCACCTGTTCGACCTTGACGCCGACCCGATCGCCGTCGACCAGACCCTGGGTGCCGATCCGGCCTTGGCCGGCGCGGTCGCTGCCGAGCCCGGCATCCGTGTCCCGCGCGCGGTGGACGGCTTCGAGACGGTCGTCCGGGCCATCGCCACCCAGCAGGTCTCGCTCGCCTCGGCCCGCACCACGTTGACCCGGCTGCTCGCCGCGATCCCCGACGCCCCGCCCGACGGCCCAGCCGGCGCAGGCGACGGCGATCCCGCCGTCGAGCGCCTGCCCGATCGGCAGGGCTGGCTGCGCGGGTTCCCCTCGGCGGAGGAGATCCTGCGGGTGCCGGACGCCGGGTTCCGAATGCCGGTGGGCCGGCGGGAGACGATCCGACGGGTGGCCCGGGCGATCGTCGACGGCGAGCTCGACCTGGCACCCGGCGGTGACCGGCAGGAGACCGCACGGCGGTTGACGGCGACGTCGGGCATCGGCCCGTGGACGGCGGGCTACCTGGCGATGCGGGCGCTCGGCGACCCGGACGCGTTCCTCCCCACCGACCTGGCGGTCCGCCGGGGTGCCGCCGCCCTCGGCCTGCCGGACGACCCGACGACCCTCGACGCGTACGCCACCGCGTGGCGCCCCTGGCGCTCGTACGCGGTGATCCGGCTGTGGAGAGCAGCATGAACCCGACCTTGGAGGACAGTGTGAACCGCACCTCGCAGAGCCCGAACACCTCGACCGTCGACTGCGCCACGACGGACACTCCCGCCGGCCCGCTCACCGTCCTCACCGGCCCGGACGGCGCGGTGCGGGCCGCCGGTTTCACCGCCGACCCGGATGCCCTGCTGCCGCTGATCCATCCACGTCTGCGGGGCACGCTCCGGCAGCGTCGGGAACTCGGCCCGGTCACCGACGCCGTCACCCGGTACTTCGACGGCGACCTGGCCGCGATCGACCCGGTGCCGGTTGAGCAGCACACCGACGGGGCGTTCATGGCGCACGCCTGGCAGGTGCTGCGCGAGGTGAAGCCGGGTGAGCCGGTCACCTACACCGCGTACGCGGGCCTGGCCGGACGCCCGGCCGCGATCCGTGCCGCCGCAGCGGCCTGTGCCCGCAACGCCGCCGCCCTCTTCGTGCCGTGTCACCGGGTGCTGCGCACCGACGGCACGCTGGGCGGCTACCGCTGGGGGCTGCCGGTGAAGGAGCTGCTGCTCGCGCACGAGGCAGGCCGTTGAGTCGCAGAGCCCGACCCACTTCACCCCGCACCGGGACGGGGCAGGCGGGGAGCACGACCCCGCGCACCGGCCTGATCCGGGGGGCGTCGGAGTGGGTGCCCGCAGCCCCGGATACTCGCCTGTGGACAACCGTCCGACAGGGCAAGTTGGCTGACAACAAGCCGACACCGACGGCCCGGCGTTTGCCGCTACCGTCGGGTAGTGGCTGCGGGGAGCGACAGCGGCCCGACCGACCGGGGCGGGGTCGGGCGACATCCGCTGCACAACCTGTGGCGGCTGCGCCGCTACCTGCGCCCACACGCCACCGAGTTCGCCTGGCTGATGCTGGCCGGGCTCGCCGCCACCGGCGCGGGCATCGCCGTGCCGCTGGTGGCACAGCGGGTGGTCGACGGTCCGGTGGCCGCCCAGGATTTCCGGGGGTTGCTCAGGCTCGGCGCGCTGGCGCTGGCGCTCGGGCTGGCCGAAGCCCTGCTGATCTTCGTCCGACGCTGGGTGCAGTCGTCGTCCTCGGTGGCGATGGAGGCGACCATCCGCGCCGACGTCTACGCCCACCTGCAACGGCTGCCGGCCAGCTTCCACGACCGGTGGCCGTCCGGGCAGTTGCTGTCCCGGATCACCAGCGATCTGTCCGTGCTACGCCGGTTCCTCTCCTTCGGACTGTTCTTTCTCGTCCTCAACATGGTCACCTACCTGGTCGTGGTGGTGCTGCTGATCCGGCTGCACCCGATCCTGGGCCTGCTGGTGGCGGCCAGCGCGGTGCCGCTGTTCCTGATCGCCCGACGCTTCGGCCGGCACTACCACACCGCGTCCCGGCGGATGCAGGACCAGCAAGGCGACGTCGCCACGCTGGTCGAGGAGACCGCGCAGGGCCTGCGCACCATGAAGGCGTACGGGCGGGGGCCGCAGTTGGCGGCACGGTTCGCGGGCGGCACCCGGGCGTTGCACGACACCGGGGTGGGCAAGGGGCGGCTGCTCGCCCGTACCTCCGCGCTGCTCGACCTGGTGCCCAACCTGACGCTCGGCGTGGTGCTGGTGGCCGGCGCGGCGGCGGTCGCCACCGGGCGGCTCACCATCGGCCAGCTCGTCGCGTTCGTCAGCCTCCAACTCATGCTGATCTGGCCGGTGCAGTCGCTGGGTTGGATCATCGCCAACGGGCAGGAGGCGGCCACCGCCGCCGACCGGATCCAGGAGGTGCTGGACACCGCACCGAGCATCGTCGACGCGCCCGGTGCGGTGGCCCTGGCCGGTCCGGCGGTGCGCGGGCGGCTGCGCTTCGAGGCGGTGACCTTCCGCTACCCGGGCAGCACCGCCGCCGTGCTACGCGGCATCGACCTGACCGTGGAGCCCGGCGAGACGCTCGCCGTGGTCGGTGCCACCGGCAGCGGCAAGAGCACGCTGTTGTCGCTGGTGCCACGGCTGCACGACGTGACGGGCGGCCGGATCACCCTGGACGGTCACGATCTGCGGGACCTACGGCTGGCCTCGCTGCGGGGCCTGGTCGGGATGGCCTTCGAGGAGCCGACGCTGTTCTCCATGTCGGTCTGGGAGAACCTCACCCTGGGGCGGGACGACGCCGGGGAGGACGAGGTCCGGGCGGCACTCACGCTGGCCCAGGCCGAGTTCGCGTACGACCTGCCGTGGGGTCTGCGGACCCGGCTCGGCGAGCAGGGGCTCTCCCTCTCCGGTGGACAGCGGCAGCGACTGGCGCTGGCCCGGGCGGTGCTCGTCCGGCCCGCCGTCCTCGTCCTCGACGATCCGCTCTCCGCGCTCGACGTGCATACCGAGGCGCTTGTCGAGTCCGCATTGAAGCGGGTGCTGCGGGACACCACCGCGCTGTTGGTGGTGCACCGGCCGTCCACCATCGCCCTCGCCGACCGGGTCGCGCTGCTGGAGCAGGGCCGGATCACCGCGGTCGGTCCGCATGCCGAACTGCTGGCGACGGTCCCGGCGTACCGGGCGGTGCTCTCCGCCGAGGCGACCGAACTGGCCGACCCCGAATCGGCCGCTCCGGCTGGACCGGCCGCTCCGGCCGCTTCGGTCTCCCCGGCTGGGCCGGACGAGCCGGTCGCACCTCTGCCCCGCGCGCCCGCCGACCCGGCACCCGACGGCTCACCGCTGGTGCGCTCGTGACCGGCACCGCCGGACCCGAACCGGCCGCCCCCACACCGACGACCTCCGATCCCGCACTGTCCGGCCCGCCGATCGCCGACCCGAAGACCTCCAGCCCGAAGACCTCCGCCCCGGAGACCCCCGCACCGTCGATCTCCGACCCGGCCCACTGGCGGGGCATCGCCCCCGACCCGCACGCCGACCGCAGCCTGGCCGAGGACACCAGTCCGGAGGCGGTGGCCCGGTTGCGGGCCCGCAGCCGGGCGCTGCTGGCCGACGTGCTGCGCCCGCACCGCGCCCGGCTGGGCGCCGCGGTGGCGCTGCTGCTGACCCAGAACGCCGCCGCCATGTCCGGGCCGTACCTGGTGATGCTCGGCATCGACCGGGCCATCGACCCGCTGCGCGAGGGTCGGCCCGGCCCGCTGGTCGCCGTCGCCGTCGCCTTCGCCGCCGTGAGCGGCACCGAGTACGCGGCCCGGCGCGGCTTCCTCGCCCTCTCCGCCCGGATCGGCCAGGCCGCCCTGCTCGACCTGCGCCAGCGGGTGTACGCGCACTTCCTGCGCCTGCCGGTGGCGTTCCACGAGCGGTACACCTCCGGCCGGATGATCTCGCGCCTGACCAGCGACATCGACTCGATCGCCGAGTTGGTCGACGGAGGCGTGGAGAGCCTGGTGATGGCGGCCCTGACGATCGTGTCGGTGGCCGGCATCCTGCTCTGGCTGGACCTGCCGCTGGCGGCGGTCACCCTGCTCGCCTTCCCGCTGCTGTTCTGGCTGTCCCGCTGGTTCGCCCGCGCCTCGGCCGCCGCATACCGTCGCACCCGGGAGGCGATGGCGCTGGTCATCGTGCACTTCGTGGAGTCGATGCGCGGTATCCGGGCGGTGCAGGCGTACCGCCGGCAGGAGCGCAACCAGCAGATCTTCGCCTCGGTCAACGACGACTACCAGCACAGCAGCCGACATGCCTTCCGCCTGATCGCGACGTACTCGCCGGGAATCAAGCTGATCGGCAACGTCACGGTGGCGGTGGTGCTCTGCTACGGCGGCGCCCGGGTGCTGGGCGGTGAGACCGGCGTCGGTGTGCTCGCCGCCTTCCTGCTCTATCTGCGCCGGTTCTTCGAGCCGATGCAGGAGCTGAGCCAGTTCTACAACTCGTTGCAGTCGGCGACCGCCGCGCTGGAGAAGCTCGCCGGGGTGCTCGACGAGCGGCCGGAGGTCGCCGAGCCCGCGCAGCCGGTGCCGCTGCCGCGCGGGCCGACCCGGGGGGCGGTGGAGTTCCGGGACGTGTCGTTCGGCTACCACACCGGGCGGAAGATCCTGACCGGCCTGGACCTCGGCATTCCCGCCGGGCAGACGGTGGCGCTGATCGGGCCGACCGGTGCCGGCAAGTCCACCGTCGCCAAGCTGCTCGCCCGGTTCCACGATCCGACCGGCGGCACGGTCAGCCTCGACGGCGTGGACCTGCGCCAAGTGGCCGACACCGAGCTGCGGCGCACGATGGTGCTGGTCACCCAGGAGACCCACCTGTTCGGTGGCACGGTGGCGGAGAACATCCGGTTCGGTCGGCCGGACGCCGACGACGCCGCGGTCGAGGCCGCCGCGCGGGCGATCGGCGCGCACGACTTCATCGCCGCGCTTCCCGACGGGTACGCCACCGAGGTGCACCGGCGCGGCGGCCGGCTCTCCGCCGGGCAGCGGCAGCTCGTCGCGTTCGCGCGGGCCTTCCTGGCCGATCCGGCGGTGCTGATCCTGGACGAGGCCACCTCGTCGCTGGACGTCCCCACCGAGCGTCTGGTGCAGCGGGCGCTCGGCACCATCCTGCGCGACCGTACGGCGGTGGTGATCGCGCACCGGCTCTCCACGGTGGAGACCGCCGACCGGGTCCTGGTCCTCGACGGCGGACGGATCGTCGAGGACGGTCCCCCGGCCCGGCTGGTCGCCGAGGGTGGCCGGTACGCCGCGCTGCACCGCCAGTGGCGCGAGTCGCTGCTGTAGATAATCCGGTGACCGCCCACCTGGTCCCCCGCCTACCATCGACGGATGACTGATACGGCGAGGACGGCCCGCACCGGCGTCCCCGAGCGTCCGACCCTGGACGGGCTCGAGGAGACCTGGTCGCGCCGCTGGCAGGAGGACGGCACGTACGCGTTCGACCGCACGAAGGAGCGGTCGGACGTGTACGCGATCGACACCCCGCCGCCGACCGTATCCGGCGAGCTGCACATGGGGCACGTCTTCTCGTACACGCACACCGACCTGGTCGCCCGCTTCCAGCGGATGCGGGGCCGGACGGTCTTCTATCCGATCGGGTGGGACGACAACGGCCTGCCCACCGAGCGGCGGGTGCAGAACGTCTACGGCGTGCGCTGCGACCCGAGCCTGCCGTACGACCCGGAGTGGCAGGCACCGCAGGCGCCGGTGGACGACGCCGCCCGCAAGGACCCGACCCCGATCTCCCGGCGCAACTTCATCGAGCTGTGCGAACGGCTGACCGTCTCGGACGAGCAGGCGTTCGAGGCGTTGTGGCGGCGGCTGGGGCTCTCGGTGGACTGGTCGCTGATGTACACCACGATCGGGTCGGCGGCCCGAGCCACCTCGCAGCGGGCCTTCCTGCGCAACCTGGCCCGGGGCGAGGCGTACCAGGCGGAGGCGCCGACGCTGTGGGACGTCGGTTTCGCCACCGCCGTGGCCCAGGCCGAGCTGGAGGACCGGGAGCGCCCCGGGGCGTACCACCGGCTGCGGTTCCACGGGCCGGACGGGCGCGAGGTGCTGATCGACACCACCCGGCCGGAGCTGCTGCCGGCCTGCGTCGCGCTGGTCTGCCACCCCGACGACGAGCGGTACGCCGGCCTGGTCGGCACGACGGTGCGTACGCCCGTCTTCGGGGTGGAGGTGCCGGTGCGCGCGCACACGCTGGCGGACCCGGCCAAGGGCACCGGCATCGCGATGGTCTGCACGTTCGGTGACCTCACCGACGTGACCTGGTGGCGGGAACTGGACCTGGAGACCCGGGTGGTGATCGGCCGCGACGGGCGGCTGCTGCCGGAACCACCGTCCGGGGTGCCCGACGGCCCGTACGCGGAGCTGGCCGGGCAGACCGTCAACGGGGCCCGGCGGCGTCTCGTGGAGCTGCTCTCCGACGCGGGTGACCTGGTCGGCGACGTGCGACCGATCACGCATCCGGTGAAGTTCTACGAGCGGGGTGACCGGCCGCTGGAGATCGTCTCGACCCGGCAGTGGTATCTGCGCAACGGTGGCCGAGACGCCGACCTGCGCGAGGCGCTGCTGGCCCGGGGGCGCGAGCTGCGCTGGGTGCCGGAGCACATGCGGCACCGCTACGAGCACTGGGTGAGCGGCCTGACCGGCGACTGGCTGGTCAGCCGGCAGCGATTTTTCGGCGTGCCGGTGCCGGTGTGGTACCGGCTCGACGACGTTGGCGAGCCGGACTGGTCCCACCCTCTCACGCCGGAGGACTCCGCGCTGCCGATCGACCCGTCCGAGGACGCCCCGCCGGGGTACGACGAGTCACAGCGCGGCGTGCCAGGCGGTTTCGTCGGCGACCCGGACGTGCTGGACACCTGGGCCACCTCGTCGCTGACCCCGCAGATCGCCGGCGGCTGGGAACCTGACCCGGAGCTGTTCCGGAAGGTCTTCCCGATGGACCTGCGCCCGCAGGGCCAGGAGATCATCCGGACCTGGCTGTTCGCCACCGTGGTGCGGGCGCACCTGGAGCACGGCACGCTGCCCTGGCACACCGCCGAGCTGTCCGGCTGGATCCTCGACCCGGACCGCAAGAAGATGTCCAAGTCCAAGGGGAACGTGGTGACCCCGATGGCGTTGCTCGCGCAGCACGGCTCCGACGCCGTGCGCTACTGGTCGGCCAACGGCCGGCCCGGCACCGACCTGGCGTTCGACCCGGCCCAGATCAAGGTCGGGCGGCGGCTCGCCACCAAGCTGCTCAACGCGTCGCGGTTCGCGCTCGGGCTCGGTGCCGGCGACGCCCTACGCGCCCCGGCGACCACCCCGCTGGACCGGGCGGTGCTCGCCGAACTGGCGTCCGTGGTGGCGGCGTCGACCACCGCGTTCGAGGCGTACGACCACACGGCCGCGTTGCAGGCCACCGAGTCGTTCTTCTGGCGGTTCTGCGACGACTACATCGAGTTGGTGAAGGAACGCGCCTACGGCACGGGCGCCGGGGCGGACTCGGCCCGGGCGACGCTGGCCACCGCGCTCTCCGTGCAGCTCCGGCTCTTCGCGCCGGTGCTGCCGTACGCGACCGAGGAGGTGTGGTCCTGGTGGCGCTACGGGTCGGTGCACCGGGCACCGTGGCCCACCACGTACGAGGTGAACCGGGCCGTCCAGGGCGAGGGTGATCCGGCGCTGTTGCGGCTGGCGTCCGACGCGTTGGGGCAGGTCAGGCGGGCCAAGTCCGAGCGGAAGCTGTCGATGAAGGCGGAGGTGCCGCTGGCCGAGGCGCTCGGTCCGGCGGCCCTGCTCGACCAGCTCACCGAGGTCGCCGACGACCTGCGGGCAGCGGGCCGGATCGGCAAACTCGACCTGCTACCGGACCGCACCACCGAACTCGTCATCGCCTGCGCCTTCTGAGTTGTAGCTAAGGCTGAGCTGCGGTGTAAGGAAAGGGCTGCGGTGTAAGGAAGGGCCCCCTGTTAACGCCTGGTGTATAGAAAGGGCCCCCTGTTAACAACCGGTCGGCACGGGTCCGCCGGGACCGTTAACAGGGGGCCCTTTCTATACCGGAGACGTTAATAAGGGGCCCTTCCTTACACCCGTCAGCTGGTTTCGCCGGCTACCGAGAAGGAGCGCAGGCGGTCGATGGCGAGCAGCGTGAAGCCGATGCTGACCAGCACCGTCATCACCGCCGCCACCGGCACGGAGACCGTGGTGTTGAGCAGCGCGGTCGGGGCCAGCTTGTCGGCGATGGCGATCACGTAGTGCTGGATGGACAGCACCCGGGTGCCGGTGACCACGTTGCTGAGCAGGCCCTCCCAGATCAGCACGTAGACCAGGCCGAGCAGCACCGGCCGCCGGGTGAGCAGGCTGCTCGCCACGAACAGCGCCGAGTAGGCCAGCGCTCCGATCCCTGCGGCGACGGCGAGCGCCAGACCGAGGCGGGCCGAGTCGGCCAGCAGGCCGGCGGCGAACAGCGGCACCGCCACGGTGACGGCGGTGGCCCCGGCCGCCACCGCAAGCTTCGGCAGGACGATCTGCCAGCGCGGCAGTGGCGTGGTGAGCACGTGCACGATCGTGCCGTCGTCGATCTCGGCACCGAGCACGCCGGTGCCGACGATCAGCGCGATCACCGGCAGCACCACGGCGAGGCCGAGGCCGACCAGCACCGGCGGCCCCCAGTCGGTGGGTGCCACCCCCAGGCCACGGGAGAGTACGGCCAGCACCACCAGCAGGACGGGCAGTGGCAGCAGCAGCAGGAACCGGCGGCGACCGAACAGCCCGCGCGCGGTGATCCAGGAGACAGTGGACATCAGGCCTCCACCAGGTAGGAGAAGACGCTCTCCAGGGATTCGTCCTCGGGCACGAGCTGGCTGACGCGTACGCCCCGGGCCAGTGCCACCTTCGGCAGCGCCCGGGTGAACGAGCCGTAGTCGCCGGCGCGTACGGTCAGGCCGTTGCGGCCCAGCTCGACGCCGCTGACCGAGGGTTCGGCCATCAGCGCGACGGCCAGCGCCCGGTCGTCGGTGGAGCGGATCGCGAACACGTGCGGCCGGTTGGTCATCAGACGACGGATGGTGCGGAAGTCGCCGGAGGCGGCGAGTCGGCCGGCGACCATCACCTGCACGGTGCCGGAGACCTGCTCGACCTCCTCCAGGATGTGCGAGCTGAACAGGATGGTGCGGCCGGCGTCGCCGAGCGTGTGCAGCAGCTCCATCATGTGCAGCCGCTGGCGCGGGTCCATGCCGTTGAACGGCTCGTCGAGCAGCAGCACCTGCGGCTCGTGCACCAGTGCCGCCGCCACCCGGGCCCGCTGTCGCATGCCCTTGGAGTACGTGCCGATCCGGCGGTCCTGCGCGCCCTCCATCTCGACCATGGCGATCGCCCGGCGGGCCGCCTCCTGCGGGTCGGGCAGCTTGTGCATCTTGGCGGTGGCCAGCACGAACTCGTACGCGGTGAGGAACGAGTGCACCGCCTCCCGCTCGCTGACCAGCCCGAGCCGGCGATAGACCTCGGGGTTGCGCCAGGTGGGCCGCCCGTCCAGGGTGACCGCGCCACGCGACGGGGCCAGGAAGCCGGCCATCATGTGCAGCAGCGTGGTCTTGCCAGCCCCGTTCGGCCCGAGCAGGCCGGTCACCCCGGGGCCGAGGGACATGCTGACGTCGTTGACCGCGACCACGTTGCCGTACCAGCGGGAGACCCCGGCCAGGTCGAGGCTGCTGGTGGCGGCGGCCGTCGGCGCGGCGGCGGATGAGGTCGTGGTCATCGTGCGGCCACCTTCCGGTAGCGGGCCAGCAGCAGGGCGACGCAGCCGGCCACGAGCGCGACGGCGGCCACGGCGTACACCGGGCCGAACGGGCCGAGGTCGGGCACGAAGGCGTCCTGGTCGGTGATCAGCAGGTCGCGCAGCGTCCAGACGCCGACGCCCTGGACCAGGGTGGACGGCGAGGCGAGACCGGAGAGCTGGTTGGCCGCCTGCGAGGGCAGGATCGACATGGTGCCGACGATCGGCGTGGTCATCAGGAAGACCGCGACGATGCCGCCGGCGGCGAAGGCCCGCTTGCCGGTCAGCGAGGCGACCAGCAGGCCGATCGAGGCGAAGACCGCCGCCCAGAGCCCGGCGTAGAGCAGCCCGCCGACCAGGTCCACGAACTCGTCCCAGACCGCGCCGGGACCGTCCAGCGTGAACGCGGCGCCGAGGAACATGAACATCTGCGGCGCACCGAGCAGCAGCCAGAGCGAGGTGACCAGGGCGAGCAGCTTGGCCAGCGGATAGTCGGCGCGGGGCAGCGGCCGGGAGAAGTACAGCGGCAGCACGCCGCTGCGCAGGTCCCGGGAGACCAGCTCGGGGGCGGCCACCGCGACGAAGAACAGGACCAGCCAGCTCATGTTGTCGGCGAACTGGGCGTAGGTCATCACGACCTCGCCGAACTGGGCGCGGATCGCGGTGGCGGCGACGGCCACCATGAGCACGATGCCGACCACCAGCCAGGGGAAGATCTTCGCCTTGGCGCTGCGGCCCAGACCGAAGGCGGTGCGTACGCCGTGCAGGTAGAGCGACCCGAAGACGTAGCGGCGACCGAGGCGGGGGCCGGTGTACCGCTGGTAGCCGATGTCGTGGATGACGCCGGTCGGCTCAGGCATGGGTGCTCTCCCTCCGGGAGAAGAGTTCGGCGACCCGGTGTCGACGCTGGTCCAGCCGGTGCAGCGGCAGGTCCAGCTCGGCCACCGCACCGAGGATCAGGTCGTAGGTGCCGTCGTCGGCGAGCGGGACCAGGAGCAGTTGCCCCTCCCGGCTCACCGGCAGGTCGAGCGCGGCCAGCCGGGCGGCCAGGTCGTCGGTACCCTCGCTGACCTCGACGGCGAGCACGTCGGTGGCCGAGGTCATCGCGGCGATGTTGTCGGCCCGCAGCAGCCGTCCGCCGTCGATCGCGACCAGCGTGTCGCAGATCCGCTCGACCTCGCCGAGCAGGTGCGAGCAGACCAGCACGGAGATGCCGAACTCGGTGCCGATCCGGTGCACCAGCGCCAGCATCGCGTCCCGGCCGGCCGGGTCGAGCCCGTTGGTGGGCTCGTCGAGCAGCAGCAGGTCGGGGTCGTGCACCAGCGACTGGGCGAGCTTGACCCGCTGCTTCATGCCGGTGGAGTAGCCACCCACCGGGCGGTGCCGCTCCTCGTGCAGCCCGACGTGGCGCAGCGCCTCGGAGGCACGTTCCCGCGCGACCGTGCGGGGCAGGCCGCTGATCCGCCCGAGGTGGGTGACCAGTTCGGCGCCGGACAGGTCGGGCGGCAGGCAGTCGTGCTCCGGCATGTAGCCGACCCGGGCGCGTACCGCCGCAGGGTCGGTGGTGGGGTCGAGGCCGAGTACGCGTACCTGGCCACTGGTCGGGGCGAGCAGGCCGAGCAGGAGCTTGATCAGCGTCGACTTGCCGGCGCCGTTGGCGCCGACCAGTCCGACTATTCCTGGCTCCACCGCTACCGTCAGCTCGGACAGTGCGGTGACCCCGCCGCCGTAGACCTTCGTCAACGACTCGGTTGCGATCAGTGTCACGTCGACAGCCTAGAGAAGACGGGCAATGTTCCGGACCCCGGTGAGCGCCCCTGTTTCCCCTGATCCTCCCCGGGTGGCTTCCCCCTAGGGTGAGCTGCCGCGTCTTCGACCCGCCCCCCGCGACACCCACAACCCGCGACACCGGCGCGCCGGTGTCGGTTGCCTCCGCCGCGCCGGAAGAGGAGGATTCAACCCCACACGCTCCGTGATCACGGCATTTGGTACACACTGGAGCACGCGATACGACAACCGGCGAAAGTGGCGGACAGGAGGGCGATGACGGCTGGCGGGCCCAAGGTGAGCGTGGTGGTGCCGGCGTACAACGCCGGCGGGACCATCCAGACGCTCGTCGACTCCCTGCTGCGGCAGTCCATGCCGGCGGCGGAGTTCGAGGTGATCTTCATCGACGACGGTTCGACCGACGACACCGGAGGCCTGCTGGACGAGCTGGCCGCCGCGCACCCGCACATCCAGGTGCTGCACATCGAGAACACCGGCTGGCCGTCGCGTCCGCGCAACCTCGGGGTCGCCCGGGCGCGCGGGGAGTACGTCCAGTTCGTCGACGACGACGACTGGCTCGCCGACGAGGCCCTGGAGCGGCTGTACGCGTACGCCGTGCGGCACGACGCGGACATCGCGATCGGCAGGATCGTCGGCCACCGCCGGTCGGTGCCCCGGGAGTTGTTCCGGGTCGACCGCCCGCACGCCACGCTTGACGACGCCCCGCTGATCGACAGCCTGACCTGCCACAAGATGTTCCGTCGGGCCTTCCTGCTGGAGCACGACCTGCGGTTCCCGGAGGACCGGCGCCGCCTGGAGGACCACCATCTGGTGACCCGGGCGTACCTGCTCGCCCGTCGGGTCAGCGTGCTGTCCGGCTACACCTGCTACCACCACGCCAAGCGGGCCGACGGTGGCAACCTGACCGCCACCCGGCTGGATCCGGCCGAGTACTTCGACAGCCTGCGCGCGGTGCTCGACATCGTCGACACGCACGTGCCGCCGGGTCCGCGGCGCGACAGGTTGCACCGGCGGTGGCTGCGCAACGAGATGGTCGCCCGCCTGCGCGGCAAGCGGCTGCGGGACGCGCCACGGGACTGGGCCGACCAGGTCGTCGACGAGGTCCGCAGGACGATCCGGGAACGCTTCGCGCCGGAGGTCGCCGCCGCGCTGCCCGCGCTGCAACGGACCGTCGCCGGGCTCGCTGCCGAGGGCCGCGCCGAGGACCTGCACCGCCTGGCCGAGTGGGAGGCGGGCGTCCGTGCCGTCGTCCGCCTGACCGGGTACGAGCTGACCGGCTCGACGCTCGTCGTCACACTGACCGGGCAACTGAACGACGGCGACGGGCCGATCGCGTTCACCCATGCCGACGGGCGGGACCTGCTCGTCGTACCGGTCGAGAAGCTCCCCGCCGACCTGCTCGACTGCACCCAGGAGCTGCGGCACGGCCGGCTGGACGTCGTCGCCCGGCGTGTCGGGGACGAGGTGGAGATCCTCCTGCCGGTGCGGTTCGAGGTGAAGCGCGTCGCTGCCTCGGGTGGCGTGCGTCTGGTCTACCACGGCACCGCGACGGTCGACGTCGACACACTCGACAGCGGTCCGGACGCCGGTGAGTGGACCCTGAAGGCCCGGGTGACCAGTTCCGGCTGGACCAAGGCGGCGAAGGTGCCGCTGGCGGTGTCCGTCGGCGCCGACGGCCCGGTGGTGGTGGACAAACGCCCTAGTCCGGCTCCCCCACGCCAGCCGGAGAAGGTCGGCCTGTTGCGGCGGTTGCAGCGGGCGTTCGGCCGCCGTCCCGGTCCGACCGGACGCGGCGCGGTCGGCACCACCTGACCCTGGCTCGCTCACCGGGCCCGGCAGGTGCCGTGGGAGGAGTGGCGCTCTCGACCGATCGGCGACCGGCTGCGAAACTGTGTGCCGGTCGCCGGAGTTGGGGGTCTGATGAGCAACGGGTGGGTGCTGCCCGACGAGGTGCTGCGGGATGCACCGACGTACACGCCGCGTCCCGGCGAGCTCGCGGATCTGGAGCTGTTGCTCACCGGTGCGTACGCACCGCTGACCGGCTTCATGACCCGGGCCGACCTGGTCTCCGTCAGCCGCCGTGGTCGGCTGGTCGACGGCGCGCCGTGGCCGGTCGCGGTGACCCTCCAGGTGCCCACGACGCTGGCCCAGGGGCTCGACCTGCACGACCCGGACCGCCGCACGCTGGTGCTCACCGACGGCGAGGGAGCGCCGGTGGCGGCGCTGGAGGTGGCCGACGCCTGGCAGGTCCGTGACGGTGTGGCCGGGGTCGGCGGCGCTGTCCGCCAGCTCGGCGACGGCGGACACGGCCCGTTCCAACGGCTGCGTCGCCCGCCCGAGGAGATCCGGGCCATGCTGCCGCCCGGCCGGGTGCTCGGCGTGGTCGCCGACCGGCCGCTGCACCGGCCGCAACTCGCCCAGATCGCGCACGCCGTCCGCACGCTCAGCGCCCACCTTCTGATCATGATTCCGGTGGGCGAGGACGGCACCGGGGGCCTGTCGCCGGAGGCGCTGGTGCGCGGCGTCTTCGCCGCCCGCGACCGGATGCCGCCGGCCACCCTGGTCGCGGTGCCGTTCTCCCGGCGGCGGGACGAGATCAGCGACGCCCTGCTGCGGGCCCGGGTGTCCGCCGCGTACGGCGTCACCCACCTGCTCTCCACCGGTGAGATGCTCTCCGGCGCCGGGCTGCGGGTGCTGGTGCCCCGCGAACTCGCGTACGACAACCGGGACGGCCAGTGGCGCTGGCGCGAGGACATTCCGCCGCGCAACCGGCGGTTGGCGCTGACCCAGGCCGAGGTCGACGACCTGCTGGACCGGGGCTTCCCGCTGCCGGAGTGGCACACCCCGCCCGCGGTGGCGAAGGAGTTGACCCGGGCGCGGCCACCCCGGCGGCACCGGGGGCTGGTGGTCTTCCTCACCGGGCTCTCCGGCTCGGGCAAGTCGACGGTCGCCCGGGGGCTCGCCGACTCGCTGCGCGAGCAGGGCGAGCGTACGGTGACGCTGCTCGACGGCGACGTGGTGCGCCGCGAGCTGACCGCCGGACTGGGCTTCAGCAGGGCCGACCGGGACACGAACGTGCGCCGGATCGGCTGGGTGGCCGCCGAGATCGCCCGGCACCGGGGCATCGCCATCTGCTGCCCGATCGCCCCCTACGCCCAGGCTCGGGCGATCGCCCGGGAGATGGCCGTGGCGGCGGGCGCCGGTTTCGTCCTGGTGCACGTGGCCACGCCGTTGCAGGTGTGCGAGCAACGCGACCGCAAGGGCCTGTACGCGCGGGCGCGGGCCGGTCTGCTCACCGGCATGACCGGCATCGACGACCCGTACGAGGAGCCGACCGACGCCGACCTGGTCCTCGACACCACGGATGTCGCGGTGGACGAGGCGGTGCACGCGGTCCTGCACCAGCTCACCGAGACCGGCTGGGTGGAGCCGCCCCGAGCGGCGCTCTGACCCGGGGGATCATCCCTTCCGGCAGGTTGCCGATCCGCGCTATGTTTGCCCATGTTCGAAGATGTTCGTTGACGTGGGGCGCGGAGGGTGCCGATGCTCGCCCAACAACGCCAGGCGGCGATCCTGGACCGGGTCCGGGCGACCGGCGGGGTCCGCGTCGGTGAGCTGGCCATCGAGTTCGGTGTCTCCGACATGACCATCCGACGCGACCTGGACCTGCTGCACGAGCGCGGACTGCTGGCCAAGGTACACGGCGGCGCCACCGTCGCCGGCTCCACCGACGAGCCCGGCTTCCAGGCCAAGTCGGTGCGCCAGCAGGCCGAGAAGGCGGCCATCGCCACCCGTGCGGCACGGCTGGTGCATCCCGGCGCGGCGATCGCGCTCTCCGCCGGGACGACCACCGCCGAGCTGGCCCGACGGCTGGTCGACGTGCCGTCCCTGACCGTGGTGACCAACTCGCTGCCGGTCGCCGACATCCTGCACGACCAGGGCCGGGACGACCAGACGGTGGTGCTCACCGGCGGCGTGCGGACGCCCTCGGACGCGCTGGTCGGGCCGCTGGCCGTGGCGGCTGTCCGGTCCCTGCACCTGGACCTGCTCTTCCTCGGCGTCCACGGGGTCACCGACCGGGCCGGCTTCACCACACCGAACCTGCTGGAGGCGGAGACCAACCGAGCCCTGGTGGCCGCCGCCGACCGTCTCGTGGTGCTCGCCGACCACACCAAGTGGGGCACCGTCGGCCTCTCGGCCATCGCCCCGCTGTCGGACGCGCACGTGCTGGTCACCGACGACCAGCTGGCTCCGGAGGCCCGTCGGCTGCTCGCCGACCGGGTCGGTGAGCTGCTCGTGGTGTCGGCGACCGGTTCCGGAGGGCTGCGATGAGGCGTACCGCGATCAGCCTGGCCGACGGCCGCGAACTGATCTACTTCGACGAGCGGGACGACGCCGTCCGGGACCAGCCGGACCGGCGCGACCTGCCCCCTCCCCCACCCGCCTCCCAACTCCGCTACGACCCGCTCACCGACGAGTGGGTGGCGCTGGCGGTCCACCGGCAGACGCGGATCTTCCTTCCGTCGGCCGCCCAGTGCCCGCTCTGCCCCTCCACCGACGAGTGGTTCAGCGAGATCCCGGCGCCCGACTACGACGTGGCGGTCTTCGAGAACCGCTTCCCGGCGCTGAGCGGCAACGTGGTCGACGAGCCCACCGAGATGACGCCGTTCACGGCGGTCCGGCCGGGGCAGGGGCGTTGCGAGGTGGTCTGCTTCACCGACGACCATGACGGCTCCTTCGCCGGTCTGCCGCCGCGTCGGGTCCGCACCGTGCTCGACGCGTTGGCCGACCGGACCGCCGCGTTGGGCGAGTTGCCCGGCGTGGAGCAGGTCTTCTGCTTCGAGAACCGGGGGGTGGAGATCGGGGTGACCCTGCACCACCCGCACGGGCAGATCTATGCGTTCCCGTTCGTCACGCCGCGTACCCGGTCGCTGCTGGGCGCGGCGCGCCGGCACGCGGAGCGCACCGACGGCCGGAACCTCTACGCCGACGTGCTCGCCGCCGAACGTGCGGCCGGCGAGCGGGTGGTGGCCGGCAACGAGCACTGGACCGCGTACGTCCCGGCCGCCGCCCGCTGGCCGTTCGAGGTGCACCTCGCCCCGCACCGGCCGGTGCCCGACATCCCGGCGTTGAGCGAGGCCGAGCGGGACGCCTTCGGCCCGCTCTATCTGGACCTGCTGCGCCGCTTCGACGGCCTGTTCGACGCGCCGATGCCGTACATCGCCGCCTGGCACCAGGCACCGGTACGCGTCGACCGGGAGCTGGGCCACCTGCATCTGCAACTGTTCAGCGTGAGGCGGGCCGCGGACAAGCTGAAGTTCCTGGCCGGCACGGAGTCCGCGATGGGCGTGTTCAGCAACGACATCGCCCCGGAGCAGGCCGCCGCCCGGCTCCGCGCCGTCTGACCCGGCGCGGGGCCTCAGAAGCAGGGCGCGGGGGGCCCGGGACAGGGCCCCCCGCGGGGAAGGGACGGCTGGCTGTGGTGACAGCCGAGGAAGGCTGGCTGCTGGGCACGCGTGCCGCGCGGCGGCGACGGTCAACCTTCCAGGACGGGACTGGCATCTCGTCCACCCTGGTCAACGAGGCGCGCCGGATCGGGTGACGCGGGACGGCGTGTCCCCCGCGACGCGCCGGAGAGGACCACGAGCCCGCAGAGCACCACGAGCCGGCAGGAGACCGCGAACCCGCCGAGGAGCACGATCCCGCCGCAGCAGACCGCGAGCCCGCCGGCTTGTCGGCCGGCGGGCTCGCGGGATGCGGACGGGGACTCAGGCGGCCAGGCGGCGCGCCAGGTTCTCGTCGAGCGTGTTCATGAACTCGTCGGTGGTCTGCCACGGGGCGTCCCGCGAGATGAGCAGCGCCAGGTCCTTGGTCATCTGCCCGCTCTCGACGGTGGAGACGATGACCTGCTCCAGGGTGTTGGCGAACTCGGTGACCGCCGGGGTGCCGTCCAGCTTGCCCCGGTGGGCCAGGCCCCGGGTCCAGGCGTAGATCGAGGCGATCGGGTTGGTAGAGGTCTTCTCGCCCTTCTGCCACTGCCGGTAGTGCCGGGTGACGGTGCCGTGCGCGGCCTCGGCCTCGACGGTGCGACCGTCGGGCGAGAGCAGCACGGAGGTCATCAGACCGAGCGAGCCGAAGCCCTGCGCGACGGTGTCCGACTGCACGTCACCGTCGTAGTTCTTGCAGGCCCAGACGTAGCCGCCCTCCCACTTGAGCGCGGCGGCGACCATGTCGTCGATCAGCCGGTGCTCGTAGGTGAGGCCGGCGGCGTCGAACTCGGCCTTGAACTCGCTCTCGAACACCTCGGCGAAGATGTCCTTGAACCGGCCGTCGTACGCCTTGAGGATGGTGTTCTTGGTGGACATGTAGACCGGGTAGCCGCGGTCCAGGCCGTAGCGGAACGAGGCCCGCGCGAAGTCCCGGATCGAGTCGTCGTAGTTGTACATGCCCATGGCGATGCCGCCGCCCGGGAAGTTGGCGATCTCCATCTCCACCGGGTCCGACCCGTCGGCCGGGGTGTAGGTGATGGTGACCGTGCCCGGGCCGGGGACCACGAAGTCGGTGGCGCGGTACTGGTCGCCGTGGGCGTGCCGGCCGATGATGATCGGCTTGGTCCAGCCCGGGACGAGCCGAGGCACGTTCGACATGATGATCGGCTCGCGGAAGACGACGCCGCCGAGGATGTTGCGGATCGTGCCGTTCGGCGACCGCCACATCTTCTTCAGCCCGAACTCCTCCACCCGGGCCTCGTCCGGGGTGATCGTGGCGCACTTGACGCCGACGCCGTGCTCCTTGATGGCGTTCGCGGCGTCGACGGTCACCTGGTCGTCGGTGGCGTCACGGTGCTGGATCGACAGGTCGTAGTAGTGCAGGTCGACGTCGAGGTAGGGCAGGATCAGCTGCTCGCGGATCTGCTTCCAGATGATCCGGGTCATCTCGTCGCCGTCGAGCTCCACGACCGGGTTGTTTACCTTGATCTTCGCCATCGGCCGGCGCTCCTCTCGGGGGACACATGCTCAAGCAGTACGAGCGTACTGGATCGGCTGGGACGAGGAACGCCGCGCCCACCGGTCGGCCCGTCCGGCGGCCGGAGACGGCCACGGGCCCGGCGGGAGTTACCCCGCCAGGCCCGGCGCATGCGCGGTGGATCAGTCGGCCTGCCCGGTGCCGTGCAGCCACTGGACCACCTGCAGGATCACCCCGTTGGGGTCGGCGACCTGGAAGAAACGCTCTCCCCAGGGCTCGGTCTGCAGTTCGGTGACGATCGGCACACCGGCGGCCTGGAGGCGGGCGTACTCGGTGTCGATGTCGTCCACCACGAACACGACGAGCACGCCCTCGGCCCGCTGATCCTTCAGGCTCGCAGGCTGAAGGCTGGCCAGGCCCGTACGCAGGAAGATCAGGTTGAAGCCGACCCCGTCCCGGGCCAGCGAGACGAACCCGTCGGCCGACATCTCCTCCCGGAACCCGAAGTGCTGCTTGACGAACTCGGCCGACGTCGTCACGTCCTCGACGTTGAGCGAGATGGCCGAAGCGGTGATCTGCATGCGCTCTCCCACCTTGCGGAAATTTACTCCGTACATTGTACATCGTACTGCGTACAGAGATTTGGCCTGCAAAGATCGGAGGGTGCCCGACCATCACACCGGAGGCGGCGATCCCGCCCACACCCTGCGCCTGCTCTGGCGGCAGCCCGACGCCGACCCCCCGCGCCGCGGCCCCCGCCAGGGCCGTTCGTTGGACGAGATCGTGATGGCCGCCATCGCGCTGGCCGACGCCGAAGGGCTGGACGCGGTGACGATGCGG
Source organism: Micromonospora sp. NPDC023869 (assembly GCF_055559695.1). NCBI lineage: Bacteria > Bacillati > Actinomycetota > Actinomycetes > Micromonosporales > Micromonosporaceae > Micromonospora > Micromonospora sp. NPDC023869. Next base: position 431,653 of record NZ_JBVHKD010000002.1, read on the forward strand.
GCGCTCGCCCAGGCCGTCGGCGTGGCGCCGATGACCCTCTACACGTACGTGCCGGGCAAGGCCGAGCTGCTCGACCTGATGCTCGACGCGATCTACGCGGGCATGCCCCGGCCGGACCTCTCCGACCAGCCGTGGCGGGCGCGGGTGGCGGCGCTCGCGCAGGACAACCGGGACCTCTTCACCGCCCACCCCTGGGCCGCCGAGGTCGCCACCGGTCGCCCGCCGCTGGGGCCGGGCCTGATGGCCAAGTACGAGCACGAGCTGCGCGCCTTCGACGACACCGGCCTGGACGACGTGACCCGGGACGCCGCGTTGACCTTCGTCCTCGACTTCGTCCGGGCCGCGGCCCGCTCGGCGGCCGAGGCGCGCTCCGCCCGAGCGCAGACCGCCTGGACCGACGAGCAGTGGTGGACGGCGAACGCCCCCCTACTGGCCCAGGTCCTCGACGAGCAGCAATACCCCACCGCCGTACGCGTCGGCGCCGCCGCCGGCACCGCCCAGCACGCCGCCTACCACCCCGACCACGCCTACACGTTCGGCCTGACCCGCATCCTGGACGCCCTGACCACCCTCATCGACCAGTCAAGTTGATCAAGAAGTTTGCGTCTCCCGAAGAGCGATTCGGAGACGCAAACTTCTTGATCAACCTGGGGGTGGGGACAGCACAGCGCCCCACGACGCGGGGTCGTGGGGCGCTCGGCGACGCGTGGATCACATGTTGGCGACGTCGGCCTGCTTGGCGCGGACGGCCTCGGCGGCCTCCTTGAGGCTGGCCAGCTCGTCGGCGTCCAGGTCGGTCTCGACCACCCGCTTGACGCCCTCGGCACCGATCGCCGCCTCGACGCCCAGATAGACGCCGGAGATGCCGTACTCGCCGTCGACCCAGGCGCAGACCGGCATGACCTCGCCGGAGTCCTCGGCGACGGCCTTGGCCATCCGGGCGGCGGCGGCCGACGGGGCGTAGTACGCCGAACCGGTCTTGAGCAGGGCGACCACCTCGGCCCCACCGTTACGGGTGCGGACGACCAGGTCCTCGATCTGCTCGGCCGGCATCGCCTCGCGCAGCGGCTTGCCGTTCACGCTGCTCTGCGACGGCACCGGGACCATGGTGTCGCCGTGCGACCCCAGGGTCAGCGTCTTCACCGACTTCACCGGCACCTGCAACGCCTCGGCGACGAAGTTGGTGAACCGGGCGGTGTCCAGCATGCCGGCCTGGCCGAGCACCCGGTTACGCGGGAACTGGGTGGCGATCTGGGCCAGCGCGGTCATCTCGTCCAGCGGGTTGGAGACCACGATGACGACGGCGTTCGGGGCGTACTTGGCGACGTTCTCGGCGACCTGACGCACGATCTTGGCGTTGGTCTCCAGCAGGTCCATCCGGCTCATGCCCGGCTTACGCGGCAGGCCGGCGGTGATGACGACGACATCGGAGCCCTCGATGCCCTCGTAGCCCTCGCCGTTGCGGCCGGTGGTGACGCCGACGACCTTGGTCTCGAAACCCTCGACCGCACGGGACTGGTTGAGGTCGAGGGCGATGCCCGCGGGCTTGCCTTCGATGATGTCGGTGATGACGACGGTGTCGAAGACGTCGTACTCGGCCAGGCGCTGCGCGGTGGTGGAGCCGTAGAATCCGGCGCCGACGACAGTGACCTTCTTACCCATGGTCGTCCCACTCCCTGCTACCAGTCGGTTTTCCGGACGGTATCAGCCATCCTGGCACCGAGCAGGCCAGGGGCGGACGGTTATGGGCCTTCCGTCACCTCAGCCGCGTTCGGCCCGCTCGACCACGTTGGTCAGCAGCATGGCCCGGGTCATCGGACCGACCCCGCCGGGCATCGGCACCACCTTGCCGGCCACCTCGAAGACCTCCGGGTCCACGTCGCCGGTGTAGCGACCCTTGCCGTCCGAGCCGATCACCCGGGTGATGCCGACGTCGACCACCACCGCGCCCGGGGTGATCATCTCGGCCGTCAGCAGGCCGGGTACGCCGGCCGCGACGATGACGATGTCGGCGGCGCGGGTGTGCGCGGCCAGGTCGAGGGTGCCGGTGTGGCAGAGCGTCACGGTGGCGTTCTCGCTGCGCCGGGTCAACAGCAGCCCGAGCGGACGACCGACGGTGTTACCGCGTCCCACCACCGCGACGTTGGCGCCGCGCAGCGGCACCTCGTGCCGACGGAGCAGTTCCACGATGCCGCGCGGGGTGCAGGGCAGCGGCGCGTCGTAGCCGAGCACCAGCCGGCCCAGGTTGACCGGGTGCAGGCCGTCGGCGTCCTTCTCCGGGTCGATCAGTTCGAGCACCCGCTGGGTGTCCAGGTGTGCCGGCAGCGGCAGTTGGACGATGTAACCGTGGCACGCCGGGTCGGCGTTCAGCTCGGCCACCGCCCGGTCGACCTGCTCCTGGGTGGCGTCGGCCGGCAACTCCCGCCGGAGCGAGGCGATGCCCACCTCGGCGCAGTCGCGGTGCTTGCCGTTGACGTACGCCTGGGAACCGGGGTCGCTACCGACCAGCACCGTGCCCAGTCCCGGCACGGTTCCCCGTTCCGCCAGGGCCTTGACCCGCGCCCGCAGCTCGTCCTTGATCTCCGCCGCGGTCGCCTTGCCGTCCAGAAGCGTCGCCGTCACGATCTGATCGTCTCACGCCCGCCACCGTCGCCTCCCCCGACCTGGCGGGCCCGCGACACCGACCACGAAACTACTTTCCGTCAGGTGTCGTTCCTCACTTTGAGTCACTGCTTGTGTCGCCGAGCACTCCGACTCCGGACAGCCGGGCACGAAGGACCACGTATCCGACGATCGTGCCGCCCGACCCCGAGAAGGCACCGGCCGCGTGCCGCACCTCCCAACCCCCCGAATACCTGCACGTCATCGACGCTTTGGGCGTTTCGGCGTAGCACGCCGACCGGGCCCCGCCAACCTGTAGGGCCTCGTTCTGTTACCCCTTCGAGACCACTACGTTGCCGCGTCTCGGCGCACGACCTACCGTTGCCGAGCGTTGCGCAGAGTTACCCCCAATCCGGGCTTGATAGCGCAGCGTAATGAGACGAGGAGGCTCAATGCGCGTTCGTAGGCTCGCCGCCTGGACCGCCCTCCCGCTCGCGGTGACCCTGGGCCTGGTGGCCTGCGGCTCGGGCGGCGACGGTTCCGGTGAGAGCGACCCCAACGCGGCCGTGCGAATCGAGATCGCCGAGCCGCAGCACCTGGTGCCGACCAACACCAACGAGACGAGCGGTTCCCAGGTGCTCGCCGCCCTGTTCAGCCCGCTGGTCGACTACGACGAGGCCCACAAGCCGTACGAGGTCGCGGCCGAGTCGATCACGTCCGAGGACAACACCACCTGGACGATCACGCTGAAGGACGGCTACACGTTCCACAACGGCGAGGACGTCACCGCCGACAACTACATCGACGCCTGGAACTACGGCGCGTACGCCCCGAACGGGCAGAACTCCAGCTACTTCTTCGAGAAGATCGCCGGGTACGACGACCTCCAGGGCGAGAACCCGAAGGCCACCACGCTCAGCGGGCTCAAGAAGGTCGACGACGACACCTTCACCGTCACGTTGTCCCAGCCGTACAGCGAGTTCACCGCGATGCTCGGCTACACCGCCTTCTATCCGCTGCCGCAGGCCGCGTTCTCCGCGCCCGGCGAGCTGGCCGAGGGGTACGAGCAGGCACCGATCGGCCAGGGTCCGTTCAAGATGAAGGGCACCTGGCAGCACGACGCCAAGGTCGAGGTCGAGCGGTACGACGCCTTCCCGGGCGAGCAGCCGAAGGTGGCCGGCGTCGAGTTCCGGATCTACCAGCAGCTGACCGCCGCGTACGCGGACGTGTTGTCGGACAACCTCGACGTGATCAAGACGATCCCGACCGAGAACCTGTCGACCGCCGCCACCGACCTGGGTGACCGGTTCCAGCAGAGTCCCGCCTCGTCGCTGCACTTCCTGGCCTTCCCCACCTTCCAGGACGAGTTCAGCAACCCGGACGTTCGCAAGGCCATCTCGATGGCGATCGACCGCGAGGAGATCACCCGGTCGATCTTCAAGGACTCGCAGCAGCCGGCCCGTTCGTTCGTCTCGCCGGTGGTCGCCGGCTACCGGGAGAACACTGTCGGCGCACCGGGCGAGTTCGACCCGGCCAGGGCCAAGGCGTTGTACCAGGCCGCGGGCGGCCCGTCGAAGATCACCCTGTCGTACAACGGCGACGGTGGGCACAAGGACTGGATCGACGCCACCTGCAACCAGCTCAAGGCCAACCTGGGCGTGGACTGCGTCGGCAACGCCGAGCCGAAGTTCGCCGACCTGTTGACCAAGGTCAAGGCCAAGCAGCCGGTCGGCCTGTTCCGGATGGGCTGGATCATGGACTTCCCGTCCATGGAGAACTACCTGGGCCCGCTGTACAGCTCGAACGGTTCGTCGAACTACTACGGCTACAGCAACCCGGAGTTCGACGAGCTGCTCGCCGAGGGCGCCAGCGCCCCCAGCGAGGAGGAAGCGATCAAGAAGTACCAGGCAGCCGAGGACCTGCTGGCCGAGGACCTGCCGGTGGTACCGCTGCGCTTCGGCCAGAACAACTTCGGTCACTCGACCAAGGTGAAGAACGTCGAGATGGACCTCTTCGACCGGGTCGATCTGATCCAGATCGAGGCCGTCAAGTAACACGACCACGGTGGCGGGTCGGGTCGAGGTGACCCGACCCGCCACGTGGTTCGCCCTTTTTGGGGAGACTGCCTAGTATGTTCCGCTTCATCGTGCGGCGCCTGCTTCAGATGGTCCTGGCCTTCTTCGGCACCACGCTGATCGTCTACGCGCTGATGTTCGCCGGCCAGGGCGACCCGATCCAGGCGCTCGCCGGTGAACGTCCGGTCACCGAGGCGCAGCGGGCCTACCTCACCGAGAAGTACCACCTCGACGCGACCGGCGTCGGCGGCTTCTTCTACCGCTACGTCGACTACCTCTCCAACCTGCTCCGCGGCGACCTCGGCGAATCCCTCACCGGACGGTCGATCGGCGACATCCTCGCCACCGCCTGGCCGGTCACCATCAAACTGGCGCTGATCGCCATCGCGGTCGCCGTGATCTTCGGGGTCACCGCAGGCGTCCTCGCCGGCATCCGCCGGGCCAGCATCTTCGACAACGCCACCCTGCTGCTGACGCTGCTGGTGCTCGGCATCCCGACCATCGTGCTCGCGCCGCTCGCGCAGTACTTCCTGGGTGTCAGGTGGCAGGTCTTCCCGCCCACCGCCGGTGCCGAGCCCGACTTCCGCTCCCTGCTGCTGCCCGGGATCGTGCTCGGCTCGCTCTCGCTGGCCACCGCGCTGCGGCTGACCCGTACCTCGGTGGCCGAGAACCTGCGCGCCGACTACGTGCGTACCGCCCGCTCCAAGGGCCTGCCGAACCGGCGGGTGGTCAGCGTGCACGTCCTGCGCAACTCGCTCATCCCGGTGATCACCTTCCTCGGCGTCGAGGTGGGCAACCTGATGAGCGGCGCGATCATCACCGAGGGCGTGTTCAACATCCCCGGCGTCGGCTTCAACCTGTTCCGCGGCATCCGCACCGAGGACGGCCCGCTGGTGGTGGGCATCGTCAGCGTGCTCGTCGTGGTCTACCTGGTCTCCAACCTGGTGGTGGACGTCCTGTACGCCGTCCTGGACCCGAGGATCCGCTATGAGTGAGCGCAGCGCACGAATCGGTCAACGCAGCGGAAATGCCGAAACCGAGCGCAGCGAGGGGGCGGCATGAGTGAGCGCCAGCGAACGAATCGGTCAACGCAGCGGAAATGCCGGCACCGAGCGCAGCGAGGGGCTGGCATGAGTGAGCGCCAGCGAACGAATCATCAGCTCAGCGGAAATGCCGGCACCGAGCGCAGCGAGGGGCTGGCATGAGTGACTTCGAGACCGTTGCGGCGTCGGAGAACCAGGCCGCGCGACGCGGGCCGTCGGGTGAACCGGGCGCGCCCGACCAGGTCGGCCGGCCCCGCAAGCCGCGCAGCCTCGCCGGGGACGCCTGGCGCGACCTGCGCCGCAAGCCGATCTTCTGGATCAGCCTGGCGCTGGTGCTGCTGGTGGCCGCGATGGCCGCCGTGCCCGGGCTGTTCACCAGCAACGATCCGGGCGACTGCGTGTTGTCCCGGCAGCACGCCGCCCCGTCCGGCGGGGCGATCTTCGGATACGACTTCCAGGGCTGCGACACGTACGCCCGCGCGGTCTACGGCGCCCGGGCGTCCCTGCTGGTCGGCGCCCTCTCCGCACTGATCACCGGGGTGATCGCGCTGGTCGTCGGGATGCTCGCCGGCTACTTCGGCGGCTGGGTCGACGCGGTGCTGAGCCGGGTGATCGACATCGTGCTCGGCATCCCGCTGCTGCTGGCCGCGATCGTGCTGCTCAAGCGGGTCGCCAGCGACAGCGCCACGGTACGCGTCGGTGCCGTCATCTTCGTGCTCGCGGTGCTCGGCTGGACCACCGCCGCCCGGGTGGTCCGCTCCTCGGTGATCACCGCGCGGGAGCAGGACTACGTCGCCGCCGCCCGGATGCTGGGTGCCGGCAACGGCCGGATCATGTGGCGGCACATCCTGCCGAACGCGCTCGCCCCGGCGATCGTGGTGCTGACCATCGCGCTCGGTTCGTTCATCGCCGCCGAGGCGACGCTCTCCTTCCTCGGCATCGGCCTGAAGGAGCCGACCATCTCCTGGGGCATCGACATCAACAACGGTCGGGTGCACATGCGCGAGTCGGCGACGCCGCTCGTCGTCCCGTCGACGTTCCTGGCCCTGACCGTGTTGGCGTTCATCATGCTCGGCGACGCCATCCGCGACGCGTTCGACCCGAAGCTGCGGTGACCGACATGACCACGACACCACCGACCCCGGCCACCCCCACCCCGCCCGGCGGCCACCTGCTCCAGGTACGGGACCTGCACATCGAGTTCCGTACCGGCGAGGGTGTGGCCAAGGTGATCAACGGGGTCGGCTACCACCTGGACCCGGGCGAGACGCTGGCGGTGCTGGGCGAGTCCGGCTCCGGCAAGTCCGTCACCGCACAGGCCGTGATGGGCATCCTGGACAGCCCACCGGCGCACGTCACGTCCGGGCAGATCCTCTATCAGGGGCGCGACCTGCTCGCCCTGCCCGAGGAGCAACGCCGGCAGGTCCGGGGCAAGGAGATCGCGATGATCTTCCAGGACGCCCTCTCCGCGTTGAACCCGGTCTTCCCGGTCGGCTGGCAGATCGGCGAGACACTGCGCCAGCGGCTCGGCATGTCCCGCGCCGACGCCCGTCGCCGTGCCGTGGAGTTGATGGACCTGGTGCAGATCCCGGCCGCCGGCGCACGTCTCGGCGACTACCCGCACCAGTTCTCCGGCGGTATGCGCCAACGCGTGATGATCGCGATGGCGCTGGCCATGGAACCCAAGGTGCTCATCGCCGACGAACCGACCACCGCGCTCGACGTCACCGTGCAGGCACAGATCATGGACCTCCTCGCCGACCTGCGGCGGGACCTCGACATGGCGATGATCCTGATCACCCACGACCTGGGCGTGGTCGCCGACGTGGCGGACCGGATCGCCGTCATGTACGCGGGCCGCATCGTCGAGCACGCCGACGTACGTTCGCTGTACCGGGCGCCCGCGCACCCGTACACCAAGGGACTGCTGGCGTCGATTCCGCGCCTGGACCAGCGCGGCGGGCCGCTCTCCACCATCCGGGGCCTGCCGCCGAACCTGATGCGCATCCCCAGCGGCTGCCCGTTCCATCCCCGATGCCCGTACGCGCAGCAGGTCTGTGTCGACGAGGTACCGCACGACCTGGTCCTCGGCGATGGCCGGACCAGCGCGTGCCACTTCGCGCAGGAGGTACGTGATGACCGCGCCGGCTGAGCCCACCACGGTGACCGGCGAGACGATCCTCGACGTCGACCACGTGGTCAAGCACTTCCCGATCACGCAGGGGGTGTTGTTCCAGAAGAAGGTCGGCGCGGTGAAGGCCGTCGACGGGGTGAGCTTTCAGCTCCGCCGGGGCGAGACGCTGGGCATCGTCGGCGAGTCCGGCTGCGGCAAGTCCACCCTGGCCCGGCTGCTGATGCGGCTGGAGCGGCCGACCGCCGGCCGGGCCACCCTGGCCGGGCAGGACCTCTTCGCCGCCTCCGGAGCCCGGTTGCGCCGCATCCGCCGGAACATGCAGATGGTCATGCAGGACCCGTACACCTCGCTGAACCCGCGAATGACCGTCGGCGACATCATCGGCGAGCCGTTCGAGATCCATCCCGAGGCGGCCCCGAAGGGCAGTCGCGAGCGGCGGGTGCAGGAGTTGCTCGACGTGGTCGGGCTGAACCCGGAACACGTCAACCGCTACCCGCACCAGTTCTCCGGTGGCCAGCGGCAGCGCATCGGCATCGCCCGGGCACTCGCGCTGCGTCCCGAGGTGATCGTCTGCGACGAACCGGTCTCCGCGTTGGACGTCTCCATCCAGGCCCAGGTGATCAACCTGTTGGAGCAGCTCCAGGACGAGTTCGGGCTGTCGTACATCTTCATCGCGCACGACCTGTCCGTAGTGCGGCACATCTCGGACCGGATCGCGGTGATGTACCTGGGCCGGATTGTGGAGATCGGCACCGAGGACGAGATCTACCAGCGCGCCACCCACCCGTACACGCAGGCGCTGCTCTCGGCCGCGCCGGTGCCGGACCCGGACGCCCGGGAGCGCCGGACGGTGATCCGGTTGCGCGGTGACGTGCCGAGCCCGGCCGACCCGCCGAGCGGCTGCCACTTCCGGACCCGGTGCTGGAAGGCGCAGGAGATCTGCGCCGTCGAGGATCCGCAGGCGGTGCCGCGGGCCGCCGACCCGCACCCGTCCGCCTGTCACTTTGCCGAGCTGCGCCCATCGGTGTAAGGAGGGGTCCCCTGCTAACGCCTGGTGTATAGCAGGGGACCCTTCCTAACATCACAGCCGCAAGCGCACACGGCGCCGCCGGTCGCGCGGCGGCGGGTCAGTGGAAGAAGTGCCGGGTGCCGGTCAGGTACATGGTGACGCCGGCCTGCTTGCAGGCGGCGATCACCTCCTCGTCCCGGATCGAGCCGCCCGGCTGCACGATCGCCCGGATCCCGGCGTCGATCAGGATCTGCGGGCCGTCGGCGAACGGGAAGAACGCGTCCGAGGCCGCCACCGCGCCCCGCGCCCGGTCCGCACCGGCCCGGCTGACCGCCAGTCGCGCCGAGTCGACCCGGTTGACCTGGCCCATCCCGACGCCGACCGTGGCCCCGTCCTGCGCCAGCAGGATCGCGTTGCTCTTCACCGCGCGCACCGCCCGCCAGGCGAAGGCCAGGTCGGCCAGGGTCGCCTCGTCGGCCGCCTCGCCGGTGGCCAGCCGCCAGGTCGCCGGGGCGTCGCCCTCGGCGTCGATCGCGTCGCGTTCCTGCACCAGGACACCGCCGGTGATCTGCCGCCACTCGGTCGACAGCGGGCGGAACTCCGGTGCCCGCAGCAGCCGGATGTTCTTCTTGGCCTGGAGCACCTCGGCGGCCCCCGGCTCGTACCCGGGTGCCACCACGACCTCGGTGAAGATCTCGGCGATCTGCCCGGCCAGCTCGACCGAGACCGGCCGGTTCACCGCGATGACGCCACCGAAGGCGGAGACCGGGTCGCAGGCGTGCGCCTTGCGGTGCGCCTCGGCCACGTCCGCGCCGACCGCGATGCCGCACGGGTTGGCGTGCTTGATCACGGCCACCGCCGGCTGGTCGGCGAAGTCGTTCGCGGCCCGCCAGGCGGCGTCGGCGTCGACGTAGTTGTTGTAGGACATCTCCTTGCCGTGCAGCTGCTCGGCCTGGGCCAACCCGGGCGGGCTCGCCGGGTCCGCGTAGACCGCCGCGCCCTGGTGCGGGTTCTCGCCGTACCGCAGCACCGCCTGCCGCCGCAGCGCCAGCCCGGCGAACTCCGCTCCGCCTTCCTCCGCCGGGGCCAGGGACGTGGCGAACCAGTCGGCGACCGCCACGTCGTACTCGGCGATGTCGGCGAAGGCGCGGGCGGCCAGCGCCCGCCGCTGCGCCAGGGTGAAGCCACCGCCGTCGAGCGCGGCCAGCAGCAGCGGGTACGCGGCCGGGTCGGTCACCACGGCCACCGAGGCGTGGTTCTTGGCGGCGGCGCGCACCATCGCCGGACCACCGATGTCGATCTGCTCGACGCACTCGTCCTGGCTCGCGCCGGAGGCGACGGTCTGCTGGAACGGGTACAGGTTGGACACCAGCAAATCGATCCCGGCGATGCCGTGCTCGTCGAGCTGGGCGACGTGGGTGTCCTTGCGCAGGTCGGCGAGGAGTCCACCGTGGATCTTCGGGTGCAGGGTCTTCACCCGGCCGTCGAGGATCTCCGGGAAGCCGGTCACCTGCTCCACGGCGGTCACCGGCACACCGGCACCGGCGATCGTCGACGCGGTGCTCCCGGTGGAGACGATCTCCACCCCGGCGGCGTGCAACGCCCGGGCCAGGTCGACCAGACCGCTCTTGTCGTAGACGCTGACCAGTGCCCGCCGGATCGGGCGGCGCCCGTCCTCGATGGAACTCACGGAACTGTGACCTTTCTCCCGGTGATCGTCCAACCCTCGCGGACCAGCCGGCCCACCTGCTCGACGAGTTGCTGCCGCTCGGCTTCCTTGATGCGCTCGGTGAGCGTGTCCACGTCGTCGTCCTCGTGCACCGGCACCGCCACCTGCGCCACGATCGGGCCGGTGTCCATCCCGGCGTCGACGAAGAAGAGCGTCGCCCCGGTGACCTTCACCCCGTAGGCGAGCGCGTCCCGGGGGCCGTGGATGCCGGGGAACGCCGGCAGGAGCGTGTTGTGGGTGTTCAGGTAGCGGTCGCCGAAGGCGGCGAGGAACCGCGTGCCGACCAGCTTCAGGAACCCGGCGGAGACGACCAGGTCGGGCCGGTGCTCGGCGACCCGTTCGGTGAGCGCCGCATCCCACTCCTCGCGGGACGGGTGGTCCTTGACCCGCGCCACGAAGGTCGGCACCCCTGCGGCGGCGGCCCGGTCCAGCCCGGCGATGCCGTCGCGGTCCGCGCCCACCGCGACCACCCGGGCCCCGTACGCCGGGTCGGCGGTCGCATCCAGCAGCGCCTGCAGGTTGCTGCCGGAGCCGGAGACGAGGACGACGATGCGGGCGGGCTCGGTCACCGGCACACCCTATCCGGCGGCGGATCGGCGCTGGTCCGGTGCCCACCCGGTGGGCCGCCGACCCTTCACCGACCACCGAAGTCGCACAGACCGGGTACGCTGCCGGTCGCTTGGGACCGGCGCATGTCCGGCCCGCACCCATCAGCGACACGTACGTGAGGAGCTCGTCACCATGCAGCCCGGATACCCCTCCCAGCCGCCCCAGCAGGTCGACAACAACATGACGATGTCGATCGTCGCCATCTTCCTCTTCTGGCCGCTGGCGATCCCTGCCATCATCAACGCCTCGAAGGTCAACCAGCTGCTCCAGCAGGGTGACTACGCCGGTGCCCAGGCCGCGTCCGCCGAGTCGAAGAAGTGGTCCAAGTGGGCCATCATCGTCGGTGTCGCGTGGCTCGCGATCGTGCTGCTCTGCTGCCTGGGCGGTGGCGTCCTCGGTTCGCTCAGCGGCTCGAACGTCTGAGTTACGGAACCACATGCAACCCGGTAACCCCGGTCAGGACCCGTACGGCCAGCAACAGCCGTACGGGGACCCGACAGCTCCACCTCCGCACAACCCGTACGCGCCGCCGCCGGCCAATCCCTACGCACCGCCGCCGGCCAACCCGTACGCCACACCTGAACCGCACACGCCTGCGGTCGACCCGTACCAGCAGGCCGACCCGTATCAGCAGGCCGACCCGTACGGTCAGCAGCCGCCCGCCTCGGGGCAGCCCTACGACCCGTACGGCCAGCAGCCGCCCACCTCCGGGCAGCCGTACGACCCGTACTCGGCCCCGCCCGCCGGAGCGCCGGCGTACGGTCAGCCGCCGACGTCGGGGCACCCCTACGGTGGCCAGCCCTACCATGACCCGTACGCCCCGCAGCCGTACGGCGGTGCGCCGATGTACCCGCACGCGGGCTTCGCCGGCTCGGGGGGACAGCAGAACACCCTCGGCCTGGTATCGATGATCCTCGGCATCGCATCGATTCCGCTGGTCTGCTGCTATCTCGGCATCCCGCTGGGGTTGGCCGCGGCCATCACCGGTTGGATGGGCAAGCAGAAGGCCGATCAGGGCCTGGCGAGCAACTCCGGGCAGGCTCTCGCCGGCCTGATCTGTGGTGGCATCGGGCTTCTGCTGGGCGTGCTCCAGATCGTAATGATCTTGATCAGCTTTGTGACCCGTGGCTAGAGACAACGACAAAGCTGGTCGAGGGGCGCTCCGCACTGCCAGAGCGCCCCTCGCCCGTTTCTGGCCCTCCCACAGCGGTGACGGTCTCCGCCGTGACGGTCGGCCCAGCGGTCAGCTCGGGTGACGGGTGAGCCAGCGGGTGGCCGCCGCGCCGAGCACCGCCCCGCCGCCCGTGATCAGCGCCGCGGCCAGCGCCACCTGCCAACCGACCGGGCCGACCTCGGCCAGCCGCCCGGCACCGAGCGGCCCGCCGGAGACCTCGGCGAGCACCCCGAGAAGCGCCCCGGCCACCGGGCCGACGAGTACCGCCGGCACCAGCAGCCGCCGCCAGCGCAGCGGTGCGCGGTCGGCCCCGGCGGACCGGATCAACCGGCGGGCCAGTAGCCAACCGGCGCCCATGCCCACCAGGACCGGCATCGCGAGAATCACGATCGAGCCGAGCCCGTCGACCGGCCCGCTCGGCAGTCCGGCGAACAACGGCAGCGCCGGTAGCGCGCCGACGGACACCTCGCTGGTGCGGACCGCCGTGTCGGTGCCGACGGCGAAGCCGGGCCCGAGCAGGTAGCTGGTGGACCAGAGGGTGGCGTTCGGCGCGTACGCCAGGCTGACCAGGGTGATGCCCGCCTGCCCGGCCACGCCGGTGCGGTAGGCGCCGATCAGGTCGGCCGCGTCGCCCCCGCCGGTCGCCACGGCCAGTCCCGCCCCGGCCGCCCCCGCGCCGAGCAGCACCAGTGCGGCCACCAGGCCGGCCCGGGCCCCTTCGCGCACCGGCGTCGGCACCTGCCCGGCGAGCACGTCGGCCAGCTCGGTGGTCCGGACCGCGCCGAGACCGGCGGCGAGCGTGCCGAGCACGGCGAGCGTCACTGCGGCCCGCGACCACGACACACCGGTGTCGCCGGTGCCCACGAGCAGCGCGGCGAGCAGCCCGATCAGGCCGTACCCGACTCCGACCGCCGCCGCGACGGCCAGCGTGCGTCCCGGTGACCGGCTGCCGCGCGCGCCGACCGCGCGACTGGCGTGCACGCCGGCCCGGGTGAGCCGCCAGATCGCCAGCACGGTGACCGCGAGCGGGGCCAGGCCCAGGGGGCCGGCGGCGGTGTCCAGGGGTACGCCGTGCCCGAGCAGCCATCCGGCCGCCCCCGCGCGGATCGCGCCCAGCAGGGTGGCGGCACCCTCGCTGAGCTGGAACAACCAGAGCGCGAACGCCACCGGCAGCCAGGAGGTGAGCGCGGCCCCACCGGCGGCCACCAGCGCGGCGACCGCGAGGGGCGGGTGACGGCGACCGCCGGGTGTGCCCCGTTGCACCGGTACCCGGCGGGGCGGGCCGGCGCGACCGGGTGGCCGGGCACCGACTCCGCGGGCGTCGGTGGCCCGGCGCGGCTGGTCAGGGGTGACGGAGGACATCGTCTCTACTCTGGCATGCCGGGGCCGCCTCGGCTGTCCGACACCACCCCGTCCGGAGGTGAGTTCGCCCGATCCGCCGTGCCGGCAAGGGGCTCCGGTCTAGCCTCGGCTCAGAGCCGTGGCTGACGTCGCGGCAGTTAGTGTCCGGAGGGAAGCCGTGAACGCTCCGTATCCACCGCCCCCGCCGCCACCGGCGGGCCGGGACCGCACCACCCTGTGGGGCGTGCTGGGCATCGTGACCGGGGTGCTCTGTTGCGGCATCCTCGGCATCGTCTTCGGTTGGCTGTCGATCCGCGACGCGCGCCGCTACCGGCAGTCCCCGGTGCTGGGCTACGTCTCGATCGGTCTGGGTGTGGTCAACATCGTGGTCAGCCTGATCCTGTCCGCCACGGGCAACTACCCGTACTGGAACCGCTGAGGGGCCGACCTTCCGGTCGGCCCCTCGAAGACTGTCGTACCGGCTCAGCCGGCGGACATGATTTCGCGCATCAGCTTGGCGGTCTCGGTCGGGGTCTTGCCGACCTTGACGCCGACCGCCTCCAGCGCGGCCTTCTTCGCGTCGGCGGTACCCGCCGAACCCGAGATGATCGCACCGGCGTGCCCCATGGTCTTGCCGGGCGGGGCGGTGAAGCCGGCGATGTAGCCGACCACCGGCTTGGTGACGTTGGCCTTGATGTACTCGGCCGCCCGCTCCTCGGCGTCGCCGCCGATCTCACCGATCATCACGATGGCATCGGTGTCCGGGTCGGCCTCGAACGCGGCCAGCGCGTCGATGTGCGTGGTGCCGATGATCGGGTCACCACCGATGCCGACGCAGGTCGAGAAGCCGATGTCCCGCAGCTCGTACATCATCTGGTAGGTCAGCGTGCCGCTCTTGCTGACCAGGCCGATGCGGCCGCTGCCGGTGATGTCGGCCGGGATGATGCCGGCGTTGGAGGCACCCGGCGAGGCGATGCCGGGGCAGTTCGGCCCGACGATCCGGGTCCGCTCGCCCTTGCCCGTGTTGTACGCCCAGAAGACGGCGGTGTCGTGCACCGGCACACCCTCGGTGATCACCACGGCCAGCGGGATCTCGGCGTCGATCGCCTCGATGACCGCGCCCTTGGTGAACTGCGGGGGCACGAAGATGACGGTGACGTCGGCACCGGTGTCCTTCATCGCGTCCGCGACGCTGGCGAAGACCGGCAGCTCGGTGCCGTCGAAGTCGACGGTGGTGCCCGCCTTGCGCGGGTTCACGCCGCCGACGACGTTGGTGCCGGCCGCGAGCATCCGCCGGGTGTGCTTGGAACCCTCGGAACCGGTCATCCCCTGGACGATGACCTTCGAGTCCTTGGTCAGCCAGATAGCCATTGTCAGACCCCCGCAGCCGCCAGCTCGGCGGCCCGCTCGGCCGCGCCGTCCATGGTGTCGACCCGCTGCACCAGCGGGTTGTTCGCGCTGTCGAGGATCGCCCGACCAGCTTCGGCGTTGTTGCCGTCGAGCCGCACGACGAGCGGCTTGGTGACCTGCTCCCCGCGCTGCTCCAGCAGGGCCAGCGCCTGGATGATGCCGTTGGCGACCTCGTCGCAGGCGGTGATGCCACCGAAGACGTTGACGAAGACGCTGCGGACCGCCGGGTCGGAGAGCACGATCTCCAGGCCGTTGGCCATCACCGCGGCGCTCGCACCGCCGCCGATGTCGAGGAAGTTGGCCGGCTTGACGTTGCCGTGCCGCTCACCGGCGTACGCGACCACGTCGAGCGTGGACATGACCAGACCTGCGCCGTTGCCGATGATGCCGACCTCGCCGTCGAGCTTGACGTAGTTGAGGTCCTTCTCCTTGGCGGCCTGCTCCAGCGGGTCCACGGTCGCCTGGTCGACCAGGGCCTCGTGGTCCGGGTGCCGGAAGCCGGCGTTCTCGTCCAGCGAGATCTTGGCGTCCAGCAGCAGCAGCGTGCCGTCACCGGTCTTGGCCAACGGGTTGACCTCGACCAGCGTGGCGTCCTCGGCGACGAACGCCTTCCACAGCCCCACCGCGACGTCGACGACCTGGTCGGCGACCTCGGCCGGGAAGCCGGCGGCGGAGACGATCTCCCGGGCCTTGGCCTCGTCGACACCCTTGACGGCGTCGATCGGGGCCTTGACGACCTTGTCCGGGGTGTCCGCGGCGACCTGCTCGATGTCCATGCCGCCAGCGACGCTGGCGATGCAGAGGAAGGTGCGGTTCGCCCGGTCCAGCAGGTACGAGAAGTAGTACTCGTCGGCCACGTCCGCGGTCACCGTGATCATGACCTTGTGGACCGTGTGACCCTTGATGTCCATGCCGAGGATGTCGGTGGCGCGGGCCACCGTCTCCTCCGCGCCCTCGGCGAGCTTGACGCCGCCGGCCTTGCCTCGCCCGCCGACCTTCACCTGCGCCTTGACGACCACTCGGCCGCCGAGGCGATCGGCGATCGCGCGGGCCTCCTCCGGGGTAGTGGCAACGCCGCCGGCGAGCACGGGCAGACCGTGCCGCTCGAACAGGTCCCGCCCCTGGTATTCGTACAGGTCCACGATTGCGCGTCCCGTCCCGTCTCCGCGGCGCACCGTCGCGCCGCCACCAGCGTATGGAAAGTAAACAGTGCGGTGCCTGACATCAGTCGAAGTTGACGCAGACCGCTGAACCTCGCGCGGCCCGAACCGCACGGCACTCGCGCACCGCGCCCGCCCCGTGGATCCTGCGGACCGTGGGCAGAGGTGGTGCGGGGTTCATTGGGCGCAGCCTAACGATGTCGGCACGGGCGGCAACCGAGCGGGTGCGGGGTGTGCGGTAATCCACAGCCGCCACCGACGCTGCGTCACCGGCGTGCACCGCGCCGCAGCGGCCGCTCCAGTGTCACCCGTTCGAGCGATCTCGACGGGCCGGGCAGGGAACCCGGTGCCGGTCCGTAACCCGGTTGGCAGGGCCTCGTTGAGTCAGATGTCGGAGCGCTGAACGGCGCGAGGACGCAAGCGGCCGATGCCCTGTCGGTCGAGGGGTGGCGGCGGGGCATCGTGCATAGAGGGGCCGGACGTGTGAGGGGTGCGTCCGGCCCCTCCCCTTGCGCGCCTTTTCCCGCGTCGATCCCCGTACGCGCCCATCGGGTCCGCGCGTGTCGGGCTCAGCTCACCGGTTGGGCGACGTTGCTGCGAACCCACTCCACGATGGACTGGGTGGTCGCGCCCGGCGTGAAGATCTTGGCCACGCCGAGCTGCTCCAGCTCCGGGATGTCGGCGTCCGGGATGATGCCCCCGCCGAAGACCACGATGTCCCGGGCGTCGCGCTCGCCCAGCAGTTCGAGCACCCGGCGGAACAGCGTCATGTGCGCGCCGGAGAGCACGGAGAGGCCGACCGCGTCGGCGTCCTCCTGGATCGCGGTCTCCACGATCTGCTCCGGCGTCTGGTGCAGGCCGGTGTAGATGACCTCCATGCCGGCGTCCCGGAGAGCGCGGGCCACCACCTTGGCCCCACGGTCGTGGCCGTCCAGGCCCGGCTTGGCGACGACGACCCGAACACGAGAGCTCATCTGCGCATCCCTTTCACCGGCTCCGGGGCTTTCACCTGAACGAACGGTAACCCGCGACCCCGAACTCGGGGAACCGGGGCCGAGACCGGGGGCGGACCCGCCGCCACGACGACCTCACACAGAGGCATGACCAACCCGGTCCGGGTCAAGGAGGACGACTCCGCCGATCGGTCACGGTGTGCGACGAACGGACGATAACGAGGGCAGCCCTCCAGCGCCGCGAGCCATGACATTAATGGACGGAAAGGGACAGAAAGGTCCAACGAGTTCGGCGCTCCGGCTTGTGGGGCGACTGACGGTTGGCTACCGTGTCCACGGTTGTCATCAGGTTTGCGGACGGGTGACGACGCGACCAGCCGGCGGACGGATCACTGATCCGGACGGCGGCCGAACGCCTCGGAACCCCGACAACGGAGGGTGTGCGTGCGCCAGCGCCTGTCGTCTGAGCCCGATCGATATCGCGGTCGCCGCCGCGTACCCACCCCCCCGCGTAGCCGCTACGCCGCAGTCGTCACCACCGCCTTCGTCGGTGCCGGTGTGGTGGCACTGGGCGCCGGTGCACTGCCGGACGCCAAGAGCGTCGAACAGTCTGTTCTCGACGAGCTGAAGCAGGCAGCGGTCAGCAGCCAGGGTGCTGCCGAGCGCGCCGACGCCGCCGAGCGGTCCTCCCGGGACAGCCGGAGCGCGCCGGAGACCGTCGAGGACTCCGGCGTCTGGCTGCTGCCACTGCAGGGCTACGACTTCAACTCCCCCTACGGCATGCGGTGGGGCAAGCTGCACACCGGCATCGACCTGGTCGCGCCGGAGGGCACCCCGTACGTCTCGATCCACGAGGGCACCGTGACCAAGGCCGGCTGGTTCGGCGGATACGGCAACGCCGTGATCGTGCAGCACCCCGACGGCAGCGAGGCGATCTACGGCCACTCCTCGGCCGTCAGCGTCCGCGAGGGCCAGCAGGTCAAGGCCGGCGACCAGCTCGGTCTGGTCGGCAACACCGGACACTCCTACGGGGTCCACCTGCACCTGGAGATCCATGTCAAGGGCAAGCCGCTCGACCCGGTGCCCTGGCTCCAGGAGCGCGGAGTGGACATCAAGCTGCAAGTCGAGGCAATTTACAGCGAGGTAGCGGAGTCCTGACACCCCGTTGCACCCGTTAGCCGCCCGGATCGATCGATCCGGGCGGTTTTCTGTGTGCGGCCGCATCGGAAAGTGTCCCAGGACACAGTCCGCATTGTGGCCGATCGCACACCACGCCCGACCCCGCGACCCGGTCACCCGACGACAACCGGGGACAGAACCGGGCAGCGGCCCCGTCATCATCGTCGCCCCGTCGAACCCCCGGTACCCGACACGCACCCGACCGACACCAGGATTTCCAGGTCACGTACCCCTCGATCCAGTGAGGTCCACCCCGTGCAGGACGACAGCTCCACCCCGAACCTCCAACTCCCCCACGCCCCCGCCCGGCACCGCCGCCGGATCGGTCGGCGCGGCCGTCGGCTGGCCGTCGGCGCGGTCGCCGTACTGGGACTCGGAATCGGTGGCGTCGTCGTGACCAATCTCGACGACAGCCCGACCCCGAGCCCCGTCTCACTCGACGCGCAGGCCAGCGCCGAAGCCGCCGCCCGCGCGGAGGCCGCCGACCGCGCCGACCGCTCGGCCCGCGAGTCGGCCGCCCCGGAGAGCCCGACGCCGACCCCGACGGCCAGTCCGTCCACGACACCCAGCGCGAGCCCGACCGCGAAACCCCTTCCGACGGCGACCAAGGCCAGCAAGGCCGCCACGAAGACCACCACGAGCGCGGCACCGAAGCCCGACTGGGTCATCCCGATGGCCGGCGCCGCCATCACCTCGTGCTACGGCCCCCGCTGGGGCACGCTGCACGCCGGTATCGACTTCGCGCTGCCCGCCGGCACACCGGTGCGGGCCGCCTCCAAAGGCACCGTCACGAAGGCCGGCGACGTCGGTGACGGATACGGCATCTCGGTCGTCATCGACCACGGCAACGGCTACCTCACCCACTACGCCCACCTGAGCACCACCCGGGTGAGCGTGGGCGAGAAGGTCAGCACCGGGCAGACCATCGGCCTGGAGGGCTCCACCGGTGACTCCACCGGGCCGCACCTGCACTTCGAGGTGCACCAGGGTCAGATGTGGAACCAGATCGACCCGGCGCCGTTCCTGCGCGCCCGGGGCATCGACGTGGCGTGCTGAGCTGACGCCCAGCGTTCGGCGCACCGGCCCACCCCGGGCCGGTGCGCCGACCCGTCAGATCTTCTCGATCGGGGCGTGCCGCAGCACCAGCCACAACGTCTGGTCGCCGAAGTCGATCTGTGCGCGGGCACCCGGACCGTGGCCCTCCACCGTCACCACCCGACCGAGTCCGTACCGCTGGTGGTTGACCCGGTCCCCGGCGGAGACCTTGGGGCCCTGCGGCAGCTCGCTCGCGGTGGCCAGCCGACTGCCGTCCACGCCGAGCTTGCGGGCCAACTGGACCGCGCGGGGCGTACCGCCGGTGAAGCCGCCGCCCACCCGGTCCGCGCGACCGCCCACGCCGCCGCCACCGCCACCCCAGGAGGTGTACGACCCCTCGGTGCGCTCCCAGCGGACCAGTTCGGTCGGCAGCTCCTCCAGGAACCGCGACGGCGGGTTGTACGCCGGCTGTCCCCACGCCGACCGGGTCACCGCACGGGACAGGTAGAGGCGCTGCCGGGCCCGGGTGATGCCCACGTACGCCAGCCGCCGTTCCTCCTCCAGCTCCCGGGTGTCGCCCAGCGAACGCAGGTGCGGGAAGACGCCGTCCTCCAGGCCGGTCAGGAAGACCACCGGGAACTCCAACCCCTTGGCGGTGTGCAGGGTCATCAGCGTGACCACGCCCTGGTGCTCGGGATCGTCGGCGGGGATCTGGTCGGCGTCGGCCACCAGGGCCACCTGCTCCAGGAAACCGGCCAGCGTGGCCCGCTCCCCCTCCGCGCCGGTCGCCTCGATCCGTTCGGTGTACTCCCGGGCCACGCTGACCAGTTCCTGGAGGTTGTCCACCCGGCCCGCGTCCTGCGGGTCCAGGCTCTCCTCCAGCTCGGTCAGGTAGCCCGAGCGGGTCAGCACTGCCTCCAGCACCTCCTCGGGGGTGCCGTCGACGGCCACCTGCCGGGCGGAGTCGAGCAGCGCGACGAAGTCGGCGATGCCGTTGGCCGCGCGGGTGGAGATGCCCGGCGCGTCCTTGGCCCGGCGCAGCGCGGCACCGAAGGAGATGCGGTCCCGGCTGGACAGTGCCTCCACGCACGCCTCGGCCCGGTCACCGATGCCCCGCCGGGGCGTGTTCAGGATCCGGCGCAGACTCACCGTGTCGTCGTCGTTGACCACCGCGCGCAGATAGGCCAACGCGTCGCGGACCTCCTTGCGCTCGTAGAAGCGCACCCCGCCGACGACCTTGTACGGCAGGCCGACCCGGATGAACACCTCCTCGAAGACGCGGGACTGCGCGTTGGTGCGGTAGAAGACCGCCACGTCGCCCGGCCGGGTCTCGTCGGCGTCGACCAGTCGATCGATCTCCCGACCCACCCAGTCCGCCTCGGCGTGCTCGGTGTCGGCGACGTACCCGACGATCTGCTCGCCCGCCCCGGCGTCGCTCCACAGCCGCTTCGGCTTGCGCGAGGTGTTGCGGTCGATCACCGCGTTGGCCGCGTTCAGGATGGTCTGGGTGGAGCGGTAGTTCTGCTCCAGCAGGATGGTGCGGGCGTCGCCGAAGTCGCGTTCGAACTCCAGGATGTTGCGGATCGTCGCGCCCCGGAAGGCGTAGATCGACTGGTCCGCGTCACCGACCACGCACAACTCCGCCGGGGCCAGCCCCTCCGTGCCGGAGACCAACTCCTTGATCAGCACGTACTGCGCGTGGTTGGTGTCCTGGTACTCGTCGACCAGCACGTGCCGGAACCGACGGCGGTAGGTCTCGGCGACGTGCGGGTGCGACTGGAGCAGGTGCACCGTCGTCATGATCAGGTCGTCGAAGTCCAGCGCGTGCGCCTCGCGCAGCCGTCGCTGGTACAGCGTGTACGCCTCGGCCAGTGCCCGCTCGTTCGGCCCCGACGCCCGGCCCGCGAAGGTATCCGGGTCGACCAGCTCGTTCTTGAGATTGGAGACCTGGGCCGTCAGGCCCCGCGCCGGGTAGCGCTTCGGGTCCAGGTCGAGCTCGCGGGTGACCATCTGCATCAACCGGCGGGAGTCGTCCGCGTCGTAGATCGAGAAGGTGGACTTGAGCCCGGCGTGCTCGTGCTCGGCGCGCAGGATCCGTACGCAGGCGGAGTGGAACGTGGAGACCCACATCATCCGCGCACGCGGACCGACCAGGGCGGCCACCCGTTCCTTCATCTCACCGGCGGCCTTGTTGGTGAAGGTGATCGCGATGATCTCGCCGGGGTGCACGTCCCGCGCGGCGAGCAGGTACGCGATCCGGTGGGTCAGGACCCGGGTCTTGCCGGAACCGGCACCGGCGACGATCAACAGCGGTGAGCCGGCATGGGTGACCGCGTCCCGCTGGGGACCGTTGAGGCCTTCCACCAACTCGGACGGATCGAGGCGGCCGGGAGCCGGCCGGCGCGGCGGCAGCGCCCGGTCGGGCTCGGGCGCGGACGGGGACGCGGGGATGTCGAAGAGAGGATGCATCGCAGGGCGAGTCTATGCCGCCGCCCCGACATCCCCGCCCCACGCCGCCGCCCGGTGTAAGGAAGGGCCCCCTACTAACGCCTCGTGCATAGGAAGGGTCCCTTCCTAACCGGTTTCCTTGCGCGGCGACGGCTGCTGCGGGCATACTCGACGGCGTGTTCGACCAGCGCTTCTACTTTTACTACGGCCCCGGGAGTCCGGCAGCCGTAGGTCGCGCCTGATCGACAAGACCTACGAAAAGCCCCGGGCTCTCGGAGTCCGGGGCTTTTGTCGTCCCGGGATCCGGGCACCGGGCACCACACCGTGAGAGGTACCCGAAGATGACAGACGTGATGGAGCAGAACGGCGTCCCAGGCGAGTCCGGCACGGCCCCGAACGGCACCGGCGCGGAGGGCGGCACCAGCCCCGGCGCGGACACCCCGGGCACCGGGACCGCAGAACCGGGCGCCGCCGCCCGCATCGCCGAGATCCGGGTACGGATCGACGAGATCGACCGCACGATCGTCGAGCTGTGGCAGGAGCGGGCCGCCCTGTCCCGCGAGGTCGGCGCGACCCGGATGGCTTCCGGCGGCACCCGGCTGGTGCTCTCCCGGGAACAGGAGATCCTGGAGCGCTTCCGGGTCGCCCTCGGCGCCGACGGCACCCAGTTGGCGCTGCTGCTGCTGCGGGCCGGTCGCGGCCCACTGTGACCCGCGCGGGTCGGTCGGCGTGGCACACCGGGGATCGGCCGTCCCCATGAGTAGGCGCCGGACCGACCGTGGGCGACCCGGCTGCGAGCGACCCGGCCGTGGCGACCCTGCCGCAGGTGACCCTGCCGCAGGCGACCCGACCGTGACGACCCCGCACGGCAGTCCGGACGCGGCAGCCCTGACACGGCAGTCCGGACGCGGCAGCCCTGACACAGCAGTCCGGACGCGGCAGCTCTGACACGGCAGTCCGGCGCCAGGGCAGTCCGGGCACGGCGGCTTGGACGCGGACCGGGGCGCCGGCCGCTGGTGACGGCCGACGCCCCGAATCACTGAGGAGGCACTACCTTCACCGCCGCTCCCGGTTTGGATGACCGGCCACGACGGCGTCTGCGTGGCTACTCCGTCGCGTGCACCACGTCGCGTACCTCGGCGAAGTGGCAGGCGCTCGGGTGGCCGGACTTGTCCCTGATCTGCAGCAGTGGCTCCTCTTCCGCGCAGACGTCCTGGGCCTTCCAGCAGCGGGTGCGGAACCGGCAGCCGGACGGCGGGTTGGCCGGCGACGGCACGTCGCCGGTCAGGACGATCTGGTCACGGTGCCCACGCAACTTCGGGTCCGGCACCGGCACCGCCGACAGCAGCGCCTGGGTGTACGGATGCGTGGGCGTCTCGTAGATCTGGTCCTCGGTGCCGATCTCGACGATCTTGCCGAGGTACATCACCGCGACCCGGTCGGCGATGTGCCGCACCACGGACAGGTCATGGGCGATGAAGATGTACGACAGACCCAGCTCGTTCTGGAGCTTCTCCAGCAGGTTGATCACCTGCGCCTGGATGGAGACGTCCAGGGCCGAGACCGGCTCGTCACAGAGGATGATCTCCGGGTTGAGCGCCAACGCCCGGGCGATGCCGATGCGCTGCCGCTGACCGCCCGAGAACTGGTGCGGGTAGCGGTTGATGTGGTCGGGGTTCAGGCCGACCAGCTCCAGCAGCTCCTGCACCTTGGGCCGACGCTGGCCCTTCGGCACCACGTCCGGGTGCACCTCGAACGGCTCACCGATGATGTCGCCGACGGTCATCCGCGGGTTCAGCGAGGTGTACGGGTCCTGCATCACCAGTTGGATGTTCCGCCGGCCCCGACGTCGTTCCTCGGCGCCGACCTTGGCCATGTTCTTGCCCTGCACGAACAGGTCACCGGAGGTCGGCGTCTCCAGACCGACGAGCATCCGCGCCAACGTCGACTTACCGCAGCCGGACTCGCCCACGATGCCGAGGGTCTCGCCGCGCCGCAGCTCCAGGTTGACCCCGTCGACCGCGCGCACCGCGCCGACCTGCTTCTTGAACACGATGCCCCGGGTCAGCGGGAAGTGCTTGACCAGGTCACGGGTCTCCAACACCACGTCACTCATCGCCCTTGACCTCCTTCCAGAAGTGGCAGGCAGCCGTCCGGCTCGGCGACACCTGGTACAGCGGCGGCGCCGGGTCCTGCTTGCAGACGTCCTGGGTGTAGCGGCAGCGAGGGTTGAAGGCACACCCCGGCGGGATGTTGGTCAACGCCGGGGGCAGCCCCTTGATGGCGCTGAGTTCCTGACCCTTGAGGTCCAGCCGCGGGATCGACTCCAGCAGACCCTTGGTGTACGGGTGGGCCGGGGTGGCGTAGATGTCGTCCACGCCGGCTTCCTCGATGACCCGACCGGCGTACATGACGGAGATCCGGTCGGCCACGTCGGCCACCACACCCATGTCGTGGGTGATCAGCACCAGCGCCATGTTCCGTTCCCGCTGGAGCTCGGCCAGCAGGGCCATGATCTGGGCCTGCACGGTCACGTCCAGTGCGGTGGTCGGCTCGTCCGCGATCAGCACCTCGGGGTCGAGCGCCAGCGCCATGGCGATCATGACGCGCTGCCGCATACCGCCGGAGAACTGGTGCGGGTAGTCGTTCACCCGCTGCTGCGCCGCCGGAATCTTGACCAGGTCGAGCAGTTCGACGGCTCGGGCCTTGGCGTCCTTGCGGGACATGCCCCGGTGCTTGCGGAACAGCTCGCCGAGCTGGAACCCGACGGTGAAGACCGGGTTCAGCGCGGAGAGCGCATCCTGGAAGATCATCGCGATCCGGTTCGCGCGCACCTTGCGGCGCTCGGACTCCGGCAGCTTGAGCAGGTCGACACCCCGGTACAGGATCTCGCCACCGGTGATGAACCCGGGCGGGCTGTCCAGGATGCCCATGATCGCCTGGGCGGTCACGCTCTTGCCGCAGCCCGACTCACCGAGGATCGCCCGGGTCTCGCCGGCCCGCACGTCGAAGCTCACCCCGTTGACCGCGCGAGCCACGCCGTTACGGGTACGGAACTCCACCTGCAGGTTCTTGACCTGTAGTGGCAACGCGTTCGGGTCGAGGCCCGGCAGCGCGTCCAACTTGACGTTCACATCACTGCTCATGCCTGCACTCCGCTTCGCTCCGCGCCACCGTGTGGCACGACCGCCTTGTGCTGATGGTTGGCCCGCTGGGATCCGCTCATCGGAATCACCGGAACTTCGGGTCGAGGGCGTCACGCAGTGCGTCACCCATGAGGATGAAGGACAGCACCGTGCCGACCAGCAGACCACACGGGAAGAGCAGCAGCCACGGGTCCTCCAGGAAGTAGACCTGGTGCACCGAGATCATGATGCCCCACGACTGCGCCGGCGGCTGGAGCCCGACGCCGAGGAAGGTCAGCGTGGCCTCCGCGGCGACGAACGAACCGAGCACGATGGTGGCGTACACCAGCATCGGAGCGATCGCGTTCGGCAGGATGTGCCGGAACATCAGCCGCGAGTTGCGGGCACCGACCGCCTTGGCCGCGTGTACGTAGTCCAGGTCCTTCGAGGAGATGACGCTGCCTCGGGTGATCCGGGCGATGGTCGGCCAGGCGAGCAGGAACAGCACCAGGGTCAGGGTCCAGATGTTCTGCCGCTTGATGACCGTGAGGAACACGATCGCGCCGAGCAGGAACGGCAGCGACAGGACGATGTCCATCACCCGGGAGATGATCGTGTCGACCCAGCCGCCGTAGTAGCCGGCGAGCAGGCCGAGCGTGCCACCGACCAGCACGATGCCACCGGTCGCCATGACCGCGATGACCATCGACGGCCGCGCGCCGTAGATCGCGTGCGCGTAGTAGTCGCAGCCCAGGATGTCGTACCCGAACGGGTGTTCCCAACTGGGCGAGATCCGGGACCGGTCGGTGTTGCAGGCACGCGGGTCCTGGCTGGTCCAGAGCTTCGGGAAGGCCGCCATCGAGCCCACCACGAGGATGTACAGGGAAGCGATCATGAAGACCGGGTCGCGCAGCAACTGCCGCCGGGCGTCCGCCCAGAGGCTGGCGCTGCGCTCCTTGCCGCCGACCGGCGCATCGGTCGTGGGGCCGTCACCGCCCACCGGTGCCCCGCCGACGGCGGCGCCCGCGCTGTTCAGGTCACTCATGCCGACGCTCCGCTTCGCTCCGCGCCGCCATGAGGCACCAACACACTGAGCCTGATGATTCGCTCGCTACGCACACTCATGTCCACACCTCGTTTCGCTCCACCGGCACCCGGGAGCGGTCGGAAGATCCTGCGTCGGCATCGTCACCACGGTCCGGTCACTCATAACGGATCCTCGGGTCGAGCACGGCGTACAGGAGGTCGACCAGCAGGTTGGCGATCAGGACGACCAGCACCAGCATGGTCACCACGCCGATCACCACCGAGGACTCCCCGGTACGCGCGGACATCGTCACCAGTCGACCGATACCCGGCACGTTGAAGATGGTCTCGGTGACCACCGCGCCGGCCATCGCGGCACCGATGTCGACGCCCAGGAAGGTGATCACGGGGATCAGCGAGTTACGCAGCGTGTGCACACCGATGACGCGCTTGGTGGTCAGGCCCTTGGCCTTCGCCGTCCGGACGTAGTCGGCCCGGATGTTCTCCATGATGCTGGTCCGGGTGAGCCGGGCAGTGACCGCCAGCGACGTCGCACCGAGCACCATGCCCGGGATGATCAGACTCGCCCAGGGATAGTCGGGCTTGAAGCCGGGGCTGAACATACCGGTGGAGATCACGTCGGGGATCCAGCTCTGGCCGCGCAGCACGTTGCCGAACTTGACGCCGACGAACTCCCGCACGATCAGGCCGAGCACGAAGATCGGCACCGAGATGACGAAGACCGTGCTGATCTTCACCGTGTAGTCGGCGAAGCTGCCGCCGCGCAGACCGGCGAGCACACCGGCGGCGATACCCACGACCGCCTCGAAGACGATGGCGATGAGCAGCAGCTTGAGCGTGAACGGAATGGCGTCCGCCACCAGGTCGGTGACCTCACGCTGGCGCAGGTTGATGCCGAAGTCGAAGTTCAGGAAGATGCCCTGCAGCCGGTCCAGGAACATCCCGAAGCAGGGGTTGCCCTTCTGGTCGAGGCAGGGGTCACCGTAGCCGAGTCGCTCGGTGATCGCCTCCAGCAGCGCGGGCGGCGGCGTCCGGTCCCCGAAGAGCGCCCGGACCGGGTTCCCGCTGAACTGGATCGCCAGTGAAGTCAGGTAGTGGAGCAGGAACATGGTGCCCAGCACGGTGGGGATGAACTGGAGCAACCGTCGAATGACGTAGCGCCCCATGTCGGGGTCTCCTCTCGGCGCTGACGTGGCGGCAACGATCACCCTGGTGGGGAGACCGTTGCCGCCACGTCGTGTTACGGCAGGATCAGGCGGTTGAAGCTCAGTTCTGCTTCAGCGAAATCGCTGCGTAGTCGGCGTCCGAGACGGAGTTCCAGACGAACTGGTCGACGTTCTCGCTGTAAAGGGCACCAACCTTGTTGAACCACATCGGGATGACCGGCAGGTCCTCACCGACCAGGTCCTCCGCCTTCTGGTAGGACGGGATCGCGGCCTGGATCGAGTCGGCCGAGTCACCCTCCTTCATGGCGGCGTCGAACTCGGGGTTGCTGTAGGTCGAGTTGTTGCTGCCCGAGCCCGTGGCGTACAGCGGGTAGAGGAAGGTCTCCATGAACGGGTAGTCCGGACCCCAGCCGAGGCGGAAACCACCGGTGAACTTCTTCTGGTCGGCGGTCTCCAGGTACTCGGCGAACTGCAGGTTCACCCGCAGCTCGTAGTCGATACCCAGGGCCTCCTTGATCTGGTCACCGACCGCCTGCAGCCACTGGTCGTGGCCGGCACCGGCGTTGGCCCACAGGATCAGCTTCTCACCGGCCGGCCAGCCGCCGGCCTCGGCGAGCAGCTGCTTGGCCTTCTCGACGTCCTTCACGGCGTACGGGGTGACGTTCTCCCGAGCGCCCTCGAAGGTCGGGGCGACGAAGCCGGTGGCCGGGGTGAACCGGCCGTCGAAGACGGCGTCGATGATCGACTGGCGGTCGATCGACAGCGAGAGCGCCTGGCGGACCCGCTTGTCCTTGAAGTTGTCCTGGTACAGCGGCATGCCGACGTAGGTGAAGCTGTCACCCGGCTGCTCGTACATCCGGTCGGCGTAGGTGGCCTTGGCCTCCTTGTACCGGGCCGGCGGCACGGTGTACAGCACGTCCAGCTCGCCGGCCTGGAAGGCGGCGTAGCCGGCGTCGATGTCGGCGAAGATCCGGTACTCGATGCGGTCCGGCTTGCCGGGCTCGCCCTTCCAGCTGTCGCTGCGGACCACGTTGATCGCGACGTTGTGCTGCCAGTTGCCGTCGATCTTGTACGGGCCGTTACCGATCGGCTTCTCGTTGCAGGCCGCGATGTCGGCGATGCAGGCCTCGGCCATCGGGAAGAAGCCCGGGTAGCCGATCGTGGTCGGGAAGCCGGAGAACGGGGCCTCCAGCTCGACGGTGAAGGTCAGGTCGTCGACCTTCTTCAGGCCGGACAGCTCCTTGGCCTTCGGCTCCGGGGCCTTCTGCGGGCCGTCGCCGTCCGGGTCCTCGGACTGGACGTCCTTGATACCGGCGATCCGCTTCATGAAGTAGCCGTTGTTCTGGGCGTTCGGGCTGTAGGCCGCGAAGTTCCAGGAACGGATGAAGGCGTCGGCGTTGACCGGCTCACCGTTGTCAAAGGTGTAGCCGTCCTTGATCTTGATCGTCCAGAGCTTCTGGTCGTCCGAGTCAACCGACTCGGCCAGGTCCATCTCGACCGCAGCGCTCTCGGCGTTGTACTTGACCAGACCACGGAAGAGCGAACGGATCACGTACAGCGACGGCTCGTCGTCACCGCCGGAGGGCGTCAGGAACGCCGGCTCCGCGTTGTAGACGCGCAACGTACCGCCGGCCTGGCCGCTCGATTCGTTGTCGTTGTCGCTACCACCGCCACAGGCGGTGGCCAACATGGCGGTGGCGGTCGCCGCGACCGCCACCTTCAGGAATTTCCCGCGCATGGGAGTGCCTCCTCAGGGCGCTCGGCTCACGAGGGGGTTGTGAGGTGCCTGCCACTGTGACACCCGATGCGCCCAAGCCGAAAGGCGTGTTATCAACCCGATACCCGCCCGGGACGGCCTCGACATCGACCCGGAGCCCCGTCCACGCCGCCCGACAGGCATGCTATGAGCTGCCCGTCAACGGCTTTTTCGCGCCCGAATGGCCGATTGCCGGCGCGGCCGGAGCACCCCGAAGCATCGACCAGGAAACCTGAGGTGAATCCCGCCACGTCGCCCCGAATCCTAACCGAAAGGACGATGCCGATTCCAGACAGGAGACCGAATCAGTTCCTCGGGTGATCGTCTGCCCGAGGGCCCGGACGAGCCCCCGTCCGTTCACACCAACCGGCGGTCGGCGGCCCAGCGGGACAGCTCGTAGCGGTTGGACATCTGGAGCTTGCGCAACACGTTGGAGACGTGGGTCTCGACCGTCTTGATCGAGATGTACAACTCCCGGGCGATCTCCTTGTACGCGTACCCCCGGGCCAGCAGCCGCAGCACCTCGCGCTCGCGGTTGGTGAGCTGGTCCAGCTCGGGGTCGGCGACCGGGGCGTCGGGGCGGGCCGCGAAGGCGTCCAGCACGAACCCGGCCAGCCGGGGGCTGAACACGGCGTCGCCGTCGGCCACCCGTCGGATCGCCGCGGCCAGCTCGTCCGGCGAGATGGTCTTGGTGACGTAACCCCGAGCGCCGGCCCGGATCAGCCCGATCACGTCCTCGGCGGCGTCGGAGACGCTGAGCGCCAGGAACCGCACCTGCGGGTGGCTGCGCCGCATCGCCTCCAGCACCGCACGACCACCTCCGTCGGGCATGTGTACGTCGAGCAGCACCACGTCCGGTTCGATGGCCGCGATCCTGCTGACCGCCTCGGAGACCGTGCTCGCCTCGCCCACCACCTCCACGTGCGCGCCCAGTTCGGCGCGGACCCCGGCGCGGAACATGGCGTGGTCGTCGACCAGGAACACGCGCAGCCGCTCGGGTCCGGCTCCCGTCGGCTCGGCCGCTGGCGTCGACTGCTCGGTCATGATCTGTCCCTTTCCGCCGTGGCCGAGTCCCGACTGATCGGCAGGATCAGTCGCACCTCGGTCCCCTCCCCCGGCCCGGAGCGGATCTCCGCCCGGCCGCCGTGTCGCTTCATCCGCCCGATGATCGAGCCCCGTACACCGTGCCGGTGATCCTCCACGGTATCCGGATCGAAGCCCGCCCCCCGGTCCCGTACGAAGACGCTGACCTGGTCGGGTTCCACCTCGGCATAGAGCGATACGGTCTGCACCCCGGCGTGCCGGGCGGCGTTCACCAGCGCCTCCCGGGCCGCGGCGACGATCGCGCCGACCCGTTCGTCGGTCTCCCGGTCACCGACCACCACCGCCTCCACGGTGATCGCGAAGGTGTCCTCGACCTCGGCGGCGGCCTGCTCCAACGCGGCGGCGAACCGCTCGGTGGGCGACGCGGTCGGCTTGTAGAGCCAGTTCCGCAACGAGCGCTCCTGGCCCCGGGCCAGCCGCTGGACGGCCTTCACGTCACTGGCGTTGCGCTGAATCAGCGCGAGGGTGTGCAACACCTGGTCATGCACCATGGCGGCCAACTCAGCCCGTTCCTGTTCCCGGATGCGTCCCTCACGCTCGGAACGGAGCTGGTTCCAGGTCCGCCAGAGCACCGGTGCCATCACCACCCCGACCCCGGCCAGGCCGACCAGCGCGAAGATCACGCCGTTGATCACCGCGTCCAGGTTCTGCGCCGGGGAGTACACGGCGGCGACGCCGATGATGCCGACGGCGACCAGCACCCCACCACCGACGAACCGGAGCACGAAGGCCCGCCGGTCGCTCTCCTCCACCACCGCGCCGAGCCACGGCACCGGCAGCGACTCGCCCCACTGCCGCCGCCGTTCCGGGGTGGACTGGTGCCAGATCACGCCGGCTCCCACCGCGATGATCGCGACCAGCCAGCCGGCGGTGCCCGCGGCACCCACCGAGTCGAAGAGCACCACCTGGACCAGCAGGGCGCCCAGCCCGATCGCCACGAACGGCAGCAACTGCCCGAACTCCCGCCGGGGCGGTACGGCGGTGTCTCCCGGACGCAGCGGCACGACGGCCCAGAAGGCGGCGTAGAGCAGCAGGCCGAGCCCGCTCAGCCCGAGCAGCACCATGAAGGCGACCCGGACCCGGAGTACCGGGACACCGAGGTGCTCGGCGATGCCGGCCGCCACCCCGGCGGCCATCCGGTGCTCCGGGGCACGGTAGAGGCGCGGCGGCCCAACGACGGTGCTGATCACGTACTCCCTGGTCAGGACGGCTCGCGCCGGAGACGGACGGTGCGGCGGCGCTGGTCCGATCGTCACACGCGCGGTGGTCGGCCGACCACGGGGACGCCCCGGACTTCACCGGCCCGCCGATCTCAGGGTGGGGTCAGGGTCGGCTCCGGAGGTCGCTCGGGTCCGCCGCGCAGCAGTATCGAGACATGACCGACGACGCTGCTCAGCCGCACCGGCCCGGGCCCACGGAGAAGGCACCGGGGCACGACGTCCCGGCGCCGGACGCGTCCGGACCACCGGGGGCCGTCCAGGACGGTCCCGACACCCCGGCCGCCGAGCCGGACGGTTCCGGCACCTCGGCCGCACCGCCGGCGGGGGGAACGGCCTGGGACGCGACGCCTCCGCCGGTCGGCACGCCACCACCCGCCGGGCCGGGGGGGCCGGGCGGGTCAGGCGGGTCGGCGTACCCCGGTGGCCCGTCGGCCGCCCCACCACCCGGGGGACCCGGCTCGCCACCGCCGTCGGACGGCCCCTGGTCGCCTTTCGGCGGCGCCGGCTTCACCTCGCGGTACGGGTTGGTCCGTCCCCGCGACGGCCGCTACCTCGCCGGGGTCTGTGCCGCCGTCGGTCGCGCCACCAACACCGACCCGGTGCTCTGGCGGGTGCTGCTCGCGGTGCTCGGCTTCTTCGGCGGCATCGGCATCCTGCTCTACGTCGCCGCCTGGTTGATCATCCCGGGCGAGGGTGACACCGCCTCACCGGTCGAGTCCATGCTCGGTCGGGGTCGGTCCAGCATGTCCCCGGTGACCGTGATCGTGCTCAGCATCCTGGTCGCGATCAGCTTCGGCTTCATCGTCACCGACGCCTTCCGCGCGGTGCTGCTCGGCGCGGCGATCCTGGTCGGCGGCGCGTTGCTGCTCAACCGCCACCAGCAGCGCGCCCCGCAGCCGGCGGGCGGTCCGGGCGGAGCACCCGCGCCACCTGCCGGACCACCCGGCCCGGTGCCACCGGTGAGCTATCCCGGCCCCGCCGGGTATCCGCCGCCGGCCGGCGGGTTCGGCCGCACCACTCCGGCGTTCGCCGCGCCGGCTGCCTTCCACGCGCCCGCCCCGGCCCCCGGAGCGGCACCCGCTCCGGCCGGGCAGACCGAGGAGCCGACGCGATACCTGCCGCCGACACCCCCGTGGCCGTCCACGGGCGCGCCGACGCCACTGGTGGTGCCGCCGACCGTGCCACCGCACTCGCCGACCTACCGTGCCCCGTTCGCCCCGCATGGCCCGTACGCCGGGCAGACCCCGGTGGTACCGCCGCCGCCCAGCCCCAAGCCGCCGAAGAAGCCCCGCGAACGCTCCGCCCTCGGTGCGGTGACCTTCTCGCTGATCTTCGTCGCGCTGGGTGTGGTCGGCATCCTCGACCTGCTCGACGTCTTCCCCGTCGGTGCGTCGGCGTACTTCGCGGCGGTGCTCGCCGTGATCGCGCTGGGTCTGCTCGTGGGCACCTGGTTCGGCCGGGCCCGCTGGCTCATCGCCCTCGGTCTGGTGGCCTCCGCCGCGCTGGCGGTGGCCACGGTCGCCGAGTCGTACGACCGGGTCCGAGGGGTGGACGGCACCGTGACCTGGGCACCGACCGACCACCGCGAGCTCGCGGTGCGGTACGAGCAGAGCTTCTCCGACGCGGTGCTCGACCTGCGCGGGGTGGACTTCGACCAGAAGGAAACCGAGATCACCGTGGTCATCAACTTCGGCGAGGCCACCGTGGTCGTTCCGCCGAACGTGGACGTGACGGCCAACGCGCATGTCACCGCCGGTGACGCCAACGTCTTCGGCCAGCGTGCCGGCGGCCTGGACAACCGGCTCACGGAGATCGTCGACCTCGGCGCGGACGGTGCCGGTGGCGGCAAGCTCCGCCTCAACCTGCAGATCAACGCCGGACACATGGAGGTGACCCGGTGAGGGTGCATCGCACGGACCTGGTGTCGTTCGCCTTCGGGCTGCTCTTCCTCCTGCTCTCCGCATGGTGGCTGCTGGCCCAGGTGCTCGGCCTGGTCCTGCCGCCGGTGGGCTGGTTCCTGGCCGGCGGGCTGATCCTGATCGGTGTGCTCGGCCTGGTCGGCGCGTTGCGGTCCAGCCGGCACAGCCCGGCGGACGAGTCCACCGAGGCCGGTCCGACCGACCCGGTCGAACCGTCAACCACCGGGACGGACGCGGACCCGGCCGACGACCCGGTCTTCGGGGCGGCACCGGGCCGGGCGGAGATGGACGACCGGACCCTCGATCTCCCCCACCCCGACGACACGTCGCCCCCGTCGCCACGAGGGCCCGCCGCCTGACCATGCGACGCTTGTCGCCAGCGGCCTATGCTGGCCGGTGTGCTCCCGCCTCCGTCGGCCGGTCCACGCCGCAGGGCGTCCTGCGCTAGCCGCCGGCTCGCGCGGGCCGTCCGTGGCGGGCCCGGCCCCGCCGCTGGCGGTGATCTCGCGACAGTCGCCTCTACCTCGTCAGGAGCCCGTTCGACATGACCCAGTCCCCCGCCGTGCGTGTCCCCGGGCGGTCCGGTCCGGTCCGCCTCGGCGAGCGTGCCGCCCGTACCCTCGTCGCCGAGTTCGCTCGGATCAACGACCCGAAGGCCGCCCTGCTGGTGGGCGCCGCCCCGGAGTCCGCTGTGCTGGCCGCGGCGATCGACGCGCTGCTGCCCGGCGACACCCTCACCCTGGTGCCCACCGAGCGGGTCAGCGCGACGGCGCTGCGGGAACACGTCACCGCCCAGGGGCGCTGGGTCGCCGACCGGGTCCGGGTGGTGGACACCCTCACCGAGGCCGAGCCCGCCACCGTGGTGATCGCCGGTGAGGCGTTCGTCGGCACCGCGGACGAGACCCGGAGCGCCGTCGAGGAGCTGACCAAGTACCTGGCCGACGGCGGGGTGCTGACCGTCTCCACGGCGGTCGCCCGGACCGCCGGCGCCGCCGCCGAACTGGAGCGGCAGGGCGCACTGCACGGCGTCGGTGCCGATCTGGTGCTGCGCAACTCGCCGCCGGTACGCGTCTACCGGCTCCGCTTCACGCCTGCCGACGCCGCGTCGGCGGAGCGCCTCGCCCCCGCCTACCGGCCGTCGAGCGTGCCGCTGACCCGCGACATGCACATCGACTCCAACGGCGTGGCCGCCGCCGGCATCGCCCTCGGGCTCGCCGCCCTGACCCGCCTGGCCCGGCCGAAGTCGAAGCTCTGGCTGCTGCCCGCGCTGGCCGCCGCACCCGTGGCCGCCTTCTTCCGCGACCCGCAGCGGGACGTGCCGGAGGATCCGTCGGCCGTGGTGGCCGCCGCCGACGGCGAGGTGCTGTCGGTGCAGCGCCTGCACGACGAGCGCTTCGGCGACGGCGAGTTCCTGCGGGTCGCCGTCTTCCTCTCGGTGCTCGACGTGCACGTCAACCGCGCACCGGTGGCGGGCAAGGTGGTGGACTACTTCGTCGCTGACGGCGGGTTCGTCAACGCGATGAAGCCGGACGCGGAGCACAACGTGGCCGCGTACACGGTGCTGGACACCGCGCACGGCACCGTCGTGGTGGCCCAGCGGACCGGGCTGATCGCGCGGCGGATCGTGCAGCGGGCGCCGATCGGCGCGCTGCTGGCCCGGGGCGAGCGGTTCGGTCTGATCCGGTTCGGCTCGCGTACCGATGTCTACCTGCCGGCAGATGCCGCCGAGCCGCTGGTCGGGCCGGGCGACAAGGTCGTCGGCGGGGCGAGCGTCATCGCCCGCTGGCGCTGACCGACGACAGACAGGGGCGCCGCAGTCTTCACGACTGCGGCGCCCCTGTTCGTGAGGTCGATCAGGATCAGATGGTGCGACGCTGCCGGAGCCAGAGCACCGGACCGCTGACCAGGTAACCCACCACGATCAGCCCGAACGTGACCCGGATGTCGATCAGCGCGCCGAGCACCGGGGCCACCCAGATCCACGGCGGCAGCTTGACCAGCCGCGCGAGCTTGGCGTACGGGAAGCTGCTGACCATGGTGAAGGCGAGCAGCGCCACCCCGGCGACCTGCACCACACCCGGCACCGGCAGGCCGATCACGACCATCAGGGCGAGTACGGCAGCCGCCATGGTGGTCGGCACGCCGCAGAAGAAGCGGCCGTCCTTGGGCGAGACGTTGAAGCGGGCCAGCCGGATCGCGGCGCACGCGGCGACCAGTGCGGCGGCCACCCCGGCGGCGGCCATCGGCACCTCACCGGCGAGCGAGGCGTAGACCACCACCGGCGCGGCGAGACCGAACGAGCACATGTCGGCGAGCGAGTCCATCTGCGCGCCGAAGGGGCTGGAGACCCCGAGCTTGCGCGCCAGCGCGCCGTCCAGGCCGTCGAAGGCGACGCAGGCGATGAGCAGCAGGGCGGCCAGTTGCACGTCGCCACGCATGGCGACGAAGATCGCGTTGATGCCCAGCACCAGGCTGGCCAGTGTGCAGGCGTTGACCAGGGCGAACTTCATCCGCCGGGCCATCGTCCGCTCGCCGGGGAGCAGCGGGATCGGTGTCTGGGCGCTCTCCTCGACCGGAGCCGGCACGACGGCGGGGCTGACCGGGGCGATTGTCTCGATCCGGGTGCGGTGGAACCGCTGCAGGCCGTACCGGCGACGCGGGCGGTCCTGGTACCTCGGCTCGGGCAGCACGTCAGCCGTGCCGCCCCCCTCCACACCTCGACGACCGACGCGGACCAACAGGACCTGGCGGGCAAGACTGCCGCTGCGGCGCAGCGGGCCCGTCCAGTTGCGTCCGGCGGGACGCGGGCTGTCAGTGGTACGACGCCGGCGCCATGGGGCTCTCGGCACGCTTCCTCCATCACCGGATCGTTGGCCGCCACCTGGGGCCGGCGTCCGGCTCTCTCGTGCCGGGTCTCTTCGACCCGGCAGCCGTTTTGCGGAGTACACCATTGCATAGGGGGACGGGGATTGGCGATAGCTACCGGCGGTACTTATATCTGCCTCAACCGCGCAAACCGCCGTCTTATTCCCATCTCGGACTTCCTGCCCGTTTTCTGTTGTCAGCCCTGCCTCGACTGTACCGGAGCCGGTCATCACCGGCCTGGTGAGCAGCGGTCCGGGCAGCGACGCGACGCGCGTCACACGAGCGCGTCGAGCGCCCGGGAGGCGATCTCCGTCAACGGGAGTTCTCGCAGCTCAGGAACGGTGAACCAGGCAGAGTCGGCGGTCGAGCCGCCGGCCAGTTCGGTCACCGCCGCAACGGTCGGAAGGTCGACCAGAACCCGATAGACGACGCGGATCCCGTGCCAGTCGAGCGGATAGCCCTCCGGACCCCGCGCGGCCGGATTGTGCAGATTGTCCACTGCGATCAACTCGGTCACCCGGCCCAGTTGTCCGGACTCCTCGACCAGTTCCCGTAGCAACGCGGTGACCGGCTGTTCGCCATGATCCGTACCGCCGCCGGGCAGGTGCCAGCGGCCGGCACCCGGATAGCCGTCCGCGATCAACGACAGCAACACCCGACCCGCCGGGTCGGTGACCACGCCGTACGCCCCGAAACGCTGCCGACGGTGCGGCTCGGGAGGCGGGAAGGGCGCGGTCCGGCGCAGCGCCTGCGGTGGCAACGGGACCACCGGCAGACCGAGCGCCTCGGCGGTGAACGGCAGCAGCGGCAGCACGGACGCCTCGGCCGGGGTGAACCAGCGGGCGAGGTCGGTGCTGCCGACCCGCTCGGCGCGCAACCGCCCGCCCAGCGGGGTCACGTCGAACAGCACCCGGTCGGTGTGCAGGGCCACCCCGAGGTCCGGGTACGGCGTCACGTCCGCGACCACCGCCCGCAGCCCCGTCACCTCGACGGTCAGGCCGGTCTCCTCGGCGACCTCGCGGACCACCGCGTCGGCGGGATGCTCGGCGTGCTCCAGGCCACCGCCGGGCAGCGACCACACCGCAGGGAAGTCCGCCTCCGCCGAGCCCCGCACCAGCAGCACCCGCCGCTCGGCGTCCCGCAGCACCCCGTACGCCCCGACCCGCCGCACCTGTTCCACGCCCCCGACCCTACGGCCTGTTCCGCCAGCGCCAGGATCGTCAGGCGTCAGGCGTCAGGCGTCAGGTCAGCCGAGCCGCCTGCACGGCCTCGGCCGTGACCTCGGTGAGGCGGTCGGAGGGCAGGGCACCCAGCTCCTCCCGCGCGAACCAGCGGGCCTCACAGGTGGAACCACCGACGTCGGCGACGGTGGGCGGGGCGGGCTTGTCCACCACGACCCGGTAGAAGGCACGGACGCCGTGCCAGTCGATCGGGTAGCCCTCCGGGCCGAGCGAGGCGGCGTCCCGGTGGCTGGCGACCCCGAGCAACTCGACCAGCCGCCCGTCCTGACCGGTCTCCTCGACCAGTTCCCGGATCAGCGCGGCACCCGGCTGCTCGCCGTAGTCGGTGCCGCCGCCGGGCAGGTGCCAGCAGCCCGCACCCGGATACCCGTCGGAGACCCGGGTCAGCAGCACCCGCCCGTCCGGGTCGGTGACCACGGCGTACGCGGCGAAGCGCTGCGCCCGGTGCAGCCCGTCCGGGCCGGGCACCGCATAGAAGGAGGGGAACTCCGGCGCCTCGTCGGGGACGATGTCGGCCGAGGAGGCGGGCAGCCCCAGCGCGCGGGCCGTGAAGGAGCGCAGCGGCAGGTGCTGCGCCTCCTCCCGGGTGACCCAGCGGGCCAGGTCGGTCGGCCGGTCGACCCGGTCGGTCAACGAGCCGCCCCGGACCGAGACCCGATAGAGCAGCCGGTCGGTGTGGATGGTGATGCCCCGCTCGGGCAGGGCACGCATGTCGGCCAGGACGTCCTGGAGGCCGGCCACGGCCACCGACAGTCCGGTCTCGGCGGCCGTCTCGCGGACGACGGTGTGGTGGGGGTCCTCGCCGTGGTCGACAGCCCCACCGGGCAGGGACCACGTGCCGGGTGTGCCGGAGCGCTCCGATGCGCGGACCAGCAACACTCGGTCAACCGAATCAGCACAGACTGCATATGCCGCGATCCTGCGCAGCGGCTCCAGCATGGTGGTCACGGGGCCAAATTCTCCCCGTGTCCGGTTACCGCTGCGGAAAAGAGTCGGATTGCTGACTGATCACTCGCCCCTGAGGGACAGGTCAGGGTAAGGCTCCGGGCCATCACCGAGGTCGATGAGCGCCGCGACGCGGACCGTGGAGTCATGACTTCCACATCGCAGGCCCCGTACAAGCAGTTGCGCCGCCCGACCACCGACCGGATGATCGCCGGTGTGGCCAGCGGCCTCGGCCGGTACTTCGCCGTCGACCCCACCCTGGTCCGCGTCGCCTTCGCCGTCGGCACGCTGCTGACCGGCGGGATCGCCGCGCTCGCGTACCCCGTCATGTGGTTCCTGATGCCCGAGGAGCCGGCCGACGCCCCGGCCTGGCCGCACCCGGCGGGCGCGCCGCCCTACGCCGCGCCGCCGCCCGGACCGGCCGGTGGTCCGTCGCACCCCGCCTGGCCCTTCCCGGGCCCCGAGGCCGGGCCGCAGCCGGCCCCCGGGACCTCGCCTCAGCCGCCGGAGAGACCGGCCGCCTGAGGGGTCACTCCCACTCGATGGTGCCCGGCGGCTTGCTGGTGACGTCCAGGACCACCCGGTTCACCTCGGCGACCTCGTTGGTGATCCGGGTGGAGATCCGGGCGATCACGTCGTAGGGCAGGCGGGACCAGTCGGCGGTCATCGCATCCTCGCTGGAGACCGGGCGCAGCACCACGGGGTGACCGTAGCTGCGCCCGTCACCCTGTACGCCGACGCTGCGCACGTCGGCCAGCAGCACCACCGGGAACTGCCAGACGTCGCGGTCCAGCCCGGCGGCGCTGAGCTCCTCGCGGGCGATGAAGTCGGCCCGGCGCAGCAGGTCCAGCCGCTCCCGGTCAACCGCGCCGATGATCCGGATGGCCAGGCCGGGACCGGGGAACGGGTGCCGCCAGACCATCGCCTCGGGCAGGCCGAGCTGGAGGCCGAGCGTGCGGACCTCGTCCTTGAACAGCGTGCGCAGCGGCTCGACCAGGGCGAACTTGAGGTCCTCGGGCAGCCCGCCGACGTTGTGGTGGCTCTTGATGTTGGCGGTGCCGGTGCCGCCGCCGGACTCGACCACGTCCGGATAGAGGGTGCCCTGCACCAGGAACTCGACGTCACCGTGCGCGGCGACCTCCCGAGCCGCGGCTTCGAAGACCCGGATGAACTCCCGACCGATGATCTTGCGCTTCTGCTCCGGGTCGGTCACCCCGGCCAGCGCGCCGAGGAACCGGTCCGCCGCGTCGACCACCTTGAGCTTGATGCCGGTGGCGGCGACGTAGTCCTTCTCGACCTGCTCGGCCTCGCCCGCGCGCAGCAGGCCGTGGTCGACGAAGACGCAGGTGAGCTGGTCACCGACGGCCCGGTGCACCAGCGCGGCGGCGACCGCGGAGTCCACCCCGCCGCTCAGACCGCAGATGACCTCCTTGTCACCCACCTGCGCGCGGATCCGGGCCACCTGCTCGTCGATGATGTTCTCGGGAGTCCAGGTCGGCTCGATTTCGGCGATCTCGTAGAGGAAGCGGGTCAGCATCTCCTGCCCGTGCGCGGTGTGCCCCACCTCGGGGTGGAACTGCACACCGGCCCGTCGCCCGGCGAGGTCCTCGAAGGCGGCGACCGGCGCACCGGCCGACTCGGCGGTCACCGTGAAGCCCTCGGGCGCCTCGGTGACGCAGTCGCCGTGGCTCATCCAGACCGGTAGGTCGGCCGGGAGGTCGCGGAGCAGCACGCCCGGGTCGAGCAGACGGGGCCGCAGCGGGGTGCCGCCGTACTCGCGGTTGCCGGTGCGGGCCACCGTGCCGCCGAGCGAGCGGGCCATCGCCTGGAACCCGTAGCAGATGCCGAAGACCGGCACGCCGGTGTGGAACAACCCGTCGTCCACCTGCGGCGCGCCCGGCTCGTAGACGCTGGACGGGCCGCCGGAGAGGATGATCGCGGCCGGATTCTTGGCCAGCATCTCGGCCACGGGCATGGTGTGCGGGACGATCTCGGAGTAGACCCTCGCCTCGCGTACCCGGCGGGCGATCAGTTGGGCGTACTGGGCACCGAAGTCGACCACGAGGACAGGGCGCGGCAGGCTCATGTGCACGAAGCCTACCGACAGTCACCGGTCGGCCCGGCCGCGCCCTGCATGCTCCCACCGACCGTCGCGTCACCGGCGCCGAGGCGGCCAGAAGCCGCCCTAGTCGGGCAGCGCTGCGGGTGCGCCGGGCGGCACTGCCGGACGGTGCGGGCGGACCGCCGCGAGCCGCCGGTACGGCGCGCCGAGCGGTGGACGCGGGTCCACCTCGCCCCGGTTGGGCCAGAGCGACGTCGCGCGTTCGGCCTGGGCGGTGATGGTCAGCGACGGGTTCACCCCGAGGTTGGCCGAGACGGCGGCGCCGTCCAGCACGTGCAGCCCCGGGTGGCCGAAGACCCGGTGGTACGGGTCGACCACCCCGTCGGCGGGGGACGCGCCGATGACCGCACCGCCCAGGATGTGCGCGGTCATCGGGATGTCGAACGGCTCGGTCAGCGCGCCGCCCGGCGTACCGTCGATCTCCTCCGCCAGCAGTCGGGCGGCCCGGTGACCGGCGGGGATCCAGGTCGGATTCGGTGCGCCGTGACCGGGGCCGGAGACCAGCCGGCCACCGAACGGACCACGCCGCCACCGGGTGGTGAGCGAGTTGTCCACCGCCTGCATGACCAACGCGATCACGGTGCGTTGCGACCAGCCGCGTACGGAGAGCATCCGCGCGGCCCGGCCGGGATGCCGGACGAGCTGCCCCACCCAGCGACGGACCCGGTGCGGCCCGCCCTCGACCAGCAGCGTCTGGAGCAGCCCCATGGCGTTCGCGCCCCGCCCGTACCGGACCGGCTCGACGTGGGTCTGCGGGTCGGGGTGGAACGAACTGGTGATCGCCACTCCCTCGGTGAGGTCGATCCCGCGCGCCCGGGCCTGCCGGCGGGACATCGAGGCGCCGAGAATCGCCTCCGAGTTGGTGCGGGTCAGCTCACCGAGGCGGGGTGAGAGTCCGGGCAGCGCGCCGACCGCCCGCATCTCGTGCAGCAGCCGCTGGGTGCCCAGCGCACCGGCGGCGAAGACCACCTGGTCGGCCTCGATCACCTGTCGCCCCCGTCGCAGCCAGGAGCCGGTGCGTGCGGTGTGCACCCGGTAGCCGCCCTCGACCGGCCGGACCGCGGTCACCGTGGTCAGCGGGTGCACCTCGGCACCGAGCCGCTCGGCCAACCAGAGATAGTTCTTGACCAGCGTGTTCTTCGCGCCGTGACGGCAGCCGGTCATGCAGGCGCCGCAGTGCGTACAGCCGGTGCGGGTGGGACCGGCACCCCCGAAGTACGGGTCGGCGACCGACTCACCGGGCCGCCCGATGTGCACGCCGACCGGGGTGGCGTGCACGGTGTGCCCCACCCCCATCCGCCCGGCCACCCGCCGCATCACCCGGTCCGCCGGGGTCACCAGCGGGTACGCGGTGACCCCGAGCATCCGTTTGGCCTGGTCGTAGTGCGGGGCCAGCTCGGCGCGCCAGTCCGTGAGATTCCGCCACTGGGGATCGTCGTAGAACGCGTCCAGCGGCTCGTAGAGCGTGTTGGCGTAGACCAGCGACCCGCCGCCGACACCGGCTCCGGACAGCACCAGCACCCCGCCGCCGACTCGGCGGTCGGCGGCGCGCAGCAGGGTGAGACGTTGCAGGCCGAAGCAGCCCAGCCGGGGTGCCCAGAGGAACCGGCGCAGCCGCCACGAGGTCCGTGGGAACTCGTCGTCGGCGAACCGCCGGCCGGCCTCCAGCACGCCGACCGAGTAGGCCTTCTCGGCCAGCCGCAGCGCGGCGACGCTGCCACCGAAGCCGGACCCGATCACGACCACGTCGTACCGCATGCAGGCATCATTACTCGTGAGTAGATCTCGCGCCAGGCGCGGTTTTCGCGCCATCATGCAGCGCACCCGACCGCCGTGGGCCCGACGCGTGCCACGACGCCGTCCCGGACGCCTGC
This sequence comes from Micromonospora sp. NPDC023869, assembly GCF_055559695.1. NCBI lineage: Bacteria > Bacillati > Actinomycetota > Actinomycetes > Micromonosporales > Micromonosporaceae > Micromonospora > Micromonospora sp. NPDC023869. The sequence continues at coordinate 473,937 of NZ_JBVHKD010000002.1, forward strand.
GGACCGGTCGGAGGCAGTCCCGGTGCGTCGCGCGGCGACGGCCCGGCATCGCAAGGAGGAGGCGGGGGATGGCGTTCGGAGGAGACCGGAGACGACTGACACTGGCGGTGGCCGGCCTGGTCACGGTGGCGGTGGTGGCCGTCGGCGCGGTGGCGGTGGCCCGGACGGTCGGCGACGACCGCGCGCCGACCGCCGCGCCCACCCACGTCGCCACCTCGCCGAGCGCGTCACCCAGCCCCGTCCCGAGTACACCCCCGCCCGGCGCCGACATCACCGGCCCGCTCAACCTGCTGCTGGTCGGCATCGACACCCGGGTCAGCGTGCCCGGCTGGCAGCCGAACGCCGACGCCGTCCTGGTGCTGCACGTGCCGGCGGGACTGTCCCGGGGGTACCTCTTCTCGCTCCCCCGCGACCTGCTGGTGGACATCCCGGCGTTCCCGGCCGCCGACTACCGCGGCGGGCGGACCAAACTCACCCACGCGATGAGCAACGGCAGCCGGGTCCCGGGGCGGCCGAACAAGCCCGACCCGGCCCAGGGGTACGAGTTGCTGCGCCGCACCGTCAGCGAGTACACCGGACTGCGCATCGACGCGGGCGCGGTGCTCACCTTCGGCGGCTTCGACAAGCTGGTGGACAGCCTCGGCGGGGTGGACATCCGGGTCGACCAGCGGGTCGTGTCCCGGCACCGCCAGCCGGACGGCAAGCACCGCCAACCCGGCCCGGGCGTCGGCGGCTACGTCGGGCCGAGGATGGTCTACGAGCCGGGCGACCGGCACCTCACTGGCTGGCAGGCGGTGGACTACGCACGCCAGCGCTACCTGCCCGGCGGCGACTACACCCGGCAGCGCCACCAGCAGCAACTCGTCCGGGCGCTGATCGGCAGGATCCTCGCCGACGACCTGGCCCGGCAACCACAGCGCGTCGAGCAGGTGGTCGCCGCACTCGGCGACGCCATGGTCTATGTCGGCGGGCGGCGGATCGTGGAGTTCGCGTACGCGCTCAGCACGCTGTCACCGGAGACGCTCACGCTGGTCGGCCTGCCCGGGGCGTCGGTCGGCCGGGGCGGCGCGTACCGGGGCGAGGAACTGACCACCGTCGGTCGCCGGTTCCTGACCGCGCTGCGCGCCGGACGGGCGGACGCGTACCTCGCCGAGCACCCGAAGCTCACCGTGCCGTGAGCGGCCACCGGGGCCCCATGCTCGGCGGTCAGGGCAGGCCGGGCGGGGTGGTGCCGGTGAGCCAGGTGTCGAAGAAGGCGCCCAGCGACCGCCCGGAGACCCGCTCGGCCAGAGCGACGAAGTCGCTGGTGGTGGCGGTGCTGTCCCGGCGTTCCGTGGTCCAGGAGCGCAGGATCTCGAAGAAGGCGTCGTCGCCCACGGTACGCCGCAACGCGTGCACCACCAGCGCCCCGCGCTTGTAGACGGCGGTGCTGAACATCTGACCCGGACCGGGGTCGAGAGTGGGCCGCGACCAGTCGGTGTCGGCGTACTGGATTTCGAAGCTGCGCTGGGCGGTACGCCCACCGTCGTGCTCCGCCCACAGCCACTCGGCGTAGCTGGCGAAGCCCTCGTTGAGCCAGATGTCGCCCCAGCGGGCCAGCGCCACGCTGTTGCCGAACCACTGGTGCGCCAACTCGTGCGCGACCACCGCGTAGTTCGGTTCACCCTCGCGGAAGAAGCCCGGCCCGTAGACCGGCCGGGACTGCGTCTCCAGCGCGTACCCGATGCGGCTGTCGTCGACCACCACCCCGCCGTACGCCTCGAACGGGTACGGCCCGAAGCGGCCGGCCAGGAAGTCGGCGATCTCGCCGGTGCGCGCCAGTGACCGGGCCTGCGGACCGGAGGCGGGCATCCCGGTCGGTACGGCGGTGACCAGCGGCTTGCCACCGTGGGTGCCGGTCTCGACCCGGTAGTCACCGATCACCAGCGTGGTCAGGTAACTCGCCATCGGCGACCGCTCGGCCCACCGCCAGGTGGTCCAGCCGTCGGTGCTGGTCCGTTCCCCCGGCACGCCGTTGCTCAACGCGGCGAGGCCGTCCGGGACGGTCACCTCGATGTCGTACGTGGCCTTGTCGGAGGGGTGGTCGTTGACCGGGAACCAGGTCGACGCCGACCGGGGCTGGCCGAGCGCGATCGCGCCGTCGTCGGTGTGCTGGAAGCCGCCGCTGCCCAACACGTTGTCGGCGATCGGCTGCGGCACCCCGGCGTACGTCACGTCGACCGTGAACCGGCTGCCCTCGGGAAGTCCCCGGCGCGGGGTGACGGTCAGCTCACCGTCGGCGTGCCGGTGCTGCGCCGGTGCGCCGTCCACGGTGACCGTGTCGACCGACAGGCCGGTCAGGTCCAGGTTGAAGCGGGACAGCCCGTGCGTGGCGGTGGCCCGGACCTCGGCCCGGCCGGTGAGCCGGTCGTCGGCCGGGTCGTAGCGCACCACCAACCGGTAGTGGTCCACGTCGTAACCGCCGTTGCCGCTGCCCGGCACGTACGGGTCGGCCAGGTCGACGCTGCCCGCCCGGAACCCGTCCCGGTCCGCGAGTTCGCGGTCACCGGTGCAGCTCACCAGCCCCACAGCGGCCACCACGGCCACCACGCCAGCCCGCCACCGCCGCACCGAACCCCTGCTCATCCGCCAGAGCCTACCGCCGCCCAGGTGATCGATCATGGAGTTGGGGCGGTGGCGGACCGTGCGAAATCAGCACAGCTCGCGTGCCACAACTCCATGATCGACGCAGCAACGGGACGGCGGGCGCGCGGCGGGAGGGAGCGTCAGCGGTCGAGGACCAGGCCGACGCGCTGGAACTCCTTGAGGTCGCGGTAACCGCACTTGGCCATGGCGCGGCGCAGGCCGCCGAAGAGGTTGAGCTGGCCGTCGGGCTCATCGGCGGGGCCGAACAGCAGCCGCTCCATCGAGCCCAGCGGCTCACCGGCCACCTCGAACGCGCCCCGGGGCAGCGACGGGTGGCTGGCCGCCGAGTGCCACCAGGCCCCACCGGCCGGCGCCTCGGCGCAGAGCGACAGCGGCTCGCCGAGCATCACCGCGTCGGCACCGCACCCGAGTGCCTTGGCGATGTCGCCGGAGGTACGGATGTCGCCGTCGGCGATCAGGTGCACGTACCGGCCACCGGTCTCGTCCAGGTAGTCCCGGCGGGCCGCGGCGGCGTCGGCGATCGCGGTGGCCATCGGCACCCGGATGCCGAGCACCGATTCGGTGGTGGACCACTCGTCCCCGCCGATGCCGACGATCACGCCCGCCGCACCGGTCCGCATCAGGTGCAGCGCGGTCTTGTAGTCGGTGCAACCGCCGACGATGACCGGCAGGTCGAGGTCGGCGATGAACTCCTTGAGGTTGAGCGGTTCGTCGGTGGTCGAGACGTGCTCGGCCGAGACGATCGTGCCCTGGATGACCAGGAGGTCGACGCCCGCGTCGAGGATGACCGGAGCCAACGCCAGGGTGTGCTGCGGGGACACCCGGACGGCCACCGTGCTGCCGCCCTCCCGCAGCTCGCGAACTCGCTCGGTGATCAGGTCGGGGCGGATCGGCTCGGCGTACACCTCCTGGAGGCGCTTGGTGGCGCGGGCGTCCTCGCCGAGGTCGGACAGCTCCTCCAGCACCTTGGCCGGGTTCTCGTACCGCGTCCACAGCCCCTCGACGTTGAGCACGCCGAGACCGCCCAGTTCGCCGAGCCGGACCGCCGAGGCCGGGCTCATCGTCGCGTCCGAGGGGTGCCCGACACAGGGGATGCCGAACTGGTACGCGTCGAGCTGCCAGCCGGTGGAGACGTCGTCGACGTCCCGGGTGCGGCGGCTCGGCACGATCGCGATGTCGTCCAGGTGGTAGCCGCGCTGCGCGGTCTTGCCCAGCCCGATCTCGACCACGTCACGCATGGGGACTCCAGATGTCTTCGGGGGTGGAGGGGGGGGTGTCAGCGGGTGTGGTAGTTGGGGGCCTCGACGGTCATCTGGATGTCGTGCGGGTGGCTCTCCTTGAGCCCGGCCGCCGTGATCCGGATGAGCTGACCGCGCTCGTGCAGCTCGACGATGCTCTCCGCGCCCGCGTACCCCATCGCCAGCCGCAGGCCGCCGACGAGCTGGTGGGCCACCCGGGCGAGCGGCCCACGGTAGGGAACCTGGCCCTCGACGCCCTCCGGGACCAGCTTCTCGTCGCTGGTCACGTCCTGCTGGAAGTAACGGTCCTTGGAGTACGACTTGGCCTGGCCCCGGGATTGCATGGCGCCGAGCGAACCCATGCCGCGGTACGCCTTGAACTGCTTGCCGTTGACGAAGATCAGCTCACCCGGGCTCTCCTCGCAGCCGGCCAGCAGGCTGCCGAGCATCACCGTGTCGGCACCGGAGACCAGCGCCTTGGCGATGTCGCCGGAGTATTGAATTCCGCCGTCGCCGATCACCGGCACACCGGCCGGGCGGGCGGCCCGGGCGGCCTCCATGATCGCCGTGATCTGCGGCACGCCGACGCCGGCCACGATCCGGGTGGTGCAGATGGCACCCGGGCCGACGCCCACCTTGACCCCGTCGGCACCGGCGTCGACCAGGGCCTTCGCACCGGCGTAGGTCGCCACGTTGCCGCCGACGATGTCGATCGCGACGTCCTTCTTGAGCCGGCTGACCATCTCCAGCACGGCGCGCTGGTGCCCGTGCGCGGTGTCCACGATGATCACGTCGACCCCGGCGTCGACGAGCGCGCGGGCCCGCTTGTACGAGTCCTCGCCCACGCCGATCGCGGCGGCCACCCGCAGCCGGCCCGCGTCGTCCTTGGTGGCGCTCGGGTACTGCTCGCTCTTGGTGAAGTCCTTGACGGTGATCAGCCCGCGCAGCTTGCCGGAGCCGTCGACGATCGGCAGCTTCTCCACCTTGTGCTGGCGCAGCAGGTCGAGCGCGTCCTCCTTGCTCACCCCGACCGAGGCGGTGACCAGCGGCGCGCGGGTCATGATGTCGCGCACCGGGGTGGCCGGGTCGGAGACGAAGCGCATGTCGCGGTTGGTGACGATGCCCACGAGCTGGCCCTGTCCGTCCACCACCGGCACACCGGAGATGCGGTAGCGCCCGCAGAGCTGGTCCACCTCGCGCAGCGTGTCGTCCGGGCTGGCGGTCACCGGGTTGGTGATCATGCCGGACTCGGAGCGCTTGACCAGGTCGACCTGGAGCGCCTGGTCCTCGACCGAGAGGTTGCGGTGCAGTACGCCGATGCCGCCCTGGCGGGCCATGGCGATCGCCATCCGCGCCTCGGTGACGGTGTCCATCGCGCTGGAGAGCAGCGGGATGGAGAGCGTCACGTTGCGGGTCAGCCGAGTGACCGTGTTCACCCGGCTCGGCACCACGTCCGACTCGCCGGGCTGGAGCAACACGTCGTCGAAGGTCAGCCCCAACGGCACCACCCGGGCGGAGCCGGCCGGCAGCTCGGGCAGATGGCCGCCCAGCTCGCCACCCTCGGCGCCAGCGAATAGGTCGGAACGAGGCGAATTCTCCACGATTGCTCTCCTGAGCTGGTCGAACGGGGCTTCAGCGAGGTGGCACGGGTGGGCACCGGCGAGCGCCGGGCGAGGGTGCGTCAGCCCCATCGTACCCAGTGGCCGGGGCCACACCCGCGTCCGGCGGTCCGCGCGGCGGGGTGGCGACGACCTCAGCGGGGTACGTCGGCTTGCGCGAAGGGGGACAGGCGTCCGACGTGCCTTGGGTCTACGGTGAGGGGGTGCACGACGAGCCCATCGACCCGTTCACCGGCGATCCGACCGACCCGTCGGCCGATCTGGACGGCCCCGGTCGCGACGCCCCGCTCGACCCGCTGACCGACGTCGAACGTCAGGACGTGCTGGAAGACCTCGCCGATCTGGAGATCTACCAGGCGCTGCTGGCGCCGATCGGCGTACGCGGGCTCGTCATCGAGTGTGAGGACTGCCGGGAGCCGCACTACTTCGACTGGGACCTGCTCCGGGGCAACCTGCGTCACCTGCTCAGCTCGGGCCGTCCCCGGGTGCACGAGCCGGCCTACGACCCCGACCCGGACCACTACGTCACCTGGGACTACGCCCGGGGGTACGCCGACGGCGTGCACGACACCCTCAGCGAGGGCACCGAGGACGAGCCCACCGGCCGGGACTGAGCCGCGCCGCCTGCCGCCGGGCCGTAGCCGCCGTCCGATGGCCGGTAAGGAGGGGGCCCTTCCTATACACCAGGCGTTAGCAGGGGGCCCCTGCTAACCAGTCGGTGTCAGGCGACCAGGCCGGCCCGGAAGCCGGCGGCCACCGCGTGTGCCCGGTCCCGGGCGCCCAGCTTGCGGAACAGCCGCCGGGCGTGGGTCTTCACGGTGTCCTCGGAGACGAACAGCTCGCGGCCGATCTCGGCGTTGCTCTTGCCCTCGGCCATGCCGAGCAGCACCTGGAGTTCCCGTTCGGTGAGGCCGACGGTGGACCGGTCGGCCCGCGCCGGGGCGGCCTTGCCGGTCTCGGGAGCGGCGTCCGGCTCGGCCGGGTCGTCACCCCGCTGCACCGGCACCATCGCCGGGCCACCGGCGGCGTCACCGCCCGGCCAGGCCGACGCGGCCTCGCCGGTGGTGGGCCGGGTGCCGGGGGCCGGGCGGCCGGGGCCGCCGACAGCGGCGGTGTCCCGTGCCGGGTCGGCGATCCGGGGCCGGTTGGCCCGACCGGAGGCGGCCAGCAGCAGCAGCGCCTTGGCGACCGCGCTGGTGAGATCGTGGTCCACGCCCTGGATCAGTCCGCGCGCACCGGCGCTGATGGTTGCCGCCGCCGCCTCGGACTCCTCCGCGCCGAGCAGCAGCACGCTGGCCTGCGGCGCGCGGGCCAGGACCCGGCGGACGAAGCCGGCGCTGTCGGGCCGGGTGATGGCGGTGTCGGCGAGCACCACGTCGGCGGGGCGCTCGGCGAGCCGCAACATCACCTCCGGATCGGAGACCGCCGTCCGGACCGCACCCGACAGTCCCAACCGCGCTGCCGCGGAGGTCAGGTGCTGCGCCGCGAGCGGCGTCCGAACGCACACGAGAACCGTACGCACTGTGATCTCCTCTCCGCACACGAGCAGACCATGACCGGGTGGGGTCGGGAGGAGGTTCCCGGCAACTCTTCCAACTTTTCCGACAGATAGGGCATATGCCCCAATCTGCCAAAGGTTTTGGATCACACACGTGTGAGCCGAGAGGGGGCTGGGTACCGAGGGGCTCAGGCCGGGAACGGTGCGCCTGCGCGGCCCGCCGCCCGGACAGCCGGCCACGAAGTATCTCGCGGTGCCGCGCGAGAGGAGGGGTGCAGATGTCGAACGTACGTAGACTGCCCGGACCCATCATCGACCTGTGGGACTGGCAGCGGCTCGGCTCCTGCCGTGGCCGCGACAGCGCCCAGTTCTTCCACCCCGACGGCGAGCGCGGATCGTCCCGGCTCCGGCGGGAGTCCTCCGCCAAGAACGTCTGCCGCGCCTGCCCGGTGCGCGCCGAGTGCGCCGCCCACGCGCTGGCCGTGCGGGAGCCGTACGGCGTGTGGGGTGGGTTCAGCGAGTCGGAGCGGCTGCGCCTGCTCGCGGTCGGCTGGGAGGACCTCGCCGACCGTCGGCAGAGCCGGGTCGACGTCAACCGGTTGGAGGCCCGACTGGGCAGCTCCCACCGGGCGGCCCTCCCGCCCCAACGCAACGTCGCCTGACCGAACGCCCCCGACGCCGCGCTCCCGCCCCCCGGAAGCGCGGCGTCGGTCTGTGCGTCACTCGACCGTCAGGGTGACCGAGTGCCAGCCGGTCGCGCCGTCCGGTGCCACCGCCTGACGCTGCCCGGTCTGCGTCTCGCCGGCGCGGTCCGTCGCCCGGACCTGGAGCGTGTGCTCGCCGGGCGTCGCCTCCCACCGCCAGGACCACTGCACCCAGGTGTCCACCGAGGCGGTCGGCACCAACTCCGCCTCCTGCCAGGGTCCACCGTCGACGCGTACCTCGACCCGGCGTACGCCCCGGTGCTGCGCCCACGCCACCCCGGCCACGGTGACCGGGCCGGCGGCCGGACGGTGGCGCGGACGGGGCGTGTCGATCCGCGACTGCGTCTTCACCGGCCCTTCGGCGGACCAGCCCCGAGGCACCCAGTACGCGTCGAAGTCGGCGAAACTGGTCAACTCCAGCTCGGTGATCCACTTGCACGCCGACACGTAGCCGTACAGGCCGGGCACCACCATCCGGGCGGGGAATCCGTGCGCCACCGGCAGCGGTTCGCCGTTCATGCCGACGGCGAGCAACGCGTCCCGCCCGTCCCGCAGCACCGCCGTCGGGGTGCCGCAGGTCCAGCCGTCCACCGAGCGCCCGACCACCTGGTCCGCGCCGTCGAGCGGCTGCACCTCGTCGAGCAGTTCCCGGAGCGGCACGCCGAGCCACCGCGCGTTGCCGATCAGGTCGCCGCCGACCTCATTGGAGACGCAGGCCAGGGTGACGTACCGCTCCACCATCGGCCGGGCCAGCAGGTCCGCGAAGCTCAGCGTCACCGGGTTGCGCACCCGGCCGTGGATGCGCAGCCGCCACGTCTCCGGATCCACCTGCGGCACCACGAGTGCGGTGTCGATGCGATAGAAGCGCCGGTTCTCGGTGACGAAGGACGCCAGGCCCGGCACCTGAAGGTCGACACCGGCGGGCAGCGGCGGCGCGGCGGAGACCGGGGCGGGCAGCCTGATCGCCGCCCGTGCGTCGGCGACACCACGTCGACCGGCCCACCACCGCCCAGCCGCACCGCCGACGACGGCCACCCCGAGCACCGCGCCGACACCGGTGAGGAACCGTCGCCGCGACTCCGGGTCGGTACTCCGCCGCGCCCCTGCCCCGTCCGGCGCGGGTGGACGTTGGGGTCCGGTCCCGGCCGGCTCAGGTGCGCGCAGCGCTCCCGCTTGGCCCGGGCCGGGCGCGCGTGGCGGTTCGACTTCCCCCGGGCCGGGTGGACGCTGCTCGGTCGGCGGGGACCAGGGCCACGGGTCGAGTTCCAGCGGACCGGCGACGAACGCCCAGAGCGTCACGCCGCCGACCAGCGCGCCGACCAGCGACGGCAGCGCGTCCAGGCCGTCCGCGCCGGCCCGGGTCAGCGCCGCACCGGCACCCAGCGCGGCGAACGCCGCGATACCGGCCAGGCCGACCACCAGACGGCGGACGGCCAGCACACCCAGCAGGGCGGCGAAGGCGGCCAGCAGCAATGCCGTCCCGACCAGCAGGGCGATCTTGTCGTACGTGCCGAAGACCGCGATGCCGAACCGCTTCACCGGCTCGGGGGCGGCGTCCACGACCAGCCCACCGACGGCCACCAGCGGGGCGGAACGAGGGCCGGTCAGCACCGCCACCACTTCGGCGGCACCGATGGCCGCCGCTGCGGCGGCGACACCGGCCAGGGCGGCGTACCGGGGAGTCGTACTGCTCACCGGTCCAGTGTTTCCGACCGGACGCCCGACCGGTAGTCACCTCGACCCGGCGTGACCGGGCCGGAACACACGCGGGGCGCACCGTCGTCGACGATGCGCCCCGCGTCCACGTACTCCTCGGGTCAGAAACCCGGGCCGTGCTGGTGGCCGTGCCCGTGGCCGTGGCCGTGACCACCGGCGGCGGGCTCCGCCTCCTTCGGCTTGTCCACCACGAGGCTCTCGGTGGTGAGCAGCAGACCGGCGATCGACGCGGCGTTGGTGACCGCGTTGCGGGTCACCTTGACCGGGTCGATGATGCCCGCCTTGGCCAGGTCGACGTACTCGCCGACGGCGGCGTCGAGGCCGGTGCCCCACTCGGCGGCGACGACCTTCTGCACCACCACGTAACCGTCGTGGCCGGCGTTCTGGGCGATCCAGCGCAGCGGCTCGACCAGCGCCTTGCGCACGATCGAGACGCCGACCTTCTCGTCACCGGTGAAGCCCAGGTCGTCGTCGAGCACCGGGAGGATCTGGGCCAGGGCGGCACCGCCACCGGGGACCGTACCCTCCTCGACCGCGGCCTTGGTCGCGGCGATGGCGTCCTCGATGCGGTGCTTGCGCTCCTTCATCTCGACCTCGGTGGCCGCGCCGACCTTGACCACCGCGATGCCACCGGAGAGCTTGGCCAGCCGCTCGGCGAGCTTCTCCCGGTCCCACTCCGAGTCCGACGCCTCGATCTCCTTGCGGATCTGCGCGACCCGGTCGGTGACCTCGGTGCCCTGCCCGCCACCGTCGACGATCGTGGTGTTCTCCTTGTCGACCACGATGCGCCGGGCGGTGCCCAGCACCTCCAGGCCGACCTGGTCGAGCTTGTAGCCCAGCTCGGGCGCGACCAGCTCGGCGCCGGTCAGGATCGCCATGTCCTGGAGCATCGCCTTGCGGCGGTCACCGAAGCCGGGGGCCTTGACCGCGCAGACCTTGAGGGTCTTGCGGATCGCGTTGACCACCAGGGTGGACAGGGCCTGACCCTCGACGTCCTCGGCGACGATCAGCAGCGGCTTGTTGTTCTGGAGGACCTTCTCCAGCAGCGGCAGCAGCTCCTCGATCGCCGAGATCTTCTGCGTGGTGATCAGGATGTACGCGTCCTCCAGGACGGACTCCTGCGACTCCGCGTCGGTGACGAAGTTCGGCGAGATGAAGCCCTTGTCGAACTGGAGACCCTCGGTCACGTCCAGCTCGGTGTGCAGGGCGGAGCCCTCCTCGACGGTGATCACACCGTCGCGGCCGACCCGCTCCATCGCCTCGGCGATCAGCTCACCGATGGTGGAGTCCTGCGCGGAGACCGTCGCGACGTGCGCCACGGCCTTCTTGTCGGCGACCTCGACGGCCTTGCCGAGCAGCGCCTCGGAGACCTTCGCGGAGGCCGCGTCGATGCCCCGCTTGAGGCCGGCCGGGTTGGCACCCGCGGTGACGTTGCGCAGGCCCTCGCGGACCATGGCCTGGGCCAGCACGGTCGCGGTGGTGGTCCCGTCGCCGGCGACGTCGTTGGTCTTGGTCGCCACCTCCTTGACCAGCTGCGCGCCGAGGTTCTCGTACGGGTTGGTGAGCTCGATCTCCTTGGCGATGGTCACACCATCGTTGGTGATCGTCGGCGCACCGAATTTCTTGTCCAGGACGACGTTGCGCCCGCGCGGCCCGAGGGTGACCTTGACCGCGTCCGCGAGCGCGTTGACACCGTGCTCCAGCAGGTGCCGGGCGTCGTCCGAGAAGCTCAGGATCTTCGCCATGAATGTCCCTTCGACGCGAGGTTGCCCCGGCCCGGCGAGCCGGACCGGGGCAACGTCACTGATCGGTTGGTTACTTCTCGATGACCGCGAGGACGTCGCGGGCGGAGAGCACCAGGTACTCCTCGCCGGCGTACTTGACCTCGGTGCCGCCGTACTTCGAGTAGAGGACGGTGTCGCCGACGGAGACGTCGATCGGCACGCGGTTGCCCTTGTCGTCGATCCGGCCCGGGCCGACAGCGAGGACGGTGCCCTCCTGCGGCTTCTCCTTGGCGGTGTCGGGGATCACGATGCCCGAGGCGGTGGTGGTCTCGGCCTCGTTCGCCTGGACCACGATGCGGTCCTCGAGCGGCTTGATCGCAACCTTGGTCGCGGTAGTCACGGGCATACCCTCCTGGGGTACTTGGTTTCGTTACCGATCGGCATGCCGACCGGCGTCAATTGCCACATGCCACCGGGCGGGGCCGTCGTCGCGGGTGCCGGTCCGCCTGGCGTTCAACCCCCGGGCACCAGGGCCCGGACGTTGGCACCCTCAGGGTGAGAGTGCTAATCGCAGGTTATTCCTCGGCTAGCACTCCGTCAAGGAGAGTGCCAACTCCCCACCTCGTGTCGCCACTCCTCCCCACTCTTCTGCCGCTCTTGTGCCAGCGTTCGCCACGGTTGACCGCAACACGCCGACACTCGCTTCCCCACCGAACGACCGACCCTTACTCTCCGGCGCGACTACGTGACGGAGGGCGGACAGATGGCGGACATGCCAACCCTGGATTTCCTGCGCGACCAACTGCGCCGGGCCCGCAAGCTGCGCGGGCTCAGCCAGGAGGAACTGGGCAAGATGGTCAACTACGCTCCGTCGTCGATCAGCGCGATGGAGACCGGGCAGAACCAGCTCAGCGCCGACTACCTGGCCCGGTTCGACAAGGTGCTGGAGACCGGCGGACTCTTCGTCGGGATGCTGGAGCTGATCCGGCTGAACGCCGAGCCGGACTGGTTCCGGCCGTGGGGCGAGATCGAGCGGGAGGCCGTCGCGCTGCGCTGGTACGACCCGCCGGTGGTGCCGGGGCTGCTCCAGACCGAGGCGTACGCGCGGGAGATGTTGCGGGTCGGGCCGCCGCTGACCGACGAGCAGATCGCGAAGCGGGTGCTGGCCCGGATGGCGCGGCAGGAGATCCTCGCCCGCGAGGAGCCGCCACAGCTCGTCGCGGTGCTCGACGAGCAGGCGCTGCGCCGACAGGTGGGCGAGCCCACGACCATGCGCGAGCAACTGGAGCACCTGCGCGCCCTCGCCGACCATTCGCACGTCCAGGTACGGATCGTGCCGACCGAGACCCCGTGGTACGGCGGGCTTGCCGGGCCGTTCGTGCTGGCCCGGCTCGTCGACGGCACCGAGGTGGCCCACCTGGACAACCAACTCCGGGGGCACACCGTGGACAGCCCAAACGAGCTTGCCAGCCTCGGACGGCGTTGGGAGACTGTGGCCGGTGAGGCGCTGCCGCGCCGGCAGTCCGCCCGCCTGATCGAGGAAGTGGCGAACTCATGGACCTGACCCGTGCCGCCTGGCGCAAGTCCTCCCGCAGCAATCAAAATGGCGGTGCCTGCGTCGAGGTGGCCGACAACCTGACCGGCGTGGTCGCCGTACGCGACAGCAAGGACCCGACCGGCCCGGCGCTCACCTTCACCCCGGCCGCCTGGCACGCCTTCGTCACCACCCACCACTCCACCCGCTGACCACCCCCACACCCACACCCGGGCGCTGACGCTGGCGTCGGCGTCGGCGTCGGCGTCGGCGTCGACCACAGCAAACGCCGCCGTAGTCGCCCCTCCACCACCCACAACGCGCCCCGCCCCCTCGTCACCTCGTGGCGCCACCGCCTTGCGGCCCCGCCACCTTGTCACATCGTGGCCCTGCGGCCTCGCGGCCTTGTGGCCTCGCCGCCATGTCGCCTCCGGTGCTGGCCCAGGTGGTTGGTCCGGCAGTCGCCCCGTGGCCCTGCCGTCGCCCGTCGCCTCGTGGCCCCGCCGTCGCCCCGCCGTCCCATCGCCCTGCCGCCGCCCCGCCGCCTCGCAGCTCCGCCGTCCCGCCGCCTCGTGGCTTGCCGCCCCGTCGCCGCCCCGCCGCCGCCCGCCCGCCTCGTCGATCATGGAGTTGTGGTCGACGAAACGCCCTGATCCAGGGCATTTGCACGAGCCACGACTCCATGATCGACGGGCGATGGGCGGGCTGCTGCATGATCGGCGGGCGGACGAGATGCCGCGAACGGTGTCGAGGTCACCTGCCTCCGCGAGGAACCCGTCGACCGCCCGCAGCCGCTCGATCCAGGATCGAGTGGTATCCAGGCGACCGCGAGACCACTCGATCCTGGATCGAGCACGATCATGAACAGGAGAGCGCCGGGCGGGGGCGGCCGGGGCGGGGACGGGTGGCGGCCCGGACAATGGGCGGGTGGATCTGGAGCAGTTTGCCGCGTTGCGTACCGACGAGGGGTCGGCTGCGCTCGACGCGGCGGGGCGGGTGGCCGGCGGCGACCCACTGCACGCGGCGGCCACGCTCCGCGCCGCCGGGGTGCCGGCCGGACTGGCGGCGGCGGCACTGACCCAGGCGGAGTTGCGCCGCCGCGCCACCGGCAAGTTCGGGCCGGAGGCGAGCGGCATGTTCTTCACCCGGCCCGGTCTGGAGCAGGCCACCCGGTGGGTCGTCGCGGAACGCCGGGCGCGACGACTGCGGGCCGCCGGGGTGGGCACCCTGGCGGATCTGGGGTGCGGGTTGGGCGCCGACGCGCTGGCCGCCGCTCGCGCCGGCATCCGGGTGTACGCGGTGGAGGCCGACCCGCTCACCGCCGCGCTCGCCGAGGCGAACGCTCACACTGCCGGCCTGGCCGACCTCGTCACGGTCGAGTGCGGCGACGCCACCACGTTCGACGTGACCCGGGTCGACGCGGTCTTCTGCGATCCGGCGCGTCGTCGGGCCGGCACCGGTCGCCGGATCTTCGACCCGAACGCGTACTCGCCGCCCTGGGACTTCGTCGTCGGGCTCGCCGGACGGGTGCCGCGCACGGTGGTGAAGGTGGCGCCGGGTCTCGACCACGCCCTGATCCCGGCCGGTGCCGAGGCCGAGTGGGTCGGCGTCGACGGCGACCTGGTCGAGGCGGCCCTCTGGTGCGGCCCGCTCGCCGAGCACCCGCGCCGCGCGACCGTGTGCAAGGAGGGGTCCCCTGCTAACGCCTCGTGCATAGCAGGGGTCCCCTCCTTACATCCCGGCGACGGGCCGCGCGTGTATCAGCTCACCGGGTCGGGAACGGCGCGGGCGCCGGTCGGGCCGGTACGCAGGTTCGTCTACGACCCGGATTCGGCGGTGGTGCGGGCGCACCTGGTCGCCGAGCTGGCCGAAGACCTGGACGCCTCGCTGGCCGACCCGAGCATCGCCTACCTCTACGCCGACCGGGCCACCCCCACCCCGTACGCCCGGTGTCTGGAGGTGACCGACGTGCTGGCGTTCTCGCTCAAGCGGCTGCGGGCGCTGCTGCGGGAACGCCGGGTCGGTCGGGTGGAGATCCTCAAGCGGGGCTCCGCGCTGGAACCGGAACGGCTCCGGCGTGACCTGCGGCTGGCCGGTGACCAGCCGGCCAGCCTGGTGCTGACCCGGGTCGCCGACGCTCCGACGGTGCTGGTCTGCCAGCCGGTCCCCTGATCCGTGGAGGACAGGACTAGGTTGGCGGGCATGGCGGGACGGGGTACGCCGGCGATCGCGCTGCTGGCGAAGCGGCGGATCACGCACCGCACCCACCCGTACGACGTGCCGGCGGACGCTGCCAACTACGGCGCGGTGGTCGCCGCGGCGCTCGCGGTCGCGCCGGAGCGGGTCTTCAAGACCCTGGTCACCGAGGTCGACGGTGCGCTGACCGTGGCGGTGGTGCCGGTCACCGGCGAGCTGGACCTCAAGGCGCTGGCCGCCGCCGTGGGCGGCAAGCGGGCGGCGCTGGCCGACCGCGCGGTGGCCGAGCGTGCCACCGGGTACGTGCGGGGTGGCATCAGTCCGCTCGGCCAGCGCAAGCGGCTGCCGACGGTGCTCGACGAGTCCGCCCTGGCCCACCCCACCGTGTACGTGTCGGCCGGTCGCCGGGGTCTCCAGGTGGAATTGGCGCCCACGGATCTCGTGGCGCTCACCGAGGCCCGCACCGCCGCGCTGACCACCGGCTGACCGCACTCCACCTGCGCACTCACCCGCCGTCGTTCGGCTTCGTACCGGGCGGGTGTCGTCGGCGTTGCTGAATTGTTACCGCCGACAACAAACTCATCGCCATCGCACTCTTGTGCTGGCGGGTGGGGGGAAATACGTTGCCGGACACAACAAAACAAACACCGATACCTTCCCCCACCCTCGAAAGGACCCTGCAGATGCGCAAGGGCTTCCTCGCCGTCGGCGCTGTGGGTCTCCTGACCCTCGGCTCCCTGACGGCCTGCGGCGACGACTCCGGCGGCGACCAGGCCGGTTCCGACAAGACCCCGAAGATCGGGGTGATCCTGCCGGACAGCAAGTCCTCGGTCCGGTGGGAGAGCGCGGACCGCAAGTTCCTGGAGGAGGCGTTCAAAGCCGCCAACGTTCAGTACGACATCCAGAACGCCCAGGGTGACAAGAACGCCTTCCAGACCATCGCCGACCAGATGATCACCAGCGGCGTCACCGCGCTGATGATCGTCAACCTGGACTCCGGCACCGGCAAGGCCGTGCTCGACAAGGCCAAGTCGCAGGGCGTCGCCACGATCGACTACGACCGCCTCACCCTCGGCGGCTCGGCGGAGTACTACGTCAGCTTCGACAACGAGGCGGTCGGCAAGCTCCAGGGCGAGGGCCTCGTCAAGTGCCTCACCGACGCCAAGGTGGAGAAGCCGGCGATCGCGTACCTGAACGGCTCGCCGACCGACAACAACGCGACCCTGTTCAAGAACGGGTACGACTCGGTCCTCAAGCCGAAGTTCGACTCGGGCGAGTACACCCAGGCTGCCGACGACTCGGTGCCGGACTGGGACAACGCGCAGGCCGCCACCATCTTCGAGCAGCAGCTCACCAAGGCCGGCGGCAAGATCGACGGCGTGCTGAGCGCGAACGACGGCCTGGGCAACGCCGCCATCTCGGTGCTCAAGAAGAACAACCTCAACGGCAAGGTCCCGGTGACCGGCCAGGACGCCGACCCGCAGGGTCTGCAGAACATCCTCGCCGGTGACCAGTGCATGACCGTCTACAAGGCGGTCAAGCAGGAGGCGGACGCCGCCGCCGAGCTGGCCATCGGGCTGGCCAAGGGCGAGCGTAAGGAGACCGGCCAGACGGTCAAGGACCCGGAGAGCGGCCGCGACGTGGCCAGCGTCCTGCTCACCCCGAAGGCGATCTACAAGGAGAACGTCAAGGACGTCATCGCCGACGGCTACGTGACCAAGGAAGAGGTCTGCACCGCCGACTTCGCCAAGCTCTGCACCGAAGCGGGCATCAGCTGACCCACCCGCCAAGGCGGCGCCGCCCGGCACGGCAACCCCGTGCCGGGCGGCGCGACGCCGCTGGACGGGCCCCGATCTCCCTCCGTGCCTAAGGAGAACCCCGTGTCCGCGACCCCACTGCTGGAGCTACGCGGGATCGACAAGAGTTTCGGTCCCGTCCAGGTCCTGCGCGACGTCGCCTTCGCCGCCTACCCGGGCGAGGTGACCGCGCTCGTCGGCGACAACGGCGCCGGCAAGTCGACCCTGGTCAAGTGCATCAGCGGCATCTATCCCACCGACTCCGGCGAGTTCGTCTTCGACGGTCGCCCGGTGCACATCAACAGCCCCCGGGACGCCGCCTCGCTCGGCATCGAGGTCGTCTACCAGGACCTCGCGCTCTGCGACAACCTCGACATCGTGCAGAACATGTTCCTCGGGCGCGAGAAGCGCAGCGGCATCGTGCTGGACGAGCCGACCATGGAGCAGATGGCCGCAGAGACCCTGGCCGGGCTCTCCGTACGCACCGTCAAGTCGCTGCGCCAGCACGTCTCCAGCCTCTCGGGCGGCCAGCGCCAGACGGTGGCGATCGCCAAGGCGGTGCTCTGGAACAGCAAGCTGGTGATCCTGGACGAGCCGACCGCCGCGCTCGGCGTCGCGCAGACCGCCCAGGTGCTCGAACTGGTCCGCCGGCTGGCCGACAACGGTCTGGCCGTGGTGCTCATCTCGCACAACATGAACGACGTCTTCGCCGTCTCCGACCGGATCGCCGCGCTCTATCTCGGCCAGATGGTCGCCCAGGTGAGGACCACCGACATCACGCACTCGCAGGTGGTCGAGCTGATCACTGCAGGCCGTTCCGGCGGGCTCGGGCTCGCCACCGAACCGGCCGTCAACGGCAACGGTGGAGCACCCGCCAGCGGCAGCACAGGAGGGCTGGCATGAGCGAGCCTCGGCGAGCGAATCATCAACTCCGGGCCGATGCCGGCCCGCAGCGCAGCGGAGGGTCGGTATGAGTTCCACCGCCGTCAAGCAGGACGGGCCGGCCGCCGTGGCGCCGGCACCCACCGTCGGCAGTCACGTACGCGGCTACTGGCGTCGGGTACGCGGCGGCGACATCGGCGCGCTGCCCGCCGTCGCCGGGCTGCTCGTGCTCTGCACGATCTTCTCGATCATGCGTCCGAGCTTCCTCACCGCGGGCAACTTCGCCAACCTGTTCACCCAGGGCGCGGCGGTCACGTTGATCGCCATGGGCCTGGTCTTCGTCCTGCTGCTGGGCGAGATCGACCTGTCCGCCGGTTTCGCCAGCGGCGTCTGCGCGGCGGTGCTGGCCAACGTGGTGACCGTCCTCGGGTACCCCTGGTACGTGGCGGTGCTCGCGGCCGTGCTCACCGGCCTGGTCATCGGCACCACGCTGGGCTTCCTGGTCGCCAAGGTCGGCATCCCGTCGTTCGTGGTCACCCTCGCCGGCTTCCTCGCCTTCCAGGGCGTGGTGCTGCTGCTGATGGAAGAGGGCCGGAACATCTCGGTCCGTGATTCGGTCCTGGTGGCGATCGCCAACCGCAACCTGCCGCCGGCGCTCGGCTGGGCCCTGACCGCGCTCGCGGTCGCCGGCTTCGCCGCGGTGCAGTTGCTGCGGTACCGCAAACGTGCCGCACGCGGCCTGATCAACGACCCGCTGGCCATGGTGCTGGGCCGGATCGGCATCCTGGCCGTGGTCCTCGGCGTCGCCGTCTACGTGCTCAACCTGGAGCGCAGCCGCAACGTGCTGATCAGCTCGCTCAAGGGTGTGCCGATCGTGGTGCCGATCATCGCGATCCTGCTCGTGGTCTGGACGTTCGTGCTCCAGCGCACCAGCTACGGCCGGCACATCTATGCGGTCGGCGGCAACAAGGAGGCCGCGCGCCGTGCCGGCATCAACGTGGACCGGATCCGCATCTCGGTCTTCGTGATCTGCTCCACGATGGCGGCGATCGGTGGCATCGTGGCAGCGAGCCGGGCCAACTCGGTCGACCCGAACACCGGTGGTAGCAACGTCCTGCTCTACGCGGTGGGCGCGGCGGTGATCGGTGGTACCAGCCTCTTCGGCGGCAAGGGACGCGTCCTGGACGCGGTCCTCGGCGGCGCCGTGGTGGCGGTGATCGACAATGGCATGGGGCTGATGGGCTACAGCTCGGGCGTGAAGTACGTGGTCACCGGCGTGGTGCTGCTGCTCGCGGCGAGTGTCGACGCGTTGTCGCGACGACGAGCCTCGGCCACCGGCAACCGCTGATCCGCTGTACCGAAGGTAGTAACGCCCGATGCGCGTAGGACCCAGCCAGGACGAGATCCGCCGGCAGAATCTCGGTGCCCTGCTGCGCTACGTGCACCTGCACGGCGCCACCACGCGTGCCGAGCTGACGAACACGCTGGGCTTGAACCGGAGCACCATCGGCGCGCTCACCGCCGACCTCGCCGCGGCCGGCCTGGTGAGCGAGGGGGCGCCGAGGGAGACCGGCCGGGCCGGACGACCGTCGCTGGTCGTCCGGCCCGAGTCGGACCGGGTCTTCGCGTACGCGTACAGCATCGAGGTGGACCGGCTGCGGGCCGCGCGGGTCGGTCTGGGTGGTGCGGTGCTCGACCGCTGGGAACTCGACCGACCGCGCGGGTTGACCGCGACGGAGGCCGCCCCGCTACTGGCCGGGGCTGTCAAGGAGATGCGCCACGGGCTGCCGCAGGGCGCGGTCTGCGTCGGGGCCGGGGTGGCGGTCTGCGGCATGGTGCGCCGCGACGACGGACTGGTCCGGCTCGGTCCGACCACCGGGTGGGTGGACGAGCCGATCGGCACCACCCTCGGCAGCGAGCTCGGCGTCGACGTCCCGGTCACCGTCGGGAACGTCGCCGACGTGGCGGCCTTCGCCGAACACGCCCGAGGCGTGGCGGCCGGCTGCGACAACGTCATCTATCTCTACGGCGACGTCGGCGTGGGTGCGGGGATCATCGCCGGTGGCCGCCGCCTGACCGGGCACGGCGGCTACAGCGGCGAGGTCGGGCACATGGTGGTCACCCGCGACGGGGTGCGCTGCGAGTGCGGCAACCGGGGCTGCTGGGAGACCGAGATCGGCGAGCACGCGCTGCTGCGGGCCGCCGGACGCTCCGACGCCCGGGGCCGGGAGGCGATGCTCGCCGTCTTCGACGCCGCCGACCGGGGCGACGCCCGGGCCCAGACCGCGGTACGCCAGGCCGGTGACTGGCTCGGTTTCGGCGTCGCCAACCTGGTCAACATCTTCAACCCGGAGATGGTGATCTTCGGCGGCACCATGCGCGACCTCTATCTGGCCGCCGCCGCCCAGGTACGCAGTCGACTCAACTCGAACGGCCTGCCCGCCTGCCTGGAGCACGTCCGCCTGCGGACCCCGAAGCTCGGCGAGGACGCCCCGCTGGTCGGTGCCGCCGAACTCGCTTTCGACCGGCTGCTGGCCGACCCGCTCGACGTCGGCTGATCCGGCCGGACATGACCGTGAACCGGTTTCGGAACCGGTGAACTGATCGGCCACTCATTCCGTACCACTGTGCGGACGAGCGGCCGGCGGGGTGCGGCCGCCCGTCACGTAGTCGACCGGTTCTCGTCCGAGGAGGCGCCGCAGACATGGCACCGCTGGATTCCGTTCGTCGCCGGCAGGGCACCCGGTCCCGTCGCCTGGCGGTGCTGCTCACCACGATCGCCGCCGCTCTCGTCTGGCAGCCCGGTGCCGCCGTGGCCGCGCCCGTCGGTCAGCAGCTCGCCGCCGCCGACCAGGCCCTGCTCGACGGGGTGCGCCTGGCCGGGCTCTGGGAGATGCCGGCCGGGCAGATGGCCGCCGAGAAGGGCCAGTCGGCGGTGGTCCGCGAGGTCGGTGCGGAGATCGCCCGACAGCACGAGGAGCTGGACCGCCTCACCGTGGAGGCCGCCAACAAGCTCGGCGCGACCATCCCGACCGTGCCGTCCGCACAGCAGCAGCAGTGGCTGACGGAGATGAAGAACGCCACCGGTGCCCAGTTCGACCAGATCTTCGTCACCCGGCTCCGGGTCGCCCACGGCTCGATCCTCCCCGTCGTCACCGCGGTCCGGGGCAGCACCCGCAACGACGTGATCCGGGACCTGGCCAACGCCACCAACAAGTACGTCAGCGACCACATGCTGATGCTGGAGAGCACCGGCCTGGTGCGGTACGCCGAACTGCCGCCCGCCGTGCTGCCCGCACCCGGTGAGGACGGACTGATCGCCGCCGCGCAGGCCAATACCGCACCGCCGATGGGCATCAGCAACACGCTGATCTGGGCGATCTTCCTCGCCGCCCTCGGCACCGGCGGCTTCCTCAGCTATCGGCTGTTGCGCCGCAGGTAACCAGCCGACCCGCACCGATGGCTCCCCGTACCCGGGCCCTCGCCCTGCTCGGGCTGGTCCTGGCCTCGCTGTGCGCCGCCCTGGGTCCCGCCGGCCCAGCGGCGGCGCACGCCGTCGTGGTGAGCACCACCCCGCAGCGCGACGAGGTGCTTCCGTACGCGCCGCGCGAGGTCCTGATCACCTTCAGCGAGTCGGTCGCACCGGTGTCCGGCCGCGTGCAGGTGCTCGCGCCGGACGGCAAGCGGATCAACATCGGTGACCCGGAGGTCCGTGACCGGACCCTGCGGATCATGCTGCGCGCCTCCGACCGGCCGCTCGGCACGTACCTGGTCAGTTACCGCGTCATCTCCGCCGACAGCCACCCGGTCGCCGGCAGCTTCACCTTCGCCGCCGGAGCGCCGTCGGTGGCCCCGCCGCTGCCGGCCGCGGCAGAGTCGGAGTCACCGGCCGGGGTCCTGGTGCCCGCCGCCAAGTTCCTCGGGTATCTCGGTCTGCTGCTGGCGGTCGGCCCACCGCTGCTCGCGGCCGCCCTCTGGCCACCCCGACGATCTCGGCGGGGTGCGACGGTGACCGCGCTGATCGGTCTCGGCCTGGTCGCGGTGGCCATCGTCGGCACCTGGGTCGGGCAGGCCGCCCAGGTGGTCGGCGCGCCGGTCGGGCGACTCTCCCCCGCCGACCTGCGTGCCGTCGCCGACACCGACATCGGGCTGGTGCTGGCCGCACGCCTGGCACTGGTCGGCGTCGCCGCGGCGCTACTGCCGGCGGTCACCCGGGGTACCGCCGGACGCGCCCGGACCGGGGCGCTGGCCGCAGTGGGGGTGGCCGGGGCGGTCACCTGGCCGCTCGCCGGGCATCCGGTCGCCGCACCGGTGCCGCCGGTGAGCATCGTGCTGACCACCGTGCACGTCGTCGGGGTCGCCGTCTGGCTGGGTGGGCTGTTCACCCTCACCGTGTTCCTGCTCCGGGGCACCCACGAGCGGGTCCTCGCCCGCATCCTGCCGGCCTGGTCGAGGTGGGCCACGCTGGCCGTGGCCTGGCTGGTCACCGCCGGGGTGCTCCAGGCCGCGATCGAACTCGGTCGGCCGTCGGCGCTGCTCGGCACCGCGTACGGTCGTCTGCTCTGCGCCAAGGCCGCGTTGCTCGCGACCGTGCTGGCGATCGCGGCCTGGCAGCGACGCCTGATCCGGCGGCGGGTCGCCGCCGGACGCCCCCGCTGGGTCGCCCGCGCGGCCGGCGTCGAACTCGCGGTGACCGCGCTGGTCCTGGCGCTGACAGCGGTACTGGTGCAGACGCCGCCGGGACGCACCGACGGCGCGACCGCCGACGGGGTCACCCGGGACGGTGTCGCGCAGTCACTCACCACCAGCATCTTCGTGGTGCAGTTCGACATCTACCCGGCGGCGCCGAACACGGCGAACAGCCTGCACGCGTACGTCTACACGCCGGAGGGCAAGGAGCTGCCGGTGGCGGAGTGGAGCATCACCGCCGCGCTGCCGGAGGCGGGTGTCGAGCCGATCGCGATCGACGTGCTCAGCCTGGAACCGCACCACGGCAGTGCCGAGATCCAGTTCCCGCTGGCCGGCGAGTGGACGCTGCGGATCAGCGCCCGGACCAGCGACATCGACCGGGCCACCGCGACCACCACGGTGACCATCCGCTGACCGTGGTGGCCCGGCTCAGCGGTCGACCTGGGTAAAGTCCCAGGAGTGCGGCGGCCGGGCGAGCAGCATCACCGGCGGCTCGGGCAGCGGCCGGGGGCTGCTGCGCCACTTCGAGATCACCACCACCCGGTGGTCGGTGGAGGAGAACACCTCGCTGGACAGGTGCAGCGGGTCGTGCTCGAACTCGGGCAGGGCGCTGTCGCAGACCCAGGTGATCAACTCGGCGAGCGCGTACGGCTCCGCCCGCGCCTCCCACATGCGTACGATCACGTCGCCGTCCTCCCTCACACGCTGACCGTGGTCAGCGGCATCGCCGAATCCGCGGGCAGGTCGAGCCGGCTCGGCGCGACACCCGAGGCGACCAGGTGCGAGCCGAGGGCCGCCACCATCGCGCCGTTGTCGGTGCACAGCCCCGGCCGGGGTACGCGTACCCGGATGCCCGCTCGCGCGGCCCGCTGCTCGGCCAACGCCCGCAGCCGCGAGTTGGCCGCCACTCCCCCGCCGATCACCAGGGTCTCCACACCACTGCTACGGCAGGCGTCCAGCGCCTTGGTGACCAGCACGTCGCAGACCGCCTCCTGGAAGGACGCCGCCACGTCGGCCACCGGCACCGGAACACCTGCCCGCTGTCGTGCCTCCACCCACCGGGCCACCGCGGTCTTCAACCCGGAGAACGAGAAGTCGTACCGGTGCGCGGCCAGGTCCTTGGCGGCGGTCAGGCCACGCGGGAACGCGATCGACGCCGGATCACCGGCCCGCGCCTCCCGGTCGATGTACGGGCCGCCCGGAAACGGCAGGCCGAGCAGCCGGGCCACCTTGTCGAAGGCTTCCCCGGCCGCGTCGTCGATGGTGGCTCCCAGCGGGGTGACGCCGTGCGCCAGGTCGTCGACGAGCAGCAACGACGAGTGGCCGCCGGAGACCAGCAGGGCGATCGCCGGCTCGGGCAGCGGCCCGTGTTCCAGCGTGTCCACCGCGACGTGGGCGGCCAGGTGGTTGACCCCGTAGACGGGCTTCTCGGCGGCGACCGCGTACCCCTTGGCCGCGGCCACCCCCACCAGCAGCGCACCGGCCAGCCCCGGACCGGCGGTGACCGCGATCGCGTCGACGTCGGCGAGGGTCACCCCGGCCTCGGTCAGCGCCCGCTGCATGGTCGGCACGATCGCCTCCAGGTGCGCCCGGCTGGCCACCTCGGGCACCACCCCACCGAACCGGGCGTGCTGGTCCACGCTGGACGCGAGCGCGTCGGCGAGCAGGGTGTGCCCGCGCACGATGCCGACACCGGTCTCGTCGCACGAGGTCTCGATGCCGAGGATCAGTGGTTCGTCAGCCATGGTTTCTCAGTCCTGGTAGCGCTGCATCACCAGCGCGTCGGTGTTGCTCGGTTGGTAGTAGCCGCGCCGCACGCCGATCGGTTCGAAGCCGTACGACGCGTAGAGGTGCTGGGCCGGCGCGTTGTCCGCCGCGACCTCCAGCAGCACGCTGCGTACGCGCCGTCGGGCGGCCTCGGCGAGCAGGGCCTCCAGCAGTACCCGCCCCACGCCCCGGCGTTGCGCGTCCCGGCGTACCGCGATGTTCTGCACCCACGCCTCGTCGGGCGGCGCGACGGCCAGCCCGGCGTAGCCGAGCACCGCGCCATCGTCGTCGGTCGCGACCAGATAGAAGTGCCCGTGGGACAGCTCGTTCCAGAACATCGCCGCGGACCACTGCTCGGCGCCGAAGAGGTCCACCTCGATCGGCAGCACCTCGTCGATGTGCCACCACCGGAACCGGCCGAGCCGCACCGGGCCACGCTGCTCCGGTTCGCGCTGCCCGGGTTCGCGCCGCACCGGTTCGGTGCGCTGCCGCTCGCTCACGGCAGGACCGTCTTGCGGGCGGTGGCCGCCACGGCGTCCGGCCGCCGCAGATAGAGCGGGGTCAGCGTCTCGCCGGGTGCACCGGCCCGGATGCGTTCGGCGGCCAGGGTGGCCAGCGCCGACGCGTCCGGGTAGCGCGGTTCCGGTCGCAGCGGCAGCCCGAGCGTCTCCGCGTACCGGTGCGCGCCGTCGCCGACCGCCGCCGTGACACCCAGTTCCCGGGCCCGCTCGGCGGCGACCGCCGGCGCGCCGACCTCCGGCCCGACGAGTCGCTGCCCGGCACCGTCGTAGACCGCCCAGTAGATCTCCCGCCGGCGCGCGTCACCGGCCGCCAGCACCGGCTCGCCGCTCGCCGCCGGGTACCCGATAGCGTCCAGCGAGCAGACACCGTACGTCGGGAGGTCGAGCACCTGGCCCATGGTGGCGGCGGTGACCAGCCCGACCCGCAGCCCGGTGAACGGCCCCGGACCGAGCCCGGCAACGATCGCGTCGAGGTCGGCCGGGCGGACGCCGACGTCGGTCAGCACCGCGTCGACCTGAGGCGCGAGCAGCTCGCCATGGGCGCGGGCGTCGACGGTGCACCGGTGCGCCCGGGTCGTCACCGCCGTCGCGGTGACCTCGACCAGGGCCGCCGTCACCGCCGGCGTCGAGCTGTCCACCACGAGTACGAGCACAATGAGCCAGCCTAGCCGCACCGCCGACCGCCCCGTGGCGCCCCGCCCGCCCTCGATGGAAGCGCCGCTACCGAGAGTTGTCGGGCAAGTACTTCTGTTCGCCGAGCAACTTCTGCTCCCGCCACCACCGTCCCACCTCCGGACAGAGGAGGAATGTCGATTTGAAGGCCGCAGACGAGCAAGCGTTCCGGGAGTTCGTGGCGTCCGAGATGGCGTCACTGCGCAAGCTGGCCTATGTGACCTGCGGGGACTGGCACGCGGCGGATGACGCGGTGGCCAACACACTGATCAAGCTGTACCCGCGCTGGCGCAAGGTGGAGCGCCCGGACCTGTACGCCAAGACCATGGTGTACCGGGCCGCCGTCGACGAGACGCGCAGGCCCTGGCGTCAGGGGCGGGAGCGGTCGGCCGGCTACGGCATTCCGGACGTTGCGGTGGACGACCCGAACGGCGCCACCGACGAGCGGCTACGGCTGCGCGCGGCGCTGAACGCCGTACCCACCGGCCAACGGGCCGCCGTGGTGCTGCGCCACTACCTCGGACTCAGCCTGGAGGAGACGGCCCAGGTCCTGGGCTGCACCGTCGGCACGGCGAAGAGCCAGACGTCGCGCGGTCTCGCCAAGCTCCGCGAACTACTCGGAGCCGACCGGCTCACCAACATCGAGGACAAGGAATGGAATGTCGCAATTGCATGAGATCGTGGCGGCGGTGACCGTGGACGAGCCGCCCATGTCGCGTTCCGTCGACCAGATCGTCACGGCCGGCCGCAAGGCCGAACGTCGCCGTCGGGCGGGATTCGCCTCCGCAGGTGCCGCCGGCCTGGTCGCGGCCGTGGTCGCCGGCACGTTCGCGCTGACGCCGGGCGGTCCGGGGACCGCCGAGCCGTCGACCACGATCGTCGCCGGGGCCGCACCGGACGCGGAGGCCACCTGGTCGGACGCGCCGCCGTTCAGCTTCACGTTCCGCGCGTTCGACGCCGGTCCGCTGCGCGTGCAGGACCCCGTGGTGGTCTCCACCGCCTATCAGATCGCCTCGGTCTACGTGGACGGCAGAGTAACCTACGACCGGCCGGTCGAGGACTCCGAGACGCCCGTCCGTCGGGATGGGAAGCGCCCCCCGGCTGCCGACACCGATCCGACCCAGCGACCGCTGTACGCCTACCTGACGCTCTACCGGCCGGGTGCGTTCGACCCGGCGGGGGTCGTCGGCGGCACCTCGTCGACGATCGCCGGCCGCCAGGCCGTCGAGTCGACCGTCGAGCCGGCCGGCCGGCAGTTGGCCTGGGAGTACGCCGACGACGCATGGGCCGTGGTGACCGCGTACACCAGCACCCCCGACCCCTCCATCGCGGACCTGTCGGCGCTGGTGACCGCCCTGAAGCCGAGCCCGGCGGTGCCCGCCACGCTGCCGTTCCGGGTCGGCTACCTGCCCGCCGGCCACACCCCGGTGGAGGCCGGTACGCACGCCCTGCCCGGCCTGAGCGGCATCTCGCAGGCCCGCGCGGGCAACTACGGTGGCGTGACCTACGCCGCCCCCGCCCCGGCGACCACCGGCCTGACCTCGCCGTACGGCGACAACGAGGCCGGGACCATCCCGAACAGCGTCAGGATCCACGTCACGCCCGCCTCCTCCTCCAACCAGCAGGCGAAGGCCGGCAAGACGAAGTGCTACCAGGCGTCGGGTGACCCGTTCTGCAACCGCTGGACCGCCGACGGCGTGGTGCAGGTGCAGGTTCTCAGCACCGGCGGGCTCTCGGTCACGGAACTGACCAGGATCGTGGAGTCGGTCGAGGTGCTCGACGTGAACGACGAGAACACCTGGGTCCCGGTGCTCCAGGCGCGGTAGCCCCTGGCCCACACCGGCGACC
The DNA here is from genome assembly GCF_055559695.1 of Micromonospora sp. NPDC023869. Lineage (NCBI taxonomy): Bacteria > Bacillati > Actinomycetota > Actinomycetes > Micromonosporales > Micromonosporaceae > Micromonospora > Micromonospora sp. NPDC023869. The sequence continues at coordinate 500,987 of NZ_JBVHKD010000002.1, forward strand.
CCGCACGTCCGGCGCCGTGTCCCCGCCCCCGGGGGCACGGCGCCGCCGCACTCCTCCCGCACGTCGTATGTCCACAATGGAGGACAAGAGGTACATGCGTCCCAGAAGATTCCTGCCGGCCGCCGTGGCGCTGCTGCTCGCGGCCGGTCTCGTCCCCGCGTCCCCGGCCGGTGCCGCCGACGCGCCCGGGTCGGCGCCATCCGCCGTCGGCGACGGCCGGACCGCGACGCTGATCACCGGCGACCGGGTCACCGTGACCGCCGACGGCGGCGTCAGCGTCGTCCCAGGCCCGGGAAGGTCGGAGATTCCGATGCTGACCAGCACGATCGCCGGTCGGGTACGGGTGGTGCCGGCCGACGCGCTGCCGCTGTTGCGGGCGGATCGGCTCGACCCACGGCTGTTCGACGTGACCGGGCTGCTCGCCGACGGGTACGACGACGACCGACGCGCCGACCTGCCGATCATCGCCTCCACCGACAGCGGCGTCGACGGCACGATCGTGCACCGGATGACCAGTTTCCCGGCCACCGCCATGCACACCCGCAAGCAGGGCCTCGACCGGCTCTGGTCGGGGCTGACCCGCAAGGGCGCGAAGGGCAAGGTCTGGCTGGACGCCGTCGGGCGCTTCCACGGCGCCGAGGGCGTCCAGCAGATCGGCGCGCCGAGCGCCTGGCAGGCCGGTCTGACCGGCAGGGGCGTCACCGTCGCGGTGATCGACAGCGGTGTCGACGCCACCCACGCCGACCTGGTCGGCCGGGTGACCGACCAGGTCGACTTCTCGCCGGTCTCCGACGGCGGCGTACCCACCAGTGGTGACGTCCGCGACCTGATGGGACACGGCACGGCCGTCGCCGCCGTCGCCGCCGGCAGCGGGGCCGCCTCGGCCGGCCGGTACCGGGGCGTCGCTCCGGAGGCGACGATCATCGACGCCAAGACCGGGGACTGGGACTCGACCGAGTCGGCGGTGATCGCCGCGATGGAGTGGGCGGCCGGCCCGAAGCGCGCCGCAGTCGTCAACATGAGCCTCGGCTTCCCCGACACCCCCGGCGAGGACCCCCTGGAGATCGCCCTGCGCCGTCTGAGCGAGCAGCACGGCACGCTGTTCGTGGTCGCGTCCGGCAACAGCGGCGACAACGGCAACAACCCGAACGCCGGACACGACTACGACGTCGGGTCACCGGCCACCGCCGATGCCGCGCTGGCCGTCGGCGCGGTCGACCACGACGACCGGCTGACCTCCTTCTCCAGCCGGGGCCCGCGTCTCGGCGACGACGCCGTCAAGCCCGACCTCACCGCACCCGGCGACGACATCACCGCCGCCCGCAGCACCGACGCGTACGGCACCGGCCCCTACACCGACGGCCTGTGGGGCACCTCCTTCGCGGCCCCACACGCGGCCGGCAGCGCCGTCCTGCTGAAGCAGAGACACCCGGACTGGACCGGGGACATGATCAAGGCCGCGCTGATGGGTACCGCCCGACCGGCACCGGGTGTCGGCGTGTTCGCCCAGGGGGCCGGTCGAGTCGACGTGGCCGGTGCGCTCGCCGGCCGGGTGCTCGCCGACCCGCCGAGCCTGAGCCTCGGCACGCACACGTACCCGCACACCGACAACGCGCCGATCAGCCGGACGGTCACCTACCGCAACACCGGCACCACGCCGCAGACGCTGACCCTGGCCCTGACCGTGGACGGGCCGCGGATGACGCCCACCTCCGGACTGTTCCAGGTCAGCCCGTCGACGCTGACCGTGCCGGCCGGTGGCAGCGCGCAGGCCACCGTCACGGCCGCCGCCTCGACGACGGCACCGGCCGGGCCGTACTCCGGGCGACTGACCGCCAGCACCGGCGACGGCAAGCGGCTGACCACGCCGGTCGGGTTGATCCGGGAGGCCGCCACCCACTCGCTGACGCTGCGGCACCTCGGTGTGGACGGTCAGGCGAGCAGGGACTTCTACACCACCGTCGTCGGCCTGGACACCCCGTACGTCTACGACTCGCTCTACCACTACGACGACGAGCAGGGCAGCGAGATCACCATCCGGGTGCCCGAGGGACGCTACGCGGTCGTGTCGCAGATGTTCTCCCACCTGCCGGAGCTGACCTATCTGGCGCACACGAACCTCGCCGTACCCGCCGACACCGACCTCACGCTCGACGAACGGGCCGGGCGGCCGGTCCGGATCAGCGTGCCGGCAGCCGACGCGGTCCGCGCGGACAGCACCGTCCAGGTGGGCGTCCGCAATGGCGACTCCTGGGTGACCGTCGGCGGCAGCAGCAACGCGTCGGTCCGGATGCGGACGGCCCAGATCGGCGGGACCGGCAGCGGTGACACCTTCGTCTCGGTGATCGGCGCGGCCTTCGCCGACGGATCGGATCCCAGCCGGTACGCGTACCAACTCGCCTGGCACCGGCCCGGCACGCTGCCCACCGGCTTCACCAGGTCCGCCACCGCCGGAGAACTCGCCGTGGACCGGACCTCGGCCCGCGCCCAGGCCCCGGAGGGTCCGACCGCGATGCAGTCCGCGGCGATCGTGCCGGGCTATCCGCTGACCCCGGCGTACGCCTCCACGCCGCTGGCGCAGACCCGCTACTTCAACACCGACGGCGGCATCAGGTGGGCCTCCCGGGTGTTCCAGTACTCGGACGAGGCGGTGGACTACTACACCGTCACCACGAGCGGACCGCCGATCGCCTACCGGGCCGGGCGGACCTACACCTCCACCTGGAACGCCCCGATCGTCGCGCCCTGCCCGACCGCCGGTGGCGGGTGGTCCGGCGACCAACTGGTCGTGCGGGTCGCCCCCTACTGCGACAGCGCCGGTCATCCCGGCCACGTCGAGCAGGAAGCCCTCTCCGGTACGACCACGCTCTATCGCAATGGCACCGAGGTGGCCACCGCCGACCGGCCCGGTCACGCCCGGTTCACCGCCCGGCCCGTACCGGGCAACTACCGGCTCCACGTGGAGTCCACCCGGGCGGCCTCGTTCGGCCTGTCCACCCGGGTCACGGCCGACTGGACGTTCACCCGGCCGGTGACCGCGTCACGCCTCATGGCGGTCCGGATGGCGCCGACCCTGGACGCCACCGGCACGGCACCCGCCGGCCGGTCCTTCACCATCCCGATCAGCAGCGCCGACGCCAAGTCGGTCGGCCTGCGGATCTCCTACGACGAGGGCGTCACCTGGCGGCCGGCCCCGGTCGTCCGCACCGGCGCCGGCACCTTCCTCGGCACGGTCCGGCACCCGGCCACCCCCGGGTACGTGTCCGTGCAGGTCACTGCCAGGGGTAGCGCCGCCACCCTGACCGAGACGGTCGTTCGCGCGTACCGGATCGGCTGACACGGAGGTGCCCCTGCACGTCGCCCTCCGGTGACGTGCAGGGGCACCGTCGCGTCCAGCGGGAACGCGGGCGGCTCAGCCGGCGCTGCGCTCCCAGTCGACGGTGGGCAGGCCGGCGTCGGCGAGGGCCTTGTTGGCCGCGCTGAACGGACGACTGCCGAGGAAGCCACGCGGGTTCATCGGGCTGGGGTGCCCCGCCTCCAGCACCACGTGCTGCGGGTTGGTCACCAGCGCCGCCTTCTTGCGTGCGTAACCGCCCCAGAGCAGGAACACCACCCGCGACTGCTGGGCGTCCAGCGCCCGGATGGTGGCGTCGGTGAACTCCTCCCACCCCCGGTTGGCGTGCGAGCCGGGAGTGCCCTGCCGCACGGTCAGCACCGAGTTGAGCAGCAGCACCCCCTGTGCCGCCCAGCCGTCCAGGTTGCCGCTGCGCGGCTTGGGCACGCCCAGGTCCTCGCCCAACTCCTTGAAGACGTTGCGCAGCGACGGCGGCACCGAGACCCCCTCGCGCACGCTGAAGCTCAGCCCGTGCGCCTGGCCGACCCGGTGGTAGGGGTCCTGCCCGAGGATCAGCACCCGGCAGGCCGACGGCGCGCAGAGCCGGTAGGCGGAGAAGAGGTCCTCCACCGGCGGGAAGACCGTCTGCGTCGCGTACTCCCCGGCGACGAAGTCGGCCAGCGCGGCCGTACGGGCCGGGTCGAGGTGCGGGGCGAGCACCTCGCGCCACTGCTCGGGAAGCAGAGCCAGCAGGTCGAGAGCGGGGGTGTCGTCGGGCATCGGCGGCCTTTCACCGGTCGGATCGTTTCCGGGCACTGTAGGCAGTGGGTACGACAGCGCTGGGCGCAGGGCGGTCAGCGCGCCACGGTCAGCGCGGCCAGTCGCGTCGCCCAGTCTCCGCCGACCGGCTCCAGCTCGACGACCCGGGTGTCGTCGTCGCGCCGGTCGAGGCGGACCCGCAGATGCGCGTCGACCAACTGCTCGACCAGCCCCTCGCCCCACTCGACCACGGTGACCGAGTCCTCCACCGAGGCGTCCAGGTCCAGGTCGTCGATCTCGGCCCGGGGATCGCTCGCCGACCCCAACCGGTACGCGTCGGCGTGCACCAGGGCCACCCCGCGCCCGGTGGCCGGGTCCGGCCGGTGCACCCGGGCGATCACGAACGTCGGCGAGGTGATGTCGCCGAGCACGCCCAACCCGGCACCGATCCCCTGGGTCAGCGCGGTCTTGCCGGCGCCCAGCGGGCCGGTCAACAGCACCAGGTCACCGGCGCGCAGCAGCCCCGCGAGGTGCCGCCCGAAGGCGTGCGTGTCCGCGACGGTCGGCAGCTCGACGCGGGTCACGGGCGGTCCCGCTCGCACGAGTCGAGAAACCGGCTGACCGCGATGTTGACCTCGTCGGCGTGCTCCAGCATCACCACGTGCCCGCTGTCGTGGATCTTGACGAACTCGGCGTGCGGCAGCCGCCGGACGATCTCCTCGGAATGCGTCACCGGCGTGATCATGTCCTTGTCTCCGACGATCACCAACACCGGCGTGTCCTCCAACGCGGCCAGCGCCGGGAACCGCGAGTGCGTCGCCAGCGTACGCAGGTAGCGGGTCACCGTGTCGGCCGAGGTACGCGAGTTCATCTCCTCCACGTACGACACCAGCGAGGGACTCGGCTTGCGGGTGCCGAAGCCGTACCTGCGGGTGAGCAGCCAGGCCACGTTGCTGGTGGACTTGCGGGCCCGGTCGATCACCGTCCCGCCGTACCGGGTGACGTAGCCGGCCGTGTAGAGCACCGGCGCGCCGACGCGCCCGAGCAGGGCGGGCGCGACCAGCTTCGTCTCCGCCAGCAGACCGCCGGAGGTGGCCATCAACACTGTGCCCACCACCCGGTCGTCGAACATCTCCGGGTACAGCTCGGCCAGCGACATTATGGTCATGCCGCCCATCGAGTGCCCGACCAGCACCAGCGGCCCGTCCGGTGCCACCTCGTCGATCACCCGGCGCAGCGTGTGCCCGAGCGCGACCAGGTCGTACTCGCCGCCCTCCAGCCGCCCCGAGCGGCCGTGCCCGGGCTGGTCGTACGCCACGATCCGGTGCTCGCCCCGCCCGGCCAGCATCTTGCGTTGGAAGTGGAAGGTGCCCATGTCCAGGCAGAAGCCGTGCACCAGCACGATCGTCGGGTTGCCCGCGACGGGACGGATCGGCTCGACCACCTCCACATGCACGTCGGTGCCGTCGGGCAGCTCCAGCCGGTACGCCGCGTCGTAGTGCTGCTCGCCGAAGACCTCGTCGACGTACGGGTCGGCGGGATCGGCCTTGAGCCGGCGGACCAGGGCCCGTTCGGTGGCGACACCGGCGGCGAGCCCGGCGGCGGCCACGCCGAGCGCCGCACCGACCAGCCCGGCGGCCCGGCCGGCGGCGGTACGCGGTCGGGGCACCCTCATGCCGACCCGCCGCCGTCATAGATCCGGGGTACCCGTGTGCTGCCGAACCGGGTGACGATCTCGTAGTTGATGGTGCCGGCCGCCTCGGCCCAGTCGTCGGCGGTGGGCGCGCCGTCCGTGCCGTCGCCGAAGAGGGTGACCACGTCACCGGCGACCACCGGATCGTCGCCGCAGTCCAGCACGAACTGGTCCATGCAGACCCGGCCGGCGACCGTCCGCCGCTTCCCGCCGAGCTGCACGGGACCGGTGTTCGAGGCGTGCCGGGGCACCCCGTCGGCGTAGCCCAGCGGCACCACGGCCAGGGTCGCGTCGCGCTCGGTGAGGTAGGTGTGCCCGTAGGAGACACCGGCCCCGGCCGGTACCCGCTTGGTGAGCATCACTCGGGCCCGGGCGGTCATCGCCGGCCGTAGCGCGTACGTCTGCCCGGCCACCGGGGAGAGGCCGTACACGGCCAGCCCGGGACGGACCAGGTCGAAGTGGGTGTCGGGCCGGGTCAGCGTGGCCGCCGAGTTGGCCAGGTGCCGGTAGCGCGGGCGCAGTCCGGCCCGCTCGACCATGGCCAGCCCCTCGTGGAAGACCGCCAGCTGCCGGTCCGTGGTGGGGTGGCCGGGCAGGTCCGCGTAGACGAAGTGGCTCCACACCCCGACCACCTCGATCAGCCCGTCGGCCTGCGCCTTGGCGGCGGCGTCGAGCAGGGCCGGCCAGTCCGCGACGGTCGCGCCGCCCCGGGCCAACCCAGTGTCGATCTTGAGATGCAGCCGGGCCGGGCGTTCCGCGCGCCGGCTCGCCTCGATCATCTCGTCGAGCTGCGCGAGGCTCGCCACCCCCAGGTCGACGCCGGCCGCGACGCCGGTGTGCAACGGCAACCCGGGCACCAGCAGCCAGGCCAGCACCGGGGCGTCGATGCCCGCCGCCCGCAGGGCCAACGCCTCGTCCAGGGTGCAGACCCCGAGCCAGTCCGCGCCCGCCTCCAGGGCGGCACGGGCGGCCGGGACCATGCCGTGGCCGTAGCCGTCACCCTTCACCACCGCCATCAACTCGGCGCTGGTGCCGGTGCGCAACCGGTCCACGTTCTCCCGGATCGCGTCGAGGTCGACGCGTACCTCGGCCTGCCACATGCCTCCCACCCTACTTCCGCGCTGATCACCCGGGGTCGCCCCCGGCCGGGTACGGGGTGTCGGGCGGGTCCCGCGACGACGGAGGTCAGGTGATCCGGGCCAGGACAGGCCGCAGCGCGTCGGCCACGTCCGCGGCGGCCACCGGACCGCACCGCGCCGCCTCGCGGCCGGCCAACCCGTGCAGGTACGCCGCCACCGCAGCGGCACGCTCCGCCGCCAGACCGGACGCGAGCAGCGAACCGAGCAGCCCGGCCAGGACGTCCCCGGTGCCGCCGGTGGCCAGGGCCGGAGTGCCGGTCGGATTGACGTACGCCCGGCCGTCCGGCGTGCCGATCACCGTGCGGTTCCCCTTGAGCAGCACCACCGCGTTCGTCCAGGCGGCCAGTCGCAGCGTCGCGGCGACCCGGTCCGCGCCGGGCTCCTCGCCGCAGAGCCGGGTGAACTCCCGGTCGTGGGGAGTGATCACGATGGGCGCGTCACGACGCCGGAGCTGGTCGGCGAGCCGACCGTCGACCAGCAGCGTCAGCGCGTCGGCGTCCAGCACCACCGGCACCGGCGCGGCGAGCACCGCCCGTAGCTCGGCGGCGGCCCGCTCGTCCGTGCCCAGGCCCGAGCCGCACACCCACGCCTGCACCCGGCCCGCGTCGACCACCCGGTCGGTGGCGATCACCGACGGGTAGCGGCGCACCACCTCCTCGCGGGCGCCTCCCGCGTAGCGGACCAGGCCGGTCGGCCCGGCGAGCGCGCCGCCGACCGACAGCACCCCCGCACCCGGGTACGTCGCCGACCCGGTGGCCACCCCCACCACGCCCCGGGTGTACTTCTCCGAGGCCGCGCCGAGCCGGGGCCACCAGTCGACGACGTCGGACTCCTCCACCACGTGCAGCGCCGGGCTGCCCCGCAGCCACGGTCCCAGCCCGATGTCGACCAGCTCCACCTGCCCGGCCAGCGCGGCGGCGGGGCCGACCGACAGGGCCGGCTTCCACGCGCCGAAGACCACCGTCACGTCGGCCCGCACCGCCTTGGGCCGACCGGACGAGGTCAACGGCACCGCCCCGGTGTCCACCTCGACACCGCTGGGCACGTCCACCGCCACCACCGTCGCCCGGCCGCCGTCGCGCCCGTGCTGCCGCAGCAGGCTCGCCGCCAGTTGCTCGGCGGTCTCCCGCAGCCCGCCCCGCCCACCGATGCCCACGATCCCGTCGAGCACCAGGTCGACCACGACCGGTGGACGGTCCACCACCCGGCCACCGGCAGCCCGCAACGCGGCCAGCCCCGGCGCGTGTACGCGCTCCGGGTCGAGCAGCAACGCCGACACGGCCGCACCGCGCCGGGCCAGCCGGGCACCCGCGTACAGGGCGTCGCCGCCGTTGTCGCCGGAGCCGACGAGCAGCAGCACCGGTGCCGCGTACACCCCGCCCCGGTCGGCGAGCAGCAACGCGCAACGGCGGGCCAGACCGGCGGCGGCGCGCTGCATCAGCGTGCCGGGGGGCAGCTCGGCCATCAGTGCCTTCTCGGCCGCGCGTATCTCCGCCACCCGCCAGACCGGCCGCATGTCACACCCCGTCTCCCGCGCCCCGCACGCGATCGATACCGACGATCACGCGCCACCCTACCGGCGGGCGGGCCGCAGGATAGCCCCTTGTCCACATACCCGGCGGCCCCTGTGGACGACGGTCGGGTACGCCTGCCGCCGTCGTCCACAGGGCACGCGTGCGACGCCCGGCCCCGCCTAGCGTCTGCGCCGTGCGGGAGCCGAGGGCGGGAGGGGCCGATGGCGCAGGAGGAGTTGACCGTGCGGCCGGAGACGCTGCACCGGGTGGGGCGGGCGCTGGGCGACACCGCCTACCGGCTGGCCCACGGGCCGGCGGGCGTACCGGGATTGGCCGCACCGGACCGCCAGTGGGCAGCGGCGGGGGCGCTGGCCGCGTTGGAGAGGTCGGTGCACACCTGGTGCGGGCGGCTCGGCGCGCAGGTGGCCGAGACCGGGGACGCGGTACGCGCCGCCGCCGGGGCGTACGAGTCGGTGGACGGTCGGGCCGCCACCCGGCTCTCCGCGGTGACCCGGTGACCGGCGCGACGCCGACCCGGCCCACGGCCGTCGGTTACGTCCAGCTCTCCACGGCCGACCCGGGCGGCTGGCGGACCACCGGCACCGCCTGGTCGGGCCTGGCCGGGCTCGCCCGGCGACGCGCCGACGAACTCGCCGACGGCACGACGGCACTGCGCACCGGCTGGTCCGGTCGGGCCGCCGGGTCGGCCGGGACCCGGCTGGGCGGGCTGCGGACCGAGCTGACCGCGCTCGTCCCGGCCGCCGTCGAGGTCGACCAGGTGCTCGCCGGGTTCGCCGCCCGGCTCGCGGCAGCCCGGGCCCGGCTCTCCTCGGCCGTCGAGCTGGCCGCCGCCACCGGAGTGCTGATCGACCGGTCGGGCCGGGTGCGCCCCGACCCGGCGCGGGTGCCGCCGGAGCGGGCCGCCGCCACGGTTGCCCCGGTCGCCACCGGCCTCCGGGACGCGCTCGACCTGGCCGGGGCGGCCGACCGCGAGGCCGCCGGACGCCTCGGGCAGTTGTCGCGGGACGCCGCCGCCGGCTGGGTGGTCCCGCCACCACCGGGTCGGCCCGCACCACACACCGACCCGGGCCGGGTGCGGCTCTGGTGGGCCGGGCTCAGCACGGCACAGCGCCGCTGGCTGGTGCTGCACGAGCCGGAGCTGGTCGGTCGGCTCGACGGGGTGCCGGCGACCGACCGGGACCAGGCCAATCGGTCGTTGCTGGGCACCCGGCGGGAGGAGCTACGGGCGCGCTGGGAACGGCTGCTCGCCCGGGTGCCGCGCGGGCCGGCGGAGGTGGCCGGGCTGCGGGCGGTGGACGCCGCGCTGACCGGGCTGGACGCGCTCGCCACCCGGCTCGACGCGACGGAGTCGCCCCGGGCGTACCTGCTCGGGTTGGACGTGGGCGGCGAGGGACGCACGGTGGTGGCGCTGGGCGACCCGGACCGCGCCTCCGGCGTGGTCACGTACGTGCCGGGGATGACCGCCGGGCTGGACGACGCCACCGGCGAACTGGGCCGGGCCGCCCGGGTGCTGTCCCGCTGCGCCGACCTGGCACCGGGCCAGGAGACCTCGGCGGTGCTCTGGCTGGACTACGACGCCCCGGACTTCCTGCACGAGGCGGCCCGGGACGGGCAGGCCCGCGACGCGGGCGACGCGCTGCACCGGTTCCAGGAGGGACTGCGGGCCACCCACGACGGGCCACCGGCCCGGCAGACGGTGCTCGGCCACAGCTACGGGTCGCTGGTGGTCGGCACCGCCGCCCGCGACCACGGGCTCGCCGCGGACGCGCTGGTCTTCGTCGGGTCGCCCGGCGTCGGTGTGGGGCACGCCTCCGAGCTGGGCGTGCCGCCCGAGCAGGTGTGGGCCAGCACCGCGCCGGACGACGTGATCCGGCTGACCCGCCCATCGGACGAGCTGGCCCGGCAGTCGGTGCTCGGTGCCTCCCCGGTCGGCACTATCGTCGACTGGCTGGCCGGGCCGCGCGACGAACGCTGGTTCGGGCGCGACCCGGCCGAGCCGGGTTTCGGGGGCCGGACGTTCCCCAGTGGCCGGTACGGGCACACCGGCTACTGGGACCCGGCCAACCCCGCCCTGGACGGCATGGCGCGAGTGGTGCTCGGCCGGTGAGCGTCCGCGTGCTACTCGACGGTGACCGACTTCGCCAGGTTGCGCGGCTGGTCGACGTCGTGTCCCCGGGCGGCGGCGATCTCGGCCGCGAGCACCTGCAACGGCACGGTGGTCACCAGCGGGGCGAGCAGCGTCGGGGTACGCGGGACGTAGATCAGATGGTCAGCGTAGCGGACGACCGCCTCGTCGCCCTCCTCGGCGATCACGATGGTGCGCGCGCCCCGGGCGCGTACCTCCTGGATGTTGGAGACGACCTTGTCGTGCAGCAGCCCGCGACCGACCGGCGACGGCACCACACAGATCACCGGAGTGCCCTGGTCGATCAGCGCGATCGGGCCGTGCTTGAGTTCACCCGCCGCGAAGCCCTCGGCGTGCATGTACGCCAACTCCTTGAGCTTGAGCGCACCCTCCAGCGCCACCGGGTAGCCGACGTGGCGGCCGATGAACAGCACCGTCGGCGCGGACTTCAGCTCCCGGGCCAGCTCCCGGACCGGCTCGATCCGCCCGAGCAGTTCCCGCAGCTTGTCCGGCACCTGGTGCAGTTGGTCGAGCACGGCCGCCACCTCGTCGGCGAACTTGACCCCCCGCACCTGGGCCAGGTGCAGGCCGATCAGGTAGCAGGCGGCCAACTGGGTGAGGAACGCCTTGGTCGAGGCGACGGCGATCTCCGGCCCGCCGTGGGTGTAGAGCACCGCGTCGGACTCCCGGGGGATGGTGGAGCCGTTGGTGTTGCAGATGGCCAGCACCCGGGCCTTCTGCTCCTTGGCGTGCCGCAGGGCCATCAAAGTGTCCATGGTCTCGCCGGACTGCGAGATCACCACGATCAGGGTGGACCGGTCCAGCACCGGGTCGCGGTAGCGGAACTCGCTGGCCAGCTCCACCTCGCAGGGGATCCGGGTCCAGTGCTCGATGGCGTACTTGGCGACCATGCCGGAGTGGTACGCGGTGCCGCAGGCGACGATGAAGATCTTGTCGACGTCGCGCAGGTCCTGGTCGCTGAGGCGGACCTCGTCGAGCATGATCTCGCCGGTCTCGGTCATCCGGCCCAGCAGCGTGTCGGCGACGGCCTGCGGCTGCTCCTCAATCTCCTTGAGCATGAACCAGTCGTAGCCACCCTTCTCCGCGGCCGAGGAGTCCCAGTCGATGTGGAAGTCCTTGCCGGTGGCCGGCTGACCGGCGAAGTCGGTGATCTCGATGGTGTCGGCGGTGATCAGGACGATCTGGTCCTGGCCCAGCTCGACCGCCTCGCGGGTGTGCTCGATGAACGCGGCCACGTCGCTGGCGAGGTAGTTCTCCCCGTTGCCACGTCCCACCACCAGGGGCGAGTTGCGCCGCGCGCCGACGACGGCCCCGGGCACCCCGGAGTCCACCGCGAGCAGCGTGAAGGCACCCTCCAGCCGCTGGCAGACCACCCGCATGGCGGCGGCGAGCAACTGCGGCCCGTCCGGGTGGCCGGCGGCCCGCAGCTCGGCCAGCGCCTTGGCGAGCAGGTGCGCGGCACACTCGGTGTCGGTGTCGCTGGCGAACTGGACGCCGTCGTCCTCCAACTCGGCGCGGAGCTTGGCGAAGTTCTCGATGATGCCGTTGTGGATCACCGCGACCCGGCCGTCGGGCGACAGGTGCGGGTGAGCGTTGCGGTCCGTGGGGCCGCCGTGGGTGGCCCACCGGGTGTGTCCGATGCCCGTGGTGCCGTCGCCGATGCCGATCGGGCTGGCTCCGCAGGCGTCCGGGTCCTCGGCGGCGCGCTCCGAGAGCACCTTCTCCAGGTTGGCCAGCTTGCCGGCCTTCTTCTCGGTCAGCAGTTGCCCGTCGCAGACCACGGCGACGCCCGCCGAGTCGTAGCCGCGGTACTCCAGCCGCCGCAGGCCGTCGAGCACGATACCGAGCGCCGGCCGACTGCCGGCGTACCCCACGATTCCACACATGGGTGGCAGCCTAACTAGATCCGCTCACGATGTCTGCGCGAAAGCGGGCTAAACAATCACTGAATTTGAGCGATTAGCGCAACACCGGTGATCAGCGTCACCGAGCACCCAGCCGGGCCGGGGCGGGACGACCAGGCCCACCCGTACCCTGACGGTGTGACGAGCACCGATGTCGACCCGCTGGTGAGCCGGATGCGCCCGTTCGGGACGACGGTTTTCGCCGAGATGTCCGCTCTGGCCGTGCGTACCGGTGCGGTGAACCTCGGGCAGGGTTTCCCGGACACCGACGGCCCGCCCGAGATGCTGGCCGCCGCGGCCGAGGCGCTGCGTTCCGGACGGAACCAGTACCCACCCGGCCCCGGCGTCCCGGAGCTGCGCGCGGCCGTGGCGGCACACCAACGTCGCTTCTGGGGCCTGGAGTACGACCCGGACGGCGAGGTGGTGATCACGGCGGGCGCCACCGAGGCGATCGCCGCGGCGATCCTCGGTCTCTGCGAGCCGGGCGACGAGGTGGTCTGCTTCGAGCCCTACTACGACTCGTACGCCGCCTCGGTCACCCTGGCCGGCGCGGTCCGGCGACCTGTCACGCTGCGGCCCGCCGACGACGGCAGGTACGCATTCGACCCGGCGGAGCTGCGGGCCGCGTTCGGGCCCCGGACCCGACTGGTGCTGCTGAACTCCCCGCACAACCCGACCGGCAAGGTCTTCACCCGGGCCGAGTTGTCGCTGATCGCCGAGCTGTGCCAGGAGCACGGCGCGTACGCGGTCACTGACGAGGTGTACGAGCACCTGGTCTTCACCGACGCGTCGACCGGGCACGTCCCGCTGGCCACGCTGCCCGGGATGCGCGAGCGCACGTTGCGCGTCTCGTCGGCCGGCAAGACCTTCTCCTGCACCGGCTGGAAGGTGGGCTGGGTCAGCGGCCCGGCGGCCCTCGTCTCGGCGGTGCTGCGGGTCAAGCAGTTCCTCACCTTCGTCAACGCCGCGCCGCTGCAACCGGCCGTCGCGGTGGCCCTCGCCCTGCCCGACGCCTATTTCACCGAGTTCCGGGCCGGCATGCAGGCCCGCCGCGACCAGCTGATCAGCGGGCTCGGCGACGCCGGCTTCGACGTGCTCACGCCGGAGGGGACGTACTTCGTCACCACCGACATCACCGGGCTCGGCGGCACCGACGGCGTCGACTTCTGCCGTACGCTGCCGGACCGCTGCGGCGTGGTGGCCGTACCCACCCAGGTCTTCTACGACGACCCGGAGGCCGGCCGGCGGCTGGTGCGGTTCGCGTTCTGCAAGCGCCCCGAGGTGCTGGCCGAGGCAGTGGCCCGCCTACGCCGGGCGGGCGCGCACGCCTGACCCGGCGGTCACTGTGCCCGGGCCCGGCGGCGCGCCGCCGACCAGGTCAGCACCATCGCGACGAGAAGGAGTATCGGCGCGAGCTGAGCCAGCTCGGCGGCGGACCGGATGTCGTGGGTGACCGCGAGGAAGCGGGCCCGCTCGGCGGCGTCCTGCCACTGCTCCGGGTTCAGCTGGAGGAAGTCGTGGGCGATGAAGAGTGCGAGCGCCACCGGCACCGTCACGAGCAGCAGCGGCAGCCGCCACCGGGTCGACCGGCGCGCCGCCGCCCACCAGACCAGGGCGGCCAGCGCCACGGTGCCGACCATGACGACCACCGAGGCGGTGCCCAGGCCGAACCATCGGACGGTGCTGCGGTCCAGCTCGGTGGCGGTCGCGCCGTACACCGTCACCCACGGTGCCGCGAGGCCGGCGAGCAGGGCCACGGTGCCGGCGCCCGCCACCACGAACCGGCCGGCACCCGGCCACCAACTGGCCAGCACGACCCCCGCCAGGGTCGCCACGCCGAGCACCGCGAACGTCAGGCCCAGGCTGTCGTAGCCGAACCGGATCGCCCCGTAGTCGTCGTCGAGCACCGGCGTCAGCCGCCGGACGACCTCCGCCCAGCGGGCCGCGGTCTCGTCCGGCCCGGACGAGACGCGGTGGGCGGCACCGACCAGCACCGTCGACATGGCCAGCAGGGCGCCGCCCGCCGCCACGGCCGCCGCGCGTCCGGCCCGCCCGTCCAGCACCGTCGCGGCCAACGCCAGCATGATCAGCGGCAGCAGGACGGCCAGGTAGGCCCAGCCCCAGCCGCCGATCTCGGTGAGGCTCAGCGCGGCGGTGGAGTCCTGGTGGATCAGCGAGTCGTCCCGGCTGCCCAGCACCCGCAGCGACACCTCGGACCACGGCACCGCCACCGAGGCGGCGATCAGCCCCAACGCCAGCAGGATCGCAAGCAGCCGTCCCCAGCGGGCCCCGAGCCAGCTCTCCGGCGCGTCCGACGCGGTCGCGTCCGACGGGAGGTCGGCGGGCTGGTCGACGGCGCCGAGGAAGCCGGGGTGAGACACGGTCACCTCCAGGAGAGGGGGCGGTCGGGCGGGACGGCGGTCGTCATGGTCGCACGACACACCTCGGGGCAGGGGGCAGCACGGCCGTCATGCCGCGGGTAGCGGCTCGGCCGTCGCCTCCGGTCAGGCCGGGCTGGCCGTCCGGACCTGTTCGGCGATCCGCTCGGCGACCTGCCGCGCGGTCGCCTCGGTGGCCGCCTCGACCATCACCCGCACCAGCGGCTCGGTGCCCGAGGGACGCAGCAGCACCCGTCCGGTCTCACCCAGCTCGGCCTCGGCCCGTTCCACCTCGGCGCGTACGGCGGGCGCGGCGGCGCCGACGGTGCGGTCACCGACCGGCACGTTGATCAGCACCTGCGGCAGCTTGGTCACCACCGCCGCGAGGTCCGCCAGGGTACGGCCGGTGGCGGCCATCCGGGCCATCAGGTGCAGCCCGGTCAGCACCCCGTCGCCGGTGGTGGCGTACGCGGGCATGACGATGTGTCCGCTCTGCTCGCCGCCCAGCGCCAGCCCGGAGGCGCGCAGCTCCTCCAGCACGTACCGGTCGCCCACCTTGGTCTCGACCAGCCGGATGCCCTCGGCGGACATGGCCAGGCGCAGACCGAGGTTGCTCATCACGGTGGCGACCAGGGTGTCCCCGGTCAGCGTGCCGGCCTCCCGCATGGCCAGCGCCAGGATCGCCATCACCTGGTCGCCGTCGACCTCGTCGCCGTCGGCGGTGACCGCCACGCAGCGGTCGGCGTCGCCGTCGTGCGCGATGCCGAGGTGCGCGCCGTGCTCGACCACGGCCTGCTGCAGGGCGACGATGTGGTTCGAGCCGCACTCGTCGTTGATGTTGAGCCCGTCCGGCTCGGCGTAGATCGCGACGACCTCGGCACCGGCCTCCCGGTACACGGCCGGGGCAACCTCGGCGGCGGCGCCGTTGGCGCAGTCCACCACGACCTTGATCCCGTCGAGCCGATGCGGCACGGTGCCGGCCAGGTGCTGCACGTAATGGTCGGCGCCGTCGAGCAGGTCGTGCACCCGGCCCACCCCCGCGCCGACCGGGCGTTTCCAGGCGGTGGTGGCGTTGGCCTCGATGGCCGCCTCGATCCGCATCTCGATCTCGTCGGGCAGCTTGTGTCCGCCGGCCGCGAAGAGCTTGATCCCGTTGTCCGGCATGGGGTTGTGCGAGGCGGAGAGCATCACCCCGAGGTCCGCCTTGGCCTCGGCGGTGAGGAACGCCACCGCCGGGGTGGGCAGCACGCCGACCCGGACCACCGTCGCACCGGCGCTGGTCAGTCCGGCGACCACGGCCGCCTCCAGCATCTCGCCGCTGGCGCGGGTGTCCCGGCCGACCACGGCGATCGGGGCGTGACTGCGATCCGACTCGGCGAGGGTGTGCGCGGCGGCGACGGCCACCGAGAGCGCCAACTCCGGGGTGAGGTCGACGTTCGCCCGCCCGCGTACGCCGTCCGTGCCGAACAAGCGGCCCATACCCACCAACCTCCGATGAAACTGCCGTTGTAGATGAAAAGCGGACGGCCGGTCCACCTCCCCGTGTCGAGGGAGGTGGACCGGCCGTCCGTCAGAAGTACAAGGTGCGGCTGGAGATCAGCGCTTCGAGTACTGAGGAGCCTTACGGGCCTTCTTGAGGCCGTACTTCTTGCTCTCCTTGACCCGGGCGTCACGGGTCAGGAAGCCGGCCTTCTTCAGGGCCGGACGGTCGTCGGGCTCGTTGACGATCAACGCCCGGGCGATGGCCAGCCGCAGCGCACCGGCCTGGCCGGTGGTGCCGCCGCCCCGCAGGTTGGCGATCACGTCGAACGCCTCGGGCTTCTCGGCGGTGACCAGCGGGTCCTTGATGAGCTGCTGGTGCACCTTGCTCGGGAAGTACGCTTCGAGGTCGCGCCCGTTGCAAGTGATCTTGCCCGTGCCCGGCACGATCCGGACTCGGACGATGGCTTCCTTGCGCCGACCCACGGTCTGGATCGGGCGGTCACCACGAGGCGCGCGGGCGACGGGCGCCGGCGCCTCGGTGGCCTCGGGGGCGACCTCGGTGGCGGTGATGTCGGTCATGCTGCTTCCTTCGCCCGCGCTCACTGCGCGATCTGCTTGATCTCGAACGGCGCCGGCTGCTGCGCGCCGTGCGGGTGCTCGGCACCGGCGTAGACCTTCAGCTTCTTGATCAGCTGACGGCCGAGCTTGTTGTGCGGGAGCATCCCCTTGACAGCCAGCTCGATGGCCCGCTCGGGGCGCTTGGCGAGCAGCTCCTCGTAACCGACCTGCTTCAGGCCGCCCGGGTAGCCGGAGTGGCGGTAGGCGATCTTCTGCTGACGCTTGTTACCGGTCAGCGCGACCTTGCCCGCGTTCACGATGACGACGAAGTCGCCCGTGTCGACGTGCGGCGCGAAAGTCGGCTTGTGCTTGCCCCGCAGCAGCGTGGCGGCGTGGGTGGCCAGGCGGCCCAGCACGACATCAGAGGCGTCGATGACGTGCCACTGACGCTCGATCTCACCCGGCTTCGGGCTGTACGTACGCACAGGTCTACCTTGTCTCGTCGTCGGTCTGGGGTAGCGCGCCGAGGTGACCAGGGCTTCCCGGTCGGACCAGCGCGCACGAACGACCAAGCGTACCTCAGGCGGCACGCCCACAGATGTCGTACAACAGCAGGCAACGATACCCGTAGCCCCGTCGGCCGGTCAAAACGGGGGTCCGGCGGGCGCGCCGGATGGAGGGACAATACCCCCTCATACCCGGGCCCGCGCCATCCGGGACCCCGGCCGCAGGTACGCCACCCAGGTGACCGCCAGCAACACCAGGAAGAAGCCCACATAGAAGCGCAGTGCCGGCTGGATCCCGCCGTAGGTCGACCGGGCCCAGGCGTAACAGATCGGCACCAGGAAGCCGCCGAAGGCGCCGACCGAGGAGATGATGCCGAGCGCGCCGGCGGCCTGCCGGCGCATCGCCAGCATCACCTCCGGGCCACCGCCCAGGTCCTCGCCCTTGACCCGGAAGATCTTGCTGATCATCCGGTAGGTCGAGCCGTTGCCCACCCCGGTGGCGACGAAGAGCAGCAGGAAGGCCGCGAAGAAGAGGGTCATGCTGCGCCGCTCCACCGACCAGAGGGCGGCCAGCGCGCCGACGGCCATCAGCACGAAGCTGACCACGGTGACCCGGGCGCCGCCGACGAGGTCGGCCAGTCGACCGCCGAAGGGCCGGCAGAAGGAGCCCACCGCGGCGCCGAGGAACGCCCAGGCCAGCGCCGTGTCCGGTCGGCCGAACACCGAGGTGAGCAGCGTCGGGAAGGCCGCCGAGTAGCCGATGAACGAGCCGAAGGTGCCGATGTAGAGCAGGGACATGACCCAGGTGTCCCGGTGCCGCAACGACGACCAGACCGGCCCCACGTCCGCCTTGGCCTCGACCAGGTTGTCCATGAAGAGGTACGCGCAGACCGCGGCGATCACCGCGAGCGGGATGTACATCAGCCCGGCCCGGGCCAGCACGAGCCCGCCCCCGAGCACGATCACCTGCGGCACGACGAACTGCACCACCGCGACGCCGATGTTGCCGCCGGCCGCGTTGAGCCCCAGCGCCCAGCCCTTCTCGCGTTCCGGATAGAAGAAGGAGATGTTGGCCATGCTGGAGGCGAAGTTGCCGCCGCCGAAGCCGGCACTGGCGGCGATCAGCAACAGCGGCAGGAAGCCGATCTCGGGATGCTCGACCGCCCAGGCCAGACCGGCGCAGGGCACGATCAGCAACAGCGCGGAGACGACCGTCCAGTTCCGTCCGCCGAACACCGGCACGGCGAAGGTGTACGGCAGCCGCAGCAGCGCGCCCACCCCGCTCGGTACGGCGGTCAGCCAGAGCGCCTGGCTGGTGGTCAACTGCCATCCGGCGTCACCGAGTCGGACGACGACGATGCTCCACAGCAGCCACACCGAGAAACCGATGTGCTCGGCGAAGATCGACCAGATGAGGTTGCGCCGGGCGATCCGGCTGCCGGTCGTACGCCAGAATCCCGGATCCTCCGGCGTCCAGTGCCCGATCCAGCGACCGGGTCGGCGGTCCAGGTCCGGCTTGTCCTCGATAACCTCGGGGCGCGCGCTCGTGGTGGTCATGCGCCGAAGTTAGGAATCGAGCGTTACCGTGGCGTTCGTCCTCGGGGTCGGCGGCGCAACGGGGAGCGCACCGGCGCCGCGCGCCGGTGGTGAGGAACGGGACGGTCAGAGCTGCTGGAGGATGCGCAGCGCCCGGTCGATCTGCCGCATGGTCTCGACGTCGGCCACGTCCACGCACTCGGCAAACCACTTCTTCATCGGTGACGAGATCCGGTCCGGCATCACCACCCAGCCGCCCATCCGCACCGCCAGGGGTGAGTCGCGCAGCAGCGCCGCCTCGACCACCTCGGCGACGATGACGATGGGCACCGCGGTGGAGTTGTAGACGTCCGAGCTGATCACGAGCCCAAGGCGCTCGCGGGCCCCGGCGATCCGCCAGACCTCGCCCCTACGCAGCACGCGGGCGACCACCGAAGAGCAGGTCGTCGACCATGCCCACCTCCTGTGCGTCGGCCAGCGAGGCCGACTCCAGGTCCAGTCCCGCCCGCCCGACCGCGGCGGCGTGCGCCGCGAAGACCTCACGCAGGGCCTTCTCCCGGGCCGCCTGGTCCATCCAGGCCGACAGGGAGAGCCCTTCGCGCTTGGCGAACCGCCGGGCCTCCGCGATCGTCTCGTCGGAGAACGACAGAGTCACCTTGGCTGTCATGCCGGTCAGACTACCCGCTGGTATGACCATCAGTCATCCATCGAATACCGCGAGCGGTCACCCGACGGTCGGGCCGGTGACGCCCGGGGCTCGGCCGCCGAAGACGGCGAATCGCCACGCCTTGAAGAAGCAGTCCACCTCGGTCAGCCCCGCCTCGGCCAGCCAGCGACACTGCTCCCCCACGGACGCGGGCCGGTCGTACGCCATCCGCTGCGCGGCGGCGGCGATCTCGTCGGCGTCGGAGCCGCGCGCGGTGATCTGCGCCAACCAGACCTCGTGGTAGCGCCGGTCCAGCTCGGCGGTCGGGCCGGCGACCTGCTCGGCGTTGACGAAGACGCCGCCGGGCACCAGGGCCTCGGCTGCCCGTCGGTAGAGGTCCCGCTTGCCGGCGTCGTCGAGGTGGTGCACGGCGAGCGCGCTGACCACCGCGTCGTAGCGTCCGTCGGGCAGCGGGTCGGTCAGGTCGGCCATCACCACCCGGTGCGGCACGCCACGACCGGTGAGCTGCTCGGTGGCGACGGCCAGCATCTTCGGCGCGGCGTCGACGAGGGTCAGCCGGACGCCGGGCACGGCGGCGGCGACCAGGGACGACAGCAGACCGGTGCCGGCGCCCAAATCCAACACCTCGGGGGTACGCCCTTCGGCGCGGGCGGCGCGCAGCGCCGGCTCGACGACCTCGACGGCGGTGCCGTAGAACCCGTCGAAACAGGGCACCAGTCGCCGCCGCGCGGCGTCGTAGCTTCCGGCCACCGCGTCGAACGCCCGAGCCACATCCATGTCGATCCCCTTCGCCGGAGCCTTCCCGAAATTCGGGATTCTCGTCCCATATTGTAGACCCCTCGACCCCGCGCGCAGCCGACGTGCGGTGTGAGGCGCTCTTGACAGGGCCGAAACAAACGGGACGCTGGCCGGAAACCGCCCAACGGCACGCTTTGCCGACATGACAGACGGTGCACGGTTCGCGACTCGACCGGGGCGAGCGCCCCGGGAGGTGGCGACACACTGCCCGTACTGCGCCCTCCAGTGTGGGATGACCCTGCGCCAGGAAGAAGACCAGGTCTCCGTACTCCCCCGGGACTTCCCGACCAACCGGGGCGGCCTCTGCCAGAAGGGCTGGACCTCCGCCGAACTGCTCGACCACCCCGACCGGCTGACCACCCCGCTGCTGCGCGACCCGGCCACCGGCCGCCTGCAACCGGCGAGCTGGGACGCCGCGCTGGACCGCATCGTCACCGGACTGGGCGAGGTGCAGCAGCGGCACGGCCACGACGCCGTCGCCGTCTTCGGCGGGGGCGGGCTCACCAACGAGAAGGCGTACGCGCTGGGCAAGTTCGCCCGCGTGGCGCTGCGCACCCGGCACATCGACTACAACGGACGGTTCTGCATGTCCTCGGCCGCCGCCGCCGGAATGCGGGCCTTCGGGGTCGACCGGGGACTGCCGTTCCCGCTGGCCGACCTGGGCCGGGCGGACACCCTGCTGCTGGTCGGCGCGAACCCGGCCGAGACCATGCCACCGCTGGTGCGCTGGCTGACCGAGCAACGGCAACGCGGCGGCACGCTGATCGTGGTCGACCCGCGCGCCACCGCCACCGCCCGGCAGGCGGACCTGCACCTGCAACCCCTGCCCGGCACCGACCTGGCGGTAGCCAACGCGCTACTGCACATCGCGCTGACCGAGGGCTACGTCGACGGGTCGTACGTCGCCACCCGAACCCGGGGCTTCACCGACGTACGCCGTACCGTGGCGGGCTGGTGGCCGGCCCGGGCCGAGGCGCTCTCCGGCGTGCCGGTGGCCGACCTGGAGGCGACCGCCCGCGCCCTCGGCACCGCCGAACGGGCGATCATCCTCACCGCCCGGGGCGCGGAGCAGCACGCCAAGGGCGTCGACACGGTCACCGCCTTCGTCAACCTGGCGCTCGCCCTCGGGCTGCCCGGACGGCCCGGCTCCGGGTACGGCTGCCTGACCGGGCAGGGCAACGGCCAGGGCGGCCGGGAGCACGGGCAGAAGGCCGACCAGCTCCCCGGGTACCGCAAGATCGACGATCCGGCGGCCCGGGCGCACGTCGCGGAGGTCTGGGGCGTACCCGAGGACGAGTTGCCCGGTCCCGGCGTGCCGGCGTACCAGTTGCTCGATTCGCTGGGCACCACCGACGGGCCCCGGGCGTTGCTCGTCTTCGGCTCCAACCCGGTGGTCTCCGCGCCGCGCGCGGCCCGGATCGAGAACCGGCTGCGCGACCTGGACCTGCTCGTCGTCGCCGACTTCCTGCTCTCCGAGACCGCCGCGCTGGCCGACGTGGTGCTGCCCACCGCGCAGTGGGCCGAGGAGGACGGCACCATGACCAACCTGGAGGGACGGGTGCTGCGCCGACGCGCGCTCCGCCCCCCGCCGACCGGCGTCCGCACCGACCTCGCCATCCTCGCCGACCTCACCACCCGCCTAGCTGTGAAAGGAGGGGTCCCTTCCTATCGCCTCGTGCATAGCAAGGGACCCCTCCTAACATCCGCCGCGGGCTCGGGCGCGGGTGCAGGCGCGGCGGCGGGTCCGGCGGGGGCGGATCCGCAGGCGGTGTTCGAGGAACTTCGGCGGGCCTCGGCGGGCGGGCTCGCCGACTACGCCGGGATCAGTTGGGACCGCATCGACGAGACGGACGGGGTGTTCTGGCCCTGCCCGCGCAGTGACGAGCCGGACTCGCCCCGACTCTTCGCGCACCGGTTCGCCACTGCGGACGGGCTGGCCCGGTTCCACCCGGTGGAGCACCGGCCGGCGGCCGAGGAGGTCTGTCCGGAGTATCCGCTGTACTTCACCACCGGCCGGGTACTCGCCCAGTACCAGTCGGGCACCCAGACCCGCCGAGTGGCGGCGCTGCGCCGGGCCGCTCCCGACGCGTTCGTGGAGTTGCACCCCGACCTGGCCGACCGGCTCGGGGTGACCGACGGCGAACCGCTCCGGGTGGTGTCCCGGCGAGGTGAGTTCCAGGTGCCCGCCCGGCTGAGCCCGGCGATCCGGCCGGACACCGTCTTCGCGCCGTTCCACTGGGGCGGCGCGGCACGGGCCAACTCCGTCACCAACGACGCGGTCGACCCGATCTCCGGCATGCCCGAGTTCAAGATCTGCGCCGTCCGTCTGGAGAAGGTCGCTCAAGAGGGCGCGGAGCGCAGCGGAGCGGCGGCGAGCGAGCACCAGCGAGCGACCGGACAGGACGCCGGACGTCATGGCGACGCGGAGCGCAGCGGAGCGGGGACATGACCGAGCGCCAGCGAACGGATCAGCAGCACAGCGTCGGCATGAGCGGCGATCGGGTGGTCGTGGTCGGCAACGGGATGGCCGGTGCCCGGTTGGCGAGCGAGCTACGCGGGCGGGGCGGGGACCTGAAGGTCACCGTGCTCGGGGCGGAGCCGCACCGGGCGTACAACCGGATCATGTTGTCCACGCTGCTCACCGGCAAGATCAGCGAGCTGGACGTGGAGCTGGCGGAGGCCGCCGGGCGGGGTGTCGACGTCCGCACCGGGGTCGCCGTCCGGGCCGTCGACCGGGCCACCCGGGAGGTACGCACCGACGACGGTGACCGGATCCGCTACGACCACCTGGTGCTCGCCACGGGTGCGCGGGCGGTGGTGCCGCCGCTGCCCGGGCTCGATCCGGCGCACCTGCCGGACCGGGTGATCGCGTTCCGCACGCTGGACGACTGCCGACGCATCATCGCGACGGCCCGAGACGCCCGACGGGCACTGGTGCTCGGCGGCGGGCTGCTGGGCCTGGAGGCGGCCCGGGGACTCGCCGCCCGGGGACTCGACGTCGCGGTGGTGCACCGGGTGCCGTACCTGATGGAGCGGCAGCTCGACGCCGTGGCCGCCACGATGCTGGCCGGTACGCTCGCCGGCCTGGGGGTGACCACCCATCTGGCCGTCACCCCGACGGCGCTCGCGGCGGACGCCACCGGGGTACGCATGGAGCTGTCCGACGGGCGCTTCCTCGACGCCGACCTGCTGGTGCTGGCGTGCGGGGTATGCCCGGAAACCGCCCTGGCCGAGGCGGCCGGATTGGCGGTGGACCGGGGTGTGCTCATCGACGACCGGCTGCGGACCGACGACGAGCGGATCTCGGCGATCGGGGACTGCGCCCAGCACGGCGCCGCACCGACGGGGCTGGTGGCACCGGCCTGGGCGCAGGCCCGGGTCCTCGCCCACCTGCTGACCGGGGAGGACCCGTCGGCCCGGTACCGGCCCCGGCCGGTGGTGACCCGGCTCAAGGCGGCCGGCATCGACCTGGCCTCGATGGGTGACCCGACCGGTGGCCCCGGCGAGGAGCTGACCTTCGCCGACCCGGCCCGGGGCACGTACGCGCGGTTGCGGATCCACGACGAGCGGCTGGCCGGGGCGATCCTGCTCGGCGACAACCCGTCGGTGGGCACCGTGGTCCAGCTCTTCGACCGGGGTCAACCGGTCCCCGCCGACCGGCGGGCGCTGCTGCTGGGCCGGTCGCTCGGTGGTGCCGTCGCCGCTCCGGCCGCGTCCCCGGCGCTGATGCCGGACGCGGCCACGGTGTGCCAGTGCAACACGGTCAGCAAGGGCGCCCTGGTGGCCTGCTGGCGCGGCGGAGCCCGCACCGTCGACGAGGTCGTCGCCGGGACCAGAGCCGGGACCGGCTGCGGCGGATGCCGCGACGCGGTCGCCGGCATCGTCGACTGGTTGTCCAGATCGGATCCGGTGGAGGTGGGACGATGACCGGCGGCAACGTGGTCGTGATCGGCAACGGCATGGTCGGGCAACGGTTCGTCGACGCGGTGCGGTCGCGCGATCCGCAAGGACGGTGGCGGGTCACCGTCCTGGCCGAGGAGACCCGACCCGCGTACGACCGGGTGCGGCTCTCCGCGTACTTCGACGGGGCCGACGCGGACGAGTTGAACCTGCACACCCCGCACGACGGCGTCGAGTTGCGCCTCGGCGAGCCGGCCGTCGGGGTGGACCGGGCCCGCCGGGTGGTGACCACGGCGAGCGGCGAGCACCCGTACGACGTGCTGGTCCTGGCCACCGGGTCGTCGGCGTTCGTGCCGCCGGTGGCGGGTACGGACCTGCCGGGGGTGTTCGTCTATCGGACGCTGGACGATCTCGCGGCGATCCGCGAGCACGCCCGGGGCCGACGTACCGGCGCGGTGATCGGCGGCGGTCTGCTCGGCCTGGAGGCGGCGAACGCGCTGCGCCTGCTCGGTCTGGCCACCCGCGTGGTGGAGTTCGCGCCCCGGTTGATGCCGGTGCAGGTCGACACGGCCGGTGGCGCGATGCTGCGCCGCTACGTCGAGGAGCTGGGCGTGGCCTGTCACCTGGGGGTGGCGACCACCGCGTTGCGGCCGGCCCCGGACGGCACGGTCGGCGCCCTGGAGCTGGCCGACGGCACGCTGCTCGACACCGACCTGGTGGTGGTGGCCGCCGGCATCCGGCCCCGTGACGAGCTGGCCCGCGCGGTCGGGCTGGAGGTCGGCCCGCGCGGCGGTGTGCTGGTCGACGACGCCTGCCGGACCTCCGACGAGCGGATCTACGCGGTCGGCGAGTGCGCGGCGGTGCAGGGCACCTGCTACGGCCTGGTCGCCCCCGGGTACGCGATGGCCGAGGTGGTGGCCGATCGGCTGGTCGGCGGGGAGGCCACCTTCCCGGGCGCGGACACCGCCACCAAGCTCAAGCTGCTCGGTGTCGACGTGGCCTCCTTCGGTGACGCGCACGGCACCACGCCCGGGTGCCTGGACGTGATCTGGACCGATCCGGCCACCCGGGTCTACGCCAAACTGGTCCTCTCCGACGATGCGACGACGCTGCTCGGCGGCGTGCTGGTGGGCGACGCGTCGGCGTATCCGACGTTGCGGGCCAGCGTCGGCGGACCGTTGCCGGCCGCGCCGCTGGCGTTGCTCGCCCCCGAGCAGGCGGCGGGTGCGGCGGCGAGCGCGCTGCCCGCGTCCGCCCAGGTCTGCTCCTGCAACGCGGTCACCCGGGGCGATGTGGATGCGGCGATCGCGGGCGGCTGCGCGGACGTGCCCGCGGTGAAGGCGTGCACCCGGGCCGGCACCAGTTGCGGCTCGTGCGTGCCGATGCTCAAGCAGTTGCTCGACGCGGCCGGTGTGGTCCAGTCCCGGGCGTTGTGCGAGCACTTCGACGTCAGTCGGCAGGAGCTGTTCGACATCGTCCGGGTTCGTGGCATCCGGACGTTCTCCCGGCTGATCGCCGAGCACGGTCGGGGGCGGGGCTGCGACATCTGCAAGCCGGTCGTCGCCTCGATCCTCGCCTCGCTCGGCGGCGGGCACATCCTCGACGGCGAGCAGGCGTCCTTGCAGGACACCAACGACCACTTCCTGGCGAACCTGCAACGCGACGGCAGCTACTCGGTGGTGCCGCGGATCCCGGGCGGGGAGATCACCCCGGAGAAGCTGATCGTGATCGGCGAGGTGGCCCGCGACTTCCGGCTCTACACCAAGATCACCGGTGGGCAGCGGATCGACCTGTTCGGCGCGCGGGTCGACCAGTTGCCGCAGATCTGGCGTCGACTGGTCGACGCCGGTTTCGAGTCCGGGCACGCGTACGGCAAGGCGCTGCGGACGGTGAAGTCCTGCGTAGGCTCCACCTGGTGCCGGTACGGGGTGCAGGACGCGGTCGGGCTGGCCGTCGCCCTGGAGCTGCGGTACCGGGGACTGCGCGCCCCGCACAAGCTCAAGTCGGCGGTCTCCGGCTGCGCCCGGGAGTGCGCCGAGGCACGCAGCAAGGACTTCGGCATCATCGCCACCGAGACCGGTTGGAACCTCTACGTCGGCGGCAACGGAGGCTTCCGGCCCCGGCACGCCGACCTGTTCGCCACCGACCTGTCCACCGAGGCGCTGATCAGGACGATTGACAGGTTCCTGATGTACTACGTCCGCACCGCCGACCGGCTGCAACGCACCGCCGCCTGGATCGAGGCGATGGAGGGCGGACTCGACCACCTCCGGTCGGTGATCGTGGACGACTCGCTCGGCCTCTGCGCGGACCTGGACGCCGCGATGGCCCGGCACGTCACGTCCTACTCCGACGAGTGGCGGGACGTGCTCGACGATCCCGACCGGCTGCGCCGGTTCACCTCCTTCGTGAACGCGCCGGACGTACCCGACCCGTCGATCACCTTCGCCACCGAACGCGGACAACCCGTCCCGGTCGGCGGTCGGTCACCCGCACCCGACGCCCGCCAGCCGGTCACCCTCGGACTGCCGGAGGTACGGCGATGAGCATCGCGACGACGACGGTGCGCTGGCACGCGGTCTGCCCGCTGGACCGGCTGGACCCGGACCGGGGCGTCGCCGCCCTCGTCGACGGGGTGCAGGTGGCGCTCTTCCGCACCGAGGACGGGCTGTACGCGATCGACAACCGCGACCCGGTCGCCGAGGCGTACGTGCTGTCCCGGGGCATCGTGGGCAGCCGGCAGGGCGTGCCCACGGTCGCCTCGCCGCTGCACAAGCAGGTGTACGACCTGCGTACGGGGGTTTGTCTCGACCTGCCCGGCGTCGCCGTGGCCCGGCACGAGATCCGTTGCCGTAACGGCATGGTCGAGGTGCGGCTGCGACAGGAGGGGTGAATGGGCGAGGAACTGGCCGGCTTCACCATCGGGGTGACCGCTGACCGACGGCGGGACGAACTCGCCGCGCTGCTGCAACGGCGCGGTGCCCGGGTGGTGCTCGCTCCCGCCCTGCGGATCGTGCCGCTCGCCGACGACACCGAGTTGCGCGAGGCGACCCGGACCTGCCTGGACCGTCCACCGGACGTGCTGATGGCGAACACCGGGATCGGTATGCGCGGGTGGCTGGAGGCCGCCGAGGGCTGGGGGTTGGCCGAACCGCTGCGCTCGGTGCTCGGCGGCGCGTACGTGGTGGCCCGGGGCCCCAAGGCCCGGGGCGCGATCCGGGCCGCCGGGCTGCACGACCAGTGGTCCCCGGAGTCGGAGAGCTGCGACGAGGTGGTCGACCACCTGCGTCGGCGGGGCGTGGCCGGGCAGGTGATCGCCATGCAGTTGCACGGCGAACGGCAACCGGAGTGCACCCGCGCGCTGGAGGACGCCGGTGCCACGGTCATCGAGATCCCGGTCTACCGGTGGGCCCCGCCGACCGACCCGGCCCCGCTGCACCGGCTGGTCGACCTGGTGGCCGGCCGGTTGGTGGACGCGGTCACGTTCACCTCGGCGCCGGCTGCGGAGGCGTTGCTGCGGGCCGCCGGTGACCGCGCGGAGACGGTGCTGGAGGCCCTGCGCGGTGACGTGCTGGCCAGTTGCGTCGGTCCGGTCACCGCCGAGCCGCTGGTGCGCCGGGGCGTGCCGGTGAGCGCGCCGAGCCGGGCGAGGTTGGGGGCGCTGGTCCGCACCATCGTCGACGAACTGCCCCGCCGGACGGTCACCATCAAGGCCGCCGGGCATCTGCTCACCCTGCGGGGACACGCGGCGGTGATGGACGGCGAGTTGAGACCGCTCGCCCCGGCGCCGATGGCGGTGCTGCGGGCGCTGGCCCAGACGCCGGGCCGGGTGTTGTCGCGTACCGCCCTGCTGCGGACGTTGCCGCGCGGCGCCGACGAGCACGCGGTGGAGATGGCGGTGGCCCGACTGCGCGCCGGCCTGAAGGCTCCCCGGGTGGTGCAGACGGTCGTCAAACGCGGTTACCGGCTGCGGGTCGACTGACCGCACCGACCGCACCGACCGCACTGACCGCACGAAGGAGCCCGCCGGTGGAGATCCACCGACGGGCTCCCGCCGACACTCAGCCGACCGGGGTCGGAAAGCCCCGGTCGTGCTCGGCCTGCAACCGCGCCATGGCGTGCTCGACGACGGTCATCAGCACCCGCTTGACCGAGTCGCGCTGCCGGGCGTCGGTCAGCACCAGCGGTACGTCCGGCGAGATGGCCAGCGCCTCGCGGACCTCCTCCAGTTCGTACTGCTGCGCGCCGTCGAACCGGTTGAGCGCCACCACGTACGGCAGCCGGCGGCTCTCGAAGTAGTCGAGCGGAGCGAACGCGTCGGTGATCCGGCGGGTGTCCACCAGCACCGTGGCACCCACCGCGCCCCGAATGATCTCGTCCCACATGAACCAGAACCGGGTCTGCCCGGGTGTGCCGAAGAGGTACAGGATCAGGTCCTGCGCCATGGTGATACGGCCGAAGTCCATGGCGACCGTCGTGGTCTCCTTGCCCGGCACCTTGGACGGGTCGTCGATCCCGACGCCCGCCGCGGTCATCACCGCCTCGGTGGTCAGCGGTGTGATCTCCGAGATCGCGCCGACCAACGTGGTCTTGCCGACACCGAAGCCACCCGCGACGACGATCTTCGCGGAGATGATTCCCCGGCTCTGGCGGGCCCCGGCGGGGTCATAGCTCGCGAAGTCCACTCAGCACCCTTCCCAGCATTTCCATCCGCTCCTCGAAACCTGTGGCGGGAGCAGCCGTCTGAAGCGTCAACAGGCCCTCGGCCACCATGTCGGCGACCAACACCCGGGCGACACCCAGCGGTAGCCGGGTGTACGCGGCGATTTCCGCCAGCGATTCGGGCCGGCTCTCGCAGACCATGGCGATGCGATGCTTGTCATGCCCGGCAAACCGCGACTCGGCGATCTGGGTGGGGCTGGCTACCAGCACCGCTTCCAAGGCGATGTCCTGCCGCGGCTCGGTCCGTCCCCGGGTGACCGCGTACGGCCGCACCAGTGCGCCACGCGGGTCACGTCGGTGTTGCTCCATCCGCGATCACCTCCTCTCCCCTCCGCCGGCATGTCGCCACCGGATCTCCTCCGTACCGACGCGGGATTGCGCCGGTGCTGTCCCTGTTATGACCGCACCGCGTCCCGGGGCAGCGGCACCAGCGCTGCTCCGACCCGCTCGACCAGCAGTGCCATCTCGTAACCCACCTGCCCGACGTCGCAGCTACGCGCCGCGAGCACGGCCATCGACGACCCGTCGCTGATCGACATCAGGAACAGGTAGCCGCTGTCCATCTCGATGACCGTCTGCAGCACTCCGCCGGCACTGAACATCCGCGCGGCACCCTCGGTCAGGCTCACCACGCCGGAGGTGATCGCGGCTAGCTGGTCCGCCCGGTCCCCCGGCAGGTCACGGGAGGAAGCGAGTAGCAGTCCGTCGGCGGACACCGCCACCACGTGGGCGATACCCGCCACGCTGTCGGCGAAGTTGGTGAGCAGCCAACCCATGTCCTGCATGGCCGCTGGCCTGTTCATCGGCTCGTCTCCTTGGTCGAGGTGCTGTCCTGACTCGCTCCGGCCGTCCGTCCGCGCTGCACGCCACGGTGGTAGGCCGAGAGCAGACCGCGTACTTCGTCCGGCGTACGGCGGCTGCGCTCACGTCCGCCCCGGGGCTCGATCCCACCGGGGACGAGCTGTTGCTGCGGAACCCGCTTGGGCAGTCCGGACCGGGTGGTGCCGGCCGGGGTCGGCTCGGCCGCCTTGCTGGCCCGCGTCCAGCCCTCGTCAGCCGCGGTCCGCCAGGCGTCGGGGTCCGGTGCCGGGGACGCCGCGGGGGGTGCCGCCGGGGGCGGCGTGGCGCGCGGCGGCGTCGGCGGTGGCGGCGCGGCGGCCGGAGTCACCGTGGGCAGCGGCGTGGTCGCGGCGGTCGTCGCGGTCGACGCGGCCGGTGACGGCTGGTACGGGGGTGGTGGCGCGGGCTGTGCGGCGGCTGCCGCACCAGGTGTACGAGTGGGCAACGGGCTCCGTCCCCGAGTCGGCTCGACGGCCGGCGTGGGTGGGCCGGCAGCCGGTTGCGGCGGCTCGTCGAACTGCGGTCGGCTGAAGATGGCGGTGGCGTCGTTGCCGTGCGAACGGAACCAGACCGCTTCCATCTCGCGGAAGATCGGCGCCTCGGCCTGGGGTTCCGGCGGGGCGGTGATCGGCGCGGTGGCCTGTGGCGCGGTGGCGGCCAGGCTGGCGCCCAGGCCACGGAAGGGGGTGTCGGACTGCGGGGTGGCACCCACACCGAACGCGGTGGGTGCGTTCATCGGCGCCCCGGCGACCGGACCGGCCGGCAGCACCGGCTCGGGTCGGTCGGCGGGCGGCGCGCTGCGCTGCGGCAGCGGGTCGAGCGACGGCTGGGCGACCGTCGGCGTACCGGCGTGGAAACCACCGGCGAAGGCGGGCGGCGCGGTACGGGCCGGCGGAGCCGGCGGCTCCGGAGTGGGGGCCGGGTTCGCGGCCGGCCACGGCGCCGACGAGGGGGTGCTGTCGCGCCACCGCTCGGTCGTCAACGTGGCGAGGTTGCTGCGACCGGCGCCGGTGAGCGGCTCGCTGGGGGCCGCCGGTGGCGTCGGCGGGGTCTGCTCGACGGCGAGCGGCTGACGCGGCCGGTTGATCTGGTCGCGGCCCCGCAGGCTCGGCAGGATCACCGTCGAGGCCGGCAGGGTGATCTGCGCCACGGTGCCGCCCTCGACGTTGCGGCGCAGCTCGACCCGGATGTTGTAGCGGGCCGCGAGCCGGCTGACCACCGCGAGACCCATCAGCCGGAAGGCGGCCACGTCGACGGTGGACGGCGCGGCGAGCCGCCGGTTGAGCGAGTCGAGCTGCTCGTCGCTGAGGCCCAGGCCCCGGTCCTCGATCTGGATGAGCACGTAGTCGCGGATGCGGCGGCCGTCGGCGACCACGGTGGTGTTCGGCGGCGAGAAGCGGGTGGCGTTGTCGAGCAACTCGGCCACCAGCCGCACCACGTCGTTGACCGCGTGCGCGGCCACCGAGACGTCGGTGTCGACCGTGCCGAACTCGATCCGGTTGTAGAGCTCCACCTCGGACTGTGCGGCGCGCAGCACGTCCACCAGCAACGCGTCGTCGCGACGCGGCACGGCCGAGTCCGCGCCGGCCAGCACGAGCAGGTTCTCGTCGTTGCGGCGCATCCGGGTGGCGAGGTGGTCGAGCTCGAAGAGCTGGGCGAGCCGCTTCGGGTCCTCCTCGCCACGCTCGATCGCGTCGAGTTCGCCGATCATCCGGTCGACCAGGGTCTGACTGCGCCGGGCCAGGTTGAGGAACATCGCCGAGACGCTGGTCCGCAGGGCCGCCTGTTCGGCCGCGACCCGGACCGCCTCCCGGTGTACGACGTTGAAGGCCAGGGCGACCTGTCCCACCTCGTCGCGGTTGTTGAGCTGGATCGGGTCCCGTACCTCGCGGACGATCTCGTCGACGCTGCCGTCGCTGACGTTGCCCATGCCCTGGAGGCGGCGCACCGCCTCGGGCAGGTCGTGGTTGGCCACCGAGAGCGCACCCTCACGCAGTCGCCGCAGCGAGTGGTTCAGCGAACGGGCCAGCACCACGGCCAGCGTCACCGCGATGATCAGGGTGAGCAGGACCAGCGTCGACTCGACGATGGCCTGCCGGATGACGCCGGTACGAGCCTGCTCGGCCTGATCGAGCAGCCGGTCCTGGAGCTCGATCTCGGCCCAGCGCATCAGCTCGTTGACGGCACCGATCGCCGCGGTGGCGTCCTGGGCGCTGACCGGCGAGCGGTTGCCCACCGAGCGGCTGATGTCGGTGGCGATCCGGTCGGCCAGCACCACCGCGTCACCGGAGACGGTGGTCTCGACCAGGGCCCGCTGAGTGGGGTCGGCGGCCAGCGAGAAGGCCAGCAGCGCCTCCTGCTGCCCGGTCAGGGTGGCCACGAACGCGGAGAACTGCTCGTTGTCGAGCCGGCCCCGGCTCAACGCGGTGAACGCGATCGACTGTTCCTCGGCGACGGCGGCCTTCGCACGGGCGAAGGCGGCCACCGCGCGGCGGCTGTCGGCCAACTGCTCCTCGCCCGGCAGCTGGGCCAGGCCGTCGCCGTAGGCGACCAGGTCGGCCAGGACCACGCCGTACCGCAGGGCCGCCTCGGCGACCTCCATCTGGGAGCGGTCGAGCACCTCCTGCCGGGTGCCGTCCAGGGTGTCCAGGTGCGTGTCGATGGTCCGCAGGCGGTCGCCGACCGCGCTGGGCACCTCACCGATCTTGGACCGTTCCGCGCGGTACGCGTCGATCCGTTGCTGGGTCTGGCGGACCCGCAGGTTGTACGCGTCGGCCTGCGGCTGCGGCTGGGCCAGATAGGCCGCCGCCGCCATCCGCTCGGCGTGCAGGTCGTTGGTGAGCGCGGAGATGTTGATGGACAGTGCGGTCAGCGACCGCGCCTGGGTGGCGTCGTAGGCGCCCTCGCCGACGGAGACGAGACGGACGGTGGCCAGCGCGATGACCGCGGCGACCGGCACGACCAGGATCAGCGCCAGCTTGGACCGGATCCGCGCGTCACGCAGCCGGAACAGGCGGCGAGGCGCCTTCGGTACGGCGTCACCGCTGGCGGGCAGGGTCGTCGGTCCGGTGCTCACGACATCGCCTCCGTCGTTTTCTCCACGCCTGGCCCGTCGATCCGTGCATGGAGCGACGGCCAGCGCCACGCGCGGCACGGCCGCGATTTCATCAGACGAGATCGTGTTTGGGAAGCCGCAGGCGGGCAGGAATCGGTCGGACGTCGCGCATCCCGTGATCCGGTCAACTAATACCTACATTTCCACAGCGCCCTGAACAGGGCATGTAACTCCAGAGTGGCGAGGCATGTCGCCACAGTGAGCAACGGAAAACATCTGGTTACCCCAACATGTGGGATCGGCGTCCCGAAACGCCTCCAGTGGTCCCGCTTGACCGCAGCGCCCGGCATTGGCAAGGTTTTGCAGGCTTCGCGCACACGGTACGGCAGACCCTTCCCAATTATCCACTGAGGACGGTTGCCGCCACCAGTGACCGGGCCCCGCCCGCGCCACACCAGGAGGACTGAGTTGACCCCCTTCCGCTCCGCGACCGCCACGGCGCTCGCATCCACCCTGCTGGCTTCTCTGCTCGCCGGCTGCCAGTTCGGCGGGGAGGCGAAGGACACGAGCCCGATCGTCATCGCCGCCGACCTGGAGCTCTCCGGAGCGGCGGCCGGAGTCGGCAAGGCCTACCGGCAGGCGCTGGAACTCAAGGTCGAGCAGTTGAACGCGTCGGGTGCGTTGAACGGCCGTTCGATCGATCTGCGGGTGAAGGACAATCGTTCCGACGCCAGCGAGTCGCTGCGAAACATCGCGGACTTCAGCAACGATTCGGCGGTCAGCGCCATCATCATGGGCGGCTGCAACGAATGTGCGGTCGGCGCGGTGCGCACCATCAACGAAAAGCAGATCCCGACCATCGCGCTCGCCGCCGCCGGTGCCATCACCAGTCCGGTCGCAGAACGACGGTACGTGTTCAAATTGGCACCGAACGCAGCGGACAGCGCCGACGCGCTCACCGTCGAACTGAGTCGGCGGAACATCGACACGGTCGGCATTTTGCACACCGAGGACACGTACGGCCGGGAGGGCGTCGCCGCGCTCCAGCGCGAGTTCGACAACGCCGATATCCGGGTGGTGGCCCAGGCCTCGGTCCGGGGCACGGACACCGATGTGGACGGGCAGGCCGCCACGCTGGCCGCGGCCGACCCGGACGGGGTCATCATCTGGACCTCGCCGGAGCAGGCGATGCTCGCCGCCGCAGCGGTGAAGCGGGCCGACTTCACCGGGCCGCTGTACCTCGACGCCGCCGCTGCCGGCGACCTCTTCCTCGGGTCGGCCTCCCGGGCGGCGGAGCGGGCGACCCTGGTGTTCACCCAGACCATGGTGATCGACGACGTCATCGCCACCACCCCGGCCAAGGCGGCCCGCCGCCAGTGGTTCCAGGACTACACCGCCCGCTTCGGCGGCTACCACGGTTCGTCGTCCTTCGCGGCGGACGCCGTCCAGCTCATCGCCGACGCCGAACTGCGCTCCGGCGGACCGGTCGGACAGGTCAACCGCGACGGCCTCCGCGACGTGCTGGAGACGTCCCAGTTGGACGGCCTGTCCGGACCGATCCGGATGACGCCGGACAACCACTCCGGGCTGATGCCGCAGGCGCTCACCACGCTGGTCGCCCGGAACGGTCGGTGGCGCCTGGCGGGCTGAGCGAGCTCAGCGGCTGGAGGTGGTCTCGCGCACCCACGGCAGGCTGCGACGCTCGACGAACGCCAACACGGTGTACAGCAGGATGCTGACCAGGGCGACGAGCATGATCGCCGCCCACGCCGTGGCGGTGTCGCCGATGCCCGCGTACTGCACGATGACGAAGCCGAGACCAGCCTCACCGGCCTGGAACTCGCCGATCACCGCGCCGATCGCGGCCAACGGCATGGCGACCTTGAGCCCGATGAAGATCTGCGGCAGCGCGGCCGGGAAGCGGACCTTGCGGAACGCCTGCCAGCGGGAGGCGTTCCAGGACCGGACCAGCTCGGCCAACTCGGCCGAGGTGGTGGTCAGGCCGGTCGCGGTGGAGAGCACGATCGGAAAGAAGCAGAGCAGGAAGACCATCGTCAGGATGGGTTTCTGACCCCAGCCGAGCGCCACCACCAGTAGCGGCCCCAGGGTGATCTTCGGGACCGCGTTGACGGCGACCAGCAGCGGGGTGAACATCCGCTCGACCGTCCGCGAGGCGGCCAACGACAGGCCGATCAGCACGCCGGCCACCGCCGAGAGCAGGAAGCCGAGCAGGATCTCGCCGGTGGTGGTGATGGTGTGTTCGAGCAGTCGGTCCTGACCCAGCCGGAAGGCGTTCAGCACGTCACCGGGCGGCGGCAGGGCGGCCGGGTGGACCAACTCCAGCCGGGCGACCAGCCACCACACACTGAACGCGACCAGCAGGCCGGCGGCCGGCAGCAGCGCGGCCGTCGCGCCGTCCCGCAGGTCTCCCGGCCGCCACCGCCGGCCACGTGGTGCGGCCGGAGCCGGCTCCGGGGCGGGTGCCGCCTCCGGCTGCCGTGAGCGGACGTCGGTCATCGGATCCTCCTGCGGTTCGGGTGGTCAGACGCGGGATCGGGGTACGCCGTACCGGCTGACCGGCACGGCGTACCCCGTGGTGGAACTGGTGTGGACCGGTCGACCTCAGGCCTTGGGGGCCAGGTTGAAGTCGACGATCTGGTCCGGGCTGAGGTCGGACTTCAGGGCACCGGCGCCTCGCAGGATCGCGATGCTCTTGGCCACCCGGCCACTGTCCAGTGCGCCCAGGGCGGTGCCGGAGTTGCTGGAGCGGACGTACCCGGCCATCAGTTCCAACTCGGCGGCGGCTGCGGCGGGCACCACGGCCTCGACGTTCTTGGCCAGGATCTCGGCGGCCTCCTGCGGGTGCTCCAGGGCGTACTCCAGGCCCTTGAGCAGTGCCTCGGTGAACCGCTTGACCATGTCCGGCTTGTCGGTGGCGATCTGCTTCGAGGTGATCAGCACCATGCCGTAGAGGTCCTGCATGACGTTGCTGTACGGCAGCAGGACGGCCTTCTTCTTGGTCACCGCCTCGATGGTGGGCTGACCGACGACGAACTGGCCGATGCCGTCCACCGAGCCGGAGGCCAGCGTGCCCATCAGGGTCTGGGCGTCACCGTTGACCCAGGTCACCTTCTCGTAGTCGATGCCGGCCAGCCGCGCGTACGTCGGGAAGAGGTTCCGGACGACGGAGCCGGGGGCGTCGGCGAGCTTCTTGCCCTCCAGGTCCTTCGGCGTGCTGATGCCGGTGCCCTCGACGGTCGCGATTGCGGCCATCGTGCGCTGCTGGATCGCCGCCACCGCGACGAAGTCCTTGGCCTCGCCGTTGCCGAGCTGGAGCAGGCCACCGGTCAGGTCGATCGGGCCGAACTGCGCCTGACCGCCGACGATCGTCTGGATCACACCGTTGGTGCCCTGGCCGGGCTTGATCTCGACGTCGAAACCGGCGTCCTTGAAGAAGCCCTTCTCCTTCGCCACCCAGGCGTAGGAGTCACGCCCGAAGTTGCCGAACGAGGTGAGATAGGTCACCTGCTCCAGCGAGGACCCGACATTCTCGTCGGCATCGTCCGAGCCGCCGCTGCACGCGGAGACCAGGGCGAGCGCGGTGGCCATCGTGGCCGCGGCGACCGTACGGGTCAGCCTTCTCATCAGTACACCTTGTCCTTTCCCACCGGGGCGTCGCGGGCCTCCGGGAGGGGATGTTGGGGCGGCACCGGCAGCCTGGGACGGAAGCCGACACCGCGTATCGAGGGGACTCTTCGCGGGCACAGCGTACGAGAACCCCACCTTTGCGACGCCAGGCATACCGGGTTGCGGAACGGAAACAACTCACCTCCACCCCGGACGGTGAGATAACGGTGGAGACCGCTAACCTTTGCACCGAATCCTGACTACTCACTCAGGGAGGCCGCCGGAGATGATCCGCCTGTCCGAGGTGTCACGCACCTTCGACGGCCGTAGCGGCCGCGTAGAGGCGTTGCGCGGCATCAACCTCGACGTGGCCGACGGCGAGTTCGTCGCCGTACTCGGCCGCTCCGGCTGCGGCAAGTCGACCCTGCTCCGGCTGATCGCCGGACTGATCCCGGTCACCTCCGGCCAGGTCACCGTGGGTGGCGAGACGGTCACCCGACCGCGCCGGGACATCGCCATGCTGTTCCAGCGGCCGGCCCTACTGCCGTGGCGCACGGTGCTGGACAACGTCCTGCTGCCGGTGGAGATCTTCGGCTGGAAGCGCGCCGACTACCGGGAGCGCGCCCGGCAACTACTCGACGTGGCCGGGCTGGCCGGTTTCGAGAAGCGGCTGCCACACGAACTGTCCGGCGGCATGCAGCAGCGGGTGTCGCTGTGCCGGTCCCTGATCGGCGACCCCCGCGTGATGCTGATGGACGAGCCCTTCTCGGCCCTGGACGCGCTCACCCGGGAGGAACTGTCCGGGGAGTTGCAGCGGGTGCACATGCGCAACCGCGCCACGGTCGTCTTCGTCACCCACTCCATCGACGAGGCGGTGCTGCTGGCCGACCGGGTGGTCGTGCTCAGCCCGCGCCCCGGCCGGGTCCGCAAGATCGTCGACGTGACCATCCCCCGCCCCCGTACCCTCGGCCGAAACGCGCACCTGGCAGAAGTCGCCCAGGTCAGCGCCGACCTGCACGAGCTGCTCATGGAGCGGGACCACCCGGCGGCCGCCGGCTCGCCGAGGTAGCCGTGCGGGTCACCGTCTTCACCGAGCCGCATCGAGGCGCCAGCTACGACGACCAGCTCCGCTTCGCCCGACTCGCCGAGGACGGCGGCTTCGAGGGCTTCCTCCGCGCCGACCACTACCAGTCGATGAGCGACGGGCCCGCGCTGCCCGGCCCGACCGACGCCTGGCTGACGCTCGCTGCGCTCGCCCGGGAGACCCGCCGGATCCGACTCGGCACCCTGGTCACCTCCGCGACCTTCCGGCTGCCCGGCCCGCTCGCGGTGATGGCGGCCCAGGTCGACCAGATGAGCGGCGGCCGGGTCGAGCTGGGCATCGGCGCCGGCTGGTACGCCCGCGAGCACACCTCGTACGGCATCCCGTTCCCCGGCACCAGCGAACGCTTCGACCGACTCACCGAGCAGCTCGACGTACTCACCGGACTGTGGCGCACCCCGTCGGGCAGCACGTACAGCTACAGCGGCGACCACTACCAGTTGGTGGACGCCCCGGCGCTGCCCAAGCCGGTGCAGAGCCCGGGGCCGCCGATCATCATCGGCGGACGCGGTCCCAAGCGCACCCCGGACCTGGCGGCCCGCTTCGCCGACGAGTTCAACGTGCCCTTCACCGACGTCGCCCGGACCGCCGAGGCATACGAGCGGGTACGCGAGGCATGCGACCGGGTCGACCGCGCCGACACCGGACGGGCACCGCTGGTGCTCTCCGCCGGCATCGCGGTGGCGATCGGACGCACCGACGCCCAGGCCCGACGACGGGCGGCACCCCTGCACGTGACCAGCGCCCTCCCGCCCGAGGAGGCGGTGGTCGGCTCTCCGGAACAACTGGTCGACCGGATCGGCGAGTTCGCGGCCGTCGGGACCGCCCGCGTACACCTGCGGTTGGTCGACCTCGACGACCTGGACCACCTGGAGCTGATCGCGGCCGAGGTGCTGCCCCGACTGTCGGGGACCCGATGAGGCGGTGCACCTGCTGACCAGCGTCGGCGACACGACATACCCGGCTCACCTGGTCGAGCTCAAGTAGACCCGCCGGGCGCAGGTAGCAGCCGTCCCACGGCGCGCCGGTGGCGATCGGCCGCCACGGACCGTAACGTGCCGACCATGGCCCATCGGACCTTGAGCCGGCTACTGCTCACGGCGTTCGGCGTCAGCCTGCTGGCCGCCGCCGGTCAGCTGGGCGTCGCCTTCGGCTTCGGCATTCTTCGCCTCACCGGCGCCTTCACCGGCACCACAGTCAACCAGTGGCCGGCCCAACTCGTCTGGGCCGGGTGGTTCGCGGCGAACGCCGCCGTCGTCGGTGCCGTACTCACCGAACGTCTCGCCGAGCGCCACGGCGGGCTCACCGGTACGCATCGCCAACTGGCCGTGGCGTGCAGCGCCGCGCTCGGCGCCGTCGTGGTGGCACCGCTGTGCATGCGACCGGCCCGCGCTGTCGAACTCGTCTCGGTCGACCCGGTCTGGGCCGTCGCCATCTGCGCCGTCCTCGGTGCGGTGGTGGGCGCGGGCGCCGCGCTGGCCGCCCTGCTCCGGCGAGCCTTCGCCTGGAACATGGCCGGCATCGCCGGCACGGTCTGGCTGCTCGCGCTGCTGTCGGTCGCGCCGTCGCTCGCGGCGACCGGGCCACTGACCCCGGTACGCCTCGGCGTGCTGGAACCGAGCTGGCTCTCCACCGACGCGGCGCAGCGCCTGGCCCTGCTCCTCCTGCCGCTACTCAGCCTGCTGGCCGGTGCCGCGACCGGTGCCCTGGCCCGGTGGCGCGGCCAGCCGCCGCTGATCAGCGGACCGAGCGGGGTGGCCGGGCCGATCCTGGTGGCGTTCGCCTACCTGGCCGCCGGGCCCGGTGACGCGAGCGACCGGTACCAGCTCGCGCCCTACTACGGCGCCCTGATCGCGGTCGCGGTCGGTGCCCTCGGGTCGGCCGCCGCCGCGCTGCTCCCTCTCGCCGTCCTCGACCGCGACACCGCCGGGACCGCCATCGAACCGACCGCGATCCTCCAGCCCCTGCCGGCCTCCCCCACCCTGCCGACGCAGGCCGACCGCCCAGCCGGCACAGGTGCCGGCACGGAGGAAGCCGCCGGTGCCGTCGTGGTGGCCGACCCGCCCGGCGGTACGCACACCAGGCCCGACCTGCCCGTCACCGGCGACACGTCGCCACCCCACTGGCACTGGCCCGGTGAGCCGGCTCCCCCGGTGCCCGCCGCGCCGGGCAGCCTGCCGATCGCCCCGGCATCCGAGACCGCGCCGGGACCCGGACTTCCCCTCGCCATCGGCCCGACCATCGACGGTGACGTCGCACCGGCCGTCGACGGCACCGCTTCCCTCGCGGCATCCGAGGACTCGCCCACCGGCGCCCCGTCGACCATCGGCGCCCCGTCGACCACCGGCGTCAGCGGACCGGACGAGTCGGACATCGACGCCGGTCCCACCGCGGCCGAACCCGCCTCCGTCGAGACCGCGTCCGGCACCTCCCCCGCCGCTGACTCCGACTCCGCCACCAGCGCCGCAGACACCGCCGACCACGACGCGGCCACGCCCTCTGATCTCGACACGGCCACCACCGCCGGCCCCACCTCCTCCGTCGGACCCACCGCCGCCGGACCCACCACCGCCGGACCAATCGGTAGCGGGTCCAGCGTCGGCGGCCCCGACACTGTCCGCCCCGACGGTGTCCGCGCCGACACTGTCAGTTCCGCCGTCGTCGGGACGCCGGCCCTTGCGGTGCAGGCGACGGACCCGGCGGCGAGCGGTGCGACCGGACCCGACCCGGTAGGCGACGGCGGTGACCTCACCCCGGCTACGGGCACGATGGACCGGGCGCCCCGACGTACCCGCACACCGCGCCCCCTGGCCCAGGCACCGAACCGAGCCGTGCCCGCGACCCGGGACGGCGACCAGACCCGGTCGCCGAGCCCGTTCGACGCTCCGAGCCCGACCGAGCACACGGACCGGACCTCGGTACCCAGCCAGGCCGGTGGTACGGATGCCGCCGACGCCACGCCCGTACCCCCGGGAACCGATCCTGGTCCGACTGTCCACGCCGACGCGCCGGGCAGCGGCGGTCTACCGGGCAGCGCCGTGACACCGGCCGCCCGTCCGGTCGAAGGGCCGGAGAGCGCGCCCTGGCCCCGGCACCGCCTCCCGATGCCCGACCTGAACACGACGGAGACCTGGAACGCCTTCGCGCCGGCCCGCCGCCCCGACCCGGCGAACGAGGCCGCGTCACCGAGCGGGCCGGGCACCGCCGGACCGTCGGATGCGGATGGCGACACCGACCGGGTCGAGTCGAGCGCCGGCCCCGACCCGGCGACCGCCGCCCGGGACGTCTCGGCGGCCTTCGCCAGCTCGGCACCGGCTGTCTCCACCGACCCGGCGGCGGCCGCCCGCGACCTGACGGCCGCGTTCACCAAACCGCCGACCCCGCGCGCCGAGCCGGCCCCGCAGAAGCACGACCGTGAGAAGGGCCGGCGGGGCCTGTTCCGGCGCAGCCGGCCCCGCCCCGCAGAGACCGACCCCGCGGAGCAGGAGGAACCGCTGGCCGAGCAGGACGAGGAGTACGTGGACTGGGTGGCCGGACTCGGCCGCCCGTCGTCCGACGACGAGCCGCTCCCGAAAGAGACCCGCCGACGGCTGCGGCCGACCGGCCGGCACCATCGGGAGTAACCAGCCGCGACTGTCAGGCCAACGGCAGGTAGACCCGCCCGCCGGAGGCGAGGAACTCCTCGGACTTGTCCTGCATCCCCTGGGCGGCGTACTCCTTGAGGTCCTGACTGATCTTCATGGAGCAGAACTTCGGCCCGCACATCGAACAGAAGTGCGCGGTCTTCGCCGGCTCGGCGGGCAGCGTGGCGTCGTGGTACGACCGCGCCGTCTCCGGGTCCAGCGAGAGGTTGAACTGGTCCTCCCATCGGAACTCGAACCGCGCCTTGGAGAGCGCGTCGTCCCAGGCCTGCGCGCCCGGGTGCCCCTTGGCCAGGTCCGCCGCGTGCGCCGCGATCTTGTACGCGATGACCCCCGCCTTGACGTCGTCGCGATCCGGCAGCCCCAGGTGCTCCTTGGGCGTGACGTAGCAGAGCATCGCGGTGCCGAACATGCCGATCATCGCCGCGCCGATGGCCGAGGTGATGTGGTCGTACGCGGGCGCGATGTCGGTGGTCAGTGGACCGAGCGTGTAGAACGGCGCCTCGTGGCACCACTCCTGCTGTAGGTCCACGTTCTCCTTGATCTTGTGCATCGGCACGTGGCCCGGACCCTCGATCATCACCTGCACGTCGTACTCCCAGGCGATCCGGGTCAGCTCGCCCAACGTCCGCAGCTCGGCGAACTGGGCCTCGTCGTTGGCGTCCGCGATCGAACCGGGGCGCAGCCCGTCACCGAGCGAGAACGTCACGTCGTAGCGGGCCAGGATCTCGCACAGTTCCCGGAAGTTCGTGTAGAGGAAGTTCTCCTCGTGGTGCGCCAGGCACCAGGCCGCCATGATCGAACCGCCCCGCGACACGATGCCGGTCACCCGGTCGACCGCCAGCGGCACGTACGGCAGCAGCACCCCGGCGTGCACCGTCATGTAGTCCACGCCCTGCTCGGCCTGCTCGATCACGGTGTCCCGGAACACCTCCCAGGTCAGCTTCACCGGGTCGCCGCCGACCTTCTCCAACGCCTGGTAGATCGGCACCGTACCGATCGGCACCGGCGAGTTGCGCACGATCGACTCGCGGGTCTCGTGGATCCGCTTGCCGGTGGACAAGTCCATCACGGTGTCCGCGCCCCACCGGGTGGCCCAGGTCAGC
This sequence comes from Micromonospora sp. NPDC023869, assembly GCF_055559695.1. Taxonomy (NCBI): domain Bacteria; kingdom Bacillati; phylum Actinomycetota; class Actinomycetes; order Micromonosporales; family Micromonosporaceae; genus Micromonospora; species Micromonospora sp. NPDC023869. The sequence goes on from NZ_JBVHKD010000002.1 coordinate 543,415, forward strand.
TTCTCCACCTCCTCGGCCACCGAGGAGGTCACCGCCGAGGTGCCGATATTGGCGTTGACCTTGACCAGGAACGCCTTGCCGATGATCGCCGGCTCGCACTCCGGGTGGTTGATGTTCAGCGGCAGCACCGCCCGACCGGCCGCGATCTCGTCCCGGACGAAATCCGGCGTCATCCCCTCCCGGATCGCCACGAACTCCATCTCGGGCGTGACGATCCCGGCCCGCGCGTACGCGAGCTGCGTCGGCCGTTTGCCGTCCGCCCCGCCCAACGGGGTACCGGCACCGCGTACCGGGGCCACGTCGCCCCGCTCGGCGATCCACGGCCCCCGCAGCGGCGGCAGGCCGACCTCCGGGTCCGAACCCGGCCCGGCGGTGTCGTACAACCGGACCGGCGGGTTGTCCCCGGTCAGCTCGACCTCCGCGAACGGCACCCGGACGTCCGGTCGCGAACCCTCGACATAGACCTTGCGACGTGCCTGCATGACAGCCTCCCTCGCCTAAGCGGACCAGCCGAAGTGGTCCATCGGGCCGCGTCCCGCGCCCAACTCCCAGTCCCGCGCACCGGCCAGCGCGCGGGTCACGTACTCCTTGGCGGCGGCGACCGCCACCGGCACCGGATCGCCCAGTGCCAGCCGCACGGCGGTCGCCGCCGAGAACGAACAACCGGTGCCGTGGGTGTGCCGGGTCGGCACCCGGGGGGCCCGCAGCACCGTCGTGCCGTCCGGACCGTGCAGCACGTCCACCGCCTCGTCGCCGGTGTCCACGTCACCGCCGGTCACGATCACCCACTCGGCACCGCCCGCCGCCAGCGCCCGCGCCGCCGCCGTCATCTCCGCCACGCCGGTCACCGGCGCCCCGGTGAGGGCGGCGGCCTCCGCGCTGTTCGGCGTCGCCACCCGGGCGTACGGGAGCAGCCGCTCCACCGCCTCCACCACCCCGAGCCGGTGTCCACTGGTGGCCACCAGCACCGGATCGACCACGAGCTGCGGCAGTCGACCGGCCTCCGCCGCCTCGGCGATCGCACCCGCCACGGCCGGCGTACCGAGCATCCCGGTCTTGACCGCGCGCACCGTGAAGTCGGACAACACGCTGTCCAACTGGTCGCTGACCGTCTGCGGCGGCAACGGCAGCACCGCGTCCACGCCCCGGGTGTTCTGCGCGGTCACGGCGGTGAGCACACTCGTGCCGTACGCGCCGAGCGCGGCGAAGACCTTGAGGTCGGCCTGGATGCCGGCACCGGCACCGGAGTCCGAACCGGCGACGGTGAGGACGGTCGTTGGGGTTCTCACGTGTCTCCTCTTGGCTTGTTCTTGCTCTGGTTGCGGTTTGGGGCTGCGGCCGACCGTGCCCACTCCGGGCGGTCAGGCTTGATCCCTGCGTGGGCACGGTCGGCCGCAGCCCCGTCGGGGTCGTCGCCCGTCGAGACGGATCGGTGGCGGCTTCGGGTGTCCTGCCTTGGGAGAGGCTGGCGGGGTGGGGGTCATCGCTGGGCCGGGGTGGTGAGGGTGGTGGCGACCTGCCGGGGGTCTCGGGCGCGCATGATGGCGCCCTGTACGGCCACGCCGCTGGCACCGGCCTCCAGGCAGGCGCGGACCTGGGCGGGAGTCTCGATGCCGCCGAGAGCGATAACGGGCACCGGGCTGCGACTCGCCAGGGCGGCCAGACCGTCGGGGCCCAGCGGTGGGCCGTAGCCGGGTTTGCTACGGGTGGGGAAGACCGGTGACAGGGTCACGTAGTCCTCGGTGGTGAGTCGGTCCAGCTCCGCCTCGTCGTGGCAGGAGCGGCCGACCAGGTCGGCGACGGGTGGCGGGTACGGACCGGCGGCCGGAAGGTGGAGCGCGACGAATGCCCCGCCGAAGGTGCTGGGGATCCGTGGGGCGGGCTCGGTCTCGGGCAGGAGCGGGTCGGGGCCGGCGACGATCAGGGTGCCGCCCGCCTCGGCCAGGATCGGTCGCAGCTCGGCGGCGAGCACCAGGCGCTCGGCACGCGGCAGGTCCTTCTCGCGCAGCACCACGCACCGCACTCCCCCGGCGACCGCCTGCGCCACCACATCGCACAGGTCCCCCCGCACCGCCCGGCGATCCGTCAGCAGCACTACACCCGAGACCGGCTGGATCTTGGTGCGAAACGGCTTCTGGAGGGTCGGTTTCGCACCACGATCGGCGAGGTGGCGGGTCACAGGTCGGGTCGACCGTCGTCGGGGGTGGAGGCGAGCGCGTGGAAGCGACGCGGAATTCGTCCCGCGCCGTACGCGAGGCGGCCCGCCTCGATCGCGTACCGCATCGCGGTGGCCATCGCCACCGGGTCCGCGGCCCGGGTGACGGCGCTGGCCAGCAGGACCGCGTCGCAGCCCAGCTCCATGGCAAGGGCCGCGTCCGAGGCGGTGCCGATGCCCGCGTCCAGGATCACCGGGACCGTCACGTCCTGACGGATCAACCGGATGTGGTGCGGGTTGTTGACGCCCAGCCCGGAACCGATCGGCGCGCCGGCAGGCATCACCGCCGCGCAGCCCACGTCGGCCAGCCGCCGGGCCAGCACCGGATCGTCCGACGTGTACGGCAGCACGGTGAACCCGTCGTCGACCAGTTCCTCGGCGGCGCGCAGCAACTCCACCCCGTCGGGCAGCAGCGTGCGCTCGTCGCCGATCACCTCCAGTTTGACCCAGTCGGTGTCGAACGCGTCCCGGGCCAGCCGGGCCACCTTCACCGCCTCACCGGCGGTGTAGCAGCCGGCCGTGTTCGGCAGCAGACGTACGCCACAGCGGTCCAGCAGGTCGAGCAGGCCACCCGAGCCGACCGCCACGGTGTCCACCCGGCGCAACGCCAGCGTGACCAGCTCGGTGCCGGAGGCGCGGATGGCCTGCTCCAACACGTGCAGGTTGGCGGCTCCGCCGGTGCCGAGGACCAGCCGGGAACCGAACCGGACGCCGCCCAGCTCGAAGCCCTTCGTCCCGGAGTCCGTCTCGTACCCGTCGATCGACGGTGTGCGGTCCATCCCGCTCACCCGCCCTGGGCGGCGCTGAGCACCTCGACCCGGTCGCCGCCCCGCAGCACCGTCGCCGGCCAGTCGGTACGCGGCACCACCTCGCCGTTGACCGCCACCGCCACGCCGCGCTGCTGCGGGGTCACGTCCCGGACCAGCTCGGCGACCGTGACCTCGTCCGGCACGCTGCGCCCGACACCGTTCACCGTCAACTCCATCAGGACTCCTCCGTTCACTGCGTGGGTCGGGTGGCGTCGCCGGACGCGCCGAAGCCCTCGCCCGATCCGGCGGCGACGAAGCGTTCGGGGCGGAACGGGCTGCCGATCGCGTCGGGGGAACCACCGGTCACCAGGTCGGCGATCAGGTCGGCGGTCACCGGGGTGAGCACGATGCCGTGCCGGTGGTGACCGGTGGCGACCAGCACGTCCGGCCGGCCCGGCAACGGACCCAGGATCGGGGCGTTGTCCGGGGTGCCGGGGCGCAGCCCGGCGATCGCCTCCACCAGGTCGTACTCGGCCAGCTCCGGCAGCAGGTCGGTCGCGGCACGCAGCAGCCGCAGCACCGCACCGGCACCGACCGCCAGGTCGGAGCGCTCCTCGACGGTCGCCCCGACCACCACCTCGCCGTCGGCGCGGGGCACCAGATAGACGTGCTCGCCGTCGGCGTACCCCCGGATGACGTGCCGGAAGCCCGGCGGACCGCCGTCGGGCGCGCGCAGCCGCAGCACCTGGCCCTTCACCGGGCGGACCGGCAACCCGGTGAGCGCGGCCGAGCCGCAGCCGGCGGCGACCACCGTCACCCCGGCGCGGACGTCGGCCGGTGTCCGCACCGGCTCCGGGACCACCGTCGCACCGGCCCGCTCGGCGGCGAGTCGCAGCGCCGGCACCAGTCGGCGCGGGTCGACCTGGTGATCGGTGGCGGCGAGCGCCCCACCACGGACCCGGACGGCGAGCGCCGGCTCGCGGTCGCGCAGCTGCGAGGGTCGCAGCGGCGTCACCGGCAACCCCAGTCCCTGCTGGTACGCCCAGAGTCGACGCGCCTCGGCGAGGTCGTCTGCGGTCAGCCCGACCATCAGCGTGCCCTCGGTGCGGTAGCCGATGTCGACGCCGGTCGCCTCGGTCAGCTCGGCGGCGAACGCCGGCCAGCGGGCGGCCGACTCGGTGAGCAGGGCGGTCAGCTCGTGCTCGCCGAAGTACGCCTCGGCCACCGGCGCGAGCATCCCGGCGGCGACGTGCGAGGCGCCCGAGCCCGGCGCGGGATCGTGCACCACCACCCGCAATCCGCGCGCCGCACACCGCCAGGCGATCGCCAGCCCGATCGGTCCCCCACCGACCACCGCCACGTCCGGTGGAAGGAAGGGCCCCCTGTTAACGCCTCCGGTATAGGAAGGGCCCCCTGCTAACACGTCAACGCCCCGATCAGCTCGCCCGCGACGCGCGCGGGATCGACGGCGGTGGAGAGCGCACCGACCACCGCCACCCCGTACGCCCCGGCGGCGCGCAGCGCGGGCACGTCCGCCGCCGTCACCCCGCCGATGGCGTACACCGGCACGGTGACCGCCTCGGCCACGGCACGTACCCCGGAGACGCCGATCGCCGGCGGCAGCCCGTCCTTGGTGGTGGTGGCCCGGCACGGTCCGACGCCCAGGTAGCTCGCGCCGGCGCCGACCGCCTCGGCTGCCGAGGCCGGTTCGCGGGCGGTGGCGCCCAGCACGGCGGCCGGGCCGAGCACCTGCCGCGCCGCCGCGACCGGCAGGTCGTCCGCACCGACGTGGCCACCGGCCGCACCGGTGGCCAACGCCACGTGCAGCCGGTCGTTGACCAGGCAGTCGACCGCGTACGGCGCGCAGAGGGCGAGCACCCGTCGGGTCAGGTCGTACGCCTCGCGGTCGGTCGCGGAGTCCTCCACCCGGACCTGCACCAGCAATTCGGTACGCGCCACCGGGAGTACGGCCCGGAGCACGGCGAGCGGATCCCGCCCGGGCCGGGTGTCGGTGATCAGATGCAGTCGTCCCAGGGACGGCACGGCAACTCTCCTCCCTGCGCCGGCATTACCCGGATCAGGTTCGACGGTCGGGGGCTCACAGCCCCCCTCTCAGCCCGGTCGACCGGGCTCCCGTGGGTCACTTGCGTGGCCACCGTACGACAGATCCGCTGACCTGCCAAGGTGCGTCCCGCAGGGACGACGGCTCTGCCTCAGGTGTTAGCAGGGGTCCCTTCCTATACCGCAGGCGTTAGCAGGGGACCCCTCCTTTCATCGACGGAACGCGTGCTTCGTACATATAAACGGTAATTACAGCCCACCGATGCCGAAACGTTATCCATCGAGACCTTGCCATGGATCGATTCAGCGGAATTAATTTGTTCAGCGATTCGACATAATGCCGCAACGGAAGCCCTGGCACGGCCCTCCGGCTGCGGCTCCATCAGGGACGGTCTTCGGCGAGCCGGCCCCCGCGACCCCTGTCCGGCAAGGACCAAGGAGACCGGAGTGTTCCGACCACGCCGCATGCGCGTGCCCATGACCGCCACCCTTCTCACCCTCGGACTGGCCGCGACCACGCTCGCCGGCGCACCCGCCACCCAGGCCGCCCCCGCCCGGACCGTCCCGGTCGCCCAGGCACCGGCCCCGCAGGCCGACGCAGACCCGTTCTCGGTGCTGGTCTTCTCCAAGACCGCAGGCTTCCGGCACGGCTCGATCCCGGTCGGCATCGCCGCCATCCAGCAGCTCGGCGCGGAACACGGGTTCACCGTCGACGCCACCGAGGACAGCACTGCCTTCACCGACCAGAACCTCGCCGGATACCAGGCCGTGATCTGGCTCTCCACCACCGGTGACGTGCTCAACGCCGACCAGCAGGCGGCGTTCGAGCGCTACATCCGGGCCGGTGGCGGGTACGCCGGCATCCACGCCGCCTCCGACACCGAGTACGACTGGGAGTGGTACGGCGGTCTGGTCGGGGCGTACTTCAACAGCCACCCGGCCAACCAGCAGGCCACGGTCAAGGTGGAGGACCCGGCCCACCCGTCCACGGCGGATCTGCCGGATCGCTGGTCCCGGTTCGACGAGTGGTACAACTACCGCACCAACCCCCGCGGCAAGGTGCACGTGCTGGCCACGCTGGACGAGACCAGCTACTCCCCCGGCTCCGGCGCGATGGGTCACGACCACCCGATCGCCTGGTGCCAGGACTACGACGGCGGCCGGGCCTGGTACACCGGTGGCGGCCACACCAACGAGTCGTACGCGGAGCCGCAGTTCCTCGGCCACCTGCTCGGCGGCATCCGGACCGCGGCCGGGGCGCAGGACGCCGACTGTGGCGCCTCGTTGACCGCCAGCTTCGAGAAGGTGACGCTGGACAGCAACACCAGCAACCCGATGGAGCTGGACGTGGCCTCGGACGGCCGGGTCTTCTACATCGAGCGCGACGGCCGGGTGCAGATCGTCAAGCCGGACACCGGCAACACGGTCACCGCCATCGACCTCGACGTCTTCACCGGCAACGAGGATGGGTTGATCGGCATCCGCCTCGACCCGGACTTCGCCACCAACAACTGGGTCTACCTCTACTACGCGCCCAACGACGGGGTGGCGCGCAACGTGCTGTCCCGGTTCACGGTGAGCGGTGACGCGATCGACGCGGCCTCCGAGAAGGTCGTCCTTCAGGTCGACACCCAGCGCAACACCTGCTGCCACGCGGGCGGCACCATGACGTTCGACTCGGCCGGCAACCTCTATCTGGCCACCGGGGACAACACCAACCCGTTCCAGTCGGACGCGTACACGCCGATCGACGAGCGTCCGGGCCGTGCCGACTACGACGCGCAGCGCACCTCCGGCAACACCAACGACCTGCGCGGCAAGGTCCTGCGGATCCACCCGGAGGACGACGGGACGTACACCATCCCGGAGGGCAACCTGTTCCCGCCGGGCACCGAGAAGACCCGGCCGGAGATCTACGGCATGGGCTTCCGCAACCCGTTCCGGATCGGCATCGACCCGGCCACCGACACCCTCTACGTCGCCGACTACGGTCCGGACGCGGCTTCGGCCAACCCGAACCGTGGCCCGGCCGGTCTGGTCGAGTGGAACATCGTGGCCGAGGCCGGCAACTACGGCTGGCCGTACTGCCACGGCGGGAACCAGGCGTACAACGACTACCAGTTCCCGTCCGGCCCGAGCGGGCCGAAGTTCGACTGCGCCGCCGTGGTCAACAACTCGCCGAACAACACCGGCCTGACCAACCTGCCGCCGGCCATCGCGGCCACCGTCGACTACGGCTACGCGGGTGACCCCCGGTTCCCGGAGATCGGTGGCGGCGGCGCGCCGATGGGCGGCCCGGTCTACCGGTACGACGCCGACCTCGACTCGGACCGCAAGTGGCCGGCGTACTACGACGGCAAGGCGCTGCTCGGCGAGTGGAACCAGTCCAAGATGTACACGATGCAGGTCAGCGCCGACGGGCGGGAACTGGTCGACATCAACCAGTTGCTCACCGGGATGACCTTCATCCGGCCGATGGACTTCGAGTTCGGCCCCGACGGCGCGATGTACCTGATCGAGTGGGGCAGCGGCTTCGGCGGCAACAACGACAACTCCGGCGTCTACCGGATCGACTACATCGCCGGTGACCGGGCCCCGATCGCAGTGGCCTCCGCCGAACCGACCTCCGGCCCGGCGCCGCTGACGGTCGAGTTCTCCAGTGCCGGGTCACGTGACCCGGACGGCGGCGTGCTGACGTACTCCTGGGCGTTCGGCGACGGCGGCACCTCCACCGAGGCGAACCCCACCCACACGTACGCCGAGGCCGGCAACTACACCGCCCAGCTCACCGTGACCAATCCCAACGGCCGTACGGCGGTGGCGAACGTCCCGGTGACCGTGGGCAACACCGCGCCGACGGTGGAGATCGAGTTCCCGCCCAACGGTGGCTTCTTCAACTGGGGCGACCAGGTCAAGTACTCGATCACCGTGACCGACCCGGAGGACGGCGAGATCGACTGCGCCGACGTCCAGCTCCAGGTGCTGCTCGGGCACGACGAGCACGCGCACCCGCTGGAACAGCACACCGGGTGCAGCGGCACGGTGCAGACCCAGCTCGCCGCCGGGCACGGCGCCGAGGCGGACGTCTTCACCGTCCTGGAGGCGACCTACACCGACAAGGGTGGCTCCGGCGGCGCCAGTCCGCTGACCGGCCGGATCATCGAGATCCTCCAGCCGAAGCGCAAGCAGGCCGAGTACTTCAGCGACACCGGCCGCACCGCGGACGGCACCGGCGGCGGTGAGCCCGGCGTGCAGCGGGAGACCACCGGCGACACCGCGGGCGGCGGCGAGAACATCAGTTTCATCGAGGACGGTGACTGGTGGTCGGTGGACCCGGCCGACCTGACCGAGATCGACGAGATCCGGTTCCGCGCCTCCTCGGGCGTGGAGGGCGGTGTGATCGAGGTCCGGGCCGGCGCGGTCGACGGACCGGTGGTCGCCACGGCCACCGTTCCGGGCACCGGTGACTGGCAGACGTACACCGACGTCACCGCAGAGGTCACCGGGCCGGCGAGTGGATCGCTGTTCTTCGTGGCCCGGCACCCGAGCGGCGGCTCCGGCTCGCTGTTCAACGTCAACTGGGCGGACTTCGTCGGCAAGGGCGTCACCGACAACGCCCCGCCGACGGTCACCGCCACCGCCACGCCGGGCACCGGCACCGCGCCGGTCACCATCGCGTTCGGCGGCACGGCCGTGGACCCGGAGGGCGACACCCCGCTGACGTACGAGTGGGACTTCGGTGACGGTGGCACCGCCGACACGCTCCAGGCCGAGCACACGTACGAGCGGCCCGGCAACTTCACCGCCACCCTGACGGTGACGGACAGCCGGGGCGCGTTCTCGTACGCCACCGTGCCGGTCCGGGTCGACGCGCCGAACACCTCCTGCGTCGGCACGCGCTCGGACGACTTCGGCGGCACCACCCTGGACCGGGAGCGCTGGACCAGCGTGGTGCGGGAGAACCAACTCCTGTCCGTCAGCGACGGCGCGCTGCGCCTGCCCACCTCGGCCGGTGACCTGTACGGCAGCCGCAACGACGCCACCAACCTGGTGCTCCAGCCGGCGCCCTCGGGTGCCTGGTCGGCGACCACCAAGGTGACCCTGCCGGTCACGGCCGACTACCAGCAGGCCGGTCTGCTGGTCTACGGCGACGACGACAACTACGCCAAGCTGGACCTGCTCTACAACGGCAGCCGGCGGGTGGAGTTCATCCGGGAGACCGCGGGTACGCCTCGCAACGAGGGTGCCGACAGCACGGCGGCTCCGGACGGTGACACCGTCCACCTGAGGATCAGCAGCGACGGCACCAGCCTGACCGCCGCGCTCTCGTCCGACGGGCTGACCTTCACCCCGGTCGGTCGGGCGGCGGCGCTGGAGGGCATCGAGAACCCCCGGATCGGTCTGTTCGCCCTCAACGGCGGCACCACCGCGCCAGTGGTGGACGCCGCGTTCGACTGGTTCCAGGTGACGCCGGACGAGCCGGCCGGACCGGTCGACCCGTCCGACGAGTTCACCGGCGCGGCGCTGGACAAGTGCCGGTGGAACGCGATCCTCCGGGAGGACGCCACCGCCTACCTGGTGGCCGACGGGACGTTGCGCATCGACGTGCCCAACGGTGACATCTACGGCACCGACAACACCGGGCCGACGAACTTCATCCTGCAGAACGCGCCGGACGGCGACTGGACGCTGGAGACGAAGGTCGACGGCAGCCTGCTGGACGAGCAGTACCAGCAGGGCGGGTTGATCGTGTACGGCGACGACGACAACTACGTCAAGTTCGACTTCGTCGTCGACAACCAGGCCGGCTCGCCGGTGTCGCGACGGATCGAGCTCCGTAGCGAGATCGACGGGGCGATCCAGAACCCGCAGCCCGGCGCGGAGGGCCTGACCGAGTCGGTGTGGCACCTGCGGCTGGCCCGCACCGGTGACACCTTCACCGCGTCGTACTCGGCGGACGGCAGCACCTGGACGACGCTGACCGAGCTGACCAACGCGGCGGTCGGGCCGACCCCGAAGGTGGGCCTGTTCGCCCTCGGCGGCAACCAGACCGCCTCGAAGCAGGTGTCGTTCGACTACTTCCGGCTGAGCACCGGCACGGTCGACGACACCGCACCGGTGACCACCGCCGAGGTCGCCGGCACGCCGGTTGAGGGCTGGTACACCGGCCCGACGACGGTCACGCTGACCGCCACCGACGAGGGCGGCAGCGGGGTGGCCCGCACCGAGTACCAGCTCGACGACGCCGACACCTGGACCGCCTACACGGCTCCGGTGGCGGTCTCCGGGGACGGCGAGCACGAGCTGCGGTTCCGCTCGGTCGACGAGGCCGGCAACGTGGAGGAGACCAAGACGGTCGACGTCCGCATCGACACCACCGCGCCGGTCAGCACCGCGGCGTTCGCCCCGGCGAACGACGCGGGCTGGCACGACGGCACGATCCCGGTGGTGCTCTCCTCGACCGACGCCGGTTCCGGGGTCAGGTCGCTGGAGTGGTCGCTGGACGGCGGTGACTGGACGCCGTACACCGAGCCGGTGGAGATCAGCGGCGACGGGGCCCACGAGCTGCTCTACCGGGCCACCGACACCGTGGGCAACGCCGAGACGCTCAAGTCGGCGGTGGTCCGGATCGACGGCACCAAGCCGACGCTGCTGGTCTCCGGCATCGCCGACGGCCAGCTCTACGGCGACAGCCAGGACGTTCGAGTGTCCTGGCAGGCGGTGGACCCCACCTCGGGGATCGCCACCGTGGTCGGCCGGCTCGACGACCGCCCGTACGTCAGCGGCACCCTTCAGGCGATGTACGAGCTGCCGCTGGGGCTGCACGAGCTGACCGTGACCGCGACCGACAAGGCGGGCAACGCCACCACCACGACGGTCCGGTTCTTCGTCACCACCTCGTTCCGGGACATGCAGAACCTGCTGGACCGGTTCAAGGCGACGGGTCGACTCTCCGCTCGGGCGCACACCCAGTTGTCGAACCGGCTCTCCAACGCCCGTACGGCGGAGGCCGCCGGTAACGACCAGCGGGCGATCAACCAGCTCACCGCGTTCCGGGGGCTGGCCGCCGACGCCTCTCTGGTCGGTGAGGCGGAGATCCGGGACGTGCTGGTCCGGGACACCGATGCCATGATCGTCCGGCTCGGCGGCACGGCCAGCAAGGCGGGCGTACGCGCCAACGACGGCGAGTCCGTCGCCGGCACCGGACGGCTGGGTGGCGATCCCACCCGGCTCGCGCCTGGCCGGAAGTTGTAAGCGAGTTCCCGGGGCCCCGTCCGGCTGTCCGCCGGGCGGGGCCCTTCGCGTGCGCTGTCCCCTACCGGTCGAGCACCGCGCGCAGCGCCTTGAGGTCCGCCTCACCCGGCTGCCAGGTGCCCGCCTCGGCGTTGGCGCGCACCTGGTCGGGCGTGGTGGCTCCGGCGATGACCGAGGTCACCGCCGGCTGGGCGGCCAGTCCGCCGATCGCCACGTGCAGCATCGAGACCCCCCGCTCGGCGGCGTACGCCTCGATGCCCTCGATGGTGTCCCAGTCGGCAGCGGCCAGCCGCTGGGCGTACCGGCCGCCACCGGCGAGGCGGCTGCCGGCCGGCGGCGCCTCGCCACGCTTGTACTTGCCGGTGAGCAGTCCGTTGGCCAGCGGGAAGAACGGCAGCATGCCGAGGCCGAACCGCTCGCAGGCGGGCAGCACCTCGATCTCGGCGTCCCGGTTGAGCAGGCTGTAGTGGTTCTGGGCGCTGACGAAGCGGGCGGCCCCCCGGGTCTTCGCCGTCCAGTCGGCGTCCGCGATCTGCCAGCCGGCGAAGTTGGAGTTGCCCAGGTACCGCACCTTGCCGGCCCGGACCAGGTCGTCCAGGGCGGCGAGCGTCTCCTCGATCGGGGTGCCCGGGTCGGGCTCGTGGAACTGATACAGGTCGATGTAGTCGGTGTCCAGGCGACGCAGGGACGCCTCCACCGCCCGGATGACGTAACGCCGCGAGCCGCGCACGCCGAAGTCCCGCCCGTTGTCACCCCCCATCGACATGCCGAACTTGGTCCCGATCACCACGTCGTCGCGACGGCCCTTGAGGGCCGCGCCGAGCTGAGCCTCCGACGCGCCGTGCGGCTCGCCGTAGATGTCGGCGGTGTCGAAGAAGTTGATCCCGACGTCGAGGGCGGCGTCGACCACCGCGCGGGTGCCGTCCAGATCGAGTTTGCGGCCGAAGTTGTTGCAGCCGATCCCCACGACGGACACCACGAGCCCGGAGTCGCCCAACCGGCGATAGGTCATCTCAGTCACGAGATCAACCCTATGTCGATCGCCCGACCTCCCACACCGGCTCCGGCGTCTCCACCACCTCACCGTCACCTCTGAACAGCAGAAAGCGGTCGAAGGTCCGGGTGAACCAGCGGTCGTGGGTGACCGCCAGCACGGTGCCGGAGAACGCGGCCAACCCGGCCTCCAACGCCTCGGCCGAGGCCAGGTCGAGGTTGTCCGTCGGCTCGTCGAGCAACAGCAGGGTCGCCCCGGACAACTCCAGCAGCAGCACCAGGAAACGGGCCTGCTGGCCGCCGGAGAGTGTGCCGAAGCGCTGGTCGCCCTGCCCGGCCAACTCGTACCGGCTGAGCGCGGCCATGGCCGCGTGCCGGTCCATGCCGGCGCGGTGGTCGTCGCCCCGCCACAGGATCTCGGCCAGTGTCTTCGCCATCAGCTCCGGCCGGTCGTGGGTCTGCGAGAAGTGCCCGGGACGAACCCGCGCACCGAGCCGGGCCGTCCCGTCGTGCGCCACCGGCGCGAGCGCCGCCGCCCCGTCGACCGGGCCGTTGGCCGGATCCGGGTCAGTGCCGCCTCGGGCCAGCAGGCGCAGGAAGTGGGACTTGCCGGTGCCGTTGGCGCCCAGCACCGCCACCCGGTCGCCATACCAGACCTCCAGGTCGAACGGGTAGGTCAGACCGTCGATCTCGAGCTGTTCGCAGACCAGGGCCCGCTTGCCGGTCCGGCCGCCGGCCAGCCGCATCCGGATGTCCTGGTCCTTCGGTGGTACGGGCGGCGGCCCGGCCTCCTCGAACTTGCGCAACCGGGTCTGCGCCGACTGGTACCGGGAGGCCATGTCCGAGTTGTACGCCGCCTTCTGCTTGTACATCAGCATCTGCTCGCGCAGCTTGTGGTGCTCCTCGTCCCACCGTTTGCGCAGCTCGTCGAGGCGGGCATGGCGGGCCACCCGAGCCTCGTGCCAACTGGCGAAGCCGCCCGGGTGCACCCAGGCGCTGCCGCCCTCCACCGCGACCACCCGGTCGGCGGTGTGCGCCAGCAGCTCTCGGTCGTGCGAGACATAGAGCACCGACTTGGCGGACTCCCGCAGCCGCGCCTCCAGCCAACGCTTGCCGGGCACGTCGAGGAAGTTGTCCGGCTCGTCGAGCAGCAGCACCTCCTCCGGGCCGCGCAGCAGCAGTTCGAGCGCGAACCGCTTCTGCTGTCCACCGGAGAGGGTGCGGACCGGACGCTGCCGGGCGGTGTCCCACGGCAGGTCGAGCACGATGGTGGCGACGGTGTCGAACAGCACCTCGGCGTCGTACCCGCCGGTCTCGCCCCAGGCGGCCAGCGCGTCCGCGTACGCGAGCTGGGCCTTGCCCGCGGTGGTGCTGTACTTGCCGCGCAGCTCGGCCGCGCGCATGGCCGCCTCGGTCTCGGCCAACCGGCGGCCCGCGTCCCGAAGCGGCGGCGGAGCCAGCGACAGGGCCAGGTCGGCCAGCGTCGACTCGTCGCCGATCATGCCGATGAACTGGCTCATCACGCCCAGGCCCCCGGCCCGCGCGATGGTGCCCGTGCGGACCGGCAGGTCACCGGCGACCATCCGCAGCAGGGTGGTCTTGCCGGCGCCGTTCGGCCCGACCAGTGCCACCTTGGCGCCCTCACCGACCCGGAACGACACGTCGGTGAAGAGTTCCCGCCCGTCCGGTAGTACGTGTCCGACCGCTGCCACGTCGACGTATCCCACGCCGGCATCCTGCCGGAGCCGGGCCGGGTGGCCAACCGATTAGTCGCGCCGAACGGTCAGCGGGTGATGCGGAGCACCCGGAAGCCCTTCTGGCTGGCGTGCCGCTCGACCTGCCAGCCTTGATCGACCAGCCAGCGGTGCAGCGAGTCGCCGCCGAGGTGGCGGGCCACCACCAGCCAGGCCACCCCGCCCGGGGCCAGTCGCGGCAGCCAGCGGCCGAGTAGCTGGTGCAGGTCCTCCTTGCCGATCCGGATCGGCGGGTTGGACCAGATCTGCGCGAATTCGAGGTCCGCCGGCACGTCCTCGGGAGCGGCCACCCGTACCCGGTCCGCGACGCCGAGCCGTTGCGCGTTCCCGGCGGTCAGCTCCCGGGCCCGCTCGTTGACGTCCACCGCCCAGACGGTCGCCTCGGGCGTCACGCTGGCCAGGACGCAGGCGATCGGCCCGAACCCGGAGCCGAGGTCGAGCAGCGGACCGTCGGCCGACGTCGGCAGCTCGGCCTTGCGCAGCAGCACGGCGGTGCCGGGGTCCAGCCGGGTGGCCGAGAACACCCCGCCCGCCGACGCCAGGGCGTAGTCGCGGCCGGCGACGCTGAACTGCACCTCGCGCGCCTGGGCGGGCGTACTCGGTTCGGCGGTGAAGTAGTGGTCCCCGGTCACGCCAGCCATTCTCGCACCGAGCCGGTACCGACCGGACCGACGGGAGTGGTCCGTACCGTCGGCACATCCGGCAAAATGCCTACTAATGGGGTAAAAATCCTTACTCTGGTCACCATGTATCGGTACGACTCCGATGAGGACGCATACCTCCAGTACGGCGACGACGATGCCGAGTCGGTCCCGGCCGGCGACGCCCGCCGTCCGGGTGGTCCCTCCCCGTCGCGCTTCCCCACACCGTCGCTGACGCGCCCCAACCAGCTCCTACTGCCCTCGGCGGCAGCGGCCCCCGACGCGGAACCCCCGCCTCCGCCCGAGCTGGCCACACCGCCCGAGCTGGCCACGTCGCCGGAGCCGATCGGCCCGCAGGCGCCCCACCTGCCGGAGCCCGACCCGGCCCTGCCCTCCGGGGTGTACGCGTCGAGCACCGCCGCACCGGCCTCGACGTCTCTCACCGGGTACGAGCAGACCTCCGCCGCACCACCGTCCACACCGGTGAGTGCGCCGCCGCCCCGCGTCGGCGGCAACCGCACCTGGCAGGTGCTGATCGGCGGTGCCGCCGCACTCGTGCTGCTCGGGCTCTGCGGCCTCACCGCCGGCGCCCTGATGGACGGTGGACAGTTCATCGGCCAGCAGGCGGCACCCACCGCCGAGCCGCAGGACACCCAGGGCAGCGAGCCCGCCGCCAGCGACCTGGACTCGCGGGACACCGACTCCGCGCCGCTGTCCGCCCGCGAGGTCTTCCCGGCCAGCACCCTGACGATCGACGGCAGCGACGCCGGCTACGAGGTCCTGCGGACCCAGTCCAGCGCGAGCTGCGCGGTCGCGGCCACCGGCGAGGTCGCCGAGTCCCTGACCCTGCTCGGTTGCAACCAGGTGGTCCGGGCCACGCTGCGCACGCCCGACGGCGAGCACCTGGTCACGGCCGGGTTGTTCAACCTGACCGACCGGTCCAGTGCGGAACGGGCCCGGGACCGCATCCGGCAGGCGCTCGACGCACGGCAGGGCCGGTTCCGGGGCATGTCGGCCGGCGACGGGACCGACGTCATCACCTCCGCACCCGCCCGCGTCGGCTGGCAGGTACGCGGCCACTACCTCGGCTACGCGGTGGTGGCCCGCACGGACGGCGCGGCGGTCCGTTCCGGCGACACCACGGTCCGCGAGATCCTCTTCGACATGCTGGAGATGCACCTCAGCCGTGACGTGCTGGAGCGGCGGGCAGCCGGTGGAACGGCCACCCAGCCGAACCCGACGCCCACCGACGACACCGGCGACCAGGGCCCCGACAACGGAAACTGAGGAGGCGGCTCAGGTCGCGGCCGGCACCCGCAGCTGTCGGGTGGCCTCGGCCCGGCGGGCGTACTCGGCAGGATCGTCGGGATAGCCGACCGCCACCAGGGTCAGCCCGTGCGCCGGTGCCACCGTCACCTCGCTGGACCGCTCCCGCCGCGTGAGCAGGCCGGCCGGCCACTCGACCGGCCGGCGCCCGTCCCCGGCGACCAGCATCGCGCCGACCAGGCTGCGCACCATCGCCTGGCAGAACGCGTCGGCCTGCACGGTGGCGACCAGGACGCCGTCGGCCTCGCGCCGCCAGTCCAGTCGGGTCACCTCCCGCAGCGTGGTGGCGTTCTCCTTGCGCCGGCAGTACGCGGCGAAGTCGTGCTCCCCCACCAACCCGGCCGCCGCGGCGGCGAGCCGGTCGACGTCGAGCGCACGCGGCCAGGCCAGGATCTCGTGCCGGCGCAGTGGCTCGACGCCCCAGGGCGCGTCGGTCACCCGGTACTCGTAGCGCCGGAAGGTCGCCGAGAAGCGGGCGTCGAAGCTGTCCGGCACCACACTCATCGCGCGTACCCGTACGTCGCCCGGCAGCAGCCGGGCCAGCCGACGCAGCAGGCGGCCATCGTGCGCCCGCCACACCTCGCCGGGCACGTCGACGTGGCAGACCTGCCCGGTGGCGTGCACCCCGGCGTCGGTGCGCCCGGCCACCGTCAGCCCGGCCGCGACACCGGCCCCGAGCACCAGGTCCAGCGCCTGCACCAGCACACCGGCGACGGTGCGCCGCTCCGGCTGGGCGGCCCACCCCGAGAAGCCGGTCCCGTCGTACGCGACGTCCAGCCGCAGCCGGGTGCGCTCCTCCACGTCGTACCTCCTCGACGAGTCGGGCCCGGCACCCCCGTGGGGGATGCCGGGCCCGACGACGGCCTGACTCAGGCCTTGCCTTCCTCGGTGGCCAGGTCGCTGTCCTCGCGGGCAGCGGCGGTGTCACCGGACGCCGACACCGGCGGCTCGGCGTCCTGGTCGTCCGACCGGTTCGCCGGGGCCTCGTCGGTCGGGGCCAGCGCCTCGACCTTGTCCTGCTGCGCGGCCTTGCGGGCGGCGGTCTTCTGGTTCACCTTCGGCTCGGTGACCTGAAGCTCCTCGACCAGCTCGATGATCGCCATCGGCGCGGCGTCACCCTTGCGCGGACCGGTCTTCACGATCCGGGTGTAGCCGCCGGGCCGGTTGGTGTACCGCGGCGCGATCTGGTCGAACAGGGCGTAGACCACGTCCTTGTCCTTGACCACGGTCAGCACCCGCCGACGCGACGCGAGGTCGCCCCGCTTGGCCTTGGTGATGAGCTGCTCGGCGAGCGGACGCAGCCGCCGGGCCTTGGTCTCGGTGGTCTTGATCTTGCCGTGCTGGAACAGCGCAGTGGCCAGGTTGGCCAGCATCAGCCGCTCGTGCGCGGGGCTGCCGCCGAGGCGGGGGCCCTTGGTGGGCGTGGGCATGCTTGGTGCTCCTCAGGTGTGGCGGCAGCGCGGACTAGAGCTGCTCGGTCTCGCGGTAGTCGTCGGTGTCGTAGTCGGCCTCGCCGAAGGTGTCCACGACATGCGCCGGGTCGAAGTTCGGAGCCGAGTCCTTCAGCCCCAGACCCATTCCGGCGAGCTTCATCTTGACCTCGTCGATCGACTTCTGGCCGAAGTTGCGGATGTCGAGGAGGTCGGCCTCGGTACGCCCGATGAGCTCACCAACGGAGTTGATGCCCTCGCGCTTGAGGCAGTTGTAGGAGCGGACGGTCAGGTCCAGCTCCTCGATCGGCAGGGCCAGGTCCGCCGCCAGCTGCGCGTCCTGCGGCGACGGGCCGATGTCGATGCCCTCCGCCGTCTCGTCCAGCTCCCGGGCCAGCCCGAACAGCTCCACCAGCGTCGAACCGGCCGAGGCCAGTGCGGTACGCGGGCCCATCGACGGCTTGGTCTCGACGTCGATGATCAGCCGGTCGAAGTCGGTCCGCTGCTCGACACGGGTCGCCTCGACGCGGTACGTCACCTTGAGCACCGGCGAGTAGATCGAGTCGACCGGGATCCGGCCGATCTCGGCACCCGCCTGCTTGTTCTGCGCCGCCGTGACGTAGCCCCGACCCCGCTCGACGGTCAGCTCCATGTCGAGCCGGCCCTTGCCGTTGAGGGTGGCGAGCTTCAGGTCCGGGTTGTGCACCGAGACACCGGCCGGGGGCTGGATGTCACCGGCGGTCACGTCGCCCGGGCCCTGCTTGCGCAGGTACATGCTGACCGGCTCGTCGTGCTCGGAGCTGACGCAGAGCTCCTTGATGTTCATGACGAGCTCGACCACGTCCTCCTTGACACCGGGGATCGTGGTGAACTCGTGCAGCACACCATCGATCTTGATCGAGGTGACCGCAGCACCCGGGATGGACGACAGCAGCGTACGCCGCAGCGAGTTGCCCAGGGTGTAGCCGAAGCCCGGCTCCAGCGGCTCGATGGTGAACCGGGACCGGGTCTCGTTGATCGACTCTTCGGAGAGAGACGGTCGCTGGCTGATGAGCATGTTTTCTCTTCTCTTCCGGGACGCCCGCTATATGACGTCCACGACACAACGTGTTCCGGTGGCCCGCCCGTCGCCGGGCGGGCCACCGCAACGAGCCCTTACTTGGAGTAGAGCTCGACGATCAGCTGCTCCTGGACCTGGGTGTCGATCACCTGGCGGGCCGGGAGCGAGTGCACGAGCACCTTCATCTGGCTGGGGATGGCCTCGAGCCACGCCGGGACCGTCTTGGAGCCGGCCTCGGCCTGCGCCACGATGAACGGGGTGAGCTCCTTGCTCTTCACCCGAACCTCGATGATGTCGTGCTCCTTGACGCGGTACGACGGGATGTCGACCTTCTTGCCGTTCACCGTGAAGTGACCGTGCTTGACCAACTGACGGGCCATGTCCCGGGACTTGGCGTAGCCGGCCCGGTAGACCACGTTGTCCAGCCGCGACTCGAGGATCTGCAGGAGGACCTCACCGGTCTTGGCCTGCTTGGCCACGGCCTCCTCGTAGTAACCGCGGAACTGCTTCTCCAGCACGCCGTAGACCCGGCGAGCCTTCTGCTTCTCACGGAGCTGGAGCAGGTACTCCGTCTCCTTGGTGCGGCCGCGGCCGTGCTGCCCGGGCGGGAACGGCCGGGACTCGAACGGGCACTTCGGACCATCGCACTTGCTGCCCTTGAGGAACAGCTTCATCTTCTCCCGCCGGCAACGGCGGCAGTCAGCACCGGTGTAACGAGCCATCTCTCTCTAACCTCTCAGACCCGACGACGCTTCGGCGGACGGCACCCGTTGTGCGGCTGGGGGGTGACGTCGGAGATCTGCCCGACCTCCAGACCCACCGCCTGCAGCGAACGGATGGCGGTCTCCCGGCCGGAACCGGGACCCTTGACGAACACGTCGACCTTGCGCATGCCGTGCTCCATGGCCCGACGCGCGGCGGCCTCGGCGGCCAGCTGCGCGGCGAACGGAGTCGACTTGCGCGAGCCCTTGAAGCCGACCTGGCCGGCGGAGGCCCACGAGATGACGGCACCGGTCGGGTCCGTGATGGACACGATGGTGTTGTTGAAGGTGCTCTTGATGTGCGCCTGCCCGTGGGCGACGTTCTTGCGTTCCTTGCGCCGGACCTTCTTGACTGCGGCTCCGGCACGAGCCTTCGGTGGCATAAGTCTGTGCGCTCCTGTTTTTGGTTCTCGATCGGTTCTGGCTCTTCGCCCCGTTGATCGGATAGACACCGGTTCCGGTGGGAGCCCGGCCTACCTCGACGGAGAACGACCAGAATTCCGGTTGAAGAACTACTACTTCTTGCCGGGCTTCTTCTTGCCGGCGACCGTCCGCTTCGGGCCCTTGCGGGTACGCGCGTTCGTGCGGGTCCGCTGGCCACGGACGGGCAGTCCCCGGCGGTGCCGGATACCCGCGTAGCAGCCGATCTCGACCTTGCGGCGGATGTCAGCGGCGACCTCGCGGCGCAGGTCGCCTTCTACCTTGTAGTTGGCCTCGATGTGGTCACGGAGCTGGACCAGCTCCTCGTCCGTGAGGTCCCGGGCGCGCTTGTCCGGCGAGATGCCGGTGGCGGCGAGCGTCTCCAGAGCGCGGGTACGACCCACGCCGAAGATGTAGGTGAGCGCAATCTCCAGCCGCTTCTCGCGGGGGAGATCCACGCCGACTAGACGTGCCATCTGCGGGCGTACTCCTTGTGGTTTTCTGCCGGAGGTGTGGTCCCGTCCCACCCCGCTACGCGGCCGTCCCGTCTTTCCGGCGCGGTACACGCCGGCGACCGGGATGGTCGCTGCCCGAGCGGGCCCCGGCCTCCGACCGGGGGTCAACCACGAGTGAGTACGCGCTGCGCACCGCTCGCGGCTGGGACGAGCATGTGTGATGTGTGGGCTGGGTTCAGCCCTGGCGCTGCTTGTGGCGCGGGTCGGTGCAGATCACCATGACCCGGCCGTGCCGGCGGATAACCCGGCACTTGTTGCAGATCCTCTTGACGCTCGGCTTGACCTTCACGGTTGCCTTACTTCCCATCTGGCCCGGCGCCACGAGGCGCGACACCGGACGTCGAAGACGGACACGGGACGATTCCCGGCCGCCGTCAGGCTTACTTGTAGCGGTAGACGATGCGCCCGCGAGTCAGGTCGTACGGCGAGAGCTCGACGACGACCCGGTCCTCCGGCAGGATGCGGATGTAGTGCTGCCGCATCTTGCCGCTGATGTGAGCCAGCACCTTGTGGCCGTTGGCGAGCTCCACCCGGAACATGGCGTTCGGCAGGGGCTCGATGACCCGACCTTCGATCTCGATGGCTCCGTCTTTTTTCGGCATGTCCTCCGCTGTCCTGACGTCGGTTACTCCGGACGGCCCACAACGTCTTACACGGGTGACTGATCAAGATCAGAATTCCCGCGCCAGCCGCGGCTCCGCGTCCCACCGAAGCGCTGGTGGGCATGGCGGAGTGGACGCTGTGCGCCGATCAGAAAGTGTACGCCCGCCTGCACGTCGTCGCCAAACCGACCGGCCAGAGTACGCCGATGGGATGGACAAACCCGGCGTTCAGCCCGCCGCGTCGCGCTCCACAGGGCGTACCCCACCGGTGGACTCAGGCTCGGCTGGCGTGCCGCTGCGGGCCTCCGTGCCCTGCTCCTCGGCCTGCGGGTCCGCCCCCGGCCGCTCGCGCTCCGCGCCCGGACCGGTGACTCCGGTCGGCCGGTCTCGCTCCTCGCCCGGCCCGGTGAACCCGGCCGCCGTGGCGGTGATCTCGTCAGGCTGCTCGGCGGCGAGCGCGGCACGCTCCCGCTTGCGGGCCTTCTTCTCTTTCCGACGCTGCCGACGGCGTTCCTGCTGCGCCGCCCACCGCTGCGGCTCGCCGGTGCTCAGCCCGGTGACGGTACGCACCACCTGCACCGCGCCCCACGGCCCGGCCACCCAGATGGGCCAGAAGTACACCAGGTCGCGGGCGGCGAACGAGGTGACCGCCCAGATGGCGACGACGATGCCGACGGTCTTGAGCCACGGCTCCCACACGTCGACCAGCCAGCGGACGGTCACTCCACGCCCGGCGTCGGGAAGCACCGGCGCGTCGGGCTCCTGCCGTGCCGGCACCGCCCCGGGCAGGTCACCCGTCAGGGCGTCGAGTTCCGCGTACGTCCGTGCCGCGTAGGCCCGCTGCAACCGCTCGTCGTACTCGTGCAGGTCCAGCCGGCCCTCGTCGAGCGCCTCCCGGAGCCGTTCGGCGACGGCCTGCCGGTCGGAGTTCGCTGCCCGCATCCCGTCCTGCCCGTCCATGTCGGCAAGCATGCCATCGCGCTGCCAGTCCGGCTAACCTGCGCCCGCCCACCCGTCGTCGGGCGAGGGCGACGACAGGCACCCGGCGGCGATCACGGAGAGTGAGCACGGCGATCGAGGCGTGTCGAACGTCACACGACCGGCAACCGGGGCAGACCCCACCTCGGCCGACCGAGGGCCAGCTCGTCAGGGACGCCGCGCGGATGCCCGGCCACGGTCGACTCCGCGCCGACGGCCGGGACAGGGGCGGTTCAGCCGGCCGGCGAGTCAGCGGGCTGGCGGGCGGTGACCAGCTCACCGAGGCGGGCTCGGCCGCCGTCCTGGGCGGTCAGCACCCAGACCCCGTCCGGCAGCAGCGCCATGGTGTGCTCGACGTGTGCCGCGCGCGACCCGTCCCGGGTGACCACGGTCCAGCCGTCGGCCAGTTCGGCGGTACGCGGCGAGCCCATCGTGATCATGGGCTCGATGGCCAGCGCCATGCCCGTCACCAGACGCGGCCCCTTGCCCGGCCGCCCGTGGTTGAGCACGTGCGGATCCTGGTGCATCTCAGTGCCGATGCCGTGGCCGCCGTAGCCGTCGACGATGCCGTACCGGCCGCCCTTGCGGACCGCGTTCTCCACCGCGTGGGAGATGTCGGTCAGCCGGCCCTTGCCACTGGCCGCACCCCGGGCGGCGGCGGCGATACCGGCCCACATCGCGTCCTCGGCGACCGTCGCCATCCGCAGCAGGGCCGGGTCGACCTCGCCCACCCCGACGGTGATGGCCGCGTCGCCGTGCCAGCCGTCCAGCACCGCGCCGCAGTCGATCGAGATCAGGTCGCCCTCGGCGAGGACCTGGTCCGGCGAGGGGATCGCATGCACGATCTGCTCGTTGACCGACGAGCAGATCGATGCCGGGAAGCCGTGGTATCCCTTGAACGAGGGGGTCCCGCCGGCCTCACGAATCGTCGACTCGGCGATCGCGTCCAGATCGGCGGTGCTCACCCCGGGCGCCACCGCCTCGCGCATCCGGCGTAACGCCTCGGCGACCACCAGCCCGGCGGCACGCATCTTCTCGATCTGCTCGGGGGTCTTCAGCTGGATGTCCAGCTGGGGACGACGCATCGGGGCGCTACCTTTCGTTGCCGAACCAGCGGGGCACGCCGGACGTACCCCGCTGTTCGCACTCTATCCGGCCGGCGACTACGCCGATCTCAGCCGCCGTAGGACCGCAGGGCGTCGATCGCGCGGACGGTGACGTCCTCCACCGGACCGGTGGCGTCGATCCCGACCAGCTTGCCCTGAGCGCCGTAGTAGTCCACCAGCGGCGCGGTCTTCTCCGCGTACTCACGCAGGCGGGCGGCGATGGTCTCCGGCTTGTCGTCGTCGCGCTGGAACAGCTCGGCACCGCAGCGGTCGCAGATGCCGTCCCGACTGGTCGGGTCGAACTCGACGTGCCAGATCTTGCCGCAGCCCCGGCAGGTGCGCCGGCCGGAGAGCCGCCGGATCACCTCGTCGTCGTCGACCACCAGCTCCAGGACGACGTCCAGCGCGGTGCCGAGGTCGGCCAGGAGCTTGTCCAGCGCGGCGGCCTGCGGAGTGGTCCGCGGGAACCCGTCGAGCAGGAAGCCCTCGGACGCGTCCGGCTCGGCGAGCCGGTCCCGCACCATGTTGATGGTGACCTCGTCCGGTACCAACTTGCCGGCGTCCATGTAGCGCTTGGCCTCTACCCCGAGCGGGGTGCCCTGCGACACGTTGGCACGGAAGATGTCACCGGTCGAGATCTTCGGCACGGAGACGTGCGCGGCGATGAACTCCGCCTGCGTTCCCTTGCCCGCCCCCGGCGGGCCAACCAGAACCAGTCTCATCTACCGCAGGAACCCTTCGTAGTTCCGCTGCATCAGTTGGCTCTCGATCTGCTTGCTGGTCTCGAGAGCCACACCGACCATGATCAGCACAGCGGTACCGCCGAACGGGAAGTTGAGGTACTGCTGCCGGTCCAGCCAGATGAAGAAGAAGTTCGGCAGGATCGAGATGATCGCGAGGTACAGCGCCCCGGGCAGCGTGATCCGGCTCAGGATGAAGTCCAGGTAGTCGGCGGTCGGCTTACCGGGGCGGATGCCCGGCACGAAGCCGCCGTACTTCTTCATGTTGTCCGCGACCTCGGTCGGGTTGAACGTGATCGAGACGTAGAAGTACGTGAAGAAGATGATCAGCAGGAAGTAGACCGCGATGTAGATCGGGCTGGTCGGGTCCACCAGGTTGTTCTGGATCCACGCCTGCGTCTGACCCGGGTCGTTCTGGTCGAAGAACTGCAGCGCCAGCTGGGGCAGGTAGAGCAGCGACGAACCGAAGATGACCGGGATGACACCCGCCTGGTTGACCTTCAGCGGGATGTAGGTCGACGTGCCGCCGTACATCCGCCGGCCGATCATGCGCTTGGCGTACTGCACCGGGATCCGGCGCTGGGCCTGCTCGATGAAGGTGACCGCGGTGATGACCACCAGGACCAGGGCGATGACGAGGAAGAACTTGGCCCAGCCCTGGCTCTCCTTGATCCGCCAACCCTCGCTGGGGAGGCGGGCGGCGATCGAGGTGAAGATCAGCACGGACATGCCGTTGCCGACGCCGCGGTCGGTGATCAGCTCGCCCAGCCACATGACCACGCCGGTACCGGCGGTCATCGTCATCACCAGGATGGACAGGGTCAGCCAGTCCGGGATGCCGGTGCCCTCGGGGATGATCGGGAACTGGTCGCACTGGTTGTTGAAGAGCTGCCCGGAGCGGGCCAGCGCCACGAACGCGGATGCCTGCAGAACACCCAGGCCCAGGGTCAGGTACCGGGTGTACTGGGTGATCTTCGCCTGGCCGGCCTGGCCCTCCTTGCGGAGCTGCTCCAGCCGGGGGATCACCACTGTCAGCAGCTGCAGGATGATCGACGCGGTGATGTAGGGCATGATGCCCAGCGCGAAGACCGAGAGCTGGAGCAGCGCGCCACCGGAGAAGAGGTCGAGCAGGTTCAGTACCCCGGTCGAGCCGTCGATGGTGTCAAGGCACTGCTGGACGTTGCCGTACGACACGCCTGGGCTGGGCAGCGTCGCGCCGAGCCGGTAGATCGCGATGATGCCTACTGTGAACAGCAGCTTCTTGCGCAGGTCAGGCGTACGGAACGCACTGAGAAAGGCGGACAGCAACTTCTTCCTCCTGCGCGAGGCGGGCCGCCGGTCGTCCCTGGCGGTTTGGGGTGGGTGCCGGGCAGGTGCCCGATATCCATGGCTGGGAAGGGACTCTAACAGCCCGATCCCCGTCCGGGCAGATGTGCCCGGCTACATAAACCGAATCCGATGTTACCGGGCGCACAGGCCCCGTGGAGACCATGGCGCCCGCCAGCTGGGATCAACTGGCGGGCGCCATCGTTCGTACTGCTTACAGCTCGGTGACCGAACCACCGGCGGCAGCGATCTTCTCCTTGGCCGACGCGCTGAACGCGTGCGCCGAGACCTGGAGCGACACGTTGCCGAGGTCCCCGGTGCCGAGGACCTTGACCGGCTGACCCTTGCGGACCGCACCGGCCTCGACCAGCTCGGCCGGGCCGACCTGACCACCGTTGGGGAACAGCTCGGCCAGGCGGTCCAGGTTGACCACCTGGAAGACCACCTTGAACTTGTTCTTGAAGCCCTTCAGCTTCGGCAGGCGCATGTGGATGGGCATCTGCCCACCCTCGAACGCCGCCGGGATGTTCTTCCGGGCCTTCGAACCCTTGGTACCGCGACCGGCGGTCTTGCCCTTGGAACCCTCACCGCGACCCACACGGGTCTTCGCGGTCTTGGCTCCCGGTGCCGGGCGCAGGTGATGGACCTTGATCGTCATTACTCGACCTCCTCGACCTTCACGAGGTGGCTCACCTTGAAGATCATGCCGCGAATCTCGGGCCGGTCCTCCTTGACCACCACGTCGTTGATCCGCTTGAGACCGAGCGACCGCAGCGACTCACGCTGGTTGTGCTTGGTCCCGATGTCGGACCGGAGCTGGGTGACCTTGAGACGCGCCATCAGGAGGCCACCTCCGCCCGCGAGGCGAGCATGGCGGCCGGAGCGACGTCCTCCACCGGCAGGCCCCGACGCGCCGCGACAGCCTCCGGGGACTCCAGCCCCTTCAGGGCCGCCACGGTGGCGTGCACGATGTTGATCGGGTTCGACGATCCGAGGCTCTTGGAGAGCACGTCGTGGATGCCCGCGCACTCCAACACGGCACGGACCGGACCACCGGCGATGACACCCGTACCGGCCGAGGCCGGCTTGAGCAGCACCACACCGGCAGCGTCCTCGCCCGTGACCGGGTGCGGGATCGACGAGCCGATCCGCGGCACCTTGAAGAAGTGCTTCTTGGCCTCCTCGACACCCTTGGCGATCGCCGCGGGCACCTCCTTGGCCTTTCCGTAGCCCACGCCCACGGTGCCGTCGCCGTCGCCGACGATCACGAGGGCGGTGAAGCTGAAGCGACGACCACCCTTCACGACCTTGGCGACGCGGTTGATCGCGACGACCCGCTCGAGGTGCGGGGTCTTCTCGGCGGGCGCGTTTCCGCGGCCGCCCTCACGGCGGTTGTCGCGGCGACCACCCTCGTTGCCACCGGACCCGCCGCCACGGCGCTGTTGACCTGGCATCAGCAGCCTTCCTTCTCTCTCGTGACGGGGATTGTCAGAACTCGAGCCCGGCTTCGCGGGCGGCGTCGGCAAGCGCGGCGACCCGCCCCGCGTACCGGTTGCCACCGCGGTCGAAGACGACCTTGGAGACGCCGGCGGCCTTGGCCCGCTCGGCGAGCAGGGAGCCGACCTTGCCGGCCAGGGCGCTCTTGTCGCCCTCGGTACCGCGCACCGAGGCGTCCAGCGTCGAGGCCGACGCCAAGGTGTGCCCCTTGGTGTCGTCCACGATCTGGGCCACGATGTGCCGCAGCGAACGGGTGACCACCAGGCGCGGACGCTCGGCGGTGCCACTGACGTTCTTGCGGACCCGGAAGTGCCGACGCGCACGCCCGACGGCACGCTTGGCGGCGACACCGCGGCGGCGCTTGAGCAGCGTGGCGCTCACTTCTTACCTGCCTTTCCAGCCTTGCGACGGATGACCTCGCCCTGGTACTTCACGCCCTTGCCCTTGTAGGGCTCCGGCGGGCGGATCTTCCGGATGTTGGCGGCGACCTCACCGACGAGCTGCTTGTCGATACCGGCCACGTGGAACAGCGTCGGCTTCTCCACCGTGAAGGTGATGCCGTCCGGCGCCTGCACCTGCACCGGGTGCGAGAACCCGAGTGCGAACTCCAGGTCCTTGCCCTTGGCGGTGACCCGGTAACCGGTACCGGCGATCTCCAGGCTCTTGCGGTAGCCCTCGGTGACCCCGACGATCATGTTGGCGACCAGGGTACGGCTCAGGCCGTGCAGTTCCTTGGCCTTGCGCTCGTCGTTCGGGCGGTTGACGCTCAGCTGCCCGTCCTCGGCCCGCTCGATCGTGATCGGCGCGGCCAGGGTGTGCGACAGCTCGCCCTTGGGGCCCTTGACCTTGACGGTCTGGCCGTCGATCGTCACGTCGACGCCGGAGGGCACCGGGATCGACTTACGTCCAATTCGCGACATTTCTACCTGTCTCCCGTTACCAGACGAAGGCGAGGACTTCCCCGCCAACGCTCCGCTTGCGGGCCTGCCGGTCGGTGAGCAGCCCCTGGGACGTCGAAATGATCGCCACGCCCAGCCCACCGAGCACCCGCGGGAGCCCGTCCGACTTGGCGTACACCCGCAGACCGGGCTTGGAGACGCGCTTGATACCGGCCAGGCTCCGCTCCCGGTTCTGGCCGTACTTCAGCTCGACGACCAGTCGCTTGCCGACGGCACCCTCTTCGGGCTCCTCGACCGCCCAGGTGGCGATGTAACCCTCGGACTTGAGGACCTCGGCGATGTTGGCCTTGATCTTCGAGTAGGGCATCGTCACCCGGTCGTGGTACGCCTGGTTGGCGTTACGCAGACGCGTGAGCATGTCTGCGATGGGGTCGGTCATCGTCATGAAAACTCGTCAACCTTTCTCGCCGGGGTTCCCGCGACTCGCGCAGGCCTACGGCGAAGAGACAGTCCAGCTGATACGCCGAAGCGCGCCGGGCTATTACCAGGAAGCCTTGGACACGCCGGGCAGCTCACCGCGGTGGGCCATCTCCCGGATGCACACCCGGCAGAGCCCGAACTTACGGTAGACCGCCTTGGGACGCCCGCACCGCTGGCAGCGGGTGTAGGCGCGAACCGAGAACTTCGGCTTCGCGGCCGCCTTGAGGATCAGCGCCTTCTTGGCCATCTCAGTTCTCCTTGAACGGGAAGCCCAGGAGCTTCAGCAGCGCCCGGCCCTCGTCGTCGGTCGTGGCGGTGGTCACCACCGTGATGTCCATGCCCCGCTGGCGATCGATCTTGTCCTGGTCGATCTCGTGGAACACCGACTGCTCGGTCAGACCGAACGTGTAGTTGCCGTGCCCGTCGAGCTTGCGCCCGTCCAGGCCGCGGAAGTCACGGATACGCGGCAGCGCGATGGAGAGCAGCCGGTCCAGGAACTCCCACATCCGGTCGCCGCGCAGGGTCACCTTCGCGCCGATCGGCATGCCCTCGCGGAGCTTGAACTGCGCGATGGACTTGGTCGCCCGCCGGACCTGCGGCTTCTGGCCGGTGATGGTGGCCAGGTCGCGGACCGCGCCGTCGATGAGCTTGGCGTCCCGAGCGGCCTCGCCGACGCCCATGTTCACGACGATCTTGACGAGCCGCGGCACCTGCATCGGGTTGCCGTACTCGTGCTGCTCGCGCAGCTGGGCCACGATCTCGTTGCGGTACCGCTCCTTGAGGCGCGGCATGGTCTTGGTTTCGGTAGCCGTGGTCATCACAGGTCCTTACCGGTGCTACGCGCGATGCGGACCTTCTGGCCGTTGTCGTCGATCCGGTAGCCGACGCGGGTCGGCTTGCCGTCGGAGTCCACGACCATCACGTTCGAGACGTGGATCGGGGCCTCCTGGGTGACGATGCCACCGGTCTTGGCGCCACGCTGAGTGGTGCTGATGCGGGTGTGCTTCTTGACCCGGTTCACGCCCTCGACCAGGACCTTGTCCTGCCGCGGGTAGGCCGCGATGACCTTGCCCTTGGCGCCCTTGTCCTTGCCGGCGATGACGACGACCGTGTCGCCCTTCTTGACCTTCACGGTCACAACACCTCCGGCGCGAGAGAAATGATCTTCATGAACCGCTTGTCCCGCAGCTCACGACCGACCGGGCCGAAGATACGGGTACCGCGCGGGTCCCCACCGTCCTTGATGATGACGGCGGCGTTCTCGTCGAAGCGGATGTACGACCCGTCCGGCCGCCGCCGCTCCTTGGCGGTACGGACGATGACGGCCTTGACCACGTCGCCCTTCTTGACACCGGCACCCGGGATCGCGTCCTTGACGGTCGCCACGATGACGTCGCCGATGCTCGCGTAGCGCCGACCGGAGCCACCGAGAACCCGGATGCACAGGATCTCCCGGGCACCCGTGTTGTCGGCGACGCGCAGTCGCGACTCCTGCTGAATCACGTCTATCTCCTATGTCTGCCGGTTCTCCGGCCGCCGGGGCGGCCGGAGCCTGGCGGAACCTGCGCCCGACCGATCTCGGCCGAGCTCGAGCCTTCGCTACTTGGCCTTCTCGAGGATCTCCACGATTCGCCACCGCTTGGTGGCGGACAGCGGCCGGGTCTCCATGATCAGGACGCGGTCGCCGACACCGGCGGAGTTCTGCTCGTCGTGGACCTTCAGCTTGCTGGTACGGCGCATGATCTTGCCGTACAGCGCGTGCTTGACCCGGTCCTCGACCTCGACCACGACGGTCTTGTCCATCTTGTCGCTGACCACGAGGCCCTCACGGACCTTACGGCGGCCACGCTGCGCGGTGGCGGTCGTGTTCTCGCTCATGAAGCAGTCACCTCAGTCGGCGCGGCCGAGAGCCCCAGCTCGCGCTCACGCATGATCGTGTAGATCCGGGCGATCTCCCGACGGATGACCTGCAGCCGCCGGTTGTTGTCCAGCTGACCGGTTGCGGCCTGCACGCGGAGGTTGAACAGCTCCGCCTTGGCCTCGCGCAGCTTCGTGACCAGCTCCTCCTCGGAGAGCTCACGCAGCTCGGAGGCCTTAACGCCCGCTGCCATCAGGATTCACCCACTTCGCGCGTCACAATGCGGCACTTCATCGGGAGCTTGTGGATCGCGCGACGCATCGCCTCTCGCGCGATCTGCTCGTTGGGGAAGGACATCTCGAAGAGGACCCGCCCCGGCTTGACGTTGGCGACCCACCACTCCGGCGAGCCCTTACCGGAACCCATCCGGGTTTCGGCTGGCTTCTTGGTGAGGGCCTGGTCCGGGAAGATGGTGATCCAGACCTTGCCGCCACGCTTGATGTGGCGGGTCATCGCGATACGCGCCGACTCGATCTGCCGGTTGGTCACGTACGCCGGCTCGAGAGCCTGGATTCCGAACTCGCCGAACACCACCCGGTTGCCGCCCTTGGACGCGCCGCTGCGGTCCGGGTGGTGCGGCTTGCGGAAGCCCTTCGGGGGCTTGCGCGGCATCAGCATCTGTCAGCCCTCCTGCTGCGTTTCTGCCGCGGCGGCGACGGCGGACGCGTCCACCGGCTCGCCGCTCGGCGTCTCGGCCTGCTGCGCGACGGTCGTCGCGGCAGCGCGGCCGGCCTCGGTGCCACCGGAGGTCGTGCCGGACGAACCGGACCGACCACGACGCGGCCGCTCGGGGCGGTCACCGCGCTCCCGGCGCGGGCGCGACGGAGCCTCGGTCGGGGTCTCCCGACCCGGCACCGCGTCGCCCTTGTAGATCCAGACCTTCACGCCGATGCGGCCGAAGGTGGTACGGGCCTCGAAGAAGCCGTACTCGATGTTGGCCCGCAGCGTGTGCAGCGGAACCCGACCCTCGCGGTAGAACTCCGTGCGGCTCATCTCGGCGCCGCCGAGGCGACCCGAGACCTGCACCCGGATGCCCTTGCACATCGGGTTCTTCATCGCCGACTGCATCGCCTTGCGCATCGCGCGGCGGAAGCTGACCCGGCTGGAGAGCTGCTCGGCGACGCCCTGGGCGACCAGCTGCGCGTCCGACTCGGGGTTCTTCACCTCGATGATGTTGAGCTGCACCTGCTTGCCGGTGAGCTTCTCCAGCTCGCCGCGGATCCGGTCGGCCTCCGCACCCTTACGGCCGATGACGATGCCCGGCCGGGCGGTGTGGATGTCGACGCGGACCCGGTCGCGGGTGCGCTCGATGTCGACCTTGGAAATGCCGGCGCGCTCCAGGCCCTTGGACATCATCCGGCGGATCTTGACGTCCTCGCCGATGTAGTCCTTGTAGAGCTTGTCCGCGAACCAGCGGGACTTCCAGTCGGTCGAGATGCCGAGCCGGAACCCGTGCGGGTGAACCTTCTGACCCATTACTCGGCGCCCTCCGTGTTGCTCTGCGTCTCGGCCGGCTCGGTCTGCTTGGCCGGGGCCGACTTCTTCGCCGACTTCTTCGGCGCGGCCGGCGCGACCGCCTCGACCGCCACCGTGATGTGGCAGGTGCGCTTGCGGATCCGGTACGCCCGGCCCTGAGCCCGAGGCTGGAACCGCTTCATGGTCGGGCCCTCGTCCACGAACGCCTCGCTGACGAGCAACGCGTCGGGGTCCAGCCGCTCGTTGTTCTCCGCGTTGGCGATCGCGCTCGCGAGCACCTTGTACACCTGCTCGCTCGCCGCCTGCGGCGCGAACTGCAGCACCGTGAGCGCCTCCTTCGCGGGCAGGCCGCGGACGAGGTTGACCACCCGGCGCGCCTTCATCGGCGAGATGCGCACGTGTCGCGCAATCGCCCGCGCGCCCGGAAGCACCGGAGCGTCGCCCTTTCCTGGCATCGCTGTAACCCCTTGATCCTCTATCCGTATGCCCGCGGCGTCAGCGCCGGCGGCTCTTCCGGTCGTCCTTCTCGTGACCCTTGAACGTACGGGTCAACGCGAACTCGCCGAGCTTGTGCCCGACCATCGCCTCGGTCACGAACACGGGGACGTGCTTGCGTCCGTCGTGCACCGCGATCGTGTGCCCGAGCATGTCCGGGATGATCGTGGAGCGGCGCGACCAGGTCTTGATGACGTTCTTCGAGCCCTTCTCGTTCTGCGTCTCCACCTTCTTGAGCAGGTGGTCGTCGATGAACGGGCCCTTCTTCAGGCTGCGAGGCATGTCTTATCTCCCTCAGCCGCGCTTACGCGTGGCGTAGCGGCGGCGGACGATCAGCCGGTCACTCGGCTGGCCCTTACGACGGGTGCGGCCCTCGGGCTTACCCTGCGGGTTGACCGGGTGGCGACCACCGGAGGTCTTGCCCTCGCCACCACCGTGCGGGTGGTCGACCGGGTTCATGGCCACACCACGGACGGTCGGGCGCTTGCCCTTCCACCGCATCCGGCCGGCCTTGCCCCAGTTGATGTTTGACTGGTCGGCGTTGCCGATCTCGCCGACGCTGGCGCGGCAGCGCACGTCGACACGACGGATCTCACCCGACGGCATACGCAGGGTCGCGTACGCGCCCTCCCGGCCGAGCAGCTGGATGCCGACGCCGGCCGAGCGGGCCAGCTTGGCGCCGCCACCCGGACGCAGCTCCACGTTGTGGATCGTGGTACCGACCGGGATGTTGCGCAGCGGCAGGTTGTTGCCGGGCTTGATGTCCGCGCCCGGACCCGACTCCACCGCGTCGCCCTGCTTGAGGTCCTTCGGCGCGAGGATGTACCGCTTCTCGCCGTCGGCGTAGTGCAGCAGCGCGATGCGCGCGGTGCGGTTCGGGTCGTACTCGATGTGCGCGACCTTGGCCGGCACGCCGTCCTTGTCGACCCGCTTGAAGTCGATCAGCCGGTACTGGCGCTTGTGGCCGCCACCCTGGTGCCGGGCGGTGATCCGCCCGTGGGCGTTCCGGCCGCCCTTCTTCGGCAGCGGGGCCAGCAGCGACTTCTCCGGCGTCGACCGGGTGATCTCGGCGAAGTCGGCGACGCTCGAGCCACGCCGGCCCGGCGTCGTCGGCTTGTACTTACGGATAGCCATTGTCTACACCCCTCAGCTGACCGGGCCGCCGAAGGCCTCGATGCGGTCTCCCTCAGCCAGCTTCACCATCGCCCGCTTGGTGTCCTTGCGCTTGCCGAACCCAGTACGGGTCCGCTTGCGCTTGCCCTCGCGGTTGAGCGTGTTGACCGTCAGGACGCGGACGTTGAAGATCTGCTCGATGGCGATCTTGATCGCGGTCTTGTTCGCGTCCGGGTGCACCAGGAAGGTGTACCAGTTCCGGTTCAGCTCGCTGTAGCTCTTCTCCGAGACGACCGGCGCCACGATGATGTCGCGCGGGTCGGCGATCGTGCTCACTTGCCACCCTCCTCGGTGGTCTCGGCGGGAACGCCCAGGAACTCGTCCAGGGCCTCCTTGGTGAAGACCACGTCGTCGGCCACCAGCACGTCGTACGTGTTGAGCTGGCCGGCCTCGATCAGGTGCACCCGCGGCTCGTTGCGCAGCGACACCCAGTTCAGCTCGTCGCTGCTGCTCAGCACGACCAGCACCCGACGGGCCTCGCTCAGCTTCGCGAGCGTGGCCAGCGCGGCCTTGGTCGACGGCTTCTCACCCGAGACGAACGCCTCGACGACGTGCACCTGCCCGGCGCGCGCCCGGTCGGAGAGGGCGCCACGCAACGCGGCGGCCTTCATCTTCTTGGGGGTGCGCTGGCTGTAGTCGCGCGGCACCGGGCCGTGCACCACGCCACCGCCGGCGAACTGCGGCGCGCGGATCGAACCCTGCCGGGCCCGACCGGTGCCCTTCTGCTTGTACGGCTTCTTGCCGCCGCCGGCGACCTCGCCGCGGGTCTTGGTCTTGTGGGTGCCCTGCCGGGCCGCCGCCAGCTGCGCCACCACGACCTGGTGCATCAGCGGGACGTTGGCCTGCACATCGAAGATGTCGGCGGGCAGCTCGACCGAGCCGCTCTTGGTGCCTTCGGAGGTCAGGACGTCAACGGTGGTCACTTGGCCACACCGCCCTTCTTCGCCTTGGTCTTGGCCGCGGTGCGGACCAGGACCAGCGCGCCCTTCGGGCCGGGGATGGCGCCGCGGACGAGCAGGAGGTTGTTCTCGGTGTCGACCGCCTGGACGGTCAGATTCTGCACGGTGTAGCGCACGCCACCCATGCGGCCCGCCATCCGGGTGCCCTTGAAGACGCGACCCGGGGTGGCGCAGGCCCCGATGGAGCCCGGGGAGCGGTGCTTGCGCTCGACACCGTGGCTGGCGCGCAGGCCGTGGAAGCCGTGCCGCTTCATCGGGCCGGCGTAGCCCTTGCCCTTGGTCTTGCCGGTGACGTCGATCGAGACGCCGACCGGGAACTCCTCGACCGTGACCTCCTGGCCGAGCGAGTAGTCGCCGGCGTCGGCGGTGCGCAGCTCGACGATGTGCCGGCGCGGCGCCACGTCGGCCTTGGCGTAGTGCCCACGCAGCGGCTTCTTGGCCTTGCGCGGGTCGATCGTCCCGTACGCCAGCTGGACCGCGGAGTAACCGTCCTTGTCGGCGTCACGAACCTGGGTGATGACGCAGGGGCCGGCCTGAACCACGGTCACCGGGACAACCTTGTTGTTGTCCCAGACCTGGGTCATGCCGAGCTTCGCGCCCAGGATCCCCTTAACTTGCCTGTCCATGTGTCCGGTCCCTACAGCTTGATCTCGATGTCGACGCCAGCCGGCAGGTCGAGGCGCATGAGCGAGTCGACCGTCTTCGGGGTCGGGTCGATGATGTCGATCAGCCGCTTGTGCGTACGCATCTCGAAGTGCTCGCGCGAGTCCTTGTACTTGTGCGGCGAGCGGATGACGCAGAAACGGTTGATCTCCGTGGGCAGCGGCACCGGGCCAGCGACCTGCGCCCCGGTACGCGTCACCGTCTCGACGATCTTCCGAGCCGAGGAGTCGACGACCTCGTGGTCATAGGCCTTGAGCCGGATGCGGATCTTCTGTCCCGCCATGGTGGCTTCTGTTCCTTCTCTCGATGCCGCTGTGTTGCGGGTGCCTGTACCGGCTGGTACAGGCCCTCTTCGCCCACCCCCGCGGTCGGGCGTGTCGCGCCCTGTGGCCAGGCTCCGCCCCGAGATTCCGGAGCGATCCTGACCGCGGTGGGTCCAGGCGCCGATCGCGCTACCGCGACCTGAACGCCGCGCGAGGGTGGTTGGCGGCCGGGCCGCCAACCACCCCACGCCCGACTGTTCTGCCTACCCGGAGGTTCGGCGTGAGCCGAACACAGGCAGCGAACTGTCGTTACGCAACCTGACTAGTATGCCGCACGACCGGCGGCGGGTCTAATCGGGGTTACCCAGCTCACTTGATGATCTTGGTGACGCGACCCGCGCCGACCGTACGGCCACCCTCCCGGATCGCGAACTTGAGGTTGTCCTCCATCGCGATGGGCTGGATCAGCTTCACGGTCATCGTGGTGTTGTCGCCAGGCATGACCATCTCGGTGCCCTCGGGGAGGGTGACGACACCGGTGACGTCCGTGGTCCGGAAGTAGAACTGCGGACGGTAGTTCTGGAAGAACGGGGTGTGCCGGCCACCCTCCTCCTTGGAGAGGATGTAGACGGTCGCCTCGAACTCCGTGTGCGGGGTGCTGCTGCCCGGCTTGACGACCACCATGCCGCGCTCGACGTCCTCGCGCTTGGTGCCCCGCAGCAGCAGACCGACGTTCTCGCCTGCGCGGGCGTCATCCAGGGTCTTCCGGAACATCTCGATCGCGGTGACCTTGGTCTTGAAGCCCTTCTCGCGGATGCCGACGACCTCGACGTCCTCGTTCGGGAGCAGCACGCCACGCTCGACACGACCGGTGACCACGGTACCCCGACCGGTGATGGTGAAGACGTCCTCGACGGGCATGAGGAACGGCTTCTCGGTCTCGCGCTCCGGCTGCGGGATCGCGGTGTCGACCGCGCTCATCAGCTCGAGCAGCTTCTCGGTCCAGACCGGGTCGCCCTCGAGGGCCTTCAGCGCGGAGACCTGGACGACCGGCAGGTCGTCACCCGGGTACTCCTGAGCCGAGAGCAGCTCGCGGACCTCGAGCTCGACGAGCTCCAGGAGCTCCTCGTCGTCGACCATGTCGCTCTTGTTCAGCGCCACGACGATGTACGGCACGCCGACCTGGCGGGCCAGCAGCACGTGCTCGCGGGTCTGCGGCATCGGGCCGTCGGTCGCCGCGACCACCAGGATCGCGCCGTCCATCTGGGCGGCACCGGTGATCATGTTCTTGATGTAGTCGGCGTGACCGGGGCAGTCGACGTGCGCGTAGTGCCGCGCCTCGGTCTGGTACTCGACGTGCGCGATCGAGATCGTGATGCCGCGGGCCTTCTCCTCCGGCGCCTTGTCGATCTCGTCGAACGGCGTGTACGGGTTCAGGTCCGGGTACTGGTCGTGCAGGACCTTGGTGATGGCCGCCGTCAGCGTCGTCTTACCGTGGTCGATGTGACCAATGGTGCCGATGTTGACGTGCGGCTTAGTCCGCTCGAACTTCGCCTTCGCCACTGGTGTCCTCCTGTGGACTTCTTGGTTCGTTCGCCCCGGTGCGCCAGGTCGGCGCTTAGGACTCTGTCGACAGCCTTTCCGACCTGACGGCCGGAGAGCTTTGTGGGTTCTGCGGCGATGAAGCCTACAGGCCCGGAATTCACACAATCCGACCGAGGTGGTCGCAGTCGGGGAATCCTCCCGCGACCACCTCGGATCAACTCAGGTGAGTGTCACTCACCCGTCGCCTTGGCGATGATCTCCTTGGCCACCGAGGCCGGGACCTCGGCGTAGGAGTCGAACTGCATGCTGTAGCTAGCCCGGCCCTGGGTCTTCGACCGCAGGTCGCCGACGTAGCCGAACATCTCCGACAACGGCACCAGAGCACGGACGACGCGGGCGCCACTGCGCTCCTCCATCGCCTGAATGATGCCGCGGCGGGAGTTGAGGTCGCCGATGACGTCACCCATGTTCTCCTCAGGAGTGGTGACCTCAACAGCCATCATCGGCTCGAGCAGTGCGGGGTCGGCCTTGCGGGCCGCGTCCTTCATCACCATCGAGCCGGCGATCTTGAATGCCATTTCCGACGAGTCCACCTCGTGGTACTGGCCGTCCAGCAGGGTGAGCTTGATGCCCACCAGCGGGAAGCCGGCGAGGATGCCGTACTGCATGGCGTCCTGCGCACCCGCGTCCACCGACGGGATGAACTCCCGGGGGATGCGGCCACCGGTCACGCCGTTGGCGAACTCGTAGGTCGGCGCGTCGTTGCCCAGCGGCAGCGGCTCCAGGCTGACGATCACCCGGGCGTACTGGCCGGAACCACCGGTCTGCTTCTTGTGGGTGTACTCGACCTTGTCCACCTTGCGGCGGATGGTCTCGCGGTACGCCACCTGCGGCTTACCGATGTTCGCCTCGACGTTGAACTCGCGGCGCATCCGGTCGACCAGGATGTCCAGGTGCAGCTCGCCCATGCCCGAGATGACCGTCTGACCGGTCTGGTCGTCCAGCTTGACGCGGAAGGTCGGGTCCTCCTCGGCCAGCCGCTGGATGGCGGTGCTGAGCTTCTCCTGGTCGGCCTTGGTCTTCGGCTCGATGGCGACCTCGATGACCGGCTCCGGGAAGGTCATCGACTCCAGGATGACCGGGTTCGCCGGGTCGCACAGGGTGTCGCCGGTGGTGGTCTGCTTGAGACCCTGCACCGCGATGATGTCGCCAGCCTGGGCCGAGCCGCGCTCTTCCCGCTTGTTGGCGTGCATCTGATAGATCTTGCCGATCCGCTCCTTGCGGTCCTTGGTGGAGTTGACCACCTGGGAGCCGGACTCGAGCGTGCCGGAGTAGATCCGCACGTAGGTGAGCTTGCCGAGGTGCTTGTCCGTCTGGATCTTGAAGGCCAGACCGGAGAACGGCTCGGACACCGCCGGCTTACGCAGCAGCGGGGTCTCACCGTCGGTGGCGGTGCCCTCGATCGCCGGGATGTCCAGCGGCGACGGCAGGTACGCGACGACCGCGTCCAGCATCGGCTGGATGCCCTTGTTCTTGAACGCGGTGCCGGTGAGGACCGGGTTGGCCTTGCCGCCGATGGTGGCCCGACGGATGGCGGCCTTGATCTCCTCGACGGAGATCTCCTCGCCCTCCAGGTACTTCTCCATCACCGAGTCGTCGACGTCGGCGAGGGTCTCCATCAGCTTCTCGCGCCACTCGGCGGCGGAGTCGGCGAGGTCGGCCGGGATCTCCTCGACCGCGTAGTCCTCACCCTTCTGGGTCTCGCCACGCCAGGTGAGGGCACGCATCTCGACCAGGTCGACCACGCCGATGAAGTCGCTCTCGGCGCCGATCGGGATCTGGAGCACCAGCGGGGTGGCGTTCAGCCGGTCGATCATCATCTGGACGCAGCGGAAGAAGTCCGCGCCGGTACGGTCCAGCTTGTTGACGAAACACATCCGGGGGACGTTGTACTTGTCCGCCTGACGCCAGACGTTCTCCGTCTGCGGCTCCACGCCGGCCACGCCGTCGTAGACCGCGACCGCACCGTCCAGGACACGCAGCGACCGCTCCACCTCGACCGTGAAGTCGACGTGGCCGGGCGTGTCGATGATCTGGATCGTGTGGCCCTTCCACTCGCACTTCGTGGCGGCGGAAGTGATGGTGATACCGCGCTCCTGCTCCTGCTCCATCCAGTCCATGACGGCAGCGCCCTCGTGGACCTCACCGATCTTGTACGTGATACCGGTGTAGAACAGGATTCGCTCGGTGGTAGTGGTCTTACCGGCATCGATGTGCGCCATGATGCCGATGTTGCGTACGTTGGCGAGCGCGTCTGCGGCGGCCACTTCAATCCCTACTTATCGTCGTCTCGACACAACTGGTGGCGGTCCCGGCGCCGGGTGGGCACCGGGACCAAGCTGTTACCAGCGGTAGTGCGCGAAGGCCTTGTTGGACTCCGCCATCTTGTGCGTGTCCTCGCGCCGCTTGACGGCGGCACCGAGGCCGTTGCTCGCGTCCAGCAGCTCGTTCATCAGCCGCTCGACCATGGTCTTCTCGCGCCGGGCGCGGGAGTACGTGACCAGCCAGCGCAGGCCCAGCGTGGTCGCCCGGGCCGGACGGACCTCGACCGGCACCTGGTAGGTCGCGCCACCGACACGGCGGCTGCGGACTTCCAGAGTCGGCTTGACGTTGTCCATCGCGCGCTTGAGCGTGACGACCGGGTCGGTGCCGGACTTCTCCCGGCAGCCCTCCAGGGCCGCGTACACCACGCGCTCGGCGAGCTGGCGCTTGCCGCGCAGGAGGATCTTGTTCACCAGCTGGGTGACCAACGGCGAGTTGTACACCGGGTCAGCGACCAGCGGCTTCCGCGGAGCGGGTCCCTTACGCGGCATGTCAGCTCTTCTCCTTCTTCGCGCCGTAGCGGCTGCGCGCCTGCTTGCGGTTACGGACACCCTGGGTGTCCAGCGAACCGCGGACAATCTTGTAACGCACGCCGGGGAGGTCCTTCACCCGGCCGCCACGGACGAGCACGATCGAGTGCTCCTGCAGGTTGTGACCCACGCCCGGGATGTAGGCGGTCACCTCGATCTGGCTGCTGAGCTTCACACGAGCGACCTTGCGCAGCGCGGAGTTCGGCTTCTTGGGAGTGGTGGTGTACACGCGGGTGCACACGCCGCGCCGCTGAGGGGAACCCTTCAGCGCCGGGGTCTTGGTCTTACTCGTCTTGGCCTGGCGGCCCTTGCGGACCAGCTGCTGGATCGTGGGCACCGGGTTTCTCCGCTCCCTTCGGCCGCTCACGCGACCGCGCTCGCTCGGTCGGCCTGATGACCGACCCTCCTACATTCCGACCAGGTCCACCTCGCGGCGGTCCCGGCACCCGCGGTCGGGCGTGTCGCCCGAGCACGGTCCCGGTTCCGACGCTCACGCGATGGCTCCGGGTTTGTCACCGGCACGCGGATCTCCGCCGCCGGGTCTTCTGGCTCAGTCGTGCCGCTGTTCGGATGCCGGTATCACCGGATCCCGCGCACGCACGAGTTGCCCGGGCAAGCCCGGGCGCAAGGGGAAAGAGTACCTACCACAGCCGTGCAGGTCAAAACGGATGACCCGCCGGACTTCTCACTGCTCGCCGGCTGGGCTCGTCACGCCTCACGCCTGTGATGGGCACCTACGACGACAAGTGTACCGGCTCCGCCGGAAACCGGACCGGTAGCCCCTGGGCGGGACCGATCGGTATCCGGCGCCCGCTCGCTCGTTCCGATCCGACGACGTGGGCCGGATCTCAGGCCAGCGTCAGCAGCAGTGCCAGCCCCAGGCCCGACAGGCAGAGCAGGAGACCGGCGCCACCGCAGCTGATCCCGGCGATCGCCACGCCACGGCCGGTGAACCGGACCGCCGGCGGAGCCGCCGGGCGGCGGATCTGCCGGAGGCCGAGCAGGCCGGCCACCACGGCACCGGCACCGGTCAGGCTGCCCAGTACGGCGAAGGCACCGGCCGCCCAGGCTCCCCCACCCGTGCCGCCTCCGACCGCGCCGATGCAGATGGTGAGGAACGAGATCAGGATCGAGGTGATGCCGGCCACCAGCGAGCCGACCGCCAGCCCCGACGTGACCGGGGGGACGTCCAGGTGCACCGTCGCGAACGGGGTACCGGGCACAGGCTCGACTCGCTTGGGCGGCCGGGGGCGATCCTGCGGCGGCGGCACGGACGCCTGCGCACCCCAGCCCGTTCCAAGGCCGCCGGGAACGGGCGGCGCGCCGTATCCCGGGCCGGACGGCGGCCCGGACGGCGGCGGGCCGTGGGGCGGCCCGAAGCCGGGAGGCGTTGCGGGCGGACCCGCCGGCGGCCCGAACGGAACGGGCCCGAAGGGCGCCCCGGACGAGGGACCACCCGGGGCCGAGCCGACGTCGACACCGAAGCCGGGCGAACCGGCCGACGAACCTCCCGGCGGCCAACCGGAGGCGGCGCCGCCGGCAGGGGGGCCGGACGGACTCCCCGGAGCCGAACCGGGAGCAGCGCCGTACGTGGCAGCACCGGACGGTGGGCTTCCCGGCGGCGAACCGTACAGAGCACCGATGGCAGGCGGGCCGGACGGCGGCCTCTCCGGCGATGGACCGGGGCCGGCACCGCCAGGTGGCGAGCCCGGCGGCACACCGAAGCCGGGCGGCGGACTCGACGGCGGGGCGTATGCCGACGCGTACCCGGACGGCGGGGGCGGCGCGGGAGGCTCCGGCGCGGGAGGCTCCGGCGCGGGAGGCTCCGGCGCGGGAGGCTCCGGCGCGGGAGGCTCCGGCGCGGGCCCGGGCCGTAGCTGCTCCCCCGGTTGTGCCCCGGCCGCGTCGTCCGGGCGCCCGGAAGTGGGCTGGGCGGACTCGCCGCCCTCGGGGCGCGCCGGTTCCGTCACGGGATCTCCTCCTCATCGGCCGCGTCCACCGCGGCGCGACGGACACCGTCAGGCTACCGTCGCGGGTCAGCCCACCGTGCCCGGCGCGATGCCCGCGACGACCCGGTCAGTCGACGGTGGGGGCGAAGTCTTGCCCGTAGGGTGCCTCGGCGAGTCGGACCACGCCGATCACCAGCAGCGCGACCACACTCACCGCGACCAGCGCCAGCCCCGTCCAGGCCAACCGTTCACCGCGACGCAGCCAGGCCGCGCCGGTCAGGAAACCATCCGAGGCGTACGCCTCCCGGCGCGCCTGCCGCGCCAGGTGCAGCGCGACCGTCGCGGGGATCACCCCGCCCAGCAGCAGGCCGGTCATCGCCCCCATCAGCCCGAGCGCGAACACCGCGCGTGCCTTGGTCGCCCGGACCGGATCGGGGTCGAGCGGATGACGTGGCGCCGACGCGGTCGGCGTCGGTCCGGGTGCGATCGTCATGAGCACATGATGCCTGTCCGGTTCGCGCCGTGCGGCGGAGCGGCGGGTACGGACACGAGGAGGCCCCCGGCAGATGCCGGGGGCCTCCTACGTCACACGGTCCTAGCGGTACGACCCGAAGTCGAAGTCGTCCAGCGGAACCGCCTGGCCACTGGCCGGCCCGAAACCGTAGTCGGTCTCCGGGTAGCCGGTCATCGAGTAGACCTTGGCCTTCGCCTCCTCGGTCGGCTCGACCCGGACGTTGCGGTACTTGCTGATGCCGGTACCGGCCGGGATGAGCTTACCGATGATCACGTTCTCCTTGAGACCGATCAGCGAGTCGCTGCGGGCGTGGATCGCCGCGTCGGTCAGCACCCGGGTGGTCTCCTGGAAGGAGGCCGCCGAGAGCCAGGAGTCCGTGGCCAGCGAGGCCTTGGTGATACCCATCAGCACCGGACGACCGGCTGCGGGCTCGCCGCCCTCGCCGACGAGCCGGCGGTTCTCCGACTCGAACAGCGCCCGGTCGACCAGCACACCCGGCAGGAACTCGGTCGAGCCGGAGTCGATGACCGTCACCCGCTTGAGCATCTGGCGAATGATGATCTCGATGTGCTTGTCGTGGATGAGCACACCCTGCGAGCGGTAGACCTCCTGGACCTCCTGGGTCAGGTGGACCTGGACCGCGCGCGGGCCGAGGATGCGCAGCAGCTCGTGCGGGTCGATGGTGCCCTCGGTGAGCTTCTCGCCGACCTCGACGTGGTCGCCGTCGTGCGCCCGCAGCCGGACCCGCTTCGAGATCTTGTCGTACACGATCTCGTCGCTGCCGTCGTCCGGGATCACGACGATCTTGCGCGACCGCTCGCCGTCCTCGATCCGGATCCGGCCGGGGGTGTCGGCGATCGGCGCCTTGCCCTTCGGGATCCGGGCCTCGAAGATCTCCTGGACACGCGGCAGACCCTGGGTGATGTCCTCACCCGCGACACCACCGGTGTGGAAGGTACGCATCGTCAGCTGCGTACCCGGCTCACCGATCGACTGGGCGGCGATGATGCCGACCGCCTCGCCGACGTCCACGATCTTGCCGGTCGGCAGCGAGCGGCCGTAGCACGCACCGCAGACGCCCAGCTTCGACTCGCAGGTGAGCACGCTGCGGACCCGGACACCGTCGACCCCGGCGGCGACGATCTTGTCGACCAAGATCGAGTTGATGTCCGCGCCTCGCTCGGCGACGACGGTGCCGTCCGGCCCCTTGATGTCGTCGGCGAGGGTACGGGCGTGCACGCTGGTCTCGGCGTGCTCGTGCACCACCAGCCGGCCGTCGAGGTGCTGACCGACCTGCATCGGGATGGCCCGGTCGGTGCCGCAGTCCTCCTCGCGGATGATGACGTCCTGCGAGACGTCCACCAGACGCCGGGTCAGGTAACCCGAGTCGGCGGTACGCAGGGCGGTGTCCGCGAGACCCTTACGGGCACCGTGCGTGGAGATGAAGTACTCCAGCACGGACAGACCCTCCCGGTAGCTGGCCTTGATCGGCCGCGGGATGATCTCGCCCTTCGGGTTGGCCACCAGACCACGGATCGCCGCGATCTGCCGGAGCTGGAGCAGGTTACCGCGAGCACCCGAGTTGATCATCTTCCACAGCGGGTTCTCCTGCGGCAGCGCGGTGTCCATCTCCTTGGCGACCTCGTTGGTCGCCTTGGTCCAGATCTCGATGAGCTCGCCGCGACGCTCCTCGGCGGTCATCAGACCACGCTGGTACTGCTTGTCGATCCGGTCGGCTTCCTTCTCGTACCGCTCCAGGATCTCCCGCTTGCGCGGCGGAGCGATGACGTCCTCCATGCCGATGGTCACGCCGGACCAGGTGGCCCAGTGGAAACCGGCCTCCTTGAGCCCGTCCAGGGTGGCCGCCAGGGCCACCTTCGGGAACCGCTCGGCGAGGTCGTTGACGATCGCGGAGAGCTGACCCTTGCGGATCTCGTAGTTCACGAACCGGTAGCCCTGCGGCAGGGTCTCGTTGAACAGCACCCGGCCGAGCGTGGTCTCCACGGTCAGCGGCTCACCGGGGACCCAGCCCTCGGGCGCGGTCCACGGCTGCCCACCAGCGCCGTTGTCGACCTCGACGACGTCCCGCAGCCGGATCTTGACCGGCGCCTGCAGGTGCAGCTCGCCGTTGTCGTACGCCATCCGCG
This sequence comes from Micromonospora sp. NPDC023869, assembly GCF_055559695.1. Classification (NCBI taxonomy): domain Bacteria; kingdom Bacillati; phylum Actinomycetota; class Actinomycetes; order Micromonosporales; family Micromonosporaceae; genus Micromonospora; species Micromonospora sp. NPDC023869. The sequence continues at coordinate 587,237 of NZ_JBVHKD010000002.1, forward strand.
CCTCGGCGTCCGAGCTGAACGACCGGCCCTCCCCGCGCTCACCGGTGGTGAGGTGGGTCAGGTGGTAGAGCCCGATGACCATGTCCTGGGTGGGCATGGTGACCGGCTTGCCGTCGGCCGGCTTGAGGATGTTGTTCGACGACAGCATCAGGATCCGCGCCTCGGCCTGCGCCTCGGCGGACAGCGGCACGTGCACCGCCATCTGGTCACCGTCGAAGTCGGCGTTGAACGCGGTGCAGACCAGCGGGTGGATCTGGATGGCCTTGCCCTCGACCAGCTGCGGCTCGAAGGCCTGGATGCCGAGTCGGTGCAGGGTCGGCGCCCGGTTGAGCAGCACCGGGTGCTCGCCGATGACCTCTTCCAGCACGTCCCACACGACCGGCCGCTGCCGCTCCACCATCCGCTTGGCGGACTTGATGTTCTGCGCGTGGTTGAGGTCGACCAGCCGCTTCATCACGAAGGGCTTGAACAGCTCCAGCGCCATCTGCTTGGGCAGACCGCACTGGTGCAGCTTGAGCTTCGGGCCGACCACGATGACCGAACGGCCGGAGTAGTCGACGCGCTTGCCCAGCAGGTTCTGGCGGAACCGGCCCTGCTTGCCCTTGAGCATGTCGGACAGCGACTTCAGCGGACGGTTACCCGGGCCGGTGACCGGCCGGCCACGGCGGCCGTTGTCGAACAGCGCGTCGACGGCCTCCTGCAGCATCCGCTTCTCGTTGTTGACGATGATCTCGGGCGCGCCGAGGTCGATCAGCCGCTTGAGCCGGTTGTTCCGGTTGATGACGCGGCGGTAGAGGTCGTTCAGGTCGCTGGTCGCGAAGCGGCCACCGTCGAGCTGCACCATCGGGCGCAGGTCCGGCGGGATGACCGGCACGCAGTCCAACACCATGCCGAGCGGCGAGTTGCGGGTGTTCTGGAACGCCGCGACGACCTTGAGCCGCTTGAGCGCCCGGATCTTCCGCTGTCCCTTACCGGTGCGGATGGTCTCCCGCAGGTTCTCCGCCTCGGCCTCGAGGTCCATGTTCTGCACCAGGGCCTTGATCGCCTCGGCGCCCATGCCCCCGGTGAAGTACTCGCCGAACCGGTCGCGCAGCTCGCGGTAGAGCAGCTCGTCGGTGACCAGCTGCTTCGAGTCGAGCTTGCGGAAGGTGTCCAGCACCTCGTCCAGGCGGTCGATCTCGCGCTGGGCCCGGTCGCGGATCTGGCGCATCTCGCGCTCTCCGCCCTCCTTGACCTTGCGCCGGACGTCCGCCTTCGCGCCCTCGGCCTCCAGCTCGGCCAGGTCGGCCTCGAGCTTGGCGGCCCGCTTCTCGATCTCCGAGTCGCGGCTGTTCTCCGACTGCCGCTTCTCGGCCAGGATCTCGTTCTCGATGGTCGAGAGGTCACGGTGACGCGCCTCGGCGTCAACGCTCGTCACGACGTACGAGGCGAAGTAGATGATCTTTTCGAGGTCCTTCGGGGCGAGGTCCAGCAGGTAACCCAGCCGGCTCGGCACGCCCTTGAAGTACCAGATGTGGGTCACCGGTGCGGCGAGCTCGATGTGGCCCATCCGCTCACGGCGGACCTTCGAGCGGGTCACCTCGACGCCGCAGCGCTCACAGATGATGCCCTTGAACCGGACCCGCTTGTACTTACCGCAGTAGCACTCCCAGTCCCGCTGTGGACCGAAGATCTTCTCGCAGAAGAGCCCGTCCTTCTCCGGCTTGAGGGTGCGGTAGTTGATCGTCTCGGGCTTCTTGACCTCGCCGTGCGACCACTGACGGATGTCGTCGGCGGTCGCCAGCCCAATTCGCAACTCATCGAAAAAGTTGACGTCGAGCACGTTCAATTCCCTCACACGTCGCTTGTTGCGCTAGCAGCTGACCGGGCCTGGGTCCGGGGCGGGGTGACTCCCGAGGGAGTCGCCCCACCACCGCACCCCAACGTCACACTTCCTCGACCGAGCTCGGCTCGCGCCGGGAAAGGTCGATACCCAGTTCCTCCGCGGCCCGGAAGACCTCGTCGTCGGTCTCGCGCATCTCCAGGGCCACACCGTCGCTGGAGAGCACCTCGACATTGAGGCACAGCGACTGCAGCTCCTTGAGCAGCACCTTGAACGACTCGGGGATGCCCGGCTCGGGGATGTTCTCGCCCTTGACGATCGCCTCGTAGACCTTGACCCGGCCCAGGACGTCGTCGGACTTGATCGTCAGCAGCTCCTGCAGGGCGTACGCGGCACCGTAGGCCTGCATCGCCCAGCACTCCATCTCACCGAAGCGCTGGCCACCGAACTGCGCCTTACCACCCAGCGGCTGCTGCGTGATCATCGAGTACGGACCGGTCGACCGTGCGTGGATCTTGTCGTCGACCAGGTGGTTGAGCTTCAGGATGTAGATGTAGCCGACCGCGATCGGGTCCGGCAGCGGCTCGCCGGAGCGACCGTCGAACAGCTGCGCCTTGCCGCTGGCGCCGATCAGCTGCTTGCCGTCCCGGTTGGGCAGGGTCGACGCGAGCAGACCGGAGATCTCCTCCTCGCGGGCACCGTCGAAGACCGGCGTGGCCACGTTGGTGTCCGGCTCGGACTCGTCCGCGCCGATCCCCTGGAGCTGACGCTTCCACTCCGCGTCGTCGCCGTCGACCTTCCACCCGGTCTTGGCCACCCAGCCCAGGTGGGTCTCGAGTACCTGGCCGATGTTCATCCGGCTCGGCACACCCAGCGGGTTGAGCACGATGTCGACCGGGGTGCCGTCCTCCAGGAACGGCATGTCCTCGACCGGCAGGATCTTGGAGATGACGCCCTTGTTGCCGTGCCGGCCGGCGAGCTTGTCGCCGTCCTGGATCTTCCGCTTCTGGGCGACGTAGACCCGGACCAGCTCGTTGACGCCCGGCGGCAACTCGTCGCCGTCCTCGCGGGAGAAGGTACGCACGCCGATGACCGTGCCGGTCTCACCGTGCGGCACCTTCAGCGAGGTGTCCCGGACCTCACGCGCCTTCTCACCGAAGATCGCGCGGAGCAGCCGCTCCTCCGGAGTCAGCTCGGTCTCGCCCTTCGGGGTGACCTTGCCGACCAGGATGTCGCCGGGGACGACCTCGGCACCGATCCGGATGATCCCGCGCTCGTCGAGGTCGGCGAGCATCTCCTCGCTGACGTTCGGGATGTCGCGGGTGATCTCCTCCGGGCCGAGCTTGGTGTCCCGCGCGTCGACCTCGTGCTCCTCGATGTGGATCGAGGTGAGCACGTCCTGCTGCACGAGGCGCTGCGACAGGATGATCGCGTCCTCGTAGTTGTGGCCCTCCCAGCACATGAACGCCACGAGCAGGTTGCGCCCGAGCGCCATCTCGCCCTCGTCGGTGCACGGCCCGTCGGCGACGACCTGGCCGGCCTCGACCCGGTCACCCTCGAAGACGACCGGCTTCTGGTTGACGCAGGAGCCGGCGTTGGAGCGGCGGAACTTGTGCAGGAGGTACGTCCGGCGGTGGCCATCGTCCTGGTGGACGGTGATGTAGTCGGCGCACAGGTCCTCGACCACGCCACCGACCTCGGCCACCACCACGTCACCGGCGTCGACCGCGGCACGGTACTCCATGCCGGTGCCGACCAGCGGCGACTCCGCCTTGACCAGCGGGACCGCCTGACGCTGCATGTTGGCGCCCATCAGGGCCCGGTTCGCGTCGTCGTGCTCCAGGAACGGGATCATCGCGGTCGCGACCGAGGTCATCTGCCGCGGCGACACGTCCATGTAGTCCACCGCGCCCGGCGCGACGTCCTCGGTCTCGCCGCCCTTACGGCGGACCAGGACGCGGTCCTCGGCGAACGTGCCGTCGGCCCGCAGCGGCGCGTTGGCCTGCGCCTTGACGAACCGGTCCTCCTCGTCCGCGGTCAGGTAGTCGATCTGGTCGGTGACCCGACCGTCGACGACCTTCCGGTACGGCGTCTCGATGAAGCCGAACGGGTTGACCCGGGCGAAGGTGGACAGCGCGCCGATCAGACCGATGTTCGGGCCTTCCGGCGTCTCGATCGGGCACATCCGGCCGTAGTGGGACGGGTGCACGTCGCGGACCTCGAAGCCGGCCCGCTCCCGGGACAGACCACCCGGACCGAGCGCGCTCAGCCGGCGCCGGTGGGTCAGGCCCGCCAGCGGGTTGGTCTGGTCCATGAACTGGGACAGCTGCGAGGTGCCGAAGAACTCCCGGATCGCGGCGACCACGGGACGGATGTTGATCAGGGTCTGCGGCGTGATCGCCTCGACGTCCTGAGTCGTCATCCGCTCGCGGACGACCCGCTCCATCCGGGACAGACCGACCCGAACCTGGTTCTGGATCAGCTCGCCCACGGTACGCAGGCGCCGGTTGCCGAAGTGGTCGATGTCGTCGGCCTCGTAGCCCTCCTCACCGGCGTGCAGCCGGCAGAGGTACTCCACGGTGGCGACGATGTCGTCCTCGGTCAGCGTGCCGGTGGTGATCGGCACACTCACTTCGAGCTTCTTGTTGAACTTGTACCGACCGACCTTGGCGACGTCGTACCGCTTCGGGTTGAAGAAGAGGTTGTCGAGCAGGGTCTGGGCGTTCTCGCGGGTCGGCGGCTCGCCAGGGCGCAACTTCCGGTAGATGTCGAGTAGCGCCTCGTCCTGGCCGGCGATGTGGTCCTTCTCGAGCGTGGTCATCATCAGCTCGGACCAGCCGAACTTCTCGCGGATCCGCTCGGCCGACCATCCGACGGCCTTGAGCAGGACCGTGACGGCCTGCCGACGCTTACGGTCGATACGTACGCCGACCGTGTCGCGCTTGTCGATGTCGAACTCCAGCCAGGCACCCCGGCTGGGGATGACCTTGACGCTGGAGAGGTCGCGGTCGGAGGTCTTGTCCGGCTGCTTGTCGAAGTAGACGCCCGGCGAGCGGACGAGCTGGCTGACCACGACGCGCTCGGTGCCGTTGATGATGAAGGTGCCCTTCGGCGTCATCATCGGGAAGTCACCCATGAACACCGTCTGGCTCTTGATCTCGCCGGTGGTGTTGTTGGTGAACTCCGCGGTCACGAAGAGCGGCGCGCAGTAGGTCAGGTCCTTCTCCTTGCACTCCTCGATCGAGGCCTTGACCTCGTCGAAGCGCGGTGCCGAGAAGGAAAGCGACATGGTGCCAGAAAAGTCCTCAATGGGACTGATCTCGTCGAGAATTTCCGCGAGACCCGAGCGTGCGTGCGGGTCGTCCGCCGACCGGCCCTGCCAACCCTCGTTGCCGACGAGCCAGTCGAAGGACTCGTTCTGAATGGCAAGGAGGTTGGGGACCTCGAGGTGTTCGGTGATCCGACCGAAGGAAACTCGGCGGGGAGCGAATGCGCTCGACGTACGACTGGTCTTCGCAGGGCGGGAAGCTGCCAAGATGCGTCCTTCCGAGGACCGGTGCTGCAGAACGGCTGGTACGCGTGCACTCCAATGACCCCACCAGAAAATATCCACAAACGGACATTTCCGAGCAGGGGTCAAGTCGGAAGGCAGCGCAAACTAGCAGTGTAGCCGAGAGGCTAACCGCTGTCCAGCCCACCCCGCAGGAAGTTGCGGAACGAGCCTCGGGACCCTGGAAACGGGTCACACCGGGCCGCTCGGAACGCAACGTCCCTGCCGGGCCGCCCAGATGTCTGCGGCGGTGGTGCTGCCGCTTCATACCCAGCCGGTGGCCGTCGCAAGCGCGGAAGGTCTTGCTGATGTCAGCGTGCCTGGGAGTCCATGGTCGCGTCAAGGCCCGGTGCCGCCATCCGACGGTCTTTCCCACCCACGGGCGAAACCACTGCCGTTCGGGCCCGCGCCCGCCGTGATGCGCACGCCCTGCTCATGACCGGTTCCGGGCAGTTAAACCACACAGCGGGCGCCGATCCGGGATCCGGATCGTCGCCCGCCGCGATGTGGGTGTGCCCCGGCTCACGTGAGCCGGGACGCCCGGGTGAGGCTCAGGTCACTTGAGGGTGACCTTGGCGCCCTCGCCCTCCAGCTTGGCCTTGGCCTTGTCGGCGGCCTCCTTGTTGACCTTCTCGAGGATCGCCTTCGGCGCGGCCTCGACCAGGTCCTTGGCCTCCTTGAGGCCCAGGCCGGTCAGCTCACGCACGACCTTGATGACCTGGATCTTCTTGCCACCGTCGGCGTCGAGGATGACGTCGAACTCGTCCTTCTCCGGCTCGGCCTCGGCGGCAGCGCCACCCTGGGCCGGGCCCGCAGCCACCGCGACCGGGGCGGCGGCGGTGACCTCGAAGGTCTCCTCGAACTGCTTCACGAACTCGGAGAGCTCGATCAGCGTCATCTCCTTGAACGCGTCGAGCAGCTCTTCGGTGCTGAGCTTCGCCATATCTGGCGTCCTTTCTGAATGGTTAACTAAGAACGTGGGTGCGCCGCGCGGCCTCAGGCCGCCTCAGCGCCCTCCTGCTCACGCTTCTTGTCCTGCAGGGCGGCCGCCAGACGGGCGGTCTTCGACAGCGGGGCCTGGAACAGGGCCGCGGCCTTGCTCAGGTTGCCCTTCATCGCGCCGGCCAGCTTGGCCAGCAGCACCTCACGGGACTCCAGGTCGGCGAGCTTCGTGACCTCGGCCGCGGAAATGGCCTTGCCCTCGAAGACGCCGCCCTTGATGACGAGCTTCGGGTTGGACTTCGCGAAGTCGCGAAGCCCCTTCGCCGCCTCGACGACGTCGCCCGAAACGAAAGTCAGCGCGGTAGGACCGGTGAACAGCTCGTCGAGGCCGGAGATACCCGCGTCTGCCGCAGCACGCTTGGCCAGCGTGTTCTTGGCGACGGTGTAGGTGGTCTCCTTGCCGAGCGAGCGCCGCAGCTGGGTGAGCTGGGAAACCGTCAGACCGCGGTACTCGGTCAGCACGGTGGCACCCGCGCTGCGGAAGTTCTCCGTCAGCTCAGCAACGGCCGAGGCCTTGTCGGCCCGGATCGGCTTGTCCGCCATGTCCCTCCTCTCTCGTTACTCGAGGCTGGTCACCGTCGCAGACAGGCGCCTGTGACGGAGACGGAGGCATCGCGGCAACAGAAAAGCCCCGGCGCAGGGCGCACGGGGCGAGGTCGACGGAGATCATCGCAGTCGGCGGACCACGGGGACTCTGCCAGTTTTCGCTTGCCGCCCTACGCGGGTCGCCCGTCTTCGCGGACCTTCGACCGTGCCGGAGCACGGTGACCAGCGGTCTCTGGGTGGAACTTCGCGGCCTAGGTTACGCCCTACTCCCGGTAGCCGCCAAATCGCCCCGGAGTGCGCTCGGTCACCACCGACGGTGAACGTCAGGCACGTCGATGGCGGGCCCGCCGACAACCGGCCAGAAGCATGGCCGCCCAACCGAGCGCCCAGGCGGTCACCAGCACCCCGGTCTCCCACGACAGGGACCCGGCCAGTGCCCGCGCCGTGGTCAGCAACGGCGGGGCCAGCCACCGGAGCGCCGGGTCGACGCGGCCGAACACCAGGGCGAGGACCACACCGAGGACGAGTACCGCGACGCCGTACCCGGCGCTGCGTGTGACCGCCCGACCGGCGAGGGCACCGAGCGCCACGGCGGCCGGCAGGGCGATCAGGTGCGCCCAGAGGCCGAGTGCCAGGCCGGCGACGATCGACCGGTCATCCGGTCCGGTCGGCACGGCCATCCCGCCGAGCAGCCACGGGATCACCAGCGCGACCGCGATCAGACCCAGACCTGCGGTCGCTGCGGCAAGCAGTCCGGCCGCCCACTCCCGCGTCGGCCCGAGTGCGACCACGGCCAGCCGACGCTGAGCGTCCGGCTCCACGTCCAGCAGGATCTTGGTCTGCCAGGCCAGGACCGGGAAGAGGACCACCGCCGACACGCCGTATGCCTCGGCCGGCTCGGCCCGGCCGCCGCCGTAGAGGATGCCCAACACGAGCAGGCCGGCCAGGACCGGTGCCAGCGCCCGTCCGGTACGCAGGAAGCCCGCGAGCCGGAACCGGACCAGCGCGATCATGGCGCCACCTCGGAGGCCGCCCCGGCCACAGACTCGGTGACGTCCGCCGACGCGTCGTGTCCGCGTACCCGGAGGACGCGGTGACCGTCGGCGCGCAGCCGGCGCACGGCGTCGGCGACGCCGGCAGCCGGGACCGCCACCTCCACCACGACGGTGGCCTCCGCACCGGCCCACGGCCCCTCGGTCACCGTCTGACCGTCGACGGTCCACTGCCGGGCACCGGGCAGTCGGGCCGTCTCACCGCGGTGGTCGCTGACCAGTACCGCACCGCCCTCGGCCAGCACCTCGCCCACTACCTCGGGGACCAGTTCGCGGGCGGCGGCGTCCAGTCCCTCCCAGGGCTCGTCGAGGACGAGCAGTCCCGGCGGGCACAGCAGCGCCTGGGCCAGACCGACCTTCTGCGCGGTGCCCTTCGAGAGCTGGGGCAGCCGGCTGGCCCGGAAAGGTCCGAGACCGAGGCGCTCGACCCAGTGGTACACCGCCCGGCCCGCCTCGTCACGAGCGAGTCCACGCACCCGGGCTGCCGCGTCGAGGTATCCCTCGACGGTGAACGGCTGGTCGGCGGGAAAGCGTTCCGGTACCCAGCCCACCACGGCCGGTCGGTCGCGCACCCGTCCCCGGGACGGCGGCAGGATCCCGGCGACGAGGTGCAGCAGCGTCGACTTGCCGGCGCCGTTGCGCCCGTGCACCACCACCGCCTCGCCGGGCGCGATCTCGATCGTCACCGATCGAAGCACCCAGGGACCGGTACGGCGGTACCGCAGCCAGACGTCCTCCAGTCGCATCAGGCGAGCTTGCCACCTCGGTCACGGCGAAGGGGCCCCGCCACGGTCGTGGCGGGGCCCCTTCGAGGCGTTCGTCGTGCTCAGCTGTCGGCCGAGCCCTCCTGCAGGTTCTTCACCAGGTTCGGGTCGATCGGCACGCCCGGGCCCATGGTCGTGGTGAGGGTGACCTTCTTGAGGTACTTGCCCTTTGCCGCGGACGGCTTGGCCCGCAGCACCTCGTCCAGGACCGCCGCGTAGTTGTCCACCAGCTGGGTCTCGGAGAACGAGGCCTTGCCGATGATCAGGTGCAGGTTGGAGTGCTTGTCCACCCGGAAGGTGATCTTGCCGCCCTTGATGTCCGCGACCGCCTTGGTGACGTCCATGGTCACCGTGCCGGTCTTCGGGTTCGGCATCAGACCGCGCGGGCCCAGGATCCGCGCGATCCGGCCGATCTTGGCCATCTGGTCCGGCGTGGCGATCGCCGCGTCGAAGTCCAACCAACCGCCCTGGATCCGGGCGACCAGCTCGTCGGTACCCACCTCGTCGGCACCGGCGGCGACGGCCTCCTCGGCCTTCGCGCCGGCGGCGAAGACGATCACGCGGGCGGTCTTACCGGTGCCGTGCGGCAGGTTGACCGTGCCGCGGACCATCTGGTCCGCCTTGCGGGGGTCGACGCCGAGGCGCATGGCGACCTCGACCGTGGCGTCGAACTTGACGTTGGTCGTCTCCTTGGCCAGCTTCACGGCCTCGGCGGGGGTGTAGAGCTTCGACCGGTCGATGACCTCGGCGGCCTTGCGGTAGCTCTTGCTGCGCTGCATTTCTGTCTACTCCTGTGGTTTCTGGCGGGCCGCGGTGCTCGCGCGCCCTCCCACGATCCGAACGGGTCGCTGGTGACCGAGATCAGTCGGTGACGTTCAGGCCCATCGACCGGGCCGTGCCGGCGATGATCTTCTCAGCCTGGTCGAGGTCGTTGGCGTTGAGGTCGGCCATCTTCTTCTCGGCGATCTCACGCAGCTGGGCGCGGGTCACCGAGCCGACCTTCTGGGTGTGCGGGACGCCCGAGCCCTTCGCCACACCAGCGGCCTTGATCAGCAGCCGGGCGGCGGGCGGGGTCTTCAGCACGAAGGTGAAGGACCGGTCCTCGTACACGCTGATCTCGGCGGGGACGACATCGCCCCGCTGCGACTCGGTCTGCGCGTTGTAGGACTTGCAGAACTCCATGATGTTCACGCCGTGCTGACCGAGCGCGGGGCCCACCGGCGGCGCCGGGGTGGCCTGGCCCGCCGGCAGCTGAAGCGTGAACGTCTTGACGAGCTTCTTCTTCGGAGGCATGTCTCTTCCTGGGGCTTGGAACTGGGAAATGTTCGCACCGACGTCGCCGTCGGGCGCGCACGGTCAGCGCGTGTGGGACGGCGGCGACGTTCTAGGGTAGCGCAGGCCGGAATCCGCCCGCTCACAGAGGTTGCCCCGACGGGGCGAGCCGGACCAGATGGGCCCCGACGAGCGTCGGCGATGACCCCAAGGGGTCGTCGCCGACGCCTCGACGCGATCAGATCTTGGCGACCTGGTTGAAGTTCAGCTCCACCGGCGTCTCCCGGCCGAAGATCGACACCAGCACCTTGAGCTTCTGCTGGTCGGCGTTGATCTCACTGATCGTGGCCGGCAGCGACGCGAAGGCACCGTCGGTGACCGTCACCGAGTCGCCGACCTCGAAGTCGAGGACCTTGATCTCCGGCTTGGCCTTCTTCTGCTCGGTCTCGACGGACGGCGCCAGCCACTTCAGCACCTCGTCGAGGCTCAGCGGGGCCGGACGGTCGGCCCGGTCCGTGGCACCCACGAAGCCGGTCACCCCGGGCGTGTTGCGCACGCAGGAGTAGGACTCGGCGGTCAGCTCCATCCGGACCAGGATGTAACCCGGGAAGACCTTCGCCTGGACCTGGGACCGCTTGCCGTTCTTGACCTCGACCTCTTCCCGGGTCGGCACCTCGACCTGGTAGATGTAGTCCTCCATGTCGAGGGACGTGATCCGGGTCTCAAGGTTGGTCTTGACCTTGTTCTCATAGCCGGCGTACGAGTGCACCACGTACCAGTCGCCCGGCGCGTAGCGCAGCTTCTGCCGCAGCTCCGCAACCGGGTCGTAGTCCTCGTCGGGTGCGGGCTCCGTGGTCGCGAACTCCGGCTCGCTGGCGGCCTCGACCGACTCGTCGTTCGCCGCCGTCGCCACCGTGGACTGCTCGTCCGGGGTCTCGGCGGTCTCGTCGTACTCAGGCACGCTTGCTCACTTCCGTCACTATCGGCACAGTCAGCCGGTCAGCTGGGGTTGCCGAAGACCCACAACACGCCCTTAGCGAAGGCGTAGTCAAGGCCGGCCACGATCGTCAGCATCATCGCGACGAATGCGACCACCACGGCCGTGTAGGTCAGCAGCTCCTTGCGCGTCGGCCAGATGACCTTACGCAGTTCGGCCACGACCTCGCGGATGAAACGCGCGACGCGGCCGAACAGGCCCACCTTCTCGGCATCGGCCCGCGTCTTCGACCGGCTGTCGGCGGAGTCCGCCTTGGCCCGCTCACGGGTGGCGGTGCCGCCCCGCGATACCGGCTCGTCCGCGTCGGTGGCGTCGTCGTCGGCACCGTCACCGTCGTTGACCACCTCGTCGTTCAGGCGGTCGTCGTCGGCGTCCTCGCCGCGCCGCTTGTTGTCGGCCACTTCGCCCTCCGTCGCGGGATGTCGGGGTCGCACGCGGTACGCGCGTACGCGGCGCTGGTCACGCCGGCCGGACCAACCGTCCCGGGACGGGCCGCGGCCGGCGGATCAACCGGAGGGGCCCCGATGCCTCGGAACCTCTCCGCCGATGCCACCACCACGGGCCGCACGCCACCGGTTGATGACGCGACCCACGGAACGGTCAGGCCTGAGGCGCAGGGGTGACAGGACTTGAACCTGCAGCCTGCGGTTTTGGAGACCGCTGCTCTGCCAATTGAGCTACACCCCTGTGCGGCAACGCTCGTCCCACCAGGTCACATGACCAGGCAGGAGTCACTTGCCCCACGGCGGACCAGTGTACGGGTACCGACCCGACTTTCCCAACCGGTCTGCCGATCGTGGTGGACGGTGCCGGTCAGCCGGCCGTCCGCACGATGGCCCGGGCCTGCGACAACACCTTCTCGCCCTGACAGGTGGCGGTGATGTCGAGCCTGGTCAGGCCCTCCTCGGTGACCTCACGGACCACCGCGGACACCACGATCTCGGTGCCCTGCTCGTCGTCCGGCACCACCACCGGGCGGGTGAACCGGACGTTGTAGTCGACCACCGCGTCCGGCCCACCGGCCCAGGCGGTGACGGCCCGGCCGACCAGCGCCATGGTGAACATGCCGTGCGCGATCACTCCCGGCAGACCCACCTTGGTGGCGAACCGGTCGTTCCAGTGGATCGGATTGAAGTCGCCTGAGGCGCCGGCGTAGCGGACCAGGTCCGCCCGGGTCACTCGGAACGTCTGGTTGGTCAGCTCCATGTCAGGCCTCCCCGCGTACGACGAGCTTGGACCAGACCGTGACCACCGGCTCGCCGGCGGTCGTGCTGACCTCGGTCCGGGTGGTCAGGAACTCGTGGCCACCCCGGCTGGTGATGTCCTCCACGAAGTTGACGCAGACCAGCTCGTCGCCGGCCACCACCGGGCGGGTGTACGCGAAGCGCTGGTCGCCGTGGACGACCCGGCTGTAGTCGACGCCCAGGGCCGGGTCCTCGACGATCTGGCGGCTGGCGGCCATGGTGATCACCACGGGGAAGGTCGGTGGCGCGACCACGTCGGGATGGCCGAGGGCTTGGGCCGCCTCCGGGTCGTGGTAGGCGGGATCGGTGGCCCCGATCGCCGTCGCGAACTCACGGATCTTCTCGCGGCCCACCTGGTAGGGGGCGGTCGGCGGGAAACTGCGGCCGACGAAGGAGTGGTCCAGGGACATGCCGCGAACCTACACGCAACGCACTATCGCCGATCCGTGCGGTCGACGTCGGCCCGAGGGCCGCGCCGCCGCACGAACCGGCGATCGTGGTACGCGTCGATCCGAGCCGAGTGGCCCGGACGGATCAGCGGGTCTCGCGGTGAACGGTGTGCCGACCGTCCCGGGGGCAGAACTTCTTCAGCTCGATGCGGTCCGGGTCGTTACGGCGGTTCTTGCGCGTGATGTAGTTGCGCTCCTTGCACTCCACACACGCCAAAGTGATCTTCGGCCGGACATCGGTCGCCTTCGCCACGGCGGAGTGCCTTCCTCGCTAACGGATACAACTACAGCGCTACAGCGTACGCACCACTAGGGCGGACACGCAAAGCGGGCGCCCATGGCGCCCGTCCCACCGACCGCCGGAATGCTCCGGACGGACGAGAGTAGCGGTGGCCGGACTTGAACCGGCGACACAGCGATTATGAGCCGCTTGCTCTACCATCTGAGCTACACCGCCGTGGTGGGCCCAGCCGGACCCTCTGAGCCCCCTTACGGAATCGAACCGTAGACCTTCTCCTTACCATGGAGACGCTCTGCCGACTGAGCTAAGGGGGCCTGCGCGATCACTCGGTGGCCGCGCAGAGGTAAGAGTACACGGCCCCACCGCGCTGGTGAAATCGGATCCCCAGGGACGTCGTACGCCCAGCTCAGGGCACCACTCGAAGGCGTGGCAGCTCGTTGTCGGTGATCGATTCCGGGTCGACCTGGGCGCCGAACCATGCCTCCAGCCGCTCGTACGGCAACGGGCGGCTGAACAGGAATCCCTGGCCGATCTCGCAGCCGATGTCCTGGAGCAGCTCCAGGGTCAGTTCGCTCTCCACCCCCTCGGCCACCACGGTCAGGCCGAACTGCTGGGAGAGGGTCACCACGGCGTTGACGATCGCCAGGTCGCCGGGATCGGTCGCCATGCCCTGGACGAAGGAGTGGTCCACCTTCACCTCGTGCACCGGCAGGCGGCGCAGGTGGGCCAACGAGGAACTGCCGGTGCCGAAGTCGTCCACCGAGAGCCGTACGCCGAGGTCCCGCAGGCGGCGCAGGGTCGGGATGGGCCGGTCGGTGCCATCCAGCACCCCGGCCTCCTCGATCTCCAGGGTCAGCAGCTGCGCCGGTACGTCGTACTCGGCCAGCAGCTCGCGGACCCGCTCCGGGAAGTGCTGGTCGTTGAGCGTACGCGCGGAGATGTTGACCGCGACGGCGAGCGACTGGCCGCCGTGCGCCCAGTCGCGGCTATGGCGCAGCCCCTCCCGCAGCACGAACTCGGTGAGCCGGCCGAGCTGGCCGGTGTGCTCGGCCACCGCGACGAAGTCCTGCGGAGCGACCGTGCCGTGGGTGGGGTGTTCCCACCGGGCCAGGCACTCCACCCCCACCAGGCGCCGGTCGCGCAGCGTCACCTTCGGCTGGTAGTAGATCTCCAGCTCGCCGTTGTCCAGGGCGCTGCGCAGGTCACCGGCGAGACCCAGCCGGTGCAGCGCACGCGACTCCAGGGCCGGCGTGTAGAGCTGCACGCTGCCCGGGACCGATTTCGCGGCCGACGCGGCCACGTCCACCCGTTGCAGCAGCGTCGCCGGGTCGCTGCCGTGATCCGGATGCACCACCACGCCGACGGCGGTGTCCACGTCCAGCGTGAGGGCGTCGAAGACCATCTCGTCCCGGATCTGCTCGCGCAGCTGGCCGGCGAGTTCCACCGCCGCCTCGGCGCTCTCCAGACGCAGCGTCACCAGGAACTCGTCGCCGCCGGCCCGCCCGACCAGGGCCGCCGAGGGTACGCATCCACGCAGCCGGTCCGCGACCTCGACCAGGACCTTGTCCCCTGCCGCGTGCCCGAGGGACTCGTTGACCTGGCGCAGGCGGTCGACGTCGAAGAGCAGCAGCGCCACCACCTCGCCGGGCGCCCGGATCCGGACCGCCTCGGTCAGCGCGCCGAGGATCCGGCGACGGTTGGGCAGCTTGGTGAGCCCGTCGTGGTACGCGTCGTGCCGCAGCCGGTCGACCAGGCGCGAGTTCTCCAGCGCGACCGCCGCGTGCGCGGCGACCGTCTCGAAGACCGTCACGTCCGCAGCCCGGAATGAGTTGGTGTCGCCGAGCCGGTTGGTCACCTCAAGGGTGCCGATGACCGCCTTGCCGGAGCGCAGCGGCACCACGATCACGTCCTTGACCGAGGTCGACTCCAGGGTGTCGCGCAGCTCCGGGTCGTCGCCGCCCAGCCGACTGCTGACCGCCACGGTCTCCTGCCGGGCCACCGCGACGTCCCGCAACGCGGCCGGGCTGTGCGTGGAGTCCAGTAGGCCGGGCTTGCCCTCCTGGGCGGTCAGCAGCACCTCCGGGTGGCGGCCCTGGGCCGGCAACCAGAGGGTGGCGGACTCCGCCTGCATCAGGCTGCGGATCCGGACCAGCAGGGCGTCGATGAGGTTCCCGTCCGGGCCGCTCTCGGTGATCCCCTTGGTGAACTCGTACATCTCGGCGACCGTGCGGTGCTGCCGGAAGAACTGCGCGTACGAGCCGTAGACCAGGGCGAAGGCGATGCCCAGACCGGCGAAGAGGAACACCGCCCAGGGTGTGCCCTCCAGCGCGATGATGATCACCAGGCCGATGGCGAGGTTGATCGTGACCGCGAGCAGCATCGGCGGCGCCGCCCGCAGCATCTCCCGCCCGGCCTGCCAGCCCTGCACCACGGAGACCACCGCGACCACGGCGGCCAGCGCGACGAGAGTGTGCGTACCCACGGCGGCGGTCAGCACCGCCCAGGTACCCGGGCCGACGCCACCCGGCTGCGGCAACACGTGGTAGACCACGGTCGCCAACGATGTCGCTATCGCCGCGAGCGCGACGTTGAACCAGAACTTCGCCGGCAGCAGCTTGCGCCGGATCTGCACCACGATGGCGGCGGCCGTGTACGCCAGCACCACCGACAGCGGTGGCAGCAGATAGAGGGCGACGACCAGCGGGATCTCGGTCGGCGTGGCGGCGAGCGCCTGACGCCGCACCACGACGTTGATGGTCGGCAGCGCGGCGGCCACCATCGCCGCCGTGAGCAGCAACGTCATCGGCCAGTCCCCCAGGGCGGGGGACGCCGTCAGCCCGAGGATCAGCGAGAAGACGACAGCACCGAGCGCCAACGGACCGGTGACCAGCCAGGCGTACTCCGTCCGCCGTCGGATGGGGCGGGGGCGAGGCGTCATGGCTCCCCTAGCGGCCTGAACTCAGCGGATCCCGGAGGTGCCCGGACGCGGGAAGTCCCGTCAGGGGATCAGCGACCCTAGCGTCGGCATGTTCCACTCGAGACCATTCGCCCTGACATCGAACTCCGCGACCGTGCTCGTCGCGAGAACCAGGCCGGTAACCAGCAAGAGGGAGCCGAGTAGCCGGCCCAAACGTCGAGCAGACATCTGTGCTCCTGAGTGGGGTGATGGGAACGCGATGGAGGTCCCACGATGGTGCCACAGCGAGTCCGTCGGTGGAAAGTTCACAGACCTGATGTTGGTCCGGTTGTCGTCCGGCACGGCACGTACGTACCCGTGCCGTACAACGTCCGGGCAGGTCAGCGCTGGCAGGGCCGTTGCCACTAGAGAAGAAGACACCAACCACCCATTCCCTACTTAGGCGGCGTAGCGGATCTAGCGGACAATGGCGAAGAATACTTTTGACCGGATAATGCGGAATGGCGGAAGACCTCCTATCACGCCATCGTGAGCGATCAGTCACCCCGCGTCTGTGACCGCTCTTCCGCCCTGCGTCGGTCCGCGTCCTCCATCGCGTGCCGAACAGCCAGCCGGATCACCAGGTAGAGCACCGCCAGCCCGACGCCCCACCCGGCGAGGGCGAACGGCACGCTGTCGAGCTGCACGAACCCAGAGTAGGCCGAACACACCATCGCAGTCACCCCCATGGATGGCCGAATCGTGCCAACCTGCACGAAGGTGCTGCTCACCGGTGCGACGAAGAAAGGTGTCGGGTATCCGCTCCCGCTGTCGAGGACATTCGGCGTCCTCACTGACCTGCCAGCGGACGAAATTCCGCCTGCCCTGACACCGCCAACCGACCCGGTCCGGCGGACTCGGGGCCGCCGAACGACTCCTGCACTATTGCGCGGAGTTGGTGCGCCTATTCCGCACTTCGTTAAGGCGTGGACTCGCGTACGAGTCGGCACGACCATGGAGCGATGCGCGCCGAGGACGCACGTGCCAACCTCCAGGAGGCCGCCACCTTCTGGAGCGTCGGATCTCGCACCGCAGCCGAGGTGATCGAGGCCGCCTGCGACTGTCTCGTGGCAGGCGTGGACAGCCCGACCCTCCGGATCCTGGCGGGGCTCTCCTCAGCCAGGGGCGGCGACAACGACGACGTACGACGTTGGCTGCCGGGCGCACTGGACGAACTCGGGTTGACCTTTCACCCGGAGAACAGCCCGCAGGGCGACGAAGCCGCCGGTCGGGTCATGGCGCGACGGCTCCTCGCCGGCACGATCACGCCCTCGGAGCTGACCGGGTGGGCGTACCAGTGCGTCACCCTCGACGGGGCGCCGCTCATGCACCGACTGGTCCGCCTCGACGACGCGTACGAGATCGCCCAGTTCACCGGAAGCGATGTGACGCCGGTCGACGCCGAGGTACGTGCCGAAGCGCGCCGCCTCGTCGAGAGCGAGGCCGGCTCGGCCGACATCAGGACCTGAGCGACAGTGCCCTCACCCCGTCTTCCGGCGTCGAAATGGCCGTCAGGGCGATGACGTGTCGAGCGGAACCGGCCCGTTCTCGTCCTCGTGTTGGCACTGCACGGTCGCGGGCGCACAGACCGCCATGTAGCTGGGCAGAAAGACGTGTCGCCGCTGGCCGTTGAGTTCGTAGGCGACGTTCATTCCGCGACGGATCGTACGGCCTGTACCGACGAACTCGTAGCCGACCAGGATCTCGATATAGACCCTGCCGTCGGGATGGTCGACCCGGTCCGCGGTGCCAGGGGCAGGAACGACAAGCCGCTCCGGGTCCTCCGCACCGTCGAGGTCAGGATGCTTCGGCGGCCAGCCTTCGGAGTCGACCACGGGGGATCCTCGGGAGGCGGTTAGTAACCGCACCTGGACACCAAGGAGACGGACCGAGTCACCCTGCATGACCGGTTCGATGCTCTTGATCGTTACTGGCCCCTGCTCGATCCGCACGATCGTGACGCCGTCGGTGAGCCGATGGCCGACATCGAAGGAGCCGCCCCAGCCGTAGCTGCCCGGCTGGACGAACACGTCGTCGCCGAGCTGGTCGGAAGCCGCGAAGAGGGTACTGCAGCCGGTGATGGCAAGGACCCCGACAAGGGCACCCGCCATCGCCCGGATGAGCCGAGTGGTCACACAGCCCCCTGAATGCGGGCCTGGTGGCCTGCCCATCTGACCGGGCAAGTCGAGGCTTCTCGGTGGCCTTCGCACATACGGCCGACACTGTACTGCGGGCCATCAAAGTGCCCGTCGTCTCTGATCAACGAGAACGGCCCCCGATCAGCATCTCTGCTGGTCGGGGGCCGTTGTCGCACCTGGTGGCGGGTAGAGGATTCGAACCTCTGAAGCTTTCGCGACGGATTTACAGTCCGCTCCCATTGGCCGCTCGGGCAACCCGCCAGGGCGTGCCACCGCGCCGTGGCGCAGTAGCGGAAGCAAGGATAGCGGCTACCCCCGGCGCGGCCGCAACCGGGTACCGTCAGGGAGTCGTACCCCTGGGCATCGGGGGGCAAAGGATCACAAACCAGCCAGACAGCAGGAGCATGAGCATGGCAGCGAACCCGTCGTTCGACATCGTGAGCAAGGTCGACCGCCAGGAGGTCGACAACGCCCTTCGCCAGGCGGAGAAGGAGCTCGCGACGCGGTTCGACTTTCGGGGGACCGGCGCGGAGATCTCCTGGTCGGGCGAGGAGGCGATCAGCCTTCAGGCGGAGACCGAGGAGCGGGTGAAGGCCGCGCTGGACGTCTTCAAGGAGAAGTTGGTCAAGCGCAACATCTCGATGAAGTCGTTGGACGCGGGTGACCCGCGCCCGTCGGGCAAGATCTTCAAGATCGACGCCAAGGTGATCCAGGGCATCGACCAGGAGAAGGCCAAGGCGATCAGCAAGAAGATCCGCGACGAGGGGCCCAAGGGAGTCCAGGCGCAGATCCAGGGTGACCAGCTTCGGGTCACCGGCAAGAAGAAGGACGACCTGCAGGCCGTCATCACGCTGCTCAAGGGCGAGGACTTCGGCGTCGCCCTGCAGTTCAACAACTACCGCTGAGGCAGCGGCCCACGCTGTCGGCCGCCCCCGAGGAAGACCCGGGGGCGGCCGGCGGGCGGCGTCTGCGCCGAGCCGGTGCGAGCGGGGTACGCGCGGCTCAGCCGGGTGCCTGGCGACTGAGGTCCTCCCAGGCCCGGTACTCGTCGACTCTGGCCTGCTCCATCTGCCGGACGATGTCGTAGGAGTTGCTGCCGACGATGAGGCGTAGCGGCGGCTCGGGCAGGTCGACCAGCTTCATGATGACCGGTGCGGCGGTCTCGGGCGGTGGGCCGGCGTCGTCGCCCCAGAGTTCGGCCAGTTTCGCCCGCAACGGTGCGTACGCCGGTTGGGGCTCGGTCGTGGTGGTGCCCGTCGTGTAGAGCCCGGTGTCGTAGCCGCCCGGCTGCACGATGCTGACCGTGATGCCGAAGGGTGCGAGTTCCATCGCCAGAGATTGGCTGAGCGCGTCGAGTGCGGCTTTGCCGGCCGCGTAGAAGCCGACGGAGGCCACGCCGCCTCCGCTGCCCATCGAGGTGACCTGGAGCAGGCGACCGCTGCCCTGGGCGCGTAGGTGCGGGATGACGGCCTGGGTGACCCAGACGGCACCGAAGAAGTTGACGTCGAAGTGCTGGCGGATCTGTTCCTCGGTGGCTTCCTCCAGCATGCCGAGCAGCATCCCGCCGGCGTTGTTGAGGACGACGTCGAGCCGGCCGTACGTCTCGGCCGCGCGGTCCACCGCCTCCGTGACGGCGGCCCGGTCGGCGACGTCCAGGGGCAGCGCGACCAGCCGGTCGGGGTGGCGCGCGGCCAGCTCGGCCAACGGGTCGACGTCGCGGGCCGCTCCGACGACCCGGTCCCCTGCGGCCAGGGCGGCCTCGGTGACCGCCCGGCCCAGGCCACGGGTGGCTCCGGTGACGAACCACACGCGAGAATCTGCCACCTCGCACCTCCCCTGATGAGACGAGACGAGACGGATCGTCTCGCTTGACGGATCGAGTCTGCGCCGCCGACACCGATCCGTCAAGACGGACCGTCTCGTCTTACTCTCGATATGCTCACACCCATGTCCCCGGCCGCGAGAAACACCGACCCGACCCAGGCCCAGGCCCAGGCCACTGCCCAGGCACCGGCACCGGCACCGGCACCGGCACCGGCACCGAAGCGTCCGGACCCCGCGCGCCGCAGTGAACGGTCCCGGCAGGCCGTGCTGGGTGCCACGCGGGAACTGGTCTCCGAGCTCGGGTACGCGAAGCTTTCCATTGAGGCCATCGCGGCACGGGCGGGGGTCGGCAAGCAGACGATCTATCGGTGGTGGCGGTCCAAGGGGGCCGTGGTCTTCGACGCGTTCCTGGCGTTGAGCGAGGAGGCCGGCAGTGTGAAGCTGCCGGACACCGGTGACATCGAGGCCGACCTGAGGACGGTGCTGCAGGCCACCGTCGCGGAGTTCGCCGACCCGGCGTTCGAGGCGCCGATCCGGGCGCTCAACCTGGAGATCGCCGCCGATCCGGAGCTGGCCGCGCAGTACCGGGAACGGCTGGCGGCTCCGGTGGACGAGGCCAAGCGGGAGCGGCTGCGCAGCGCGCAGCGGGCCGGGCAGATCCGCGCCGACGCCGACCTGGACCTGACGCTCGAACTGCTCTACGCGCCGCTGTACCAGCGGTGGCTGCTCCGCCTCGGGCCACTCACCGACGAGTACGCCGACGCGCTGGTCACGCACGCGCTCCGTGCGTTGCGCCCCTGACCGTGGACCGGACCGACGTGGACGGGTCGACGCGACTCACCGGTTGAAGAGCAACAACAGCAGGACGGTCAGGACGGCGCTGACCAGGATCGAGCCCAGGCAGCCGAGGCGGTTCGAGAAGAATGCGAACATGCCGCCCGGGTACCCGTTCGGGCTGCGGTCAGACGGCGGCCGGGGCTTCCAGGCGTACCGCGTCGGCTTCGGCGCGGGCGATGGGGCCGGCGGGCAGGGCCGCGACCCCGGCCCCGACGGCGACCGCCGCACCGGCGAACAGGAAAGCCCAGGGCACGCCACCGGCCTGGTCGACGATCAGGCCGGCGACCGCGCCACCGGCCGCGCTCGCGCCGACCGACATGGTCACCACCCAGGTGTACGCCTCGTTCAGCATGCCCAGCGGGGAGATCCGCCCGACCAGGGTGTTCTCCAGGGTCAGCGCGGGCGCGATGGCGGCACCACCGATCACCAGGGCGACGCCCAGCGCGCCCGCCGTGGGCATCACGGCGAACACCACGAAGCTGCTCGCCACCCCGCCCAGCAGCCAGGCGAACTGGCGGGTCATGTTGAGGGCCGGACGGCGCAGGCCGAACCAGAACCCGCCGATCGCGCTGCCGATCCCCCAGACGGCCAGCAGCACACCGGCGAGGCTGTCCGGGTCGTCGGCGGCGTAGCGGGTGGCGAACGCCGGCACGGTCACGCCGGTCGCGCCGAACGCGATGCCGAGGCTGGCCACGCAGAGCAGCAGCGCCGGGAAGCCGGGGACCCGCAGCGGGCCGAGCCCTCGGGTGCGGTGCTCACGGGAGTGCGGCTGCCAGCCGCGCATGGTGCGGCCGAGCGCCACCGCCACGGTGCCGACGAGGGTGACCACGGCCGCGCCGATCAGGGCCGCTCCGGCGTCGGCGAGCAGGATGAAGCCGGCGACGAGCAGCGGGCCGAGCACGAAGACGATCTCGAACAGCGTCGTCTCTGCGGCGAGGGCCGTGTTGCGCAGGTGGTAGCGACCCGAGGAGACGCTGGTCAGGTCGTTCCAGGCGCCCCGGATGGCGGCGGTCAGCGGCGGGTACGACCCTCCGGCCAGCGCCGAGGCCACCAGCACCACGGTGAAGGGGACGGTGTCGGAGCGGGCCGACAGGAGCAGCCCGATCAGCGCCAGCGGATGGGCGATCGCGGTGCCGACCAGCACCGGGGTGGGGCCGATCCGGTCGGCGATCCGTCCGGCGACCGGACTGAGCGCGGCACCGGTGAGGGCGTAGCAGCCGCCGGCCAGGGCGGCCAGCGAGTACCGGCCGGTGACCTGCTCCACGACGAGCAGCAGCGCCAGCGGCGTCATGCCGATCCCGAGTCGCCCGAGGATGCCGGTGACCAGCAGGGTCGGTGCCCCTGGGATCTGCCAGACGCTCAGATACCGACGCAGCCCGACCACCCTTAACCCCCACCGCAGATGTAATGAGCCAGATTCGTTTAGACCCTAACGCCCCGACGGCGCCGGGCAACATGGTTATCGCGCTCACACGGGCGTACCGAAGCGCCGCCCGCGCCAGGTGACCCGGCGCGGGCGGCGAAGGGGTTGGGTGGTGCGTCAGCGCTGGTAGCGGACCGGGCCGGTCTGGGCGGCCATCCGCTCCAGTCGGGCCACGCGCTCCTCCATCCGGGGGTGCGTGGCGAACAGGGCGGAGATACCGCCGCCCTTGAACGGGTTGTCGATCATCAAGTGAGCGGTGCTGGTGAGCTGGCCCTCGGCCGGCAACGGCCGACGCTGGGTACCCATGTGGATCTTCCGCAGCGCGCTGGCCAGGGCCAGCGGGTCACGGGTCAGCTCGGCGCCGGAGGCGTCCGCCTGGAACTCCCGGCTGCGGCTGATCGCGAGCTGGATGACGGTCGCGGCGATCGGGCCCAGGATGATGGTGAGCAGCAGCACGATCGGGTTCGGGCCGTCCTCGTCGCTGTTGCCGCCGAGCGGGATGAACAGGGCGAGGTTCGCCAGCATGGTGATGATGCCGGCCAGCCCGGCCGCCACGCTGGAGATGAGGATGTCCCGGTTGTAGACGTGGGACAGTTCGTGGCCGATCACGCCCCGCAGCTCGCGGTAGTCGAGGATCTCGACGATCCCCTGGGTCACGCAGACCGCCGCGTTCTGCGGGTTACGGCCGGTGGCGAACGCGTTGGGCTGGGCGGTCGGGCTCACGTAGAGGCGGGGCATCGGCTGCCGCGCCTCGGCGGCCAGTTCCCGCACCATGTGGTACAGCTCCGGGAACTGCGCCTCGGTGACCGGCTGCGCCCGCATCGAGCGCAACGCCAGCTTGTCCGAGTAGAAGTAGGTGAAACCGTTCATCGCCAGCGAGACGAGGACGGCGACGACCAGTCCGCCACTGCCGCCGAACCAGTAGCCCACCGCCAGGATCAGCGAGGTGAGCAGGCCGAGCAACGCGGCGGTCTTCAGACGGTTGTGGTGCACGATCACTCCTTCGGTGCACGGATGACGGGATCCGCTGACCGGTACAACAACCCGGTACCCGTAAACCATCCGCTTCATGACTGAGAGTTACCTGAGTGGCAGTCATGACCAGGAGTGCGGTCGTGGTCAGCCTCCGGCGAGATCCAGCACGACCTGCGGTGCGAACCCGACCACCACGGCGAGGAGCGTCGCCACCGCCAGCGCGGCGATCACCGCCCGTCCCGGCCGGACAGCGGGCGCGGCGGTGTCCCCGGGCGGACCGTAGAGCGACGCCGCGACACGCAGGTAGTAGGCCAGGCCGATGACCGCGTTCACCGCCACCACCAGGGCGAGCCAGTTCGCCTCGCCGCCGAGCAGCGAACGGACCACCGTCACCTTGGCGAACAGCCCGGCCAGCGCCGGTGGCAGGCCCGCCAACCCGACCAGCGCGAACGCCAGGCCACCGCCGATCCACGGGTGCCGGCGGGCCGCACCCCGCAGGTCGTCCAGGGTGCCGCCGTCCGCGCCGGCCGGGCGCAGCGCCACCACCCCGGCGAAGGCCGCCAACTCCAACAACACGAAGAAGACCGCGTACGCCAGGGCGGCCGCGTACGCGCCGGTGCGCGCGTCCGGATCGGCCAGGGCCAGCGCGCCGAGCGGAGCGAGGATGTACCCGGCCTGCGCCACCGAGGACCAGGCCAGCAACCGCACCGTACGCCGCTGACGCAGCGCCACCAGGTTGCCCACGGTCATGGTCAGCACCGCGACCGTGGCCAGCACCGGACCGGTCACCTCGGCCGGCAACGCGTGCTGCACGACGGCGAGCAGGGCCACCACGCCGCCGAGCTTCGAGGCCGTCGACAGGTACGCGGCCACCGGCAGCGGTGCACCGTCGTAGGTGGCCGGCGCCCAGACGTGGAACGGCACCGCCGCCACCTTGAACGCCAGTCCCGCCACCACGAGCGTCACCGCCACCGTGGTCAGCGGCACGTCGAGCAGCGCCCCGTCGGCGAGCAGCCCACCCAGCCGTTCCAGGTGCAGCGCGCCGCTGACCGCGTAGAGCAGCGCGGCACCGAGCAGCGTCAGCGTGGTGGCCACCACGCTCACCACGAAGAAGGTCACCGCCGCCTCGGCGCTGGCCAGGCTGCCCCGGCGCAGCCCCACCAGCACATACAGCGGCAGGGTAAGCACCTCCACCGCCACGATCAGGGTGATCAGGTCGCCGGCCGCGCCGAGCACCACACCGCCGGTCATCGAGCAGGCGAGCAGGAAGCAGTACTCCCCCACCGGCGTACGCCCGTCGCGTAGCAACGGCCCGGACAGCGCCAGCACGCCGACCAGCAGCAGCGCCACCAGCGCCGCGACCAGGGCGGCCCGGCCACCGAAGACGTACGAGCAGTCGGCGCCGACGCAGAACGTCCGCCGATCCGGCAGCGTGCCGACCGCCGCCGCCCCCACGGCGGTGGCGACCGCACCGGTAACCGCCGCGGCCACCGTCGCCGCCGGACGGGCCAGCAGCAGGTCCACCAGGAGCACCAGGACGGCCGTCCCGGCGGCCAGGTACGCCGGAAGCAACGCGACGTGGTCGACACTCTGCACCATGCTCATGCCAGCACTCCGCTCCGCTGCGTGCCGCCACGAGGCACCACCGCGCTGTACCGACGATTCGCTCGCTGACGCTCGCTCATGCCGGCACTCCGCTCCGCTGCGTGCCGCCACGAGGCACCACCGCGCTGTACCGACGATTCGCTCGCTGACGCTCGCTCATGCCGGCACTCCGCTCCGCTGCGTGCCGCCACGAGGCACCACCGCCCCGCATTGATGATTCGCTCGCTGACGCTCGCTCATGGCAGCACTCCCACCAGGGCGGCCACCGGTGCCTCGGCGACGCCCAGCACCAGGGCCGGGGCCAGCCCGACGGCGAGGGTCAGCAGCACCAGCGGCACCCAGGCCGCCAGTTCGGGCCCGGCGATCCCCGGGCCGAGGGCGCGCACCGTCGGTGTCGGTCGGCCGTGGGTTACCCGGCGCAACAGCCGCAGCAGGTACGCGGCGGTCAACGCCCCGCCGAGCGCCGCCAGCACGGCCAGCGTGGTCCAGAGTGCGCCGCCCACCTGGATCGCGGCGACCACGGCGAACGCCTCACCCCAGAAGCCGGCCAGGCCGGGCAGCCCGAGCGAGGCGACCGCCGCGAAGGCGAGCAGCCCGGAGAGCCGGGGGGCGGTCTCCCGCAGCCCGGACAGTTCGCTCAGCGCACCGGTGTGGGTCCGGTCCTTGATCGCGCCGGCCAGGAAGAAGAGCAGGCCGGTGATAATGCCGTGCGCCACGTTGCCGATCAGCGCCGCCTGGATGCCGGTGGCGGTGAGGGTGGCGATCCCCAGCAGCACGAAGCCCATGTGCCCCACGCTGGAGTAGGCGATCAGCCGTTTCAGCTCGGTCTGTGCCAGGCAGACCAGCGAGCCGACCAGGATGGCGGCGACGGCGAGCACGCCGAGCACCGGTGCCGCCCAGCGGGCACCCTCCGGGGCCACCCCGACGGCGACCCGGATCAGGCCGTACGTGCCCATCTTGAGCAGCACACCGGCGAGCAGCACGCTGCCGACCGTCGGCGCCTGGGTGTGCGCGTCGGGCAGCCAGGAGTGCAGCGGCCAGAGCGGGCTCTTCACCGCGAAGGCCACCGCGAGCAGGGTGAACGCGGTGAGCTGGGTGGTCCTGGACAGTTCCGTGCCGCCGGTCAGCGCCACGATGTCGGCGGTGCCGGCAGCGGCCACCACGACGTAGACGCCGACCAGCAGCAGCACCGAGCCGAACAGGGTGTAGAGGGCGAACTTCCGGGCCGCCCGCCGCCGCGCGTCGACCGCCGCCAGGTCGGTGCTGTCGCCGCCCCAGCCGACGATGATCGCGTACATCGGCAGCAGGACCACCTCGAAGAAGAGGAAGAACAGCACCAGGTCGAGGGCGAGGAAGGTGCCGAGGATGCCGACCTCGACCACCAGCAGCAGCGCCACCAGCGCCTTCCCGCTGCCGCCGGTCGGCACCCGCCAGAGGCTGTAGCCGCAGCAGAGCAGCGTGAGCAGGGCGGTGAGCACCACCAGCGGCCAGGAGATGCCGTCCACCCCGAGGTGGAAGCGCAGGTCCAGGCCGGGCACCCAGGGCAGGTCGACGACGTGCCAGGGCAGGACCGCCCCGGCGCTGCCGTCCGGCAGGTACGCCGACCAGCCAGCGTCCCGGGCGGCGAGCAGCGCGACGGCCGCAACCAGGGTCAGCGCGGCGACGACGGTGCCGAGCACCCGCGCACCCCGGTCGTGCGGCGTGGCCGCCACCGCCAGGGCACCGAGGGCCGGCAGCGCGAGAACCGCCACCAGCAGGACTTCCCCGGATGTCATGCCGCTCCTCCGATCAGGACGGCGGCCAGGCCGAGCAGCAGCGCACCGGCGAGCACCGCGACGACCGCCCGGGGCAGGGCCGACCGGTGCAGGGTGCCCAGCCCGCCGCCGAGCGCTCGGGCCGCCCGACCGGTGCCGGTGACCGCGCCGTCCACCACCCGCTCGTCGGCGGTACGGGCCAGCCGACCCAACGCGGTCGTCGGGCGTACCACCAGGGTGTGCTGGACGTCGTCGAGCCGGAACGCGCGGGCGAGGACCGGCCGCAGCGGACCCAGCGTGGTGGCCGGGTCGACCACCGGGTCCCGCCGCCAGGCCAGGGCCACCCCGACCAGCAGCAGCGCCAGTGGCAGCAGCATTAGCGGCCCGACGTGCACCAGTTCCGAAACGCCCAGTGCGCCGGGAGCGCTGGAGAGCAGCCGGTCGGTGAACCAGGACGAGAACCCGGCCAGGCCCAGCAGGACCGCCGGCACCGCGAGCAGCAGCAGCGGCCAGCGCAGGGCGGCGGGCGGGTCGTGCGGATGGAGCTGCGGGGTGCGCAGCGTGCCGAAGAAGGTCCGCAGCAGCAGCCGGGTGGCGTACCAGGCGGTGATCGCCACCCCGACCAGCCCGGAGACCAGCACCAGCCACGCCACCCAGGTCGGGGCCGGGCCGCTCTCGGAGGTGGCGTCGGCGGCGGCGGCGGCCAGCACGCCCTCCTTGCTCCAGAACCCGGAGAGCGGCGGTACGCCGGCCAGCGCGCCCAGCCCGATCAGCATGCACCAGAAGGTGACCGGCATGGTGTGCCGCAACCCGCCCATCCGGGACATCAGCGCGGTGCCGAGGGCGTGGATCACCGCACCGGCGGCGAGGAAGAGCAGCGCCTTGAAGGCGGCATGGGTGAGCAGGTGGAACAGGGCGGCGGACGGCGAACCGACGGCCAGCGCACCGGTCATGTAGCCGAGCTGGGAGACCGTGGACCAGGCCAGCACCCGCTTGATGTCGTCCTGCGCGGTGGCGGCCAGCGCGCCGAGCAGCAGCGTCACCGACGCCATCACGCCGAGCACGGCCAACGCGACCGGCGTGGCCTCGAACAGCGGCCACAGTCGGGTGACCGCGTACACGCCGGCGGCGACCATGGTGGCGGCGTGGATCAACGCGGAGATCGGGGTCGGGCCCGCCATCGCGTCGGGCAGCCAGGTATGAAACGGGAACTGGGCGCTCTTGCCGGCCACCCCGGCGAGCAGCAGCAGGCAGGCGGCGGTGAGCGTGGCGGTGCTGTGCGAGTGGACGAGCACGTCGTGGATTCGGAAACTACCCGCCGAGACGCCGAGCAGCGCGATGCCGAGCAGGAAGCCCACGTCGCCGACCCGGGTCACCAGGAACGCCTTCATCGCGGCGGCCGGGGCCTCCGGCAGCCGCCGGTCGTGCGCGATGAGCAGGTACGAGCAGAGGCCCATCACCTCCCAGCCGACCAGCAGCAGGATCAGGTCCCCGGAGACCACCACCAGCAGCATCGCGGCGGTGAAGAGGCTGATCTGGGCCGCGTACGGCGGGTAGCCTGCCGGTTCACCGGCTCCCTTCCCAACGGAGCCGTGGTCGACGTCCCCGTCGTCGCGCGGGCCACCGCTCAGGTAACCGGTCGAGTAGACCTGCACGGCCAGGGCCACGGCGGTGACCGCGACGGCGACCAGCGCGGCGGCGCCGTCGAGGCGTA
Source organism: Micromonospora sp. NPDC023869 (assembly GCF_055559695.1). Lineage (NCBI taxonomy): Bacteria > Bacillati > Actinomycetota > Actinomycetes > Micromonosporales > Micromonosporaceae > Micromonospora > Micromonospora sp. NPDC023869. The sequence continues at coordinate 615,402 of NZ_JBVHKD010000002.1, forward strand.
CCCCGAGGGTGACGGCGAGACCGCCGAGGTCGATCCAGGTGGTCGACGCCTCCACCGGGTCGTCCAGCGTGACCAGCAGGGCCACCGCCAGGGCGAGAGCACCGGCCGCACCGGTCACGCCGAGCGCGACGGCCGCCCGGCGGGCCGGGTCCGCACCGAGGGCGGAGCCGCGCGGCGAGGGCGGCAGCAGCAGACCGGTCAGGCCGGCGACCAGCGGGACGACCGGCAGCAGCACACCCAGCAGCGTCGTGGTGCTCACCGCTCCCCCTCCGCGACCACGCCGCCGGCCGGACCGGCCGTCACCGGCGTCGGCTCGTCAGGAGGGCGCTCGGCCAGCGGGATCTCGTCCACCGCCACGCTGGCCCGCATCCGATAGAGCTGGAGCACGATCGCCAGGCCCACGCCGATCTCGGCGGCGGCCAGCACGATCACGAAGAGGGCGAAGACCTGCCCGCCGTGCGGCAGCAGCGCCTTGGCCGTGGTGTCGGCGGTGATCAGGATCAGGTTCACCGCGTTGAGCATCAGCTCCACGGCCATCAGCACCAGCACCGCGTTACGTCGCCGCAGGACGCCGTAGACACCGAGGCCGAACAGCAGGGCGGCGGTGACGTACGGGATGACCGGTCTCACCGCGACCGCCCCTCCGACACGCCGCCCTCGGACGCGCTGCCCTCGGACGCCTCGGCCCGGTCGCGTGGTACCCGGCCGATCTCCGGGCGGGACAGCACGATCGCGCCGACCAGCGCGGACAGCAGCAGCACGGAGAGCACCTCGAACGGCAGCACCCAGCTCCCGAAGACCTGCTCACCGATGCGCTCGGCGTTGCCCGGCTCGGGCAGTTCCACCGCGGTCCAGCGGTACGCGTCGACGAGCAGGGCGGACAACCCGAGCCCGACGCCGCCACCGATCAACGCGGCGGGCCAGCCGGGACGGTCCAGGTCGTCGGAGGCGCCGATCGGCGCCCGGGTCAGCATCACCGCGAACAGCAGCAGCACCACCACCGCGCCGACGTAGATCAGCACCTGTACCCAGGCCACCATCTCGGCGGAGAGCACCAGGTACATCCCGGCCAGCGCGCCGAGGCAGACCACCAGGTAGAGCCCGGCCCGGACCAGGTGACTGGTCGCCACCACCAGCACCCCCGACCCGACCGCCACCGCACCGAGGGCGAGCAGCAGGGCGTCCACCCCGGTCACGCGGGAGTGCCTTCCCCGGCATCGGTCTCGGGCGTACCCGCGCCTGCGGCACCGGGCTCGGCGGGAGGCTCGGCGGCGGGTGGGCGGGCGGCGGGGCGGCGCTCGGGGCGTACCGGCGGGGCGGTCGGCCGGGCGGCGGACGCGGCGGGGACCGCAGCCTTGCGCGCGGCGGCGGTCTCCTCCTTGGCCGGCTCACCCTGCGGGTCGTGCGCGGGCGGTGGCGGCACGGTCGCCATCCACTCGCCCAGGTGTTCCTTGTCGTGCAGCAGGTCCTTGATGTCGTACTCGGAGTACTCGAACTCGGGCGACCAGTAGAGCGCGTCGAAGGGGCAGACCTCGATGCAGATGCCGCAGTACATGCAGAGCGAGAAGTCGATGTCGAACCGGTCGAGGACGTTGCGCTGGCGGGGCCGGGCCGCGCCGGGCACCGCCACCTCCTCCTTGTGCGAGTCGATGTAGATGCACCAGTCCGGACACTCGCGGGCGCAGAGCATGCAGACCGTGCAGTTCTCCTCCATCAGCGCGATCACCCCGCGCGAGCGGGGCGGCAGATCGGGCGCGACGTCCGGGTACTGCTGGGTGGTGGAGCGCTTCGTCATCGTCTTGAGCGTGACCGCCAGCCCCTTCACCAGGCCGCTGCCGGGTACGCCGGCCGACTCGCTTCGCTCGCTCATGCGCAACATCCTGCCCTGTGGCCACGGCGCGCGCGACCACCACCCGAAGGATCTCCACCGTCCGGCCCGGACCGTGGCGTCCGGCGGCTCCCCGCGCCGGCCCGCGCATGATCGGCCATGATGGGAGCCAGGACGACGTGGCGACACCTTGGGGGCGGGATGGGCGAGGGCGGTACGAGCACCGGCGGGAAGTACGTCGAGCAGGGCGAGTTCAACCGGGACCAGAACTACATCACCACTCGGATCACGGTCGACGGCCGGGACGGCTACCCGGTCGAGTCGGGCCGCTACCGGCTCGCGGTCAGCCGGGCCTGCCCCTGGGCGAACCGGCTGATCATCGTCCGGCGGCTGCTCGGGCTGGAGGACGCGATCTCGATGGCCGTCGCCGGGCCGACCCACGACGCGCGGAGCTGGACCTTCGACCTCGACCCCGAGGGGCGCGACCCGGTTCTCGGCATCGAGCGGCTCCAGCAGGCGTACTTCGCCCGGTACCCGGACTACCCGCGCGGCATCACGGTGCCGGCGATCGTCGACGTGCCGACCGGTCAGGTGGTGACCAACGACTACAGCCGGATGAGCCTGGACCTCTCCACCGAGTGGACCGCGCACCACCGTCCCGGCGCGCCGCAGCTCTACCCCGAGCACCTGCGCGACGAGATCGACGAGGTCAACGCGCTGGTCTTCACCGACGTCAACAACGGGGTGTACCGGTGCGGCTTCGCCGGCAGCCAGGAGGGGTACGAGAAGGCGTACCACCGGTTGTTCGACCGGCTCGACTGGCTCAGCGAGCGCCTGGCCGGGCAGCGGTATCTGGTTGGGGACACCATCACCGAGGCCGACGTGCGGCTGTTCACCACGCTGGTCCGCTTCGACCCGGTCTACCACGGGCACTTCAAGTGCAACCGGCAGAAGCTGAGCGAGATGCCGGTGCTGTGGGCGTACGCGCGGGACCTGTTCACCACGCCCGGCTTCGGCGACACGATCGACTTCGACCACATCAAGCGGCACTACTACGAGGTGCACCGGGACATCAACCCGACCGGGGTGGTGCCGGTCGGCCCCGACCTGTCGAACTGGCTCACGCCGCACGACCGGGAGTCGCTGGGCGGTCGCCCGTTCGGCGACGGCACTCCCCCGCCGCCTCCGGCGCCCGCCGAGCGGGTCGACCCCGCTCACACCCCGCTGCGCTGACCGCCCGCCCGCACGGCGGCGGCGTGCCGTCGTGCGGAGGTGCGGCGGACCGTGCGGCGGCGTGCCGTCGGGCGGCGACGGTGAGAGGTGTTAGGAAGGGACCCCTGCTATACCGGAGACGGTAGTAGGGGTCCCTTCCTTACAGCGCCACCCGTACGGCGGCGGTCAGCACGAGCTGGGCCAGTGCGGTCGGCACCAGCACCAGCCAGCAGAGCCGCTGCAACTGGTCCTCGCGCAGCCGGGGGTAGGAGACCCGCAGCCAGATGATCACGAAGCTGACGGCGGCCACCTTGAGCAGGGTCCAGAGCCAACCGAGCTGGTCGTCGGCGAACGGCCCCTGCCAACCGCCGAGGAACAGCACGGTGGTCAGCGCGGCGATCACCACGATCCCGACGTACTCGGCCAGCAGCAGGAACGCGAACCGCAGGCCGGTGTACTCGGTCATGTACCCGAACACCAGCTCGGAGTCGGCCACCGGCATGTCGAACGGCGGCCGGCGGATCTCGGCCAGGCCGGCCACGAAGAACACCACCATCGCCGGGGCCTGCCAGATCAGCCACCAGGGCTGCCACGCCTCGACGATGCCGGAGAGACTCAACGTGCCGGCGGCCATCGCCACCGACGCGGCGGCCAGCACCAGCGGCAGCTCGTAGCCGAGCAACTGGGCCGCGCCGCGCAGCCCGCCGAGCAGGCTGAACTTGTTGGCCGAGGCCCAGGCGGACATCAGCACGGCCAGCACACCGACGCCGACCACCGCCAGCACGAAGAACAGACCCACGTCGAGCGGCTGACCGACCAGGTCGTTCGGGCCGAGCGGGATCACCAGCAGGGCGAGCAGGTACGGCACCAGGGCCACCGCCGGAGCCAGCCGGAACACCGGTCGGTCTGCCGCACGCGGGGTGACGTCCTCCTTCTGCACGAACTTCACGCCGTCGGCGACGAGCTGCGCCCAGCCGTGGAACGCGCCCGCGTACATCGGGCCGAGCCGGCCCTGCATGTGCGCCATCACCTTGTGCTCGGCCTGACCCACCAGCAGCGGCAGGACGAGGAAGGCGGCCACCACCCCACCGATGCGGATCACCAGTTCCAGCCAGAGCGGCATCAGGGCGTGCCCTCCTCGCCGGCCCGGGGCTCCGCCAGGTCCCCGGCGGGGCCGCCCCCGGACGCCGCCGGGTCGGCGGCGGGCTTCGGCGGGTCCGCGGCGGGACCGGCTCCGGGGTCTGCGGCGGGACCGGCCGATCGGGGGGTACGCGGTGGACGCGTACCCGGTGCCGGTCGGGCCGGACGCTCCCGGGCGGGCCGCGCCGGGGTCCCGCCGCGCGGACCCTCCCCGGCGCCACCGGCCCCGGCCGGGGTCGGCACCACACCCCACTCGCCCGGTGCGGGTACCCCCGGTGGCCGGATCGGCCGCCGACCGCCACCGGCCTCGGACTCGCCCGGCTCCTTCGCCCCCGGCCAGGGCTTCGCGACCCGGGAGGCGAGCACGAACTCCTTGCGCAGCGGATGGCCCTCGAACTCCGGCGGCAGCAGCAACGGCCGCAGGTCGGCGTGTCCGTCGAAGTCGATGCCGAACATCTCGTGGGTCTCCCGCTCGTGCCAGGCGGCACCCGGGTAGACCGACACCACCGAGTCGACCGTGGGCGTGGCCCGGGGCACCCGGGTGCGGAGCAGCACCCCGTGCCGGTGCGTGGTGGACCACAGGTGGGCCACCACGTCGAAGCCGTCGGCCAGTTCGTCGACCGCAGAGAGCCAGTCGAAGTAGTCGCAGGCCAGCTCCGGGTCGTCGCGGACGGCGAGCAACGCCGCCCGCCACTGCTGCGGGGGTACGTCGACGGTGGCCCGGGAGTGCGCCTGACCCCCGGAAACCGTCGCGGTGGCCTCGACGGGGGCGAGCAGCGTGACGAGCCGCCGGCCGACCTCTTCCGGTGTCATGCCGCTGATCCTAGGGCGTGTCCGGCCGCCCGTGCCCGGCTGCGAGCCCGGTCCTGCGGTCGGTGACCCGGCCCACGGCCCGGCTGGTGGTGCGCGGCCGGGTGGAGATCCCGGCTTTGCCGGCGGTGGCCCGTCGACGCCCGACAGGATGGGCCCGTGCGCGCTGTGACCGTGACCCCGGGAGTGCCCGGCTCGCTGCGACTGCTCGACGACTACCCGGAACCGGCCACCGAGGAGGGGGCGGTCCTGGTCGAGGCCGTCGCGGTCGGCGTATGCGGCACCGACATCGAGATCATCGACGGGCAGTACGGCGAGGCGCCGCCCGGTGCCGAGCACCTGGTGCTCGGGCACGAGTCGCTGGGCCGGGTGCTGGAGGACCCCACCGGCACCCTGCAGACCGGTGACCTGGTCGCCGGGATCGTCCGGCACCCGGACCCGCTGCCCTGCCCGAACTGCGCGGTGGACGAGTGGGACATGTGCCGCAACGGCCTGTTCACCGAGCACGGCATCAAGGGGCTGCCCGGGTTCGCCCGCGAACGCTGGCGGCTGCAACCCCGGTTCGCCGTCGGCCTCGACCCGGAACTAGGCGAGGTGGGCGTCCTGCTCGAACCGACGAGCGTGGTGGTCAAGGCGTGGGACCACATCGACCGGATCGGCCGGCGGGCGGAGTGGCAGCCGCGTACCGCCCTGATCACCGGCGCCGGGCCGATCGGCCTGCTGGCCGCCCTGCTGGCCAGCCAGCGTGGGCTGTCGGTGCACGTGCTGGACCTGGCCACGGACGGGCCGAAGCCGGCGTTGGCCGGTGCACTCGGTGCCACGTACCACTCGGGGCCGGTCGAGGAGCTCGACTTCGAGCCGGACGTGATCGTGGAGTGCACCGGCGCGCCGGTGGTCGTCCTGGAGGCCATGTGCAAGGTCGCGCCGACCGGGATCGTCTGCCTCGCCGGGGTCTCCAGCGGTGGCCGGATCATCGACTTCGACGCGGGTGCGCTCAACCGCACCCTGGTGCTGGAGAACAACGTCGTCTTCGGGTCGGTGAACGCCAACCGGCGGCACTGGGACGCCGCCGCCGAGGCGCTGGCCCGCGCCGACCGGGACTGGCTCGGCGCGCTGATCACCCGCCGGGTGCCGCTGTCGGAGTACGCCTCGGCCTACTCCCCCGGCCCTGAGGACATCAAGGTCGTCATCGACTTCACCGCCTGACCCTGATCACGGTTCCTACACGCCCGGCAGTTCGCCGTTGCGGAACAGGTCCACGAAGAGCTGGTGGTCCTGCCGGGCCCGCACGCCGTACGCGTGGGCGAAGTCGACCAGGTGCGCGACGAAGCCGGCGGGGTCCGCGTCGACGGCCGCGACGATCGCCTCCTCGGTGGAGTAGTCGACCAGGTCGTGGCTGGACTCGTCGTCGGCGACCGAGTGCATCCGGGCGACCGCCCGACCGAGGTCGGCCAGCACCCCGGCGAGTTCCTCGGGTTCGTTGACGTCCGCCCAGTCGAGATCGGCGGCGTACGGGGAGACCTCGGCGACGAGTTGGCCCACGCCGTCCAGCTCGGTGAAGCCCACCCACGGGTCGGCGTGTGCCTGGAGGGCGCGCTGCGACTCGGCCGTCCGGTGACCCTGGTGGCGGAAGTAGCCCCGGACGCGCTCGTCGTCGATGTGGCGGGCGACCGCCGGGACCTGGGCCTGCTTCATGTAGATCAGGACGTCGTTCTCCAGCGCCTGGGTGTGCCCCTCCAGCAGGAGGTTGTACGACGGCAGCCCGGCCGACCCGATCCCCACGCCCTTGCGCAGCACCACGTCCTTGATCTGTGCCGCCACCGGACGGGTCTGGGTGGTGGCGGGCAACGTGTCCAGGTAGTCCTGGAAGGCCGCGCAGACCCGGTCCCGGACGTCGCCGTCGACCTCGTACACGCCGTCGCGCAGCGAGAACCGCCGATCGTACTTGTCGACGGTGGTCTGCTCGCGCAGCAGGTCGACCCGGGTGTTGAGGCGGGCCTGCTGGAGCACCCGGCGCAGCACGCCGTCGGCGTTGTCCAGCGTGATCGAACCGATCGCGTCGTCGCCACCGGCGGCGATGGCCCGCAGCTCGGTCAGGTAGTGCTCGGCGAAGGTGGTGACCAGGTCGCTGATCACCCGGTCGGAGAGCGCTTTGGTGTAGCCGATCAGGGCCACGCTGGCGACGAAGCGCCGCAGGTCCCAGGTGAACGGCCCGACGTACGCCTCGTCGAAGTCGTTGACGTTGAAGACGAGCTGGCCGGAGCCGTTCATGTAGGTGCCGAAGTTCTCCGCGTGCAGGTCGCCGTGGATCCACACCCGGCTGGTCTGCTCGTCGAGAAAACGGTCGTCGGCGAAGTCGCCGCGCTGGTCGGCGTAGAAGAGGCTGGCACTGCCCCGGTAGAACGCGAACGGCGACGCGGCCATCTTGCGGAACTTGCGTCGGAAGGCGGCCGGGTCGAGCGCCATCAGGGTGCCGAACTCCTCGGTCAGCACCTTGACGATGAAGGCGGAGCGCGGCTCCGCTGAGTCGGTCATGACCGGCACGCTAGCGCCTGGACGCCACCGCGGCGGCGACCGCGCCGAGCGGGGTGCCGCGTCGACCCCGAGCGGTCGTCGCCGCGCGTTTCAGGAGGTCGGCGGCCGTACCGGCGGGGCGGTGAGGGAAGCCGCGTCGCGCGGTGGCACGCCCTCGGCGGGCCGCGCGTCGGCCGATGACGCGTCGTCGGCGGGCGGCGCGTCGGTCGGCGGGGCCAGCAGGTCGGGACGGGGTACGCCGCCGATGCCGGACTGCTCGGCGGCGATCTTCTCCTGTAGGCGGAGGATGCCGTGCAGCAGCGCCTCCGGCCGGGGCGGGCAGCCCGGCACGTAGACGTCGACCGGGATGAGCTGGTCGACACCCTTGGTCACCGAGTACGAGTCCCAGTACGGGCCGCCGCAGTTGGAACAGGCACCGAACGAGATGACGTACTTGGGCTCGGGCATCTGGTCGTAGAGCCGCTTGATCGCCGGGGCCATCTTGTCGGTAACCGTGCCGGAGACCACCATCAGGTCGGCCTGGCGGGGCCCGTGCGCGAACGGGATCACGCCGAGGCGCATGAAGTCGTGCCGGGACATGCTGGTCGCGATGAACTCGATGGCGCAGCAGGCCAGCCCGAAGTTGAAGACCCAGAGCGAATACCGCCGGCCCCAGTTGAGCACGAACCGGATCGGCTCGCCGAGCACCGCCGGTAGCTGCACGACCGTCCCCTTCCCGTCCCCGACAGTCAACCACAGCGCCCGTGCGGCTCGGCCGGGCCGCTCTGCAAGGAGGGGTCCCCTGCTAACGCCTCGTGTATATAAAGGGCCCCCTCCTAACGACACAGCGCTCAGAACGACGGGCGTTGCAGCAGACTCACGAACTCCACCAGGAGGCGCTCCCGCAGCGCGGGTGGGGCGGCGTCCAGGAGAGTGTTCACCGGTGCCATCCGGTCCGGCAGACCACCGCCACCGCCGAGGCCCAGTCCGGCGGCGAGCCCGGCGACCAGGTCGGCGGTGAGCGCCTCGGGGGTGAGCGCACCGGCGAGGGCGAGCAGATCCGGCGGCAACGCGATCGGGCCGGTCGCCTCGGCCGCCGCGACCGCCTCGGCCAGGTCGGCGCCGAACTCCGCCGCCGTGGGCGCGACCGCCGCGGTCACCGTCAGGTGCACACTGCGCGGCATACCGGCGTACGCGAGCTGGGGCTGGGTGTGCCAACCCCGCGCGGCCAACTCGTCGACCAGGACGAACAGGTCGAGCGCCGGGTCGGTCGAGGTGAAACAGACGACCGTCGACTCCGGCTCGGCGACCAGCCGGAGCCCGTCGACGCCGCGTACCGCGTCGGCCAGCACCCGCACCGCGTCCCGGGTCCGGCGGGCCAATTCCAGGTAGCCGTCGTCGCCGAGGTGCCGCAGGGTGGCGTACGCGGCGGCGATCGGGCCGCCGGACCGGGTGGAGGAGATCACCGAGTTGACCATCGTGTACCCGGGCCAGTCGGCGTACGCGAAGTACTGCGCCGCGCGCAGCCCGGCATCGCGGTGCAGCAGCACCGAGACGCCCTTCGGCGCGTACGCGTACTTGTGCAGGTCCACCGAGATCGAGGTGACCCCGGCGACGGCGAAGTCGAACGCGGGCACGTCGACGCCGAGGCGACGCAGGTACGGCAGGGTCCAGCCGCCGAAGCAGGCGTCCACGTGGCAGCGCACCCCGGCGGCGGCCGCCGTCTCGGCGATCTCGGCCACCGGGTCCACCACGCCGTGCGCGTACGAGGGGGCGGAGCAGACCACCAGCACGGTCTCCGGCCCGATCGCGGCGGCCACGTCGACTACGGAGGGCCGAAGCGTGGCCGGGTCGACGGGGACCGTGTCGAGCGCCACCCGCAGGTAGTGGGCGGCCTTGGCGAACGCGGCGTGGGCGCTGGACGGCACCACGATCCGGGGAGCGGTGATCTCGGGCCGGGCGTCACGGGCCGCCTTGACGGCCAGGATCAGCGACTCGGTACCGCCGCTGGTGACACTGCCGACCACCTCCGGCGCGCTCGTGCCGGGCCCGCCACCGAGCACCCGTGCCGCCGCGCCGACCAGCGCGTTCTCCATCGCCAGCAGCGAGGGGAAGGCGGTCGGGTCGAGCCCGTTGACGTGTGCGCTCTCGGCGTACGCCGCCGCCGCCAACTCGTCCAGCCCGGCGACGGCGGCGTCGTACACGTACGCGAACAGCCGTCCGCCGTGCGTCGGCCGGTCGGCCTCCCGCAGGCTGCGGATTTCCGCCAGCACCTGTTCCGCCGGTACGCCGTTCGCCGGCAGCGCCGACCCGCTCTCGTCGATCATGGAGTAGTGGTGCCCTTTCCGTGGTTCTCGACGGCATTCGTCCCCACCACAACTCCATGATCGGCGCCGGAGCCGCGGGGGACGCCGACGGCGTCGGGGATGTCGGAGGTGCCGGGGGTGAGGGTGGCTAGGAGGGTGGGAGTCAGGTCGTAGGGGCGGAGCAGCAGGGTGGCCAGGCCGATCAGCAGGGCCGGAAGGATGGTGAAGCCGAGCAGGACGCCCAGGCGGGCGGTGTCCGACTGGACCGCGGCGGTGCCGGTGGTGGAGGAGACGTAGCCGGTGAGTGCGAGCACCAGACCGAAGACACCCGGCCCAAGGGCCAGGCCGAAGGTCTCGCCGGCCGTCCACAGGCCGGTGAAGACGCCCGCCTGCCGCCGGCCGGTGCGCGCCGTGTCGTACGCGATGCAGTCCGGGAGCATGGCCAGCGCGAACACCTGCTGACCGGCGTACCCGACGCCGAGCACCGCCACCAGCAGATAGACCACGACGGCGGGCAGCACCGGGGAGGCGACCAGCGCCAGTCCACCGGCGGCCAGGATCAGCGAGGCGGCCACCAGCGCGGCCAGTTTGCCCAGCCGAGCGCCCACCCGCGACCACAGCGGCATCACCACCAGCGCCGGCCCGACGAAGCAGAGGAAGAGCAGCGTCGGACCGGTCGTCGGGTCGCGCAGGATCTGGTCGGCGAAGTACTGCACCCCGGCGAGGATCGTGGCCACCCCGGCGGACTGCACCACGAAGCAGAGCAGCAACGCCCGGAACGGCCGGTTCCGACCGGCGACGGTGAGCTGGGCACGCAGACTCGGCTCGCTCTCCCCGACCGAGCCCTGCGGAGCCGACCGGGTGCCGAGGAACGCGCCGACGGCGCCCACCGCGATCAGCGCGGCCACGAACACACCCATCCAGCGGTGCCCCGGCACGCCGCCACCGGCCGCGTCGCGCACCAGCGGGGCCACCGCACCGGCGACCAGGATGGCCAGCGCCAGCACCGCGATCCGCCAGGTCATCATCCGGGTACGTTCGGCGTAGTCGTCGGTCAGCTCGGCCGGCATCGCCACGTACGGCACCTGGAAGAAGGCGAACGCGGTGGCCGTGGCCAGGAAGGCGATGGCCACGTACGCACCGGCGGCCGGTCCGGCGCCGAACGGCGCGGCGAAGATCGACCCGAACAACACCGCCAGCGCCAACCCGCCGACGAGCAGGTACGGCCGGCGGGCCCCCCATCGCGACCGGGTCCGGTCGGAGATGCGCCCGGCCACCGGGTTGACCAGCACGTCCCACGCCTTCGGCAGCAGCACCAGCAGGGCCGCCACCCCGGCGGCCACGCCGAGCGTGTCGGTGAGGTACGGCAACAGCAGCAGCCCCGGCACGGTGCCGAAGGCTCCCGTGGCCAGCGAACCGAGCGCGTACCCGGCGTGCACCTTGCGCGGCAACCCGGCCGCCCCTGCCCCACCCGGCGACGCGTTCATGACGCCGAATGTTACTCACGTTATGGCGCGGGTCACATCCCCTCTCCGGGCTGCCACTGCGCCGCGCGCATGTCGACCCGGCCCGCGCGCAGCGGCGTACCCTCGCTCAGCCAACGGGCCCGCGCCTCGGCGACGAGGCGGGGCGGCATCGTGCCGGCGGCGTTGACCACGCGGTGCCAACCGACGGCCCCACCGTGCCGAGCCATGATCGATCCGACCAGTCGGGCGGAGGCCCGTCCGGAGCGCTCGGCGAGCGCGTCGGCCACCCCGCCGTACGACATCACCCGGCCCGGCGGTATCCGGTCGACGAGTTCCAGTACCGCCTCGACGTACTCGTCTGGTGTCACAAGCGGCCAGACTATGGGAAGGCCGCCGGGCCGTACCGCGCCGACCACGCAGAATAGGCGGGTGCGAGACGCGGTAACGGCGGCCCGGCGGGTCGTTGTCAAGATCGGTTCCTCCTCGTTGACCACCGCCACCGGCGGTCTGGACGACGGGCGGGTGGACGCGTTGGTCGACGCCCTCGGGTCGCGGACGGCCGACGGACGTGAGGTCGTGCTGGTCTCCTCCGGCGCGATCGCCGCCGGCCTGGCCCCGCTCGGGCTCTCCCGGCGACCACGTGACCTGGCCACCCAGCAGGCCGCCGCGAGCGTCGGCCAGGGCCTGCTGATCGGGCGGTACGCCGCCGCCTTCGCCCGGCACGGCCGGGCCGTCGGGCAGGTGCTGCTCACCGTCGACGACGTGACCCGACGGGCGCACTACCGCAACGCGTACCGCACCCTGCGCAAGCTGTTGGATCTGCGGGCGGTGCCGATCGTCAACGAGAACGACACGGTGGCCACCGAGGAGATCCGTTTCGGCGACAACGACCGGCTGGCCGCGCTGGTGGCCGCGCTCGTCGACGCCGACCTGCTGGTGCTCCTCTCCGACGTCGACGCGCTCTGGACCGGCAACCCGTCGCGTCCCGGCGCCCGCCGGATCGCCGAGGTACGCGACGAGTCGGACCTGGCCGGAGTCGACATCGGCGGTGCCGGACGGGCCGGAGTCGGCACCGGTGGCATGGTGACCAAGGTCGAGGCGGCCCGGATCGCCACCGGATTCGGCATCCCGGTGGTGCTGACCTCCGCGCCGCAGGCCCTCGCGGCGCTGGCCGGTGAGCCGGTCGGCACGTTCTTCCACCCCAGTCTCAGCCGCCCGGCCGCGCGGCTGTTCTGGCTGGCGCACGCCACCGCGCCCCGGGGACGGCTGCACCTCGACCCGGGCGCGGTCGCCGCGGTGGTAGGCCGCCGCAAGTCGCTGCTGCCAGCCGGGATCACCGCCGTGGACGGGGCGTTCACCGCCGGTGACCCGGTCGACCTGGTCGACACCACCGGTGCGCCGGTCGCCCGGGGACTGGTCAACTACGACGCGGTCGAACTGCCCGGTCTGCTCGGCCGGTCCACCTCGGACCTTGCCGCGGCGCTCGGTCCGGCGTACGAACGGGAGGTCGTCCACCGCGACGACCTGGTGTTGTTGTGAGCGGGTGTTCCGCCGGCTTGAAGTGATTGCAGGGGGCCCTTCCTATGCACGAGGCGTTAACAGGGGGCCCTTCCTTACATCGAAGGAGCGTGTCATGAGCGTGAGCGAGCAGGCCCGGCGGGCGCGTACGGCGGCGGAGGCGCTGGCCGTGGCGACGCGTACGGCCAAGGACGCGGCGCTGCACGCGATGGCCGACGCGCTGGTGGCGCGTACGCCGGAGATCCTCACCGCGAACGAGGCGGACCTGGCGGCCGGGCGGGAGGCCGGACTGAGCGCGGCCGTGCTGGACCGGCTCGCCCTCGACGAGTCCCGGGTGGCCGGCATCGCCGACGCGCTGCGCCAGATGGCCGGGCTGCCCGACCCGGTGGGTGAGGTGGTCCGTGGCTCCACCCTGCCCAACGGTCTGGAGCTGCGGCAGATCCGGGTGCCGTTCGGCGTGGTCGGGATCATCTACGAGGCCCGGCCGAACGTGACCGTGGACGCCGCCGGCATCTGCCTCAAGTCGGGCAACGCGGCGCTGCTACGCGGTTCCTCGTCCGCCGCGCACTCGAACGCGGCGCTGGTGACGGTGCTGCGGGACGCCATCGACGGCACCGGGCTGCCCGCCGACACGGTGCAGTTGCTCGACGCCGCCTCGCGCGACTCGGTCAAGGAGCTGATGCGGGCCCGAGGGCTGGTGGACGTGCTGATCCCGCGCGGCGGCGCGTCGCTGATCCGGACCGTGGTCGAGGAGTCGACGGTGCCGGTGATCGAGACCGGGGTGGGCAACTGCCACGTCTATGTGGACGCCGCCGCCGACCCGGTCAAGGCCGTCTCGATCGCGCTGAACGCGAAGACGCAGCGGCTGTCCACCTGCAACACCGCCGAGTCGCTGCTGGTGCACCGGGAGGTGGCGGACGCCGTACTGCCCCCGATGCTGGCAGCGTTCGCCGAGGCCGGGGTGACGGTGCACGGTGACGCCCGGACGGCGGCGTACTCCGACGCGGTGGTCGCCGCGACCGACGAGGACTTCGCCACCGAATACCTGTCGGCCGACATTTCGGTGGCCGTGGTCGACTCGCTCGACGCGGCGGTGGCGCACATCCGGCGGTACGGCAGCGGACACACCGAGGCGGTCGTCACCGACTCGCAGTCGGCCGCCCGGGAGTTCGTGGCCCGGGTGGACTCGGCGGCCGTGATGGTCAACGCGTCGACCCGGTTCACCGACGGCGGCGAGTTCGGCTTCGGCGCCGAGATCGGCATCTCCACCCAGAAGCTGCACGCCCGTGGACCGATGGGTCTGCCGGAGCTGACCAGCACGAAGTACGTGGTCACCGGGGACGGTCACCTGCGGAGCTGACGGCGGACGGCGGACGTGCCCGGCACGGCCAGCGGCACCAGGACGGCCAGCGCCAGGCCGGATCAGCGGAAGGCGCGGATCACCGCCAGGGTGGCGTGCACGTCGAACTGGTGCCCGTCGTCGCTGCTCCAGCCGCCGTCGCTGCGTTGCGTCTCGGTGAGCCGGCGACGGGCCGCCACCATGGTCCACTCCTGCTCGTCGACCTCGACCCGACGCAGGGTCGAGGCGAGCCAGGCGGCGTCGGCCGGGGACGCCTCCGGCATCCGCTCGGCGAGCAGGGCCTTGATCCGCGCGGACTCGTAGAACATCTGCTGCCGGTGCAGGACCGCCGCGCTCAGCCAACCGGCGGCCAGGAAGGACGGCCAGCTCCCGTCGGGGCGAAGCTGTGCGGCGAGCGCCTGCCCGGCGGCGTGCACCACCCCGGCGTACGCGCCGCCGACCCGGTGGTCCAGCGGCCCGGCGGAGCGGGCGTCCAGCCCGGCCACGGTGAGCCAGAAGGCGGCGTTGGCGGTCAGGTAGAGCCGTGCCTCCGGGCTGCCCGGCCGGGCCCACTCGGGGGCGGTCTCGGCCAGCGCCGGATCCTCCTCCCAGCAGCCGTCACGCTGCTGGCCGGCGGCGAGCCAGTCGAGCGCGCGACGGGCGGCCGGGCGACCCAGCGCACCGAGGTCGTCCAGCTCGGCGAGACGGAAGCAGGTGGCGTCGACCGAGGCGACCGGGTCGCCCCAGGAGGCGGGCCAGCCGCCGCCCGAGGTCTGGCCGACCTCGGCACTGTCCAGCGTCTCCGGTGGCGGCGGCGTGCCGGTGCGCAGCCAGGAGAGACGGGCACGTTCGACCGTGTCCCCGTGTGCCACCACGAACCCGATCGCGGCGTCGATGTCGACCACGGCGGTCACGCTACCGGCGGAAACATGATCCCGCCTCGGTACAACGGGCAGGTGGGACCGGCCGTCGGCCGGGTGGCGTGACCGGCCGTCGACCGGGTGTTAGGAGGGGTCCCCTTCTATACCTGAGGCGTTAGCAGGGGACCCTTCCTTACGTCAGTAGGCGGGCAGGGAGGGATCGATCTGCTTGATCCAGGAGAGCACGCCGCCCTGGACGTGCACGGCGTCCCGGAAACCGGCCGCCTTCACCGCGGCGAGCGCCTCGGCGGAGCGGACCCCGGACTTGCAGTGCAGCACGATCTGCCGGTCCTGCGGGAGCTTGGAGAGCGCCTCGCCGGAGAGGAACTCCCCCTTGGGGATCAGCGTCGCACCGGGGATGCGGACGATCTCGTACTCGGCCGGCTCCCGGACGTCGACCAGGAAGATGTCCTTGCCGGCGTCCTGCCACTCCTTGAGCTCAGCGGCGGTGATCGTCGCGTCGACGGTCGCCTCCTGCGCCTCCTCGGAGACCGCCCCGCAGAAGTCCTCGTAGTCCTCCATCAGATCGGTCAGGGTGGCGTTCTCGCCGCAGAGCACGCAGTTCGGGTCCTTGCGAACCTTGATCTTGCGGTAGCTCATCTCCAGGGCGTCGTAGACCATCAGCCGACCGACCAGCGGCTCACCGATTCCGGCGAGCAGCTTGATCGCCTCGTTGACCTGGATCGAGCCGATCGAGGCGCAGAGCACGCCGAGCACGCCGCCCTCGGCGCAGGAGGGGACCATGCCGGGCGGCGGGGGCTCCGGGTAGAGGCAGCGGTAGCAGGGGCCGTGCTCGGCCCAGAACACCGACGCCTGGCCGTCGAACCGGTAGATCGACCCCCAGACGTACGGCTTTCCGAGCAGCACCGCCGCGTCGTTGACCATGTACCGGGTGGCGAAGTTGTCCGTCCCGTCGACGATCAGGTCGTACTGGGCGAAGATGTCCCGGACGTTGTCCCGGTCCAGCGCGGTGTTGTGGATCTCGACGTTGACCAGCGGGTTGATCTCGCGGATGCTCGCCGCGGCGGACTCGGCCTTGGACCGGCCGATGTCGGAGACCCCGTGGATGATCTGCCGCTGCAAGTTGGACTCGTCGACGGTGTCGAAGTCGATGATGCCGAGCGTGCCGACACCGGCGGCGGCCAGGTACATCAGCGCGGGCGAGCCGAGACCACCGGCGCCCACACAGAGCACCCGGGCGTTCTTCAGCCGCTTCTGCCCGGTGACTCCCACGTCGGGGATGATCAGGTGACGGGAGTAGCGGCGGATCTCGTCAACGGTCAGCTCGGCGGCAGGCTCGACGAGCGGGGGCAACGACACGGTGGACTCCCCGGGATCGATGTGGCGGTCAACCGGGCCATTGTTGCTCGCCGGCCCACCCGCCGACCATGAGCAGTGACACGTCGCCCGGCATGCGGGAGCGGGAATAACCCGGATCGGGTGACGACCGAGGTCAGGTGGCCGGGTCGCCGACGTACCGGACGCCGTCCAGGAAGGGCCAGGCGTACGCCAGGCAGCCGTCCAGGCCGTACGTCTGCTGCTGCATCACCGGTGCCGGTCGGCCCGGGCCGGGGCACGTCTGGTGTCCCTCGCCGAACTCGTGGCCCACCTCGTGGTTGATCACGTAGGCCCGGTACACCGCCAGCGGCGCCCCGTAGTCGGGTACCGCCTCCGCCCAGCGCGCCAGGTTGATGATCACCTGTCCGGGCAGCCGGCACGAGGTGTAGCCCTCGGTGGTCAGGCCACCGGCCGCGCACATCGCCTCGGAGGTGGCCGGGGTGGCCAGGTAGACGGTGAAGTCGGCGTACTCCGGGTCGTCGATCCGGAGTACCCGCAGCTCCCCCGAGCCGATCCAGCTGCGCGGATCGCCGAGCACCGCGTCGACCTCGGCGGCGAAGGCGTCCGGGTCCTGGCCGGTGCCCTGCTCGACGGCCACCCGGTAGTACACGAGCGGGCCGGCCAGGCCGTGCACCGGGGACTGGCCGCCGGCCGCCGCGAAGCTGCCCGCGCCCACCATCGGGTACGCGGCTCCCGGTTGCGCGGTCGTCGTGTCGTACGTCCGGCCGGCCGGTGCCGTGCCGGTCGAGCGGTCCTCGGCCGGGGCGATCCGCAGCACGAGCGTGACCGCCAGGGCCAGCAGCACCGAGAGGGTCACGGCCAGTCGACGTCGACGCCGCCGGGCCGCCGGGCGGTGCCGTGGCGGCCCTTCCGGCCGGGATTCCGGCGGATCGTCCGGCAGCCCGGGGCGGCCGTTGAGGGGCGAAGGCGGCATGACCCCATTGTCGCACCATAAATGGTCAAATCAGCGTATTACCGTGCGGTCGGTTCACTTTTACAACGGCGGACCGGCGTACCGCTTCCCGTCCCGGTACGGCCAGGGATTGGCCACACACCCCTTGAGGAAGAGCGTCTGCTGCATCATCACCGGGGCCGGTTCACCCCGCCCCGGGCAGCGCTCGTGCCGGTGGCCCAACTCGTGCCCGACCTCATGGTTGATCACGTACGCGCGATAGACCGAGAGCGGCACCTCGGCCTCGACGTAGTGCGGCACCGACTGCCGCCACCGGTCCAGGTTGATGATCACCTTCCCGGGCGCGCGGCACGAGGTGTAGGGACGGCCCCCGACCCGGATGTCGACCCCACCGGCGGCACACATCCGCCCCGCCGTGGTGGCCGTGGCCAGATAGACGGTGAAGTCGTACCGGGACGCGGTCTCCACCTGCCGCAACCGCAGTCGCCCGCTGTCCACCCAGCTCCCGGGGCCGGCCAGTGCCGTCCGCACCGCCAGGGCGAACTCACCCGCGTCCACGCCCGCACCGGACTCCACCGCCACCCGGTACCGCCGGGCGTCACCGGCCGTACCCAGCACCGGCCCGGTCCGGTCGTCGTAGTCGAACCGGCCCGGCCCGGCCGACGGAACCGGCCCGGACTCCCGCAACACCGGCTCGGGCGACGGGACGACCGCCGACGGCGACACGGGTACGGGCGACACCGAGGGCGACACGTATCCGGATGACGGCGAGGGCGGCACCACCGGCGGAGACGTCACCGCCGCCACCTCGTCGGCGGAACCGGCCGAGGGCCCGGTCACGCCGGTCACCAGCGCCGCGCCCGCCCCGAGCGCGACCACCAGCACGGTCAGCCGGCGCACCACCGCGCGCCGCGACGTGGTGGTCGTGACCGGCTCCGGCGAGCGGCTGTGTCGGCCGGTGGAGTGAGACGGTCGACGACCACCAGGACTGCGCATTCGCGTCATCCTGCCAGGTCGGACCGCCCGGACCCATTGACCGACTCGGTAAGAAGCCCGACCACGGCCCGCGCCACCACACGCGGCACCTCCAACTGCGCGACGTGACCGACGCCGTCGAGCATCAGCAGCCGACTGTCCGGGATGGCCCGCGCGGTCTGCGGTGCCACGCGTACGTCGACCAGCCGGTCCTGCCGGCCGCCCACCACCAGCGTGCGGGCTTGCACCGAACGGGCCATCCGCCACAGCGACCCCGACCCCGGCAGGTACGACCGCAGGAAGCTGGAGACGATCCCCCGGAACGTCCGCACGTACGCGGCAGCGTAGTGGGTCGCCTCGTACCGCACCCGGATCTCCTCCACCGCCTCCTGCCGGCGCTGCTCGGAGATCCGGCTGAGGTCGGCCACGCACGCCTCCATCGTCTGCTGCGCCATCACCTCCGGCGCGAACTGGGCCAGCCGCCAGGCGGCCAGCCGCTCGGCACGGGGGATCGCCAGCAGCGGCAGCATCCGGCCCTGCAACGACCGGCGGAAGTCGAGGAACGGCAGAGCCGGCGACACCAGGGTCAGCGTGCGCACCAGATCCGGCCGCAGCGCGGCCACCCGGACCGAGATCGCCCCGCCCAGCGAGTTGCCGAACAGGTGCACCGGGCCCCGGTCGGAGTACTCGATCCAACGGATCACCCGGTCCGCGAAGGACGGCACGGTGTAGCGCAGGCCCGGCTCGCTGCGCCCGAACCCCGGCAGGTCGATCGCCTGGCCGTCGAGGCGGCCGGCGAGCAGGCCGGCCAGGTCCGTCCAGTTCTGCGAGGACCCGCCCAGGCCGTGCACGTACAACGCCGGCTCCGCGTCCGGGCCGGTGGCCGGCGTCTCCCGGACGTAGGTCACCGTGCCGTCCAGGCGTACCTGCCGGCCCGGCCAGGGCGGTGGCATCGAGGGCGCGGGCAACAACCGATCGGGCCAGAGGGTGGCAGGCTTCACCACTCCAGTCTGCCCCGAACGGCTCAGGCCAGCAGAGCCTCCAACCGCCGGTTCACCGCGGCCAGGCTGGCGCGTACCACCGCCTGCCGGGGGTCGCCGGCCACCAGCGCGGACCCGGCCAACTGCTCGACCCATCCGTCGCAGACCAGCAACACCACGACGGTCGCCACCTCGCAGTTGCCGAACGGCACCACGGCGGCGTGCTCCACGAAACAGCGTCCCCGCTCGGCGGTGGGGTCGACGCTGCGCAACAACTCGTCGATGGCCGCCGCGGCGGCCACCGCGCACAGCCGCAGCACGTACCCGTCGACGGCCGGACCGGTGGCGTACCCGGCGGCGCTCTGGTCCCCGGCGAGCAGGCGGACCTCGACGGTCGCGTCGAGACCGAACGTGCTGACCTGGACGTGGTCGAGCACCACCCGGGGGCCGGGCACCCCGCCGGTGTCCAGCGGCCGGGACGGCGCGGACTCGGTCGTGGTGAGCTGGCCGCCCGAGTAGGAGGCGCCGAGCGTGGCGGGGCTGCCGGTCGGGCCGGGTTCCTCGACGACGGCCCGTCCCCTCGGCGGGGCGGGCGTCGGGCGTCGGCGGCGGGCGGGCTCCGGCTCGGTCCGGGCCGGTGGGGCCTCGGTCCGGGTCCCTGCCGAGCGGGCCGCCGGAGCCTCGGTCCGGACCCCTGCCGGGCGGGCCATCGGGCGTCGGGGCTCGGCGGGCGGACGCGACTCGCCGTCGTCGCGGGTCTCGGGAGACCGGCGGCGCACCGGCGCGGCCGGTGGTCCCGGCACTCCGCTCGGCGCGGCGGCCAGCCCCATCCGCTCCTGAAGCAGGCGGGCGACGTGTCGGCTCACCTCGGCCGGGTCGGCGCCGTCGGCCAGGTCCAGACGCAGGCTGTGGGCACCGGCCGGAGTTCGCCGTAGGGCCGCGTCACGGACTCCCTCCACGCCCCGCACCGCGTCGAGGATCGCGTTGACGTCGAAGCCCTCGGGCCGCTCACGCAGCGGCGCCGGTTCGTCGTCACGACGCAGATGGGTGGCGATCCGGGCGAGTTCCGGAGTTTCGGCGGGTGGGTCCACGGCTGGCGGCTCCGGCACGACGGGCACGTCCGGCTCGGCGGGGACGCGCTGCGGCAACACCGCCGAGGTGCCGTCCGGCGACCGGTCGCCAGGCGTTTCGAGGTCGGGGGCGGATCGGCGGGCCGCGTAGGGGGCAGCGCTCGTCGGGGCGGGCGCGGACGGGGTGCGTTCACGGCGCGCGGGAACGTCGGACGCCCGGGCACCGGACGCCGGCTCGGTCGGGGCCGGGGCGGCGGGCGGGCAGGGCGAGGCGGGCGGCGGAGCGGTCGGCCCCGGGTCGCTGGGCACCGGTCGGAGCCGGAACGGCCGGTAGGCCGGGCCACCGCCGGAGGCGCTCGCGGCCTCGGTGAGCGGCGGCGTGGACGGCTCGGGTGGAGTCGTCTCGCGTGGTCCGGCCGGGGTGGCGGCCGGAGGCGCGCTGGCCGGGCCGAGCGCCCAGGGCAGGCGGTCGTCGGCGGGCGGCGGGCCACCCATGCGCGCCCCCCAGGGCAGACCCTCCTCGGTGCGGGCACCCCAGGGCAGACCCTCGTCGGTACGCGCTCCCCACGGCAGACCCTCGTCGGCCGGAGCAGCGCTGACCGGGTGGGCTCGCCAGGAGGCGCGCTCGTCGGCGGGGACACCGCTGACCGGCGAGGCCGACCAGGCGGGCCGCTCGTCGGCGGGCGCACCGCTGACCGGTGCCGTCGACCAGTGCGGCCGCTCGTCGGCCGCCCAGGACGGGCGCTCCCGCGTCGGTGGCGCGGCGGTGGGTTCGCCGGGCTCCCGCACGGGACGCTCGTCGACCGGTGGCGCACTGGTCGGCGCGGCGGCCCACGAGGGCCGGTCGGTGGACTCGGGCGGTTCGGCCGGGGTACGCGGCGCGACGGCCTCCGGCCGGGTCGGCTCGTACGGCCGGGGCCGCTCGACCGGCACCGGCTGGTAGGGACGGGTCGGCTCGGCCCGGACCGGCTCGTACGGTCGGCTCGGTTCGCTGGACCAGCTCTGCCCCGGGGTCTCTCGCCCGCGTCGGCCGCTCTCGTCCTCACCGCGTGCCCAGGACGGTGCCCAGTCGCTCGGCGGGCCGGATCGGGCCCAGCTCGGCCGCTCGTCGTCGGCGGGATCGGCGTCCGCCGTCCAGCCGCCGCGCCGACCGGTCCCCGGTGGCGGCCAGCCGGCGTGGTCGGCGCCGTACCCGTGGTCGCCGGTCGGCCCGGAGGTGTCGGCGGGATGGGACGGACCGGTCGACTCGGCCGGGTACGGCTCGTCCCAGCCGTGCGACCGGCCCCCGGCGGACGGGTCGTCCCCGGCCCGCTCGGCGGTGGGCGCGTGCACGCCGGGCGGCATCTCGAAGCCGGAGGCGGCGGTGCCGACGGGCGGTACCTGGACGGCCGGCGGTGCCGAGGTGGGCAGGCCGGAGGTCGAGGTCACCGGCTGCTCACCGGCGGGGGTGGGACGCGGCGCGGGCACCACCAGCCGGTCGTGACCGGCGTCGCTGCCGGACTCGCGCAGGCCGGGCGGGGCGCTGACCGGGGCGTACCGCCCGGCGGACGACTCGTCCTCGGGGTGCACGCCGTTGACGTGGTGTCCGTTCGTGCGCGTCGCGCGTTCCGGCTCCGGCTGGTCACCGGCGGGAGGCGGCAGGTCGGCGTAGCGTGGGGAGGCGGTCGCCCAACCGGAGGGCGACTCGGGGCGACGCCGAGGCGCGCCGAGGTCGCGGGGACCTTCCGCCCCCCACGACCAGTCGGCCGCCGACGGTGCCCACCCGTTGCCGGAACGGGCCAGGTCATCCCGCTGACCCGTCCCGTCGCCGTGCTCTCCCGGGGTGGCGGCACCGGGTTGCCCTGCTTCACTCACCGCGCGCTCCTTGGTCGCCCCCGCTGAGGCTACCGTGTGGCGACAGTGGCGATAAGTTACAGCGGCGGGCCAATTCCGCACGGGGCCATGGCGGCCCTGAGCGGTTCGGGCGAAATGCGGCCCGTCTACAGACTCGGAGGTTCCCATGACCGCTGTGGGGAACGGTGCCCAGACCACCGGCAGGCCGACCCGCCTGCCCCGTTCGGCACGCCGCAAGCAGCTACTCGCCGCTGCTCAGGAGGTGTTCGTCGCGCAGGGCTATCACGCCGCCGCCATGGACGACATCGCCGAGCGGGCCGGGGTCTCCAAGCCCGTGCTGTACCAGCACTTCCCCGGCAAGATGGAGCTGTACCTCGCCCTGCTCGACACGCACTGTGACGCAATCGTCGCCAAGGTGCACGACGCGATGGCGAGCACCGCCGACAACAAGGAGCGGGTCAGCGCGTCGGTGCGGGCGTACTTCGACTTCGTCGACCACGAGAGCGAGGCGTTCCGCCTGGTCTTCGAGTCGGACCTGCGCAACGACCCGGCCGTGCGGCAGCGCGTGGAGCGGGTCGAGCAGGGCTGCATCGCGGCGATCACCGACACCATCATCTCGGACACCGGAGTCAGCCGGGCACACGCGGAGCTGCTCGCCTCCGGCCTGGTCGGCGCCGCCGAGACGGCGGCGCAGTTCTGGCTGGCCCGAGGGCGGCAGGTGCCCAAGGCCGAGGCGGAGGCGTTGGTGGCCGCCCTGTCCTGGCGAGGCATCGCCAGCTTCCCGCTGCAAGGTGAGTCAGCCTGAACTCCCACCTTGTGATCGGATAGCCTTCGCACGGCGACCATTTCGCCCGACGGAGGAGGCACAGTGGAGGTCAAGATCGGGGTGCAGTACGCACCACGCGAGCTGGTCCTGGAGAGCGCGCAGTCGCCGGCCGAGATCGAGCAGATCGTGACCGAAGCGATGGCCAGGAGCGAGGGCGGCACGCTCTCCCTGACCGACGAGAAGGGCCGGCGGGTCATCGTGCCGGTCAGCAAGGTCGCTTACGTCGAGATCGCCGAGGCGTCCCCTCGGGCGGTGGGCTTCACCGTCCGCTGACGATCAGTTGTTGAGGCCGGCGGCGGCCATCCGCGCGGTGTGCGCGGCGGTCAGCCGCCGGAACAATCCGGGTACGTCGGTCCGCCCGTCCGCGACGATCAGGGCGGTCAACGCCCCCTGGTCGGCGGCGACCACCCGGCCCGCCTGGGACAGCGCCTCGCCGACCAGCCGCCGGGCCCACATCGACAACCGTCCGGCGACCTTCGGGTCCGCCGCGACGGCGTGCCGGATCTCGGCGGCGGCGAACTCCGCGTACCGCGACTCGCGCAGCACGTCCAGGACCAGTTGCCGGTCCGGCTCCCGCAGCGCCTCGGCGGTCTCACGGAGGAAGTCCTCGGTGATCCCGTTCCCCACGTACGCCTTGGTGACCGCCTCGGCCCAGTCCCGGGGCTCGGTCGAGTCGTGGTATCCCTGCAACGGCTCGACGTAGGCCGCCATCGCCTCCTCGACCGGTACGCCGAGCACCTCCAGGCGGTCGGCCAGCCGCCGGTAGTTCGCGATCTCGGCGGCGGCCATCTCGCCCAATGCGGCCCGACGGCGCAGATCCGGGGCGAACCGGGCATCAGCCGCCAGACGTTCGAAGGCGAGCAGTTCACCGAGGGCCACCAGGCCGAGCAGGTCGGCGACGGCATACTCGGGCGTGACGGGGGCGGACATCCGCGCAGGCTACCGCTCGCCGGCCCGCCCGGGACCGCCCGACGGGACGCCGCCGGGCAGGCTGACCAGGCGGAGCCGACTACATTTGTGTGATGCAGCTCACACAGAAGCCCTACCGATGACTCTTGCCGGACTGGAATCGGGACGGCCTCACGCCCGTTCAGGTAACATGGACGAGTTGCCGTAGGTGCCGATCCCGACCGGATTCAGATCCAACCCGGTCGAAGTCCGACCCACGGCGCGCGTGCGGCCCGGTCCGCCCGGCATCTCTGCCGCCGACCGTGTGGCCCGCGCCAAAACCGAACGCGCCCTGAGGACATGATGGGGCGCACCCACGAGAGGGCACCCCCAAATCCACATGAGTGAGCCGATTCAAGACCTCACAGACGGCCAGGAACTGGCCCCGACCGCCCCGGTCCGACCGGAGGCACCGACCTTCGCCGAGCTGGGCGCACGCGCCGAGACGGTGGACGCGCTGGCTGCGGCCGGCATCACCCGCGCCTTCGCCATCCAGGAGTACGCGCTGCCGATCGCGCTGCGCGGCGCCGACCTGATCGGGCAGGCCCCGACCGGCACCGGCAAGACCCTCGGCTTCGGCGTACCGCTGCTGGAGCGGGTCTTCGCCCCGAACGAGGGCAGCGACGGCGTGCCGCAGGCGCTCGTCGTCGTACCCACCCGTGAACTGGGCATCCAGGTCGCCAAGGACATCGCCGCCGCAGGCCGCACCCGGGGCGTCCGGGTGCTCCCGATCTATGGCGGCGTCGCGTACGAGCCGCAGGTCGACGCGCTGCGCAAGGGCGTCGAGATCCTCGTCGGTACGCCGGGTCGCCTGCTCGACCTGGCCAAGCAGAAGCACCTGCGCCTGCACGGTGTACGCGCGCTGGTGCTGGACGAGGCCGACCGGATGCTCGACCTGGGCTTCCTCGACGACGTCGAGCGGATCCTGGCGATGCTGCCGGAGGACCGGCAGACCATGCTCTTCTCCGCGACCATGCCGGACCCGATCGTGACGCTGTCCCGCCGGTTCCTGCGTCACCCGATCACGATTCACGCCGGGCACACCGCCGAGACCGGTCCGTCCCCGCAGACCGAGCAGTTGGCCTACCGCACCCACTCGATGAACAAGATCGAGATTGTCGCCCGGATCCTCCAGGCCGAGAGCCGTGGTCTCACGATGATCTTCACGCGGACCAAGCGGGCCGCCGACCGGGTCGCCGAGGACCTCGACTTCCGTGGCTTCGCGGTCGCGGCCGTGCACGGCGACCTCGGCCAGGGCGCCCGCGAGCGCGCCCTGCGGGCCTTCCGCGCCGGCAAGATTGACACTCTGGTCGCCACCGACGTCGCGGCCCGGGGCATCGACGTCAGCGGCGTGACCCACGTCATCAACTACGACTGCCCCGAGGACCAGGACACCTACACCCACCGGATCGGCCGGACCGGCCGGGCCGGGGCGACCGGTGTGGCGGTGACGTTCGTCGACTGGGACGACATGCCCCGCTGGCGGATCATTGATAAGACGCTCGGGCTGGACATGCCCGACCCGCAGGAGACCTACCACACCTCCCCGCACCTCTACACCGACCTGCACATCTCGACCGAGGTGACCGGCACGCTGCCGACCGCCGAGCGGACCCGCGCCGGGTTGGCCGCCGAGGTCGAGGAGGACCTGGGCGGCGGTCGTTCCCGCCGGGGCAGCGAGCCGCGCGGCACCGGACGTCGCCAGGGCCGTGGACGCGGCGAGGGCGGACGCGGCGACAGCGGCGGACGCGGTGAGGGCCGAGGTCGTGGCGAGGGCCGGGGCCGCTCCGAGAGCGGTCGCGGGCAGGGCGGCGACGCCGGGCCGGAGTCCGCCGAGGCCGGCGCAGAGCTGTCCGGCGAGGCCGGTGAGGGCACCCGCACGCCGCGCCGCCGTCGGCGCCGCCGGGCCGGCGAGGTCATCGCCGGTGTCGACTCGGCCAACTCCGCCGAGACGGGCACCCCCGCCGAGGCCGCCACCGGCACCGAGGGCACCGCCGAGACGCCCCGCCCGCGCCGCCGTCGGCGCCGCCGGGCCACCGCCGGCAGCTCGGCCGAGGCCAGCACCGACTGATCCCGCTCCGTCCACCGGACAGAGCAGCACAGGAGACCACGCACCGGCATCGCGCCGACGACCAGCCCGGTCGTCGGCGCGATGCCGTCAGCACCCGCCGCCTCGAACGCACAGCACCGCCGCCCGGCCGATGTCGGCGTACCCCGGGCCGGCGTGGAAGATGGAACGATGCCCGAACCGTTGGACTCCGCCCTGGCCGAGGTCCGCTCTATGCTGCTGGACCCCGCACTGACCCGGGCCGTGGCCGCCGGTCGCCGACGCGGCCAGCGTCCGTCCGTGGTCCGGGCCGAGTTGCGGCCGGTCGCGCTCAAGGCCGGCCCGAGGTTGCAGATCTCCACCTCCGACGGCGAGCGGCCGTACACCCGCAACGTGGCTCCCGGGCCGGAGGCGGACACGGCGGTCGAGGCGCTGCTGGCCGAGCCGTTCGGCAACTGGCACGTGGAGACCGTCGAGGCCACGCTGCAACTGCGGGTCACCAAGTCGGGCGAGGCGCAGGTGCACCGCAGCGCCAGCACCCGCCCGGCCGCTGCTCCGGCCGGGCACGACCGGGCCAAGGAGTACCTGCTCGACCCCGGCGACCTGCTCTTCGCCGAGATCGGCGGCTCGGCGGCCAAGCGTCGTCAGGTGGACGCGTTCCTGCGGGCGCTGGCGGCGACGCTGCCCGACGAGCCGGGTCCGCTCCGCGTGGTGGACCTGGGCTGCGGCAACGCGTACCTCAGCTTCGCCGCGTACCGCTATCTGTCCGGTCAGGGTTGGGACGTCGAGCTGGTCGGCGTCGACGTACGCGACGACCAGCGCCGCCGCAACACCGCGCTGGCGCTGCGGCTGGGCTGGGCCGACCGGGTGCGCTTCGTGGCCGGCACCATCGCCGACGCGGTCGTCGAACCGGTCCCGGACCTGGTGCTCGCCCTGCACGCCTGCGACACGGCCACCGACGAGGCGCTGGCCCGCGCGGTGCGTTGGGGCGCGCGGTGGGTGCTGGCCGCGCCCTGCTGCCACCACGACATCGCCGCGCAGCTCCGCACCCGCCCGGCACCGGCCCCCTACGAGCTGCTGACCCGGCAGGGGATCCTCCGGGAACGCTTCGCGGACGTGCTCACCGACGCGTTGCGGGCCGGTCTGCTGCGGCTGCACGGCTACCGGGCGGAGGTGGTCGAGTTCGTCGACTCGGCGCACACCCCCCGCAACCTGCTGATCCGGGCACGGCATACCGGCGTCGAGCCGACCGACGCCCAGCGCGCGGAGTACCGCGAACTGGTGGCGCAGTGGCGGGTCTCACCACGACTGGAGACGCTGCTCGCGCCGCCGGCCGCGATGCGTTGACCTGACCCGGTTCCGCCGTCACTGTCGTCTGGTCGATCAGTCAGTTGCTTCCGCAACTTCGCGTACTACTCTCGAAGAACGCACCGTCGGGTGCCGGTCGGGAGGGCATACCCACCGGATGGGTTCGGCAGAGGTCTCGCCGCAGATGGCGTTCGCGCGCTTCGTGCGCCGTGCCATCGACGACGCCCGGGAGGAACGCGGCTGGACGGTCACCGACCTGGCCGGGCACACCGGGGTCGGTCGATCCACCGTCTTCCGCTGGCTGGCCGGCGACTGGCAGGACTACCCCGAGTTGGCGAAGGTACGCGGCTTCTGCGCCGCGCTGGACCTGCCGGTGGCGGCGGCCTTCCGGGCGCTCGGCCTGCCCGATGCCGGCCCCGGGCCGTGGCGGCGCGGCGACGAGGGCCCGGTCGAGGCCGACGTCCGGGTGATCCTGCAACGGCTGGCGGATCCGACCGTGCCGGCCGAGGAGAAGCACCACATCCGTGACCTGCTGCGGTATCTCGCCCGCCGACCGATCCGCCGGGCCGGCTAGCCGACGGTCACCGTGAACTCGGCGGTACGGACCTCACCGCCGGTGGCGAAGTCCAGATAGAGGCGGTAGCGCCCCGGCCCCGGTGTGGTCAGCCAGAACCGGATCGTGCCGTCGACCAACTCCGTCTCGGGGTGCACGTGCAGGTACCCGAGGTCACCCTCGCGCAACGCGACGAGGTGCCCGTACGCGCCGAGGTACCGCTCCAGCGTCGGGGCGGTGCCGTCCGCACCGGTGACCCGGAAGCTCAACGGCACCGTCAGCCCGGGTTCGGGGCTGCCCTGGTATCCGACGCTCCATCCGTCGACCGTGTCGGTGGTGGCCGGGGCGGGCAGGTCCCGAGGTTGGTAGGTGCCGGGAGCGACCAGGTCCACGCCGAGCGTGGTGGCGGTCTGCCGCCCGTCGTCGGCGAGCGCGGTGAAGTCGGCGTACGCCCGCCACAGGCCGGGCTGCGCCAGGGTGAGCGGCACCGACCAGGTGCCGTCCGACGCCATGGTCGGGTGCAGGTGCTGGTAACCGCTCAGGTCGCGTCGCACCACGATGACGTGCATCGGCTTGTCGTGCACGATCGCGAACCGGGTGACCGTGCGGCGCTGCCCGTCCTCGATCCGGAACCGCAGCTCGCCTTCCCGCCCGACGGTGAACTCGGCGGACAGCGGGGCGAGGGTGTAGCCGTCCCGGCTGATCGCCAGCCCACCGGCTTCGGCGGCGGCGTCCTGGTCGGCGCCGTGCGAGTGCGCGCCGACACCGGGAGCGTGGCTGTGGTCGGCCAGCGCGCTGTCCCCCGTACCGCCGAGGGCCGCCGCCGGACCGCCGCCGTTGATCCGGCCGAGCCCGAAGCCGAGCAGCACGGCCAGCACCAGCCCGCCGACCACCAGGGCCAGCCGCAGCGTGGCCCGGTCCGGCGTCGCGGAGACCCCGTCCGGGTCGCCACCCGCCGCCGGTCGCTCGGCGACCCGCACCGACCCGAACGCGGGCGCGTCGGGTTCCTGGTCAGCCATGCGCCCACCGTACCGCCGGGTGCTCCGGCGTCCCGGCGGGTCCGCCCGGTCGTGGCTCCGGTCGCACCC
The DNA here is from genome assembly GCF_055559695.1 of Micromonospora sp. NPDC023869. Lineage (NCBI taxonomy): Bacteria > Bacillati > Actinomycetota > Actinomycetes > Micromonosporales > Micromonosporaceae > Micromonospora > Micromonospora sp. NPDC023869. Next base: position 644,334 of record NZ_JBVHKD010000002.1, read on the forward strand.
GCAGCCGGTCGCACCCGCAGCCGGTCACGGTCGGGCCCGGCACGCGCGCCGAGGTGTCAGCCGGCCGTGTGCCGAGTGTCAGCCGGCGACCGCGAGCGCCAACGGCAGGACGTCGGGGGCACCGGCGCGGCGCAGTTCCCGGGCGGCCATCGTCATCGTCCAGCCCGAGTCGACCAGGTCGTCGACGAGCAGTACCGGGCCGTCCAGCCCGCCGAGGGCGTCGGCGAGCGGGTCGGGCACGGTAAGCGCGCCGTGCAGGGTGCGTACGCGCTGAGCGCTGTTGCCGCGCGGACCGGCCGGCGGACCGGCGGCGACGACCCGGCCCAGCAGCGGTAGCCGCCCGACGGCGGAGATCCGCTCGGCCAGCGACCCGACCAGCACCGGGTGGGTCCGCGAGTCGACCGCGACCACGCCCGCCGGGCGGCGGGGCCACGGGTCGTCGCCGTGCGCCCACGCCTTGAGCACCTCGATGACGGCGGCGGCCAGGTCGTCCGGGAGCGGGCCGTCCGGCGTGCCCGGCCCGACCAGACCGCGCAGCCGGCCACCCCAGCCGAGGTCGGAGAGCCGGCCCACGGCACGTCCGGCAAGCGCCTGCTCCGTCGGGGCGATCCGGCCCTTCAGCGGTACGCCGACCGCCTCCAGCCCGGTCGGCCAGAGCTTCTTGGGCGCGAGCGGCACGCCGGGGCGGCCCAGGAACGTCTGCGCGGTGGTCAGCGCGGCCGGTGACACCTCCGCCGTGAACAGCGGCGCGGCACACCGGTCACAGCGCCCGCAGTCGGCCGCCTCCGCGTCGTCCAGGCAGTCCCGCAGGTAACGCATCCGGCAGTCGGTCGTCGCGGCGTACCCGAGCATGGCCTGTTGCTCGTCGGCGCGGGCGGCGGCGACGCGGCGCAACCGGGGCTCGTCATAGACCCAGGGTTCGCCGGTGGCGAGCCACCCACCGCGCACCCGGCGGACGGCGCCGTCCACGTCGAGCACCTTGAGCATCAGCTCCAGCCGGGCCCGGCGCAGGTCGACCAGCGGCTCCAGGGCCTGGGTGGAGAGCGGCCGGTCGGTGTGCAGCGCGGCCAGCACCGCGCGGACCTGGTCCTCGGGCGGGAAGGCGAGCGACGCGAAATACCGCCAGATGGCCTGGTCCTCGACACCGGGCAGCAGCAGCACCTCGGCGTGCTCGACCGCGCGGCCGGCACGCCCGACCTGCTGGTAATAGGCGATCGGCGACGGCGGTGCGCCCAGGTGCACCACGAAGCCGAGGTCCGGCTTGTCGAAGCCCATGCCGAGCGCGCTGGTGGCGACCAACGCCTTGATCTTGTTGTCGAGCAGGTCCTGCTCGGCGGCGCGACGGTCGGCGTCCTCGGCCTGCCCGGTGTACGCGGCCACCGTCCAGCCCCGCGACCGCAGGAACTCGGCGGTCTCGGTCGCCGACGCCACGGTCAGCGTGTAGACGATGCCGGAGCCGGGCAGCCGGTCCAGGTGGTCGGCGAGCCAGCCGAGCCGGTGCGCCGGGCTCGGCAGGTCGAGTACGCCCAGCCGCAGCGACTCCCGGTCCAGGCTGCCGCGCAGCACGAGGACGTCCGGTCGCTGCTGCCCCCGCGTGACCGCCTCGGTGCCGAGCTGCTCGGCCACGTCCCGCGTCACCCGCTCGTTGGCGGTGGCGGTGGTGGCCAGCACCGGCGTCTGCTCGGGCAGGTTGCCGAGGAAGGTACGCAACCTCCGGTAGTCCGGCCGGAAGTCGTGCCCCCAGTCCGACACGCAGTGCGCCTCGTCGACCACCAGCAGGCCGGTGGTGGCGGCCAACCTCGGCAGTACGCCGTCCCGGAAGTCCGGGTTGTTGAGCCGCTCCGGGCTGATCAGCAGCACGTCCACCGCACCGGCGTGGATCTCGCCGGTGATCTCGTCCCACTCGTCGAGGTTGGCCGAGTTGATGGTGCGTGCCCGGATGCCGGCGCGGGCCGCCGACTCGACCTGGTTGCGCATCAACGCCAGCAGCGGCGACACGATCACGGTGGGCCCGGCCGGCTCTCGACCCTCCACCTGCTGCCGCAACAGCGCGGTGGCCACGAAGTAGACCGCCGACTTGCCCCAACCGGTGCGCTGCACGCAGAGCACCCGCCGCCGGTCGACCACCAGCGCCTCGATCGCCCGCCACTGGTCCTCTCGGAGCCGGGCGTCCTCGCCCGCCAGCCGCCGCAGCACCGCCTCGGCCCGCTGCCGGATCACCGTCCGTTCCTGGCTCATCCGGCCTTTCTACCAGCACCGTCGGACGATCGGCCCGTCACGGCGTGCGCTCGGCGGCCAGGCGGGCTTGGTGGCCAGGCGGGCTTGGTGGCCAGGCGGGCTTGGTGGCCAGGCGGGCTTGGTGGCCAGGCGGGCTTGGTGGCAGGTGCCCTGCTGCGGTCGGTCCGGTGTTGTCCCCCGGCGTCCTTTGCTCTGCTTCAACTGGCGCAACAGAATCCGGGCGTGTTCGGTGCGTGGGGTGAAGCAGAGCAAAGGGCGCCCGATGAGGTGACCGACGGCCCACGAGAGGCGCGGCGGACCGGTGGTGATGTGGGGGTGAGTGGGTGGCCGTGCGACGTGGTGGCGGGCCGCGGTGGCCGGGAGTCTGGCATACGATTCCGTTCGATCCACGGGGGAGAGAGAGACGAGATGACTCAGCGAACCGGCACCACCGCCACGACTCGGCGCTTCGCGGTCGCGACGATCGCTTTGCTGGCCGCGACCCTGGTGGCCGGCTGCGACGACAAGGACGCCCCGGAGGCGGCCCCACCGCCGCCCGACCCCAAGCAGGAACTGCTGAACGCTGTCCCCGGCGAGGAGGACCCGGCGTTCCGCTTCACCACCTCGGGCGACGTGTCCGGGGTGGTCGACCCGGCGAACCGGGGCATGGACATCGACACGGTCACCAAGGACAAGGACTTCACCCTGGAGATGTCCTTCCGCATGGTCGAGTCGCGTACCTGGATGAAGGTCACCTTCAAGGGCGACAAGGACATCCAGAAGCTCATGAAGCTGCCCACCAAGTGGATGGAGCTGGACCCGACGAAGATCGAGGGTCCGGACGCCCTGCCCACCTACGAGGGCACCGACCCCGGCAACGCCGAGGTGATCATCCAAGCGGCCAGCGACATCCAGGCCGGCGAGGGCGGGACGTACACCGGAACGGTGGACCTGTCCGCCCAGCCCGAGTTGGCGGACGCCCTGGAGGGCGTGGCCACCCTCGGCGACGCCGTCACGCAGATCCCACTCACCGCAGTGGTGGGCGCGGACGGCAACCTCGCCTCGCTCACCCTGGCCATCCCGGCCGCCGGGGAGCAGAAGGCGTCGGAGTACGTGGTCGAGTACTTCGACTTCGGCACCGCCCCCGCGATCGTCGCGTTCACCGACGACGATGCGCAGGAGGCACCCAAGGCGGCGTACGACCTGCTCAACGGCTGATTCGTGACGGGGCGGCACGCCGCCGTGCCGCCCCTGCCGCCGTACCCTCCCGCTTGTCCCCGGCCAGGCGACGTCAGGTGCGGGACAGGTGACACGGCCCGTCGTGGTCGGCCAGCCGCAGACACCGGCCACCGTCGAGTGGTTGATCGCAGAACACCCAGTGGCGGATGAACTGGGTGTCCTCCTCGGAGACCGTCGTACCCACCGCCTGCTGGGCGCTCACCGCCGCACCCCCGGCGCGAACCGCGCCTGCCAGCTCCGCAGCGCCCGCTTGATCCGTACGTTCTCCTCGGCCACCGTCGCCAGATCCCGGCGCGCCACGGCCAACTCGGCGGCGACCCGGCTCAGGAAGGCATGCACCTCGGCCGGATCACAACCCCGACGCACGGAACGAAAGCGCTGGTCACGGATCTGCCCGGCGGTCAGTGGCCGGCGCGAGTCCGACCGGTGCCACCCGCCGCCGGGTGACGGCACCGCCGCCTCGGGACGGAACAGTCTGAGCACCGCACGCATGGCCGTCTCCTCCTCGTCGACACAGCACCCGTCCGGAGGGTGAAGCTGGAGACGGCCCGGTCGCCGGACGGGGACGCCGACCGGGCCGCCGGCTCCGCGATCGCAGCCCTGATCGGCGGTACGACCCCGGAGCCCACCTGAGGTCCGACCCGGAGGCTTGCCGAACCAACCGGAGTCGGACGACATGAAGCTACCCCAAATATTTGTGTAGGTCGACCCCGGAGAGCATCGACATCGCAACTTGTTGCAGTTACTGGTGCAGGCCCGGCATGATCGGAGACGCCGAACCAACCGGAGTCCTCACATGCCCACAGCAGAAGCGCCCTACCGGCGTATCGCCAACGACATCACCGCGAAGATCAAGAGTGGCGAGCTCAAGCCCGGCGACAAACTCCCGTCCACTCGGGAGCTCGCCGAGGAGTACCAGGTCCACATGAACACCGCGTCCCGCGCCTTGTCGCTTCTGCACGATCGGGAGCTGATCACAGGCCAGCCTGGCCGAGGCACTTTCGTCGCCGACCGACCCGAGCGGTAACGGAACCTCCCGCCCGCGAGCCGACCCGATCGACGACACAGCAACTTCATTGTTGTTGCTGTGTCAGGCGGCGATCGAGGCAGCAGTATCCATGAAGTTGCGCGGATCTTGAAGCCTGGCGAGCGCGTCGCCCACCCGGCAACGTCCGCCTGCACGACACCGTCCGCCCACCCCGCGACGGCCGCCCACCCACCCCGCGACCTGCCCCGCAGTTCCTCCACCACCCAGCAGTCCTGCGCACCAGCCCCGCAGCCCCGCCACCACCCCGCGATCATGGAGTTGTGTCGTGACGAAAGGGAGATACATCCGCGATTCCCTCGCCACAACTCCATGATCGGCGTGAGGCGCGACGGGCGAGGCGCGACGGACAGCGACACTGCCGCACATGGACCGGTGGCTGGTCGCTGGCGGCTGACGGTCGGTGGAAGCTCGGGATCTCGATTCCCGCACCCCGAACCGGGTGGAATCGGAAGATTGTCTGGTGCGCCGGTTCCTTCGTCACCCCGTACGGCTGGTGCCGGTCGGCTTCCTGGTGACGATCCTGCTCAGCACCGGCCTGCTGATGCTGGGCCCGATGACGCTCACGCGCCAGGACGCCCCCTTCCTCGTCGCCCTGTTCACCGCCACCTCGGCGGTCTCGGTCACCGGGCTGGCCATCACCGACACGCCGAACTACTGGTCCGAGACCGGGCTGGTGGTGATCACGGTGCTGACCCAGATCGGCGGTATCGGCATCCTGACGCTGGCCGCACTGGTGATCCTGACCGTGTCCCGGCGGCTCGGTCTGCACAACCGGATGCTGGTGCAGGCCGAAACCCTGGAGTACGGGCTCGGTGACGTACGCCGGTTGCTGATGCACATCGCCGCCACGGTGCTGGCGTGCGAGGCGGTGATGACGGTACTGGTCGCCGCCCGGCTCTGGCTCGGCTACGAGTACACCCTCGGGCGGGCGCTCTGGTCGGCGTCCTTCCACTCCATCCAGGCGTTCAACAACTCCGGCTTCTCGCTCTACTCTGATGGGCTGCTGGCCTTCGCCCGGGACCCCTGGGTGACCCTGCCGCTGGCCCTCGGCTCGATCGTCGGCGGGCTGGGCTTCCCGGCGTTGTTCGAGGCGGTCCGGGAGTGGCGGCGGCCGGTGCGCTGGGCGGTGGCCACCAAGTTGACCATCTGGGGCAGCGTCGTGCTGGTGGCCCTCGGTTTCGTGATGTTGCTAGCCAGCGAGTGGTCCAACCCGTGGACCATCGGCCAGTACGACATGCCGGGCAAGGTGAACGCCGCGTTCACCCAGATCACGCTCTCCCGGACCGGCGGCTTCGAGGTGATGCCGATCGACCGGTTGCGGGAGGAGAGCTACCCGCTGCTGACCGCGTTGATGTTCATCGGCGGCGGCAGCGCCAGCACCGCCGGTGGCATCAAGGTGTCCACGTTCTTCCTGCTCGCCTTCATCATGTGGGCGGAGATCCGGGGCGAGCCGGACGTCACGGTCGGAAACCGGCGGATCGCCACGTCGAGCCAGCGGCAGGCGTTGACCGTCACCCTGCTCAGCGTCGCGATGGTGGCCGCCGGCACCTCCGTGTTGATCCTGCTCACCGACGGGTTGCCGCTCACCAACGCGCTGTTCGAGATCACCTCGGCGTTCAGCACCACCGGCCTCACGGTCGGGTTGGCGTCGTCGCTGCACGACGGGGGCGTGTTCCTGCTGACCGTCCTGATGTACATCGGCCGGGTGGGTCCGCTCACCCTCGGCTCGGCCATCGCCCTGAACACCCGCCGCCGGCTCTACCGCTATCCAGAGGAGCAACCCATTGTCGGCTAAGAGATCCGACGACGAGACGATCGCCGTGATCGGGCTGGGTCGTTTCGGCTGTCACCTGGCCGAGTCGCTCAGCGCCCTCGGGCACGACGTGCTGGCCATCGACCGCAACGCCCAGCAGGTGCAGAAGTGGTCGGCCCAGCTCGACGAGGTGGCCCAGGCCGACTCCACCGACGAGGACGCGCTGCGCCAGCTCGGCGTCGCCGACCTGCAACGCGTGGTGGTGGCCATCGGTGCCTCGGTGCAGGCCAGCGTGTTGACCGTGCTGGCCCTGGTCGAGCTCGGCGTACCGCAGATCTGGGCACGGGCCACCTCCGCGCAGCACGCGAAGATCCTGTCCTCGGTCGGCGCGCAGCACGTGGTCTTCCCCGAGGCGGAGACCGGCGAGCGGCTGGCCCACCTGATCGTCAGCCGGATGCTCGACTTCCTGGAGTTCGACGACGCGTTCGCCATCGCCAAGCTGCGCGTACCCGAGTCGCTGGTGGGGCAGGCGGTCAGCGAGGTACGGCTGCTGGACCGCTACGGCGTACGCGTGATCGGGATCAGGCCACCCGGCGAGAGCCGCTTCCGCTACGTCTCCGACGGGCTGGAACTGGTCCGGGACAGCACCCTCATCGTCGAGGGGACCATCGAGCACGTACAGCGGTTCTCCCTGCTCACCTGAGGTCAGTTCTTTCCCTTGCCGGGCTTGCCCTTCTTCGGCTTGTCCTTGCCGGGCTGCTTCTCCTTACCCGACTGCTTGTCCTTGCCCGACTTGTCCTTGCCCGACTTGGTCTTGGTGTCGGCCGGCTTCTTCTCCGCGCCGCTCTTGGTCTTGGCACCACCAGCGCCGCCCGAACCCTTCGACGTCGTCGTGGTGGCCTTCACCGGCTTACCGGCGGCCGGTGTGCTGCCGGCGACCCCGGAGACCTGCACCCCGCACCGCGCGTCGCCGACCCGGAACTCCAGCGGCAGCGGGTTCGGCCCGGTGTAGCGGCCGGTCAGAGTCATCTTCTCGGTCGCGCCCGGTGCCAGCGCCGGCTTCTCCGGCGCCGGCTGCACGGCGACCGACCGTCCCTGCTGGCGCGCCTGCGCCGGGCTCGCCTTGGTCACCTTCTGCTTCCCGGGGAAGGTGAAGCTCATCGTCCAGTCGCGCAGCTCCCGCTCACCGGAGTTGGTCAGGCTCAGCTCGGCGGTGAACTCGGTGCCCGAGTCCGTCCGCAACGCATAACTGACCTGGCAGGGGATCGTCTGCTCGGTGCCCATCCGGGCCTGGGTGGGCTGGTCGATGCCGCCGCTGGCCGGGCTGCGCGCGGTCAGCGTCCAGACCATCACCGTCACGCCGATCAACGCGGTGGCGGCCACCGCCGCCTCGACCCGGCGGCGACGGGTCGCGGCGCGGCGGGTACGCAGGCCGGCGAAGGGCAGCGCGCCGGTCGCCGCCGACCAGGGCAGGATCGTGGTGCCGACGCTGGCCAGCAGCATCGGCGCGGCGGGCCGCTCGTCACCGGCCCGCGCGGTCACCTTGCCGACCGCCTCGGCGAGGCACCGGGCCAGCTCTGCGGTGCGCGGCCGGTCCTCCGGGCGCTTCGCCAGGCAACGGTGCACCAGTTCGGCGACACCGTCGGGCAGCTCCGGCACGTCCGGCATGGGCGCGGGCTCGCGGTACAGGTGCGCCCGCAGCATCTGGGTGGTGGTGGTCGCCTCCCAGGGCAGCCGCCCGGTGAGCATCCGGTAGAGCAGCAGCCCGACCGCGTACACGTCGGTGGCGGGGCTGACCTGGCCGTTGTCGAGCCGTTCCGGGGCGAGGTAGGCGGGCGTGCCGAGCAGGGTGCCGTCCGGTCCCTTCTCGCTCTCGCCGACCAGCGCCGAGATGCCGAAGTCGACGACCTTGACGCCGGTCGGGGTCAGCATCACGTTGCCGGGGGTGACGTCGCGGTGCACCACGCCCCGGGCGTGCGCGGTGGCCAGCGCGGAGGCCACCTCCGCCGCCACCGTCACCGCCTCCCGCCAGGGGAGTCGGGCGTCTCGGCGCAGCCGCGCAGTCAGCGGAGCGCCGTCGATGAGCTCCATCACCACGTACGGCACGGTCAGCCCGACCTGCTCGGACTCCCCGTAGTCGTACACGTTGGTGATGTTGGGGTGGCAGAGCCGGGCGGCGGCCTGCGCCTCGATCCGGATCCGGTGCCGGAAGGCCCGGTCGCTGGCCAGCCGGGACGCGAGGACCTTGACCGCCACCTGGCGGCCGAGCACCTCGTCGTAGCCGCGCCAGACCACCGACATCCCGCCCGTGCCGACCTGCTCGATCAGCCGGTACCGCTCACCGAGCAGTTGCGTGCCCCTGCGTTGGCCACCACCCATGGTCGGCGTTGTTGCCCGACGCGAACCCGCCTACACCTTTCTGGTCGGATTCGGTCACGATCTCACCCGATCAGGCGGTCGCGAGCAATTGGTCCACCGGCGCGTAGTCATCGGTCAACACCAGTGCGTCGCCGACGAAGTCGGTGAGGTCGCCGCCGGAGAGCAGGCTGACCGCCTCGTTGCGGTCGTCCAGCCGGGCCCGCACGGCGGCCAACGGCAGCGGCGCGTCCGAGGCGACGATGAGGAAGTTCGCGCCCCGCTCCCCCGCCAGCGCCTCCGGAGGGGCGATCAGCGCCACGTGCCGGAACTCGGCGGCGACGGTGGCGACCTCGCTCCGGATGAAGCGCAGCGGCGGATAGTCGATCACGTTCTGCACGTACACCCCGCCGGGCCGGGTGACCCGCCGTACCTCGGCGGCCATCTCCCGGGTCGCCAGGTGCCACGGCACCACCAGATGCCCGAACGCGTCGCCGACCACGAAGTCCCGCGTGTCGGTGCCCTGCGCGGCCACCAGCATCCGGGCGTCGCCCACCTCGGCCCGCAGGTCCGGTCCCTGGCGTACGCCGAGGTGGCGCTCCCCCAGCTCGACCAGCCCGCCGTCGATCTCGAAGACCAGGTTGTCGGTGCCGGGCCGGGTAGCGGTCAGATAGCGCGGCACGGTGAACCCGCCGCCGCCGAGGTGCAACGCGTCGAGCCGCTGCCCCTCCGGTGCCAGCACGTCCGCCACCGCCCCGATCCACCGGGTGTACGCGTACTCCAGGTGGGTCGGGTCGGCGAGGTCGACGTACGAGTGCTGGGCCGAGTTCAGCAGCAGCGTTCGCCCGGTGGACCGGCCGGGATCGGCCTCCACCCGGGCGCAGTGGTACGCCGTCTCCACGTCACACGGATCCGGTGCCACCACGGTCAGCCCCACGCCGACCAGACCCAGCACCGCCAACGCGGCCTTGGTCCGGGCCGGACCGGGCAGGCTCGCCCGGTCCTGCCGGTGCAGGTACACCCCGAGCGCGATGCCGGTGATGCCGAGCGAGGCGGCCAGCCCGAACAGGATGACCGTGCTGGGCAGCGCGGCGACCAGCACGAAGCCGGTGACCAGGGTGGCCGTCACCGCGCCCAGCGTGCCGATGCCGGAGAGCCGACCGACCACCTGACCGGTCCGGCGCAGGTCGGCGAGCTGAAGCTTGATCACCAGCGGGCTGACCGAGGAGAGCAACATCGCGGGCGCGAACACGGCGACCACCACGAGCAGCAGGATCGCGCTCTCCGCGCCGCCCCGCAGCACCTCACCGGCGTACCGCACCGCCGGCAGGGTGATCGCGGTGGCGATGCCGGAGAGCACCAGCGCGGGCGCCAGCAGCGTACGCGGGTTGCGCCGGTCGGCCAGCCAGCCGCCCGCCCACGCCCCGTACGCGATCGCGGCCAGCGCGATGCCGATGACCGAGCTGGTGACCTGGAGGGTGACCCCCACGTACGGCCCGACCAGGCGCAGCGCGGCGGTCTCCAGGACCAGGACGGCTCCGCTGGAGTAGAAGACCAGGAACGCGGCGAGCCCGTTGGGCAGTGCCCGGGGTGCCTCCGGTTCGGAGGGCACGGCGGGCACCGCCACCTCAGGCGATGGAGAGTTCATCGTGGCGATGGTACGCAGCAGAAGACGGGCAATGGGTCAGTACATCGAGGTGTGAACATGGTTCGTGTGATCTGCGGCCGGACTGCCGCTGCCGCCGTACGCCCGCCAGCCGGTGCCCGGGTGCCAGATCTGCCGGTACCAGATCACGTAGAGGATGCCGAGCCGATCCGCGTTGCGGACGTGCCAGGCGGCCAGGCTGTCCCCGTACGACTTGTCGCCGCCGGTGGCCGTGCGGTCCTCGAAGCCGTTCGTGGCGGCCGAGAAGTCGCAGGCCCGGCCCTTCGGGTGCTCGCCCGAGCCGCCGCTGCGGAAGCAGGAGACGTGCCGCTTGTAACCGGCGGCCTTGGTCTGGTTGAGCATGTGCAGCGTGCGTGCGGTGATGCAGCCGGAGGTCGTCGGGTCGTTCACCGAGCACGACTCACCCGGCCAGGAGCCGTCGGAGTTGCGCGGTGCCGGGCTGGCCGAGCTGGAGTTGCCGCCGCTGAACCCGCCGCTGCCGCCGGAGCTGACCGCGGCCAGGGCCGTCTCGGCCTCCTTCTTCTTCTTCGCCATCACGGCGAGCTGCTTGCGCTGCTCGCGCACCTCGGCGTTGATGGCGAGCTTGGCCTGTCGGGCCTCCTCGCGGGCCTCGGTCAGCTCGCGCACCCGACGACCGTCCCGCTGGGCCATCATGTCGAGGCTGGCGGCCCGCTGCACGAAGGCCTCCGGGGTGCCGCTGTCCAGCAGCGCGGCCGCCGCGCTCAGCCGACCCACCCGGTAGGACTGCGCGGCCACCTCGCCGACCAGGTCGGTCAGCTCGCCCAGCCGGCCCTCCACGTCGGCCAACTGGGTGGCCATCTGCTTCTGCCGCTTCTCCGAGCCCTCAAGCTTCCGCTTGGCCTCGATGTGTGCCTTGGCGGTCGACTCCAGGGCGTCCCGCAGCTTCTTGCTGCCACCCTCGTTGGGCTCGGCGTACGCCGGCACGGCACCGAGGCCGAACAGCAGCGCCACTGCGGCGAGCAGGGCGATCAGGGGCCGGAGAACCCGCCGCCCGATGGGCATGGACCTGCGCACGAAAGCATCCTTCCGTCGGCCGCCGGCCCCCGGGGAGGCGCTGCGCGGCGTCGGCCGCCGCCGGCGCCGGTCGGCGGCCTGCTGGCGAAGACCGCCGGTCAGGATACCGGACCGGAACCGCAGAACCACGCCCCCGAACCCCGCACGGGCCACACCGTCGACACACCGACACCACGCCCTTACGCAGCGCATTCGCATTCACGTCGGTCATGCCGTACGCGAGCGGTGGATCTGGCGGTCAGGGCGCCAGGAGCGTGTTGTGCACCTCGGTCCAGACCTTGTCGCTGGCGGCCACCAGCAGACCCGGCTCGGTGTCGGCCGGGTGGTAGTCGGTGCCGTCGAGGCGACGGGCCACCCCACCGGCGGCCCGCACCAGCAGCGTGCCGGGGCCGTGGTCCCAGGGCAGGGTGCGCCAGAACAGGACGAACTGCTGCCGCCCGGTGAGCACGTCGAGATACTCGCGCCCGGCGCAGTGCTGGCCCGGCAGCAACTCGCCGATCCGGGCGCCACCGGCCACGACCGTACGCTGGGACGACGCCGGCAGGAACTTGGTCATCGCGGCCCCCCGCAGCTCGCCGACCGGTGGCGCGTCGGCGGGCAGACGCACCAACGCACCGTCCAGGTACGCGCCCGCGCCGTCCCGGGCCGTGGCCAGCGTCCCGGCGATCGGGTCGAGGATCCACGCCGCCCTCGGCCGGCCTTCGGTGAGCAGGGAGACCATCAACGCGAACGGGGACTTGCCGGCCGCGAAGTTGGCGGTGCCGTCGATCGGGTCGACCAGCCACACCTCGCCCGAGGAACTCAGGTGACGCAGCAGGCCCGGGTCGTCGGCCACCGCCTCCTCGCCGACCACCACCGATCCGGGACGCAGGCGACGCAGCCCGGCGCTGATCATCTCCTCGGAGCGGCGGTCGGCGACGGTGACCAGCTCACCGGGGGCCTTCTCGGTCACGTCGGCGTCGTCGAGGTGCCGGAACAGCGGCAGCACCACCCGGTCCGCGGTCTCCCGCAGCAGCCCGGCGACGTCGTCGACCAGCGTGTCAGCCACGCGGCGGCAGCTTCACCACGCTGACGAAGAACTCGTCGATCTGCCGGACCACCGCGATGAACCGTTCGAAGTCCACCGGCTTGGTCACGTACGCGTTGGCGTGCAGTTGGTAGCTGCGCAGTATGTCCTCGTCGGCCTGCGAGGTGGTGAGCACCACGACCGGGATCCGGCAGAGCTGCTCGTCCTTCTTGATCTCCTCCAGCACATCCCGGCCGTCCCGGCGCGGCAGGTTCAGGTCGAGCAGGATCAGGTCCGGCATCGGCGCGTCCGCGTACTCGCCCTCGCGGCGCAGGTAGGCCAGCGCCTCGGCACCGTCGGAGACCACGCTCAGCCGGTTGCGCAGCTTGTGATCCTCGAACGCCTCCCGGGTCATCAGCACGTCACCCGGGTCGTCCTCGACCAGCAGCACCTCGATCGGGCTGTTGCCGTCAGCCGGCGCGGTCATCTCACCGCCTCCTTCATGCCACCAGTTCCGTTGCCCGATGCCCCACCCGGGGCCTGCGGTCCGCCGTCGTCGGTCGACCCGCCGGTGCGCTGAGCGACACCGGATGAGGGCCGCCCCACACCCACCTCTTCGCCGACCGTACCGCCGTCACCTGCGGTTTCCGAACCCGATCCGGCTGCGGCACCGCGCGACGACGCCGCGTCGACGCCGGTGGCACCGGCCGTCGACGGCCCGTCACCTGGCCGATCCGTCGCCTCCGGCTCGGCCCGATCGGTGTCCGACGTGGCGTCGGCGGCCGATCCGTCCGCACCGGCGGCGTGCCGGGCGCGCTCGATGTCGGCGGGCAGCGCCGGCAGGGTGAAGCGGATCGCGGTGCCCTCGGGCACGTCGGTGTCCACCCAGACCCGGCCGCCGTGGTACTCGACGATCTTCTTGACGATCGCCAGTCCGATGCCGGTGCCCGGGTATGCGTCCTTGGCGTGCAGCCGCTGGAAGATCACGAAGATCTTCTCGGCGAACTCCGGCTCGATCCCGATGCCGTTGTCCTGGCAGGTGATCTCCCACTCGTCGTCGACCAGCCGGGCCGAGACGTGCACCTTCGGCGTGACGTCCGGGCGGCGGAACTTCACCGAGTTGCTGACCAGGTTCACCAGCAGGTTGGTGAGCAGCGGCTCCTCGCCCCGGATCACCGGCAGGTCGCCCCAGGTCAGCTCCGCGTCGGCGTACTGGCGGGCCGGTTCGGTCTGCGCGGACACCTCGCCCATTAGGCGGTTCAGGTCCACCTCGGTGAACCCGGCGGTGATCCGGCCGATCCGGGAGAACGCCAGCAGGTCGTTGATCAGTCGTTGCATCCGCTGCGCGCCGTCCACCGCGAAAGCGATGTACTGGTCGGCCCGCTCGTCGAGCCGGCCGGCGTACCGCCGCTGGAGCAGTTGGCAGAAGCTGGCCACCTTGCGCAGCGGCTCCTGCAGGTCGTGCGAGGCGACGTAGGCGAACTGCTCCAGGTCACGGTTGGACCGGGTCAGTTCCTCCGCCTGCTTCTGCAACTGGGTGTTGACCCACTCGATCCGCTCCCGCGCCTCGCGTACCTCGGCCAGGTCCGCGGCGATCTTCTGGCGCATCGCGTCCACGTCCTCGCCGAGACGCTGGAACTCCGGCGGGCCGGCACCGGAGATCCGGTGCGAGTAGTCGCCGGTCGCCACCTGGCGGACCTGCCCGGCCAACGTGGTCAGCGGTCGCAGCACCATCCGGTCCAGCGAGAGCAGCAACGCGATACCGGCCAACGCGACCACCAGCGCGGCGATGATGAGCAGGACGACGAGCAGGTTGCCGGTCCGCTCGACGTCCCGGACGGTCGCCTCCCGGGCGGTGAAGATCTCGTCCTGCAACGCGGCGACCGAGGTGCGTAGCTGGTCGAACCGCTGGCGGCTCTCGTCGGTCAGCAGGGCCTGCCCGGCCGCCGTGCCGCTGCTGTTCGTCGTGTCGATCACCGGCTGGGCGACCGTGCGCCGCCACTCCTGCGCCTGCTGCTCGACCACCACCAGGTCAGCGACGATCTCCGGGTACTTGCCGGACAGCTCCCGGATCTCCTGCGCCGTCGCCCGCTCCCGGGCCAACCCCTGCTCGTACGGGGCCAGGTCCTCCAGGTCTCCGGTCACCGCGTACCCGCGTACCCCGGTCTCCTGGTCGAGCAACGCGTTGAGCAGCTCCTGGCCCTGCACCCGCAGCGGCCCGACCTGCAACAGCAGCACGTCGGTGTACTCGCGGTTCTTGGTGGCCACGACGGCCTCCGCCCCCGCCACGCTGAGCAGGATCGCGCCGACCACACTGAGCATCACCAGTACCCGGCGACGCAGCGTCCACGTACTCGCCGCCAGGTTCATCGGCCACCGCCCCGGGAGACCAGCAGCATCGCCACGTCGTCGGCGAACGGACCACCGTTGAGCTGCTCGGCCCGGCCCACCAGCCAGGCCGGCACGTCGGACAGCGGCAGTCGGCGGCTGTCCGGCTCGGCGAGCAGGCGAGTGAGGCCGGGCACGTCGAGGCGTTCGTCACCATCGCCCACCCGGCCCTCGATCAGACCGTCGGTGTACATCAACAGGGACCAGTCATCGGTGTCGAACTCCAGGTCGAAGGCGACCGGCCGGCGCGGCCGTACGCCGAGCAACAGACCACCCGGTGCCGGCACGGGCACCACCCGCCCACCGGTGAGCAACACCGGCGGCGGATGACCGGCCAGGCGTACCGTCGCCCGGTTGGCCGCCAGGTCGAGGCGGACCGCCGCGACCGTGGCGAAGATCTCCTGGAGACGGCGCTCACTCATCAGCACCTGCTCCAACGCGGGCAGCACCTCGTCGTCGGGCACTCCGGCGAGGACCAACGCGCGCCAGGCCACCCGCAGTTCGACGCCGAGCGCCGCCTCGTCCACCCCGTGTCCGCAGACGTCCCCGACGATCAGGTCGACCCGGTCCGGGCGGGTCTGCACCACGTCGTAGAAGTCCCCGCCGATCAGGGCGGCGTGCCGGCCGGGGCGGTAGAACGTGTGCACCGCGATCTGGTCGGTCGACATCAGCGGCTGGGGCAGCAGGCCACGCTCCAGACGCGCCGACTCGGCCTGGCGCAGCTCTATTTCGCGCAGCCGGCGGGCGTTCTCGTCGGCCCGCTTGCGCTCCACCGCGTACCGCAGCGCCCGGGTCAGCAGCACCCCGTCCACCTGGCCCTTGACCAGGTAGTCCTGTGCTCCCTCGGCGACCGCCACGATGCCCAGATGCTCGTCCGAGCGGCCGGTGAGTACGCACACCGCCGCGCTGCCGGACATCTCCAGCACCTGCCGCAACCCGTCCAGCCCCTGCGCGTCGGGCAACCCGAGGTCGAGCAGGACGCAGTCGACCCCGGCGACGCGGTTGCGGGCCTCGCGCAGGCTCGTCGCGACGAGCAGGTCGATCCCCGAGTTCGTCTCGGCGAGCAGCTCGCCCACGAGGAACGCGTCGGCCTCGTCGTCCTCGACCAGCAGCACCCGGAGTCGCTCGCCGGGCGGCAGGTTGGGATTGCCCCCGAGACCGCCCTGCGGATACGGCCACGACACGACGGAGGGACCGGACATACCGGTCCCCCGGTGCGGCCGGGTCACCGCCGCCACGGGCGGGAGGTCGTTGGCGATGTCGGGCTCCTTCCGAGTGCCCTGCTGATCCTGTATTAGACAACGTTCGCACACAACACGAGGGGGCGGCCCGGCCCGGCATGGAGGATGATGTCCACCCCAGGTCCCACCCTTCGAGGAGCCACCCCGTGGGCGCACCCCCCAGCCCCGCCGCCGACCGTGCCCTCTCCCGACCGGCCCGGCGGCCCCTCGCCGCGCTCGCGGCACTCGTCGCGCTGGTCGCCGCCGGCACCACCGCGCTGCTCGACATCCGGCCCCCGGCACCCCGTCCGACGGACGCGGCGACGGACGCGTTCAGCGCCGGACGGGCGTACGCGCACGTGCAGCAGGTGGCGAGTCGGCCGCACGTGGCGGGCAGCCCGGCCAACGACGAGGTCCGCGCCCACCTGGAGACGGTGCTGCGCGGTCTCGGCCTGCAGACCGAGGTGCAGGACACGGTCGCCGAAGAGGCCGGTCAGCTCAGCGGCGCGGCGGGCGGGGCCACCCTGGCCCGGGTACGCAACGTGGTGGCCCGGCTGCCCGGCACCGCCTCCACCGGCACGGTGTTCCTGGTCGCCCACTACGACGCGGTGCAGACCGGCCCGGGCGGCAACGACGACGGCGCCGGTGTCGGCACCATCCTGGAGGTGGCCCGCGCCCTGACCGACGGCCCCGCCCCACGCAACGACATCGTGTTCGTGCTCACCGACGCCGAGGAGGCGTGCCTCTGCGGGGCGTCGGCCTTCGCCACCGAGCACCCGCTCGCGGCCGGCAAGGGCGTCGTGCTCAACCTGGAGGCGCGCGGACGCACCGGGCCGGTGATCATGTTCGAGACGTCGCCCCGGAACGCCGCGCTGGTCGACGTCTTCGGTCGGGCCGCACCACATCCGGTGGGCACCTCGTTCGCCGTGGAGGTCTATCGGGCGCTGCCCAACGACACCGACTTCACCGCCTTCCTCGACGCCGACTTCGTCGGGCTGAACTCGGCGTACCTCGACGGCGGGGCGATCTATCACACCCCGCTGGACACCCCGGAGTCGATGGACCGGGCCAGCCTCCAGCACCACGGCGACAACACGCTGGGCCTCGCCCGCGAGTTCGGCACGGTCGACCTCGGTGACCTGCGCGCCGGCCACGACGCCACCTACTTCCCGGTGCCGGGCGGGCTGGTCCGCTACCCCGGCACGCTGGTGCTGCCGCTGGCCCTGCTGGCGCTGGTGGCCGTCGTCGCCCTCGGCTGGCTGGCCCGCCGCCGGGGCCGGGTCACCACCGGTCGGCTGGCCGCCGGCTTCGCGCTGGGGCTGGTACCGATCGTGGTCGCGCCGGTCGGCGCACAACTGCTCTGGACGGCGATCACCGCCCTGCGCCCCGGGTACGCCGAACTGCTCGACCCGTACCGGCCGACCCTCTACCGACTCGCCGTGCTGGCGCTCGCCGCCGCCGTCCTGTTCACCTGGTACGCGCTCACCCGTCGCCGGGTCGGCCCCGCCGCGCTGGCCGTCGGCGGCCTCGGCTGGCTGGCGCTGCTCGGCGTACTCCTCGCCGTGCTGGTGCCCGGCGGGGCGTACCTGGCGACGCTGCCCGCGCTGGCCGGCGCGCTCGCCGGCCTGGTCGCGGTCGCCACCCGGCGGGACGGTCCGGTGCCGGTGGTCGCGGTCACCCTCGGCGCGGCGGTGGCGGTGATCGTGCTGCTGCCGACCGTGGTGCTGCTCTTCCCGGCGCTCGGCATGGGCATGGGCGGCGTGGCCGCCCTCTTCGCCGTGCTGCTCGGCCTGGCCGCGCTGCCGGTCGTGGACCTGCTGCATCCGGAGGCCGGCGGACAGCGCGGCATGGTGGCGCTGCGGGCCCGCCGGCTCGGCGCCCTGCCGGCCGGTGCCGCCGCGCTGGCCACCGTCGTCCTCGCCGGCACCGGTTTCGCCGTCGACCGGTTCGACGCCGCGCACCCGGTGCCCACCCACCTGATGTACGCCCTGGACGCCGACACCGCGACGGCCCGCTGGCTCAGTCACGAGTCGACCCCACAACCCTGGACCGGTGAGTACGTGGACGGGCCGGTCCGGATCGCCGACGAGTTCCCCGGTATCGGCGCCGAGGAACTGCTCGCCGGCCCGGCTCAGGCGGCGGCCCTGCCCGCGCCCCGGCTGGAGGTGCTCGCCGACACCGGCACCGCCGACGAGCGCACCCTGCGGCTACGACTCACCCCACAACGCCCGGTACGCCTGACCACGCTGCACGTGGACACGTCCACCGCGACGGTCCGCAGCGCTGCGGTGGCGGGGCGGCCGGTGCCGGTCGAGGTGCGCGACGGCCGGTGGGGATTCGGGGTGGTCTTCCACGCCCCACCGCCGGAGGGCATCGAGATCACGCTGACCGTCGCGCCGAAGGCCCCGCAGGTCGCGTTCCGCGCGATGGACGCCAGCGACGGTCTCGACGCGGTACCCGGCTTCCGGCCCCGCCCGCCGGACGTCGGCGTCGCCGGCTCGCACAGCTCCGAGATGCTCGCCGTGGCCCGCACCTATCCGCTGTGAGCGGCGCCGGGCCGGGCCGTCACTGGTACGGCCCGGCGCGGGGTTGGCCGTTGCGGGGTCGGCGGCCCTACTTCCAGCGGAAGTGCACGAAGAGGCGGCCGAAGTTCTTGGAGTCCTTCTCGACCCGGTGGTAGAGCTGCTTGACGTCCTTCTGGTCGAGGAAGCGCAGCACCCGCTTCTTGAGCTGGCCGGAGCCCTTGCCCGGGATGATCTCGACCAGGGTGGCCTTCTTGGCCACCGCCTCGTCCATGATCCCGCGCAGCGCCCGGTCGATGTCGTGGCCCTTGTTGAAGATGTCGTGCAGGTCCAGCTTCAGCTTCATGCCCCGTCCACCGTCCGGTCGGCTCCCATACGGCCATCGTAGGCACGTCCCCGGCAGGGCCCGGAGACGACGAGAGGGCGGCCCGTGGGCCGCCCTCTCGTCGTCGTGTCGCGTACGCCGCCTCAGCGGCCGCCGCCGACCCGGGTCTCGACCCGCCGCAGCGCGGTCGTGTAGTCGTCGTTGGCGGAGTGCATGGCCGCTGCGATGCGGAGGTGCCGCAGCGCGTCGGTGTAGCGGTTCAGCCGCTCCAGCGTCCGGCCCAGCACGTGGTGGGCGTAGTGGTCGCTGGGGTTACGGTCGATCAACTCCTGCAACTGCTCCTCGGCCCGTCGGAGCTGGGCCGACTGGAAGTACGCCCGAGCCAGCAACTGACGGACGGCGGAGTTGTCGGGCTCGGCCTCGACGATCGGTTCGAGCAGCCGGGCCGCTCCGCTCGGGTCGCCCGACTCGAAGAACAGGGTCGCCCGCCGGTACTCAGCCAGAAGATCCATCTCGGCCCACCCCCTAGTTCGCACCACTGCCCTGACGCTCGCACAACACCGGCGGGCGCGCGAGTGTTCCCGGGCGCTTGCGGGCGGACCGGGCGTCGCGCCGGGCGGGCCGGGCGTCGCCGGGCCATGCTGGGCGGAGCCGGGTGTTAGCAGGGGACCCCTGCTATACCGCAGGCGTTAGCAGGGGTCCCTTCCTTGCACTCACACGGCCGCGCACTCACACGGCCGCGCACTCACACGGCAGCCAGGTCCCAGGCGCGGACGCCGCCGACGATGCCGGCGCTGTTGGGCACCACCACCACGTCGTCGCCCATCCGGGCGAGCTGCTCGGGACGGATCAACCGGGAGTTGCCGCCGCCCAGATAGAGCCGGTCCCAGCGGAACACCGGACGCAGCCCCTCCACCACCTGCCGGATCCGTCGGGACCAGAACGCGTCGCCCAACCGGCGGCGTTCCGGCTCGCCCACGTACGTGTCGTAGGTGGTGCCCCAGCGCACCGGGGCGTGCGACAGCTCCAGGTGCGGGGCGAGCACGCCGCCGTCGAAGAGGGCGCTGCCCAGCCCGGTGCCGAGGGTCAGCACCAGCTCGCAGCCGGTGCCCGCGACCACGCCGGCACCGTGCACCTCGGCGTCGTTGAGCACCAGCGTGGGCAGCCCGAACGCGGCGGCGAGGGCGCTGCGGGCGTCGTACCCGGACCACTGGGCGTGCAGCGCCGGGTCGACCCGGCTACGCGGGCCGGATCGGGTGACGTAGTGCGGGGTGGCGACCACCACGCCGTGTCGGATCATGCCCGGCATGCCGACCGTCACCCGGTCGGCGGTCGGGAGCCGGTCGCCGAGTTCCCGCAGGGTCCGCACGAACAGCTCCGGCGGCAGCGGGTACGGGGTGGGCACCCGCATCGGTTGGGCCCGCATGGTGCCGGCGGCGTCGAGCACGGACGCCTTGATCCCGCCACCGCCGCAGTCGATCGCCAGAGTGGTCTGCACGACCGTGAGTCTGCCTCGTGTGCCGCGTCCGGGCATGGCGGGCCACGCCAACCACGCCGGCGGGTAGGCTCGGCTGCTTGTGAGCGCCACGCTGATCGCCAAGGACCTGGCCGCCGGGCACGGGGAGCGGACGCTGTTCACCGGGCTGGACCTGGTGGTCGCTCCCGGGGACGTGATCGGCCTGGTCGGGCCGAACGGGGCGGGCAAGTCGACGCTGCTGCGTACCCTCGCCGGACTGTTGCCGGTGGAGGCCGGCAGCGTCGCGGTGAGCCCGCCCGGCGCGAGCGTCGGGGACCTGCCGCAGGAGCCGGATCGACGTCCCGGCGAGACGATCCGGGCGTTCCTGGCCCGGCGGACCGGGGTGGCCCGGGCACAGGCCGCCCTCGACGCGGCCACCGAGGCGCTGACCACCGGCGCGCCGGGCGCGGACGACGCGTACGCCACCGCGTTGGAGAGCTGGCTCGGGCTGGGCGGGGCCGACCTGGACGAGCGGGCCGAGGGGGTCACCGCGGAGCTGGGGCTCGCCGTCGGTCTGGACCGCGAGATGACCGGGCTCTCCGGTGGCCAGGCGGCCCGTGCCGGACTCGCGTCGCTGCTGCTCAGTCGGTACGACGTCTTCCTGCTCGACGAGCCCACCAACGACCTGGACCTGGCCGGGTTGGAGCGCCTGGAGCAGTTCGTCACCGGGTTACGGGCCGGCACGGTGCTGGTCAGCCACGACCGGGAGTTCCTGACCCGGACGGTGACCCGGGTGCTGGAGCTGGACCTACATCAGCAGCAGGTCAACCACTTCGGTGGCGGCTATGCGGCGTACCTGGAGGAGCGGGAGGTGGCGCGCCGCCAGGCACGCGCCGAGTTCGAGGAGTACGCCGACACCAGGTCGTCGTTGGAGGCGCGTGCGCGCACGCAGCGATCCTGGATGGAGAAGGGTGTCCGCAACGCCCGGCGCAAGGCCACCGACAACGACAAGATCGGCCGTAAGTTCCGCTCCGAGGCGAGCGAGAAGCAGGCGGCGAAGGCCCGGCAGACCGAGCGGTTGATCGAGCGGCTGGAGGTGGTCGAGGAGCCGCGCAAGGAGTGGGAGCTGCGGATGGAGATCGCCGCCGCGCCCCGTGCCGGCGCCGTCGTGGCCACCCTCCGCGACGCGGTGGTACGCCGTGGCGACTTCACTCTCGGCCCGGTGAACCTCCAGATCGCGCTCGCGGACCGGGTGGCGATCACCGGGGCGAACGGGTCCGGCAAGTCGACGCTGCTGGCCGCTCTGCTGGGCCGGCTGCCGCTGGACGCCGGTCAGGCCGCGCTGGGCCCCGGCGTGGTGGTCGGCGAGGTGGACCAGGCACGCGGGTCGTTCCTCGGGGACGCGCCGCTGCTGGACGCCTTCCGGGTCGCCGTACCGGACCTGTCGCCGGCCGACGCGCGGACGCTGCTGGCCAAGTTCGGCCTGCGCGCCCAGCACGTGCTGCGCCCGGCCGCGACGCTCTCGCCGGGCGAGCGGACCCGGGCCGCGCTGGCGCTGTTGCAGGGGCGCGGGGTCAACCTGCTGGTGCTCGACGAGCCGACCAACCACCTGGACCTCCCGGCGATCGAGCAGTTGGAGTCGGCGCTGGCCGGCTACCCGGGCACGTTGCTGCTGGTGACGCACGACCGGCGGATGTTGGACGCGGTACGCGTGGACCGCCGCCTGCGGGTCGACGCCGGGCGGATCGCCGAGTCCTGATCCCGGCCTGCGGCCCCCGCCGGAGTGACAATCACTGCATGCTCAGGTGGGAGTACGCACTGTTGGTGCGGCGCCGCCAGGCGGCGAGCACCGACGCCGGCTGGGAGATCGTCTTCATCTGGTACGGCCCCGACGGTTCCATGATCGACGTCACGCCGTACGGCGACACCGCGCTGGCCCATCTCAACCGGGCCGGCGACCAGGGCTGGGAGCTGGTCTCGATGAGTGAGGATCCGTCCCTGGCCGGCCACGCCGAGTTGCACCGCTACCACCTCAAGCGCCCCAAGGTGCCCGCGCCCCGACAGCGGATCAGCGCTGCCGGCCGCCCCCGACGCACCGCCCCCGGCTGACTGACCTCCCTGCGGCAGTCCGGCCGACGGCCCACCCGAGCGCCACTCGCTGGGATAAGTTGCGCATAACGGGCAGCGATCGGGGTATCGCGCCGGCCGGAGGTGGGCGAATGGTCGCGTTGGCACACACCCCGCCCTCGGCCGAACGGCTGCGGGCGGTCGACGGGTTCCTCGCGGAGGCATGGGCGGACCAGGCCCGCCACGACGAGAGGCTGCGGTCGCTCGCCGTCGAGGTCCGCTTCGACCGGGGCGTCGCCCACCTGACCGGCGAGGTCGACGAACCGGCCCAACTCCGCCTGGTACGCGAGCAGGTCGGCCGGCTCGCCGGGGTCTTCGGCGTCTGGTGCCGGGTACGCGTCGGCGGACGCGACCCGGTGGTGGTGGACCTCGGCTGCGGCGGCACCAAGCAGTGGTCGGGCAACCTCGGGCTGGACATCTATCCGGCACCCGGGGTGGACGCGGTGGCCGACCTCTCCGGCTCGCTGCCGCTGGCCGACGACTCGGTGGACGTCCTGTTCGCGGTGCACATCCTGGAGCACCTGATCGACTTCCTGCCCCTGCTCGACGAGTGCCACCGGGTACTGCGCCCCGGCGGCGCCCTGCACGTGATGAGCCCCTGGTGGGGGCATGTGAACGCGGTCGCCGACCCGACCCACGTCCGACTGCTCGACGTGCAGACCATCAAGGGGGTCTGCGCGATGCGCCCACCGGGCACCCCACGCTGGCACCCACTGCACGCCGGCACGGACGGCGCGTCGATCTTCGCCGACCTCACCCCGCTGGGCGTCGACGACGACGGCCCCTCCCCGGCCCACATGGCCCGATTCTTCGACTGACCACCCGCCGGCCCACCCGGCACTGAGCTGCGAATCAGGCCGACCGGCCGCGAATACCCCGGACGTCACCGACGTCCGGGGTATTCGTCTGTTTCAGCACCGGTCACCAATATTTCTCAATGGTTACACCCGAACGCCGCGACCTTGATCGAGACTGGTCGAACTCCGGGTACTCGCCGGTAACCATTGCCCCACCGCACACCCCCGCGGAGGTATCCCCCGTGCTCAGACGTCTCACCACCGTCCTCGCCTCCGGCGCGGTCGCGCTGGCCGCCACGCTCGCCGTGGCGTCCCCGGCGACCGCAGCCGTCACGCCCGCCCAGAAGCTGTCCGTGCTGTCGAGCTGGACCCAGACCAGCGCCAGCAGCTACAACGCCTGGAACTCGGCCCGGCAGAACCGCACACCGTGGGCCGGCTACAACTTCGACTGGTCCACCGACTTCTGCTCGTCCAGCCCGGACAACCCGCTCGGGTTCCGCTTCTCCCTCTCCTGCCACCGCCACGACTTCGGCTACCGCAACTACAAGGCGGTCGGCCAGTTCAGCGCCAACAAGTCCCGCCTGGACAGCGCCTTCTACGAGGATCTCAAGCGGGTCTGCGCCACGTACAACGCAGTCGTCCGTCCGGCCTGCCTCAGCCTGGCCTGGACCTACTACCAGGCGGTGAGTGTCTTCGGCTCGGCCGCCGCCGTCCAGCAGTCCGACATCGACCGGGCCGCCCGGATGAAGGCCGACGCGGAACGCCTCGCCCGCGCCTGATCTCCCGGCCGAGGGGTCCGCGTCGGACGCGGACCCCTCGGTCAGGCGTGTTCGGTGTGCCGGTCGGTGGCGGCGGTCGACTGGCGTGGTGTCGCCCGGCCCGCCCGCGCCGCGAACCGGGCCGAGTCGGCGGCCAGGTCGGGATGCTCGACGCCGAGCGCCAACGCGACGGCCTCGTCCAGGCCCAGGTCCGCGCCTTCGCCGTACGCCTCGTCGAAGGCGGCGTCGCCCAACGTCCGACGCAGCGCCACCTGCCGCTCGTTCCAGTAGCCGTCGTAGATGCCGGTGGTCGACCGCAGCCCCGCCCGGGTCGCCTGCGCCGCACCGAACAACCGGGCTGCGGTGAGCGGCTCGTCCCCGGCGAGGCAGCGCACCGCGATCGCGTTGAGCGTGTCGCAGGCCCGGCCGTGGAAACCGTGGTTCATCCGGGACCGCAACGCCGCCAGCAGGTGCTCGTGCGCGGCCACCAGATCGCCCCGGGCCAACGCCACCATGCCGAGCAGCATGTCCACCGAACGCCGCCCCCGGTCGACCGGGCGGGCCGCCTCCACCGGTCGTGCCGCCGCGAGCAGGTCGGCCGCCTCGTCCAGGGCGCCCCGCCGCCAGAGCAGCTCGGCCAACCGGAACACCGCGAACAGCGCCTCGGACTCCACCCCCTGCTCACGCGCCCAGTCGATGACCTCCCGGCAGATCCGTTCGGCCTCGGCGAACTGTCCCATGTCCACCAGCGGCGCCGCCCGCCCGGCGAGCACCCGGGCCAGCAGTCCGGCGTCCCCCGCCTGCCGGGCAGCCGCCTCGGCCCGCTGCGAGTAGCGCAGCTCCTCGGCGTACTCGCCGTCGCCACCGGCGTGCAGCGAATGCATGTGGTACGCCGCCGCCAGCTCGGCCTCGGGGATCGCCTCCCCGGTCTCGGCGATCCGGCCGTAGAGCCGGAACAGCCACAGCCGCCCCTCCCGGGCCAGCCCGCGTTCACGCCACCACTGGTCGAGGCCACCGGCCAGCCGCAGGCCCGCCCGGGCACTGCCGCCGGTGGCGCACCAGCGCAGGGCGGCGCGCAGCTCACCGGCGAGCGGATCCAACGCGTACAGCGACAGCGTCACCGGTTGGCCGTCCGGGCCCAGATGTGCCCGTTCCAGCGCGTGCGCCGACCAGTCCACGTGCCGGTTGCGCGCGTCCTGCTCCTCACCGGCCTCGGCGAGTCGACGGGCCGCGTACGCCCTTATCGGGTCGAGCATCCGGTACGTGCAGCCGCCGGCCTGCGGCTCGGCCAGCACCATGGACTTGTCCACGAGCACCGAGAGCGGGTCGAGCGGGTCGTCGTCGAGCAGCCACTCCACGGTCGGCAGGTCGACCGGGCCGGCGAACACCGCCAGCCAGCGCAGCAGCCGTGCGGCCCTCGGCCCGAGCGTGCGGTACGACCAGGTGACCGTCGCCTGCATGGTCAGGTGACGTTCGATCGCCGACCGCGCCACCGCGCGCGTCGCCGGGGACTGCGGACTCGCACCGGTCGCCGCCGCCACCAGGTCCACGGTGTCCCGCTGGTTGCCGGTGTTGCCGTGGTCGGTCGGTGGTGGCTCTGGATCGTCCCGACCGGCGTCCAGCGTGCCCAGCACGTCGTCGAGGCGTTCGGCGAGCTGCCCGACGGAGAGCACCCGCAGCCGCGCCGCGGCCAGCTCGATCGCCAACGGCAGCCCGTCCAGCCGGCGTACCACCCGGCGCAGGTCCGCCGACTCGACCGCGTCCGGGCGTCGCCCGCCCCGGGCGGCGGCCGTCCGGTCCAGCAGCAACGCGACCGCGTCGCTCTCGGTGCCGTCCGGTGACGGGTCGACCGAGAGCGGCGGGATACGCCACACCACCTCGCCCGGCAACGCCAGCGGCTCCCGGGTGGTCGCCAGCACCTTCACCCCGCTGCCGCCGGAGAGCAGCCGGGACACCGCCTCGGCGCAGGCGGTCGGCTGCACGTCGCAGGTGTCGAGGACGATCAGCATCCGGCGACCGGCCGCGTACTCGACCAGGGTGTCCACCATGGGACGGCCCGGTTCGGGACGCAGCCCGAGCACCGCGGCGATCGCGAACGCCACCAGACCCGGATCGGTCACCGAGGCGATGTCGACGAACCAGACCCCGTCGGGGTACTCGTCGACCAGGTCGATGGAGAGTTCCACGGCCAGCCGGGTCTTGCCGCCGCCACCGGCACCCAGCACGGTGACCAACCGGTGCCCGGCCACCAGTTCCCGCAACTCGATCCGTTCGGCCTGCCGGCCGACGAACGAGGTGACCGGAATCGGCAGGTTGTGCGCCACCGCGTCGGCCGTACGCGGACGCGGGAACTGCCGCTCCAGGCCCGGTGCGACGAGCTGGAAGAGACGTTCCCGGTCGTCGAAACCCCGCAACCGGTGCAGCCCGAGGTCGATCAGGGACGCCCCGAACGGCAGCGGGTCGGCGTGCCGCGCGGTCGCGGCGGAGCAGAGCACCTGCCCGCCGTGCGCGGCGGCGGCGACCCGGGCGGCCCGGTGCACCTCCGGGCTCGCGTACTCGCCGTCACGTGGCTCGGCCCAACCGGTGTGCAGGCCCATCCGCACCCGGGGCGCGGCCTCCGGGGTCGGCCACTCGTGCTCGCCGAGCGCGCGCTGCGCGGTCAGGCAGGCGGTCAGCGCGGCACCGGCGTCCCCGAAGGCCAGGAAGAACGAGTCCCCCTCGGTCAGCAGCTCGGCGCCCTCGGTCGCGGCGATCGTCCGGCGCAGCAGACGGCGATGTTCCCGCAGCACCGGGCGATACCCGGAGCCGAGCATCTGCGCCAGTCGCGTGGAGCCCTCGATGTCGGTGAAGACGAACGTCACCCAGCCACTCGGGAGGTGGATCCGTGGCGGCATGCGTGGAACCTCCCCCCTGGCCTCGGCTTCATACTTCCCGAAACCAGATCATCACGCATCGTGAGAACGGTCGGCCGAGACTCCGCCCCAAGGTGCCATCGCACCCGGCGTCCGGGCAAGACCGACATCAACCGTCCCACCACGTACGACGGCCCTCCGGCCGGTCCGACCACGTCCGACCGGCCACCGCTGGAACGGCGTTCAACAGCCGCAACCGCCACCACAGCAGCCGCCGCCGGAGGGTGCGGGCGGACCGCCGGAGGCACCGGCACCCCGTCCCGTGACCGCGACCGTCGACAACAACTTCACCGTGTCGGAGTGCCCCTTCGGGCAGGATGCGGGCTCGCCCGCCTGGGCCATCGGCCGGTTGACCTCGAAGGTGTCACCACAGGCGCGGCAGCGGAACTCGTACCGGGGCATGGCATCAGGGTACGACCGGACCTGACGCTCGCGGCGACATGGGTGATACTCGACGGGTGGCAGACGGCGAAGAGCGTACGACCCTTCGACCCCTGCGACCGGCCACGCCGGGCGCCCAAACCGGCGCCACTACGGACAGACCGGTCAGCGCGATCCCCCGGCCGCGCCGACCCTGGTTGAGATCCGGCGAACCGGCCGGCGGGTCGCCCACCACCGGGGCCGACACGGTTGCCAGTGCGCCGACGATCAGGGCGGCCACACCCGCGCCCGAACTGCCCGCCAAGCCTACGCCCGGACTGTCGGCCGAGCCCGGCCCGAAGCCCGAGTCCACGGCCAAGCCCGACGCGACCACGAAGACCGGCGACCAGCAGGCGAGCACGACCACGACCGACGGCGAGTCGCCCAAGACCGACGGCGAGCAGCCCGCCGAGACCGGCGGCAAGGCAGCCGACAAGGCCGACACCACCGCCAAGACCGAGGCCGCCAGCAAGACCGAGCGCGAGACCACCACCAAGACCGACGACGCCACCAAGACCGATGGTGACGCGGCGACCGGCACCGCCACCAAGACCGATGGAGAGGCGGCGGGCGGGACGGGTGACCGGCCGCGGCGAGCCCGGCGACGCCGGGTGCGCTTCGCGCATGCCGTACGCGTGCCGGGTCCACGCGCCGCCGCCCGCGCGACCCGGGACTGGTCGCGGCGGCCCGGCGGGCGACTGACCCTGCCCGGGGTGTTCCTGCTCGCGCTGGTCATCGCGACCGCGACGGCCGGTGCGCTGCTGGTGCCGGCGACCGTCGGCGCGCCGCGTCCGGTCGCGGCCGACGCGACCGCCGGGCCGGAGGCGACCGACGGCACGCTGCCGCTGACCGAGGCTCCACCGATCGGCGCGGTGCCGCCGACCACCGAGACGCTGCCGCCGGGAGCTACGCCGTTCCCGGGCACGACGGGGGGTACCGCGCCGGTGGCGGGACGCCCCTCCGACGCCCTCGCCGGTTGGGCCCGCGAGGTCGGCGCCAAGACCGGCATCGACCCGATCGCTGTCCAGGCGTACGGCTACGCCGAGCTGGTGCTCGCCGAGACCAACCGGGCCTGCGGCCTGAGCTGGACCACGCTGGCCGCGATCGGCTTCGTCGAATCTCGGCACGGGCAGGCCAACAACGCGCGGCTCGGGCCGGACGGCAGGGCCACGCCGGAGATCATCGGACTGCCGCTCGACGGGCAGGGCGGTCGGATGCGGATCGCCGACACCGACCGGGGCGAGCTGGACCGGGACACCACCTACGACCGGGCGGTCGGACCGATGCAGTTCATCCCGACGACCTGGCAGGAGAACGGCGCGGACGCGGACGGCGACGGGGTCAAGGACCCGCACAACATCCACGACGCCGCGCTGGCCGCCGGAATGTACCTGTGCAAGGGGGGCCGCAACCTCACCGTTCCGGGTGACTGGTGGAACGCCATTCTGTCGTACAACAACGTCGGTCGGTACGCCCAGGCCGTCTTCGAAACGGCCAACCGGTACGGACAGGCGAGTCGCACGTGAAGTGATCGTCCCCGCACATTGGAGGACTGGACACTTCCCCCCGGCAGCGGTTAACGGCAAGCTAGACGCGTGATGGTGCGCGAGTGGGACCCCAGGACCGCGTCGTCCGCCGAGATCGCGTCGCTGTTGGACACGCTGAACGCGGTCCTGGCGGTCGATCTTCCGCAGGATCCGCCATGGCGGGAGAGTTCCGTGCGGGAGTACCTCACCGAGGTGATGCCCGGCGAACGACGGATCGCCTGGGTGGCCCAGGCCGAGCAGGCCGCCGACGGGACGCCCGGGGCGATCCTGGGTCAGGTGCACGTGCTGCTGCTCGGCAGCATCGGTGTGCTGGAGGTGCTGGTGCACCCCGACCACCGGCGTCAGGGCCTCGGCCGTGATCTCGTCCTGCGCGCCTCCCGCCGGGTCTACCAGGAGGGCTTCGAGTCGATCGGCGTCGAGGTGGTGGGTGACACCCCGGCCGTCGCCTTCTACGAGTCGCTGGGCTTCAGCCGGGAGTACGTCGAGACCCGCAGCGTGCTCGACCTCGCCGGAGTCGACTGGACCGAGCTGGCCGAGATGTCGACCGGTGTCGGCGCCGGTTACCACGTGCAGTTCCACCCGGGCGGCCCACCGGACGAGCTGATCGAGGCGTACGCGCGGGCCAAGGCCGAGATCCGCGACGTCGAGGACGGCGAGCTACGGCCCAGCTCGTACGACCCGCAGCGGCTACGCGACAGTCTCGACTGCCTGCACCGGCGGGGGATGAAGCCGTACATCGTGCTCGCCCTGCACGAGAAGACCGGCGAGGTGGCCGGCCTGACCGAGGTGGTCGTGCCGGCACAGCACCCGACCCGTGCGGATCAGTACGACACGATCGTGGTGCAGGATCACCGCGGCTACGGGATCGACCGCGCGATCAAGGCCCGCATGCTGCTGGAGTTGCGCTCGGCCGAGCCGCAGCTGACCCAGGTGCAGACGTGGAACGCCCAGGCCAACGAGGCCATGCTCAAGGTCAACGCGGAGCTGGGCTACCGGCCCGACCGGGAGTGGTGCGAATACAGCGTCGACGTGGCCGAGTTGGTGCACCGCCTCGACGCCGCCCGCTGAGGCTCGGGGCGCGCCGCCGGGCCGCGGTCGGTCAGTAGGACCAGGATCGGGGGTCCGGGGGCGGCGGATCGTTGCGGTACTTCGCCACCCGTACCTCCCACTGGCTGCGCCGCCGACGGGCCTCTCGCTCGACCCGGCACCGCTTGAACGTCTCCGGCGGGCGGGCGAGTCCGTAGATGTCCGCCCACCACTCGCCCGGCTTCGGGTCGAGAATCGTGTCGAGATGTGCCGGGTAACGGCGACCGGCCCCGTCCAGGGTGTCGTCCCACACTTCCATCGGCAGAATCACGTGCCCGTCCTGGTCGACCACGACCAGGTAGAGCCCGGCGGCACCGATCAGACGTTCCAGCACCGCGAGACTCGGAGTCAGGGTTCCGGACTCGACCCGGGCGACGGTGGAGGGCGCCACCCTCGCGAACCGGGCCATCCGCGTCTGACTGAGCCCGACGATCCGCCGGACGCGGCGGACCAGACCGGCGATGGGAAATGCGCCCAGGGTAGGACCCCGGTCCGGAGGCTCGAAGATGGAAGGCATACCGGCACCCTCGCCGACCCTCGGGACCCGCCGCAATCCCTGTGGATAAACCTGTGGACAACCTCCCGAGGTCGGCTCGCTTCCGCCCTCCCGGACTACCTCCTCGGCCCCTTTGCTCTGCTCCAACCCACGCAACAGAGTCTGCGCGGAACTGATGCGTAGGTTGAAGCAGAGCAAAGGGCGCCACGTGGTCACCCGGAGCCGACGGGAAACCGCGACACCCGCGACGCCACAACGCCGCGGACTCGGCCAGGACACCAGCACCGCCAGAGCACCAGGACTGCCGGGAACCAGGACCACCAGGACCACCGGGACCGCCAGGACCAGCCAGGACCGCCAACAGGCCGAGCCTGACGGCGCTCTGGAGCGCGACCAGCCTGACGCAGGGCGGACCGGGGTGGAGATCAGTAGCGGTCGCGGAGCAGGCCGGCGGCTTCCACAGCCCAGTAGGTGAGGATGATCTGCGCGCCGGCGCGGCGGATCGAGGTGAGCGTCTCCAGCATCACCTTCTCGCGGTCGATCCAGCCGTTGGCGGCGGCGGCCTCGACCATGGCGTACTCGCCGGAGACCTGGTAGGCGGCGACCGGGACGTCGACCGCGGCCCGGACCGCGGCGACCACGTCGAGGTAGGGCAGGGCCGGCTTGACCATCACGATGTCGGCGCCCTCGGCCACGTCCAGCTCGACCTCGCGCAGGGACTCGCGCAGGTTCGCCGGGTCCTGCTGGTACGTCCGGCGGTCGCCGTCGAGCGCCGACTCGACCGCGTCACGGAACGGACCGTAGAACGCCGAGGCGTACTTGGCGGTGTAGGCCAGCACAGCCACGTCGGCGTGACCGGCCGCGTCGAGTGCCCGGCGTACCACTCCGACCTGGCCGTCCATCATCCCGGACGGGCCGACCATGCCGACCCCGGCGTCGGCCTGGGCCACCGCCATCTCGGCGTACGCGGCCAGGGTGGCGTCGTTGTCCACCGAACCGTCCGGCCGGAGCAGGCCGCAGTGCCCGTGCGAGGTGAACTCGTCCAGGCAGAGGTCGCTCATCACGACGGTGGAGTCGCCCACCTCGGAGACCACGTCCCGGATGGCGACGTTGAGGATGCCGTTCGGGTCGAGGCCACCGGAGCCGCGCTCGTCGCGCGACGCCGGCACCCCGAACAGCATGATCCCGCCGACGCCGGCGCGGACCGCCTCGACGGCCGCCTTGCGCAACGAGTCGCGGGAGTGCTGGAGCACGCCGGGCAGCGAGGAGATCGCCCGGGGCTCGGTCAGCCCCTCCTTGACGAACATCGGCACGATCAGTTCGGCCGGGTCGAGACGGGTCTCGGAGACCAGCCGCCGCACGGCTGCGGTACGCCGCAGCCGGCGGGGGCGGTTCTCGGGGTACGGCACGGTGCCCTCCCTGACGACTACCGGAACCTGAGCGCGGTCGGCCCCTGGACCTTCGAGCCACGGCGCTGCTTCGCCGGCATCGCGGCGAGCTTCTCCCGCAGCTCGACGGCGTAGCCGGCGAGCGCCTCCACCAGGTCCGGCACGGAGGCGTGCGGCGGCTGGACGTCGACCCGCAGGCCGAACTCCGTCGCGGTCTCCGCGGTCTTGGGCCCGATGACGGCTACCACGGTACGCGCGTGCGGCTTGCCGGCGATGCCGACCAGGTTCCGGACCGTGGACGACGAGGTGAACAGCACCGCGTCGAACCCGCCCGACTTGATCGCGTCACGGATTTCGGCGGGCGGCGGGGCCGCGCGGACCGTCCGGTACGCGGTCACGTCGTCGACCTCCCAGCCGCGCTCGGTGAGCCCGGCGGCGAGCGTCTCGGTGGCGATGTCGGCGCGCGGCAGCAGCACCCGGCCCACCGGGTCGAGCACCTCGTCGTGCGGCGAGAACTCGGCCAGCAGCCCCTCGGACGACTGCTCCCCGGAGGGGATCAGCTCCGGCTGGATGCCGAAGGCGCGGACCGCGTCGGCGGTGGCCTCGCCGATGCAGGCGATCTTGACGCCACCGAAGTGCCGGGCGTCCAGGCCGTGCTCGGCGAACTTCTCCCAGACCGCGCGCACCGCGTTGACCGAGGTGAAGATCACCCAGGCGTACCGGCCGTCGACCAGGCCCTTGACCGCCCGCTCCATCTGGGCCGGCGTACGCGGCGGCTCCACCGCGATCGTCGGCACCTCGCACGGGATGGCCCCGTACGCGCGCAGCCGGGCACTCATCGCGCCGGCCTGCTCCTTGGTGCGGGGCACCAGCACCTTCCAGCCGTACAGCGGGCGGTTCTCCCACCAGCTCAGCTTGTCGCGCTGGCCCACGCCCTCGCCCACGGTCAGCACGACCCGGCCGGTGAAGCCGAGTGCCGCCGCGACGAAGGAGTCCACGGTCGACGTGGTGGTGTACTGCGTCTCGCCGGTGCCGTCACCGGTCACCCCGACGTCGGTGGTGCCGTCGACCCCGGCGGCGAGCAGCCCGTCGCGGATCGCGGCCAGGTCACCGGCGTCCACCGCAAGCGCCAGCGAGCCGCGCTGCACCGCTCCGGCCAGCGCCTCGAAGTCCAGCGTGCCGACGTCCTCGACGTCGGCGGCGGTGCGTACGCCGGGCAGCGGCACACCCGCGTACGCGGCGACGCCCTCGGCCTGGCCGACGCCGGGCACCACCTCGAAGTGCGCGGCGGTACGCGCCACCGCCTGCACCTCCTTGACGACCGAGTCGTGGCCGAACGGGTCGCCGGCCACCAGGTGCACCGCGTTCTGCCCGGAGCGGGCAGCCGAGATCAGTACCTTCGCCACGTCGCCCGGCGCGCCCTCGGCCGGGGTGAACTGGGCGTCTTCCCTGGCCTCGGCCCGGACGACGTCGAGCAACGACTCGGGGACTCCCCGGTCGTACACGACCTGGTCGGCGTCGACCAGGGCGTCGTGCGCCCGGCGGGTCAGCAGGCCCGGGTCGCCGGGACCAGCCCCGACGAATGCGATTCGGCCTACGGGCTTACGGGTGCGGGTCATTCTGTGCTCCCAAATTGCTGGGTCCCCGGGCCGTCGTGTCCTTGCGGGCCGAGGATCGAGTCGGCGCCGAGGTCGAGGAGTTCGGCGGCGAGTGCCTTGCCGATCTCCGCCGCATCGGCGGGCGTTCCGGTGCGGGACAGCCGGATGTCACGGGTGCCGTCCGGGCTGATCACCGCCCCGCGCAGGTAAATCTCGTCACCGGCGTCGCCTTCGGCGAGTTCGGCGTAGGCGGCGACCGGAGCGGAGCATCCGGCCTCCAGGGTGGCCAGCATCGCCCGCTCCGCGGTGACCGCGGCGCGCGACGGTGCGTCGTCGAGCGTGGCGAGCAGTTCGACCAGATCCGTGTCGTCGGCCCGGCACTCCACCGCCAGCGCACCCTGGGCGGGCGCGGGCAGCATCAGCATCGGGTCGAGCGTCTCGGTGATGACATCGGCCCGGCCGATGCGGGCCAACCCCGCCCGGGCCAGGACGACGGCGTCCAGGTCGGCCTCCGGGCCGAGCACCCGGGCCAGCCGGGTGTCGATGTTGCCCCGGATGGGGGTGACCGACAGTTGCAGGCCCAGCGCGTGCAGCTGGGCGATCCGACGCAGCGCGCCGGTGCCGATGCTCGCCCCGGGGGCGAGCTCGGCCAACGTCTTGCCGTCCCGGGCGACGAGCGCGTCACGCGGGTCCTGCCGGGGCGGCACCGCGGCGATGTGCAGCCCGGGCGCGGTGGCGGTGGGCAGGTCCTTGTACGAGTGGACGGCGAAGTCGATCGTGCCGGCGACCAGCGCGTCCCGCAGCGCGGAGACGAACACGCCGACCCCGAGTCGGTGCACCGGCGCGCTGGACCGGTCGCCTGCGGTGACCACCTCGACCAGTTCGACGGGGCGTCCGGTGCGGGCGGTCAGGGCGTCGGCGACGTGCCCGGACTGGGCCATCGCCAACTTGCTGCCCCGGGTGCCGAGACGCAGTGGCGCGGCAGAGCTGAGCTGGCGCTCGCTCATTGCTCACCTCCGGGTGGGGTGATGTCGGGGACGGTGTCCACCGGCGAGGTCTGCGGGACCTGGAGGTCGAACAGCTCGCGCAGCAGGGCGGCGTACTGGTCGCCGCCGGGTTCGGCGGCGAGCTGGCGGACCCGTACCGTCGGCTGGTGCAGCAGCCGCTGGACCACCCGGTGCACGGTGCGGGCCACCTCGGCACGCTGGTCGTCGGTGAGGTCGGGGCGGCGCTGGGCGAGTCGGCGCAGCTCGGCGGTGACCACGTCGTCGGCCCGGCCGCGCAGGGCGGCCACGGTCGGTGCCACGTCGGCACCGCGCAGCCAGGTGAGGAAGGACTCGACCTCGGCGGCCACGATCCGTTCGACGGCGGCGGCGTCGGCGGCGACCGGCCCGTCGGCGAGCAGTGCCGCCATCCGGTCGATGTCGATCACCTCGACGCCGGGCAGCTCGGCCACACCGGGCCCGACGTCACGGGGTACGGCCAGGTCCAGCAGGACCAACGGGCCGCGCTCCGACTCGCGGGCGGCCACCGCCTCGGCGACGACCGGACGGGTGAGGACCGGCTCGGTGGACGCGGTGGCGGCCACTACGATGTCCACCGTGGACAGCGTGTCGGCCAGCTCGGTCATCTCCCGCGCGGCGGCACCGTACGACTCGGCCAGCCGGACGGCCCGGTCGGTGCTGCGGTTGGTCACGGTCACCGGCCCGGCACCGAGCCGGGACAGCGTCGCCACGCCCAGCGAGCCCATCGCCCCCGCCCCGACCACCAACGCGGGACGACCGACGAGGTCGTTGCCGAGATGACCGGCGGCCAGCCCCAGCGCGGCGGTGACCACGCTCTGTCCGGCCCGGTCGATGCCGGTCTCGGAGTGGGCCCGCTTGCCCACCCGCAGCGCCTGCTGCATCAGCTCGTGCAGCAGCCGGCCGGCGGCGTCGGTCTCGCCGGCCCAGTGGTAGGCGTCCCGGAGCTGCCCGAGGATCTGCGCCTCGCCGATGACCATGGAGTCCAGCCCGGCGGCGACCCGGAAGACGTGCTCGACCGCGGCGGAGTCGAAGTGCACGTAGAGGTTGTTGGCCAGCGCGGTGGGCGGGCAGCCGGCCTGTTCGGCGAGGACGGCGCAGATGTCACCGAGGCCGCCGTGGAAGCCGGAGACGGCCGCGTACACCTCCACCCGGTTGCAGGTGGAGACGAGGACGACCTCGCTGACGTACGGCTGCGCCATCAGCCGGTCCAGGGTGGCGCCCAGATCGGCCGGCGGCACCGCGAGCCGTTCCAGGGTGGCGACCGGCGCGGTGCGGTAGGAGGCGCCGACGACGATGAGTTTCACGTGCCGATCGCCTCCTGGCTCTCGGTGACCGCGAATCCGCCCGGCAGGGCGGTGAGAGCGGACCCACCGGCGGCGGGGAGCGCGGTCAGTGCTGCCTTGCGGTGCTCGTGGAACGACAGGATCTGCAGTTCGATGGCGAGGTCGACCTTGCGGACGTCGACCCCCTCCGGAACCGAGAGTACGCACGGCGCGAAGTTCAGGATGCTCGTCACGCCGACGGCGACCAACTGGTCGGCGACCCGCTGGGCGGCGGGGGCCGGGGTGGCGATAACGCCGATGGCGACGGCCTCGGCGGCGGCGACCTCGGGCAACTCGTCGATGTGCCGCACGACGAGCCCGTTGATCTCCTCGCCGATGCGGCGGGGGTCGGCGTCGAAGAGGGCGGCGATCCGGAACCCACGACCGGCGAACCCGTCGTAACCGGCCAGCGCGTGACCGAGGTTACCGACGCCGACCAGGGCGACCGCCCGACGCTGGGTGAGTCCGAGGACGTACTCGATCTGCTCGACCAGCAGCGCCACGTCGTAGCCGACGCCCCGGGTGCCGTACGAGCCGAGGTGGGACAGGTCCTTGCGGAGTTTCGCGGAGTTCACCCCGGCGGCGTTGGCCAGGCCCTCGCTGGAAATCGTCTCGTGGCCGGTTTCGGCGAGGTTGTGCAGGGCACGGAGGTACTCGGGGAGCCGGGCGACCGTCGCCTCGGGCAGGTCCGGGAGCGCCGGTACGGCACCGGCGCGGCCGGGCGCGCCTGGGTGACGATGCTGACTCATGAGACTCCGTGCGGTGCGATCCTCGACCAACTCCACCGGCCGGTCGTTTCGGGACTCCCGCTGGCGACCGAAATTGCCGGCTGTGCTAGCAGGGCGCGTCGGAATTACAGAGTAGGCGCTTGTGAAGACGTGCACAAATCGCGATCTTGTCGGCACGCGCCGCGCCCCCACCAGCCCCTCCGTCCCGCAAGATCGACCGGAGACCCCTTCACCACGACTACCAGCGCGATTATTGCTCAATCCCGACTTCTCTGACCAATCACACACGCCAATCATTGATCGAATGCGGAGATCGGGAGACCGCGACCACGCACGGTGACACCCGTTTCGGCTCAGCTGGGCGATTCCACCGTCGGGACATCGGCCAGCGCGGTGGCGAGCGTCACGGCCTCCACCAGGGTGTCGGCGACCGGGTGGCCGGAGACCTCCAGCCGGGACCGGTCGGTGAAACCGCCGCTATAAAGGACGGCCCGCCCACCGACGGCGTACGCCGCGTCGGCGTCGTCGATCGAGTCGCCGATCACCACCACCGACCGGCCGTCCACGCCGATCTCGGCCAGGTGGCGGGCCAGTGACTCCGCCTTGCGGTCGCCGCTGACCCGGTCCCGCCATCCGTCGACCCGGACGAACCGGCCGTCCAGCCCGTACGTCCGGACCGCCGGGACCAGCTCGTCGTGGAACCACATGGACAACAGCGACTGGCTGCCCGGCCAGGCGGCCATCGCGTCGACCGCGTCGTGGGCCAGCTCACAGCCGGTCAACCCCAGCCGGTACGCGTCGTGGAAGATCTTGTCGAGGCGGCCGAAGTCCTGCGCGTCCACGGCCCGGCCGAGTACGTCCGCGTAGTAGTCGACGATCGGCCGGCGGAACCGCACCCGGTGCTCCGCCACCGTCACCGACGGCCCGCCCGCGCTGCTGAAGGCGGCGTTGGTGCAGGCCACCACCAGATCGAGATCGTTGAGCAGGGTGCCGTTCCAGTCCCACA
The DNA here is from genome assembly GCF_055559695.1 of Micromonospora sp. NPDC023869. Lineage (NCBI taxonomy): Bacteria > Bacillati > Actinomycetota > Actinomycetes > Micromonosporales > Micromonosporaceae > Micromonospora > Micromonospora sp. NPDC023869. The sequence continues at coordinate 681,774 of NZ_JBVHKD010000002.1, forward strand.
CGAGATGGGTACGCGCAGGGGTCATCACCGCACCCTACCGGCGGCCTCAGAGCTGCGGAGTGGTCAGATCCTTCAGCAGCCGCTGCTCCTCGACGCGCCAGTAGCCGTGCTCCTTGCCGTCGAGCAGCACCACCGGCAGCCGGTCGCCGTACTCGCGTTCCATCTCGGCGTCGCCGCTCACGTCCTGCTCGATCCACCGGTCGCCGGTGACCGCGACGACCCGGGCGAGGGCCGCCTTGGCGTCCTCGCAGAGGTGGCAGCCGGGTCGGGTGATCAGGGTCAGGCGGGGCTCACGCATCGGTCTCCTCCGTCGTGCCGGTGGGTCGGAGCAGGGTCTTGCGTACCTTCCCGATCACCGAGCGCGGCAGCAGCTCGACGAACTCGACATCGGTCGGGCACTTGAATCTGGCCAGATTACGCGCGCAGTGCGCGATCAGCTCGGCACCGGTCGCCCGATGCCCCGCCGCCGGCACCACGTACGCCCGGACAGTCTCCCCGGTCCGGGGGTGCGGCACCCCCACTACCGCCGACTCCGCCACCGCCGGATGGGCGCAGAGCACCGACTCGACCTCGTGCGGGTACACGTTGAAGCCGTTGACCAGGATCAGCTCGCCGAGCCGGTCGACCAGGAAGAGGTCGCCGTCGGCGTCCGCGTACGCGACGTCGCCGGTGGCCCACCAGCCGTCCGGGTCGGGCCCACCCGTGCCGTCCGGCCAGTACCCGGAGAAGAGGTTCGCCCCGCGCACCACGATCTGACCGGGATCGGTGCCGGCCACCGGGTCGGACAGGTCCCACTCCTCCGCGTCGTCGTCGGGCGCGGCCAGGCCGTCGCGCCACAGCTCGGTCCCGTCCGCCCCGACCAACCGCAGCTCGACGCCGGGCAGCGGGCGGCCGATCGAGCCCGGCTTCGGCTCCCCGCCGACCAGGGTCGAGGTGAGCACCGGCGCGGTCTCGGTCAGGCCGTAGCCGATCTGCACGGGCCGACCGGTGGCCTCGGTGAAGCGCGCCGCGTCCGCCGGGTCGAGCGGCGCCGCGCCGCAGACCACGACCCGCACCGCCGCCATCGCCCCGGCCAACACGTCGGCGTCCGCCCGTGCCCAGGACTGCACCATCGACGGTACGCCGATCAGCACGGTCGCCCGGTGTCGGGCGATCTCGGCCAGCGCCGCGTCGGCACCCGGGTCGTCGACGAGTACGCCGGTCGCCCCGTGGTGCAGCACCGCACCCAGCCCGGCGTTCAGCCCGTACGCGTGAAACAGCGGCAACGCCAGCAGCACCACGTCGTCCGGCCCGACCACCGGCGGTGCGATCCGGCCGACCTGCTCGTGGTTGGCGGCCAGGGCACCGTGCGAGAGCATCGCGCCCTTCGGCTGCCCCTCGGTGCCCGAGGTGTAGAGCAGTACGGCCAAGTCGTCGGCGGCCCGCACCGGAAAGGTCGTCGTACCGCCGTCGGCGACGGGCGGTGTGGTGTGCACGGCGCGCAGTGCGGGCAACTCGGCGTCGGCCACCAGGTCCCGGACGCGTTCGGTGCCGATCAGCACCGACGCGGCCGAGTCGGCCAACACCTGTCGCAGCTCGCGGCCCGTCAGCGTGGGGTTGACCGGCACCGCCGTCAGTCCGGCCCGCAGCGCACCGAGCAGACCGATCACGAAGTCCGGTGAGTTGGGCAGTGCCACGGCGACCCGCGCCGGTCGGCCGTCCGCGCCGGGGACCGCCTGGGCCAGCGCCCGGGCCACTCCGGTCACCGTCTCGTCCAGTTCGGACCAGGTGATCGTCCGGCCGGAGAAGTACAGCGCCGGTTGGTCCGGACTGCTCCGGGCCGCCCGGGTCAGGTGGTCGGCCAGATTGGGCCCGGTGCCGTCGGCCGCCTGCGGGCGGCCGGCAGTGCCTGCGTCCTCGTCGGGGGCGGGGCGCGACCCCGGCCCGACGGCTGCGTCTCGGTCCTGCACGGTCGCTGAGTCTGGCACAGCCGGAGCCGCCCGGCCATGGCCCTGCGGACGACGATCGACGCCGATCCGAGGGCACCGACACGTCGGCCCCGCCGATCGATCCCGGTGCGGTTCCGGCCGGACCACGTCGGACCGACCACCGAGGACGCGCCCCGGTCCCGTGCACGGAACTCCGGCGGGGTCACCGTCGGTGTGCGACAGCCCCGACGCGGCCCCGCCGTCGCCGGCCGCGTCGAGTGCCGCCGCAGGCGCACAGGCCACCGGAAGTACCGTCCCACCAAGACACTGACCTGGGGATACACCCTGGAACAACCCGTCGGCGAGTTGTCAACAACCCCCGACGGACAACCGGTCCGCCAGGGGTGCGACCCGCCGAGAAATACTTTGGCCCTGTGTAACGGACTTGCCACGCGCGGGTGACGTTGGCCCTATCATCACTCGGGTCGGCTCACCCCATTTTGCCGTGAGTCGACACCCCTCAGCCCGAGGAGGCCCCCGTGCCCGTGAGCGCATTGGACCAGCACCTCAAGGGGAACTGCCGCCCGCCGGCACACCCCGGAGCCGCCCTGCCCGCCGGAGGCCCGATCGATCGACCGGGCACCGTCGGCGCGACGGCCGGTGCAACGGAGGTGGCCCGATGACCGCCTTCGGCTTCGCATCCCGCCCGGTCGGCCTGCCCGGCCCGCTGGCACGTACGCCGGTCAACGAGCGCGGCAACGCTCACGGCCAGCAGGACACCACGGGCAACCTGCCCGCACGCGGCGAAGGCGTCGCCAACCGGGTGGGCAGCAGACCACATCAGAACGAACCGCCACACCGACCACCGACGCCCGGCGGAAATGCGAAACCCTCCGGTGGTCGGGTCGCCTCACCGAGCCGACCGACCATGCCGGCCCAGGCCCGCCGCAGCGGGGACGCCCCGGTGACCGAGGTGTCCACCTCGGAGACGGCGGTGCTGCCTGCGGTCTCGTCGGCGGGCACCTCCACCGGGTTCCCGAGCCGTCCCGACCCCTCCGACCCGGCCACCGAGGTCTGGGCCCTGGTCGAACGCGCCCAGGCCGGTGAGTCCGAGGCGTTCGGGCTGATCTACGACCGGTACGTCGACACGGTCTTCCGCTTCGTCTACTTCCGGGTCGGCAACCGGCAACTCGCCGAGGACCTCACCTCGGACACGTTCCTGCGGGCGCTCAAGCGGATCGGCAGTTTCACCTGGCAGGGCCGGGATCTCGGCGCGTGGCTGGTGACGATCGCCCGCAACCTGGTCGCCGACCACTTCAAGTCCGGCCGGTACCGGCTGGAGGTCACCACCGGCGACGTGCTCGACGCGGACCGGGAGGACCGTGGCCCGGAGGGCAGCCCGGAGGCGGCGGTGGTGGAGCACATCACGAACGTCGCCTTGTTGACAGCCGTCAAGCGGCTCAACCCGGAGCAGCAGGAGTGCATCGTGCTGCGGTTCCTCCAGGGTTTCTCGGTGGCCGAGACCGCCCGGGCGATGGGCAAGAACGAGGGCGCGATCAAGGCGTTGCAGTACCGCGCGGTGCGGGCGTTGGCGCGACTTCTCCCAGACGGTTTCCAGCCGTAGCCGATCACTTTGCGTGATTTCGCCGCCGGCCGGCCCGTAACCCAGCCCCGGCACGGCGCGTTTCTCCGGGTGCGACCGATGACCGGCCGGAAACCTCCGAGGTGGACCGGCGGCGGTGCCGACGAGGGCTTCCGCACCCGGTGTCATGCGGTGGTCGGTCGCTGGTGGTGAACGCGGCCGACCGGCCGCGACCAGCGAGAGGAGGTGCCGCGGTGGACAACGCCCTCTTCTCCCGTCGGCGCACCGAGCGCTTCGCGCAGCTTCTCGACGAAGCCAACGGTGGCCTACGTCATCACGTCCGGTCCCGCGCCGACGATCAGCTCGCACCGCTCGTCGCGCTCGGCCGACAACTCGGCGCCAACCCGCCGAACACCGAGGTCGACCCGGAGTTCCGGACCGGCCTGCGGGCGATGCTGCTGGCCACCGCCGACCGGGAGGGCATCGGGACCACCGTCGCCGCGCCGGCCGAGAAGGCCACCACCGGTCGCGGATCGCTGCTACCGGCCGTCACCGCCCGCCGGGCCCGCGCCCGGGGCGCGATCCTGGTCGGCATCGCGGCCGGCGCGATCGCCGTCTCCGGCATCTCCGCCGCCAGCGAGAACGCGGTGCCCGGTGACGCGCTGTACGGCATGAAGCGCAGCACCGAGCGGGCCCAGTTGGCGCTCGCCAGCTCCGAGATCAGCCGTGGGCAGCTCTTCCTCGACTTCGCCCGGACCCGGCTGGCCGAGGCGTCCTCGCTCAACGGCAACCGGGCCGGCTACCGCGCCGTGCTGGACGACATGGACGCGGACATCCGCCAGGGCGTACGCCAGCTCACCGGCGCCGCCGTCCGGCGCGCGGACCCGACCGCGCTGAACACTGTCGACGCCTTCCTCACCGGGCAGCGCCGCACACTCGACGCGCTGGCCGAACGGGGCTCCCGTGCCGACCAGGAGCGGACCGCCAAGTCACTGGAGCTGCTGGACCTGGTCGCCGAGCGCACCGAGGCGCTGCGTACCGCCATCGCCTGCGGCCAGTCGGCCGGCACCGCCAGCGACGACCTCGGCCCCACCCCCGGCGTCTGCGCCTGACCCGGCGGGCGCACGTCGTCCCCGCGTCCGGCGGCGGGAACCGCTGCTCCGGATACCCTCGCTGCGGGCAGCAGGGCAGGGTGAGCGACGTGAGGGGGAGCAGGTGGCGCGCAGCCGGAAGGTGACCGTCAGCACCGACGTGCACGGGCACACCACCGGTTGGGCGCAGACCGAGCCCGCTCCCCCGGCCGCGCCCGATCCCCACGCCGCGGCCTTCTTCGACGTGGACAACACGATGATGCAGGGCGCCTCGATCTACTGGTTCGCCCGTGGGCTCGCCGCCCGCAACTACTTCACGACCGGCGATCTGGCCCGGTTCGCCTGGCAGCAGTTGCGGTTCCGGCTGCTCGCCCGCGAGCACGCCGGGGACATGTCCCAGGCCAAGGAGGCCGCGCTCGCCTTCGTCGAGGGTTGGCGGGTCCAGGACGTCGAACGGCTGGCCGAGGAGATCTTCGACGAGCTGATGGCCCCGAGGATCTGGGCCGGGACCCGCCGGCTGGCGCAGGGCCACCTGGACGCCGGTGAGCGGGTGTGGCTGGTCAGCGCCGCCCCGGTGGAGATCGGCCGGGTGATCGCCACCCGGCTCGGGTTGACCGGCGCGATCGGTACGGTCGCGGAGATCGTCGACGGGGCGTACACCGGTCGGCTGGTCGGCGACCTGATGCACGGCCCGCTCAAGGCCGAGGCGGTCACCCAGCTCGCCACGGTGGAGGGTCTCGACCTGAGCCGGTGCGCCGCCTACAGCGACTCCGCGAACGACCTGCCGATGCTGTCGCTGGTGGGGCGCGCGGTGGCGGTCAACCCGGACGGCACGTTGCTGCGCCAGGCCCGGCAGCGCGGCTGGGAGGTACGCGACTTCCGCACCGGCCGGCGGGCGGTCAAGATCGCTCTCCCGTCCACCGCCGCAGCGGGACTGGTGGCCGGAGCGGTCACCGCCGGGGTCGCCTTGCAGCGCCGCCGCCGCGCGGCCGACGCCACCTCCGGACGCATCCGACGCAACGCCGAGCCGTAGACGAGGTCACCGCGTGGACCGGTCGACGTCATGCCGTCGGGTCATGGAGGAGCCGACGCCACCGGGGCCGGGGACGGCTACGGGCCGAACGGGTCCGGACGGCGTTCGAGCAGTTGGTGCACGGTCTGCTGGATGGTCTCCCGGACCTGGTCGGCGAGGTTGAACACGACCAGCGGGTCGTCCGCCGAGTCGACCAGGTGGGCCGTCGGGATCGGCGGGCAGAACTCGATCAGCCACTTGCTCGGCAGCGGCACCATGCCCAGCGGCCCGAGCCAGGGGAAGGTCGGCGTCACCGGGAAATACGGAAGCTTGAGAAGTCGGGCGAGCGGCTTGAGGTCGGCGAGCATCGGATAGATCTCCTCGCCGCCGACGATGGCCACCGGGATGATCGGGGTGCCGGTGCGCAGTGCCGCCGACACGAACCCGCCCCGCCCGAAGCGTTGCAGCTTGTAGCGGTCCGCGTACAGCTTGCCGATGCCCTTGAAGCCCTCCGGGAAGACACCCACCAGCTCGCCGCCGCGCAGCAGTCGTTCGGCGTCCGGGTTGCAGGCCACCGTGCCACCGGTCTTGCGGGCGATCTCGGAGACCACCGGCATCCGGAAGACCAGGTCGGCGCCGAGCAGGCGGAGATACCGGTTGGCCGGGTGCTCGTGGTGCAGCGCCGTGGAGAGGATCAACGCGTCCAGCGCCACGGTGCCGGAGTGGTTGCCGACCACCAGCCCCGCCCCGTCGGCGGGTACGTTCTCCAGACCGGTGACCTCGGTGCGGAACCAGTCGCGGTAGAGGCGACGCAGCAGCGGATGGAAGACCGCCTCGGTCAGCTCCGGGTCGAAGCCGAACTCGTCCACCTCGTAGTCGCCGGCCAGCCGCCGACGCAGGAACGCGAGCCCGCCCGCGACCCGTCGGTCCCAGACGTCACCGGTCCGGTCCGGCACCGCCGGCTCGGCGGTACGGTGCCCGTTGCGCCGCGCGGGGTCGAGGTCCGCCGACACCGGGGGCGGTACGGCGTACCGGTCGTCCAGGTGCGCCTCGTCGCGCTGCTCCTCGGGCCCGGTCACGAGCCCTCCCGTATGGCGGCCCGGGCCTGGCGGATGCCGTCGAGCACCATCTGCTCGGCGGCGGCCAACTGCTCCCGGGTCACCACGGCCCGGCCGTGGTGGGCGTTGATGAAGTCGTCGAAGGCGGCGGCGGTCGAGCGGGGGGTGAACCCGTACTCGCGCTCCAGGCGGGAGGTGTCGACCACCCGGCCGTGCACGAAGAGGTCGACCTGGTCGAGCCCGTACCGCCCGAAGCCCATCGTCCGGGCCAGCGCGATGGCACCGGCGACACCGGGCTCCAGCACCGGCACCGAGATCCGGCCGGCCCGCCGGATCGCCTGCGACAGCGACAGCACACCGCGGCCGGCGACGTTGTAGGTGCCCGGATGGTCCTCGACGACCGACCGGTGTACCACCTCCAGGGCGTCGTCGAAGTGCAGGAACTGCAACCGGGCGTCGCGGCCGAAGATGGTCGGCACCACCGGCTGGGAGAAATACCTGGTCAGCGTGGTGTCGGCCGTCGAGCCGATGAAGGGGGCGAAGCGCAGCACCGTGGCGGTGACGTCGGAGCGTCGACGACGGAAGCCGCGCACGTACCCCTCGATGTCGAGGATGTCGCGGCCGAAACCGCCGCGCGGCACCTCGCGGGGTTCGGTCTCCTCGGTGAAGACGGCCGGGTCCCGGAACGACGCGCCGTACGCGGCGGTGGAGGACCGGACGACGATCTTGCGCAGGTGCGGCGCCCGCTGACAGGCGGCGAGGAGCTGCATGGTGCCGATGACGTTCTGTTCCTTCATCGCCGCGCGACCGCCGTGCTGCGAATCAGGGGCGCTGACCAGGGCCAGGTGCACCACGGTGTCGACGTCGAGGTCGGCGAGCAGCCCGCCGATCGACCCGGCGTCCACCCGGACCCGTTCCACCTGCGCCAGCAGCTCGGCCACCTCGGGGCCGGGCTCGGCCAGGTCGACGCCGATGACCCGGGCGATCCGGGGATCGGCGGCGAGGCGGGCGGCGACGTGCGCGCCGAGATAACGACTGACCCCGGTCACGACGACAACCCCCGGAGGGCTCGATGAGCCACCGGGGGTCATGTCTCGCACCTACCCCGGCCGCCGGGACCGAGCCGGGACAGCCACGGCCTGATCACCTGAGCCTCCGAGGGTCGACAGTTGGCAAGCGACGAATGCCGGGCCACGGCCCGGCACACGATCACTTGCCGAGACGGCGACGCTGGACGCGGGTCTTGCGCAGCAGCTTGCGGTGCTTCTTCTTAGCCATGCGCTTGCGGCGCTTCTTGACCACCGAGCCCATAAAAAAGCCTTTCGATGCAACGTGCGGCGCGACCGGTAAGACACCACGAATCCGTGGCGTCGGCGACCGCTTGCGGACAACGGACCGGACCGGCGGAGTGGGCGGCAGAGCGCACCAGCGGTCACGATCGCCAGTCCAGCGTAGCGGGGATGCGTCAGCAGGACCAACGCGCCCCCGGTCGATGCCCGTTCACCGGGCCCGCCGCGACCGGGTCCGGCTCGCGGGTCAGGCGGTCTCCTGGAAGGCGCCACGGAGATATTCGTGCACCGCGTGCTCGGGCACCCGGAACGACCTGCCGACGCGTACGGCGGTCAGCTCACCGCTGTGCACGAGACGGTAGACCGTCATCTTGGAGACCCGCATGACCGTTGCCACCTCGGCGACGGTCAGGAACTTGACATCCGAGAGTCGACCATCGGATTGCGACCCGGCCATGGCTCACCGACCCATCCCATGCCCGGCGCGTGCCGCCACACGGGTCCTCCCGCGCGGCCGGCGACGCGCGTGTTACCAGTACGGTAGCGGGACGGCTGTGACCGGCGCGATCCCTTCCTGCAACTGATCATGGTTCGGTCGGGGCACCGGGGCGAAAAACCCCTGGTCGAGTGGATGCGAGCCAATCCGGCAACCGATCATCCTCGGCCACCTGACGGGAACCGTCACTCGGCGCGCAGCGCCACCACCGGGTCGAGTCGACCGGCCCGCTGCGCGGGCAGCACCCCGAAGACGATCCCGACCGCGGCCGAGACGCCGAAGGCCAGTGCCAGCGACCACCAGGTCACCGCCGCCGGGATCGGCGACACCGCGGCCACCAGCAGCGCGCCGCCGACCCCGAGGGCCATCCCGGTGATCCCGCCGACCGAGGTCAGCAGCACCGCCTCCAGCAGGAACTGCACGCCGATGTCGCGTGGACGGGCTCCGACCGCCTTGCGCAGCCCGATCTCCCGGGTCCGCTCGCGTACCGAGACGAGCATGATGTTGGAGACGCCGACGCCGCCGACCAGCAGCGAGATCCCGGCGATGGCAGCGAGTACGCCGGTCAGGATGCCGAGGATGTCGCCGAGCACGCCGAGGATCTGCTCCTGGGTGACCGCGCTGAACTCGGTGCCCGGATGCCGGCCGTTCAACTCGGCCACGATCCGCTCGCCCAGTTCGTCGATGCGTTCCCGGTCCGGTGCCTTCACCGCGATCGCGTCGACCCGCTGGGTGCCGTACAACCGTTGGGCCGCCGTCACCGGGATGTGCACCTCGTCGTCCCGGTCGACGCCGAGGCTCTGCCCCAGCGGGGTGAAGACGCCGATCACCCGGAACCGTACGCCGGCCACGTTGACCTGCTGGCCGACCGCCTCCCGGTCCGGGAACAGCGTCCGGGCCACCGAGTCGCCGAGCACCGCGACGCGGCGACCGGTGTCCACGTCGGAGCGGGTCAGGTAGCGACCCCGACCCAGTTCCCGGGCGAACACCTCCGGGGTGGTCTCCAGCACCCCCTGCACGGTGGTGAAGTCCTGCCGGGTGCCGGCCCGGACGGTGGCGCCGGAGGCGACCGTCACGGCCACCCGACTCGGGTCCCCGACCACCCGGCCGACCGCGTCCACGTCCTTGAGGGTCAGCGGCGACACCGCCGGGGCGGACCCGACGTCGAGCCGCCCCGGCACGACCAGCAGCAGGTTGGAGCCGAGCCCCTCGACCTGCTGTTCCACCGTCTGCTTGGTGCCGGTGCCGATCGCCACCAGCAGCACCACCGAGGCGACACCGATGATCACCCCGAGCATGGTGAGCGCGCTGCGCATGCGGTTCGCGCGCAGCGCGTCCCAGGCCACCCGCCACGCCTCGGCCAGCCTCACCGGCGGATCCCGTCGTCCGGACCGGCCGCGCTGTCCGCGACCATCACCCCGTCGCGCATGGTGATCCGGCGGCGGGCCCGGGCCGCCACCTCCGCGTCGTGGGTGACCATCACCAGCGCCACGCCGGACTCCGCGTTGAGCTGTTCCAGCAGTTCCAGGACGGCCGCGCCGGTGGTGCTGTCCAGGTTGCCGGTCGGCTCGTCGGCGAGCAGCACCGTCGGGTCGGTGACCAGCGCCCGCGCGATCGCGACCCGCTGTTGTTCGCCGCCGGAGAGCTGGTTGGGCCGGTGGTCCAACCGGTGTCCCAGACCGACCCGCCCGAGCATCGCGGCGGCCCGGGTACGGCGTTCGCGGGCCCCCACCCCCCGGTAGACCAGGGGCAACGCCACGTTGTCCACCGCCGAGGTACGCGCCAGCAGGTGGAACGCCTGGAAGACGAAGCCGATGGTCTCGTTGCGCAACCGCGCCAACTCGGGCGGGGACAGCGCGCCGACCTGCCGCCCGCCGATCGCGAGCCGGCCACCGGTCGGCCGGTCGAGTCCGCCGAGCAGGTGCATCAGGGTGGACTTGCCCGAGCCGGACGGCCCGATCAGCGCCACGTAGTCACCGGCCGCCACGGTCAACGTGACCCCGCGCAGAGCGGGTACCGAGATCCCGTCGAGCTGGTACGTCCGGGAGACGTCGACCGCCTCGATCGCCGGAGCCCGGCTCACCCGACCTCCTGGCCGTCCCGGACCTGGTCGGTGCCGCGCACCACGATCCGGTCGCCGGGCTGCACCCCGTCGACGATCTGCACCAGGTCCTGGCCCTGCACGCCGACGGTGACCGCCGCCTGACCGGCCCGACCGTCGCGGATCAACCAGACCGTGTCCCGCCCGTCGACGGAGAAGACCGCCGAGGCGGGTACGGTCACCGCGTCCGCCGCCTCCCGGACCCGCAGCCGCAGCACCGCGTTCATGCCGGGGCGCGGCGCCGGAGCCGGTTCCGCCTCGCCGAACCGCCCCGCGCCGAGAGAGAGCCGGACGCGATAGCTGACCCCGCCCCGGGCCGAGGTGCTGGGCAGCACGTCGATCGACTTCACGGTGGCGTCGTACACCGCACCGGTCACCGCGTCCAGCTCCACCGTGCCGGTCAGCCCGGTCCGGACCAGCAGCACGTCGGTCTCGTCGACCTCGGCCAGCAGACCCAGCTCACCGGTGTCCACCACGGTCAGCACCGGAGTGCCGGCGGTGACCCGGCCACCGACCGGGACGGCGGTGTCCACGCCGGGCGGGGGTCCCGCCGGGGCGCCACCGAGCGCGGCCGGGTCGAGCCCGGGCGGCAGCCCGCCCGATTCGAGCAGACCGGCGAGCGCACCCGACGGGTCGCCTCCGGCAGCCACGCCGCCCGGCTGCACCACCCCGGGGATCGGCGCGCGCAAGGTCAACGCGTCGACGGTCGCCTTGGCCAGGTCGTACGCCTGCTGGGCCTGGAGGCGCTGGGCGGTGGCGAGCGCGCCGACGGCGGAGTTCAGGTTGCGGACGCCGCGCTGCACCTCGCGTACCGCCTGGTCGGCGGTGCGGGCGGCAGAGTCGTACCGCTTCTGCGCGGCCTTGACCTGGGCCAGCAGTGCCTTGCGCAGTTCCGGGTCGCTGATCTTGCGGGCGGCGGCACGGGCCGCCTCGTGTGCCTCGTCGGCGGCGCGGTCGGTGCCGCGCAGGCTGCCGGCGAGGTCGCCGCCACCACCGCCGGGCCCAGCCCGTTTGGCGGCGTTGAGCGCGGCGCGCGCCTGCCGGAGACGCTCCCGCGCGGCGGGCGACTCGACCACGGCGAGCACCTGGCCGCGCCGGACGCGCTCGCCCGGCTCGACGCGGAGGCTGGCCAGGGTGCCGTCGGCCGGGGCGGTCAGGGTCGCCGCCGCGCGGGCGGTGACGGTGGCCGGGGCGTCGATCTCCTCGGCCACCGGGGCGAGCGTGGCCGAGGCGAGCGAGATCGCCGGCGGGTCACCGCCGCAGGAGGCGGCGCCGGTGAGGGTCAGGACGGCGACGGCGGTCAGGGCGGTGAGCAGGCGGGGCCGCGTGACTGCGGGCAGCCGCGGCGAGTCGGTGCGGCGCACCCGCCCATGCTACGAGTCGTCCTCGCCGCAGCTGCGCAGCGCCGCCGTGGTCAGCGCACCGTGGCGCGGATGTACGCGACGCACTCCTTGTGCAGGGTGTTCCACTCCTCGTCGAAGATCTCCTCGCTGACCTGTGCCGGCACGCGCAGGTCGTGCAGCACGGCCTTGACGAAGGCGCGCACCCGTTCCTCGCCGAACCGGTCGACGAAGTAGCGGACCGCCAGGAACGCGGCACCGTAGCTGCCGTTCACCTGCTCCTGCGGGGTGTCGGCGTCCGGGATCAGGGACTCCAGTTTCCCGTCCCAGTCGCCCTCGACCAGTTGGCGGACCGAGTCCAGCCCCTCGTACCGGCCGACCGGCTGGCCGTCGACGCCCGCCTGCTCGGCCAGCCCCTCGCTCAGCCACCACGTCGACTCGTCCGCGTAGTCCTTCTCCGGCAGCGAGGCGGCGTGGGCCAGCTCGTGCCGCAACAACTCGTCCAGGTAGGGGCCGTACTCAAAACTCTCCGGGCCGAGCACGATCTCGTAGTGGCCGCCGCCGACGTTGATCGCGTACCCGGCACCCCACTCCGGCTGCTCACCGCCGTACCAGCGTTTCCACTCCTTCGGCCCGGCGTAGAAGATCCGGTACCGGTCGGGCGGATTGCCCGTCACCACGTACCCGTCGGCCACCGTCGCCGCCGCCTCGGCCCGCCGCAGCAGGCCCGGCAGCCGCGTGCGGTACGCCGGCGTGGTGGCCACGACGGTACGCTCGCCCACCGCCACCACCAGGTCGCTGACCTCCCAGGGCAGGCTGCCGGGCTGCCCGTTGGACCGGCCGTTCACCGGGAACGACGACTTCGACTTGGAGAACGCGAGCAGGCGGGGCTCCGCGCCGTCGCGCCACCGGGTCTCGATCACCACCGGGCTGGTCGTGCACTCCGGCAGCACGAAGCAGTACCGGAACTCGACCGGCAACCGCCACTCGCCCGCCCGCCCGGCCGAGGTGGGCAGCCCGCCCGGGCGCGCCTCCCAGCGGGTGACCTTGAGCGCGGTCAGCGCGGCGTACCGGCGGCGCAGGTCCTTCTGCGCGGCGGGTGCGGCGATCGCCAGGAAGCCGGCCCGGTCGCGACCGAGCAGCGCCGCCGACTGCTTCTCCAACTGCGCGGTGATCCGCTCGGCCGCCTGCCGGGCGGCGATCGTGGTCGGGTTCTCGGTCGGCGAGGCGGCGGTCGCGGGCTTTCCGAGGTCGGTGTCGGGCAGCCCGCCGGCCAGCAGCACCACCGGCACGCCACAGGCCAGCACCAACACCCCAGCGACGAGCGCCGTCCACAACGGCCATCGGCGGCGAGGGCTCCGGCCCGGCACGGGTGGCACGAACCCCGACGACCCCGGCCCTGGCCCGGCCGGTGTCGTCTCAGCCGTTGTCATGTCGGCCGCCCCGGTCGCAGGCGGTGTCGTGTCGGCCGGCGTCGGATGGTCGCCGGCTGTGGTTCCCCCGTCGGTCACCGGCGCAGAGTACGGGTCGACCTGCCCGCGCGGAAGTGGCGCATCGTGCCGCGTCGGCCGACGGACGGGCGACCGTCAGCCGGGGGCGGTCCCGGCGGATCCGGGCCAACTCCGGTAGGCGACGCCGAGGGCGGTCACCATCTGGTCGAATGAGCGGTCGACCTCGCGCGGCAGGCCGAAGTCGCCGGCCGCCTCCAGCGACACGAAACCGTGCACGGCGGCGCGGAACATCCGGACCCCGTCCACCGCCGCCTCGCCCTCGATCCCGTACCCGCGCAGGATGGCGTAGACCACCTCGACCGCGCGTCGGCCGGCGACCACGTGCGCAGGGTCGTCCGGATCCGGCACCCGCTGCGTCGCCGGGTAGCGGCCGGGATGACGGCGGGCGTACGACCGATAGGCAGCGGCGACGGCACGCAACGCGTCCTCGCCACTGCGACCGGCGGCAGCCATGGTCATCTCGTCGGCGATCTCGGCGGTGGCCAGTGCGGAGAGCTGCTGTGCGAGCGCATCGGCGCCCTTGACGTGCTTGTAGAGGCTGGGCAGCGCGACGCCGAGCCGGCCGGCCAACGCGGCGAGGGTAAGCTTGTGGTAGCCGACCTCGTCGGCCAGCCGGGCCGCCTCGCGGACCACCACCTGGGGGTTGAGCCCGGCCCTAGGCACGGTCGATCACCGCGAGGAACTCGGTCAGCTCGCCGGCCATCGCCTCGGGCCGGTCGGCGTGCGGGTAGTGCCCGGCCTCGCTGATCATGCGCGCCTCGGCGACCGGGAAGAGTCGTCGGGCGGCACGCGCCTCGGCGGCCGGGTCGGCGAAGTCCGGGTCCTTCGTACCCATCAGCACCAGCACCGGCTGCCGCACCCGGGGCGCGACGGCGGTCCAGTACGGGTCGACCGGGACGATCAGGCCGCGTACCGCCGCCATCCGGCCGGGCCGACGCAGCGCGGCCACCATCGCCTTGCGGTACGCCGCGTCGTCGGCGGGCCGGTGGACCGGGAAGAGAGTCCGGTGGAACAGCCCGAACAGGCGGGCACTGCGCAGCACCGCACCGATGGCCAGCCGCATGAACGGGTTGAGTTTGCGCTGCTCGACGAACGCGCCGACCAGGACGATGCCCTCGACCAGGTCCGGTGCCTCGGTCGCGGCGAAGACGACGGCCGCCCCGCTGGACGAGTTGCCGACCAGCGTGGCCGGGCCACCGTCGATGTCCCGAACCACCGCCAGCAGGTCGGCGCCGACCTCCGCCGGGGCGTACGACGGCCAGCCGACGCTGGAATCCCCATGCCCCCGGACGTCGACCGACGCCACCCGGTAGCCCGCCGACACCAGCAGCGGGACCAGGTGGCGGTAGGAGTGGCGGTTCTCCCCCATGCCGTGCGACAGGACGACCAAGGGCCCCTGCCCGTGCACCTCGTAGGCGACGCGTCCACCGTCACGCTCGACAAAGCTAAGAGTCATAGCCAAAAAGCTAACCCCATTAGCTGAATTCGTCAAGGCGACGGCCCCGGATCGTCGGTCGACGGTCCGGGGCCGATGGACGGTTGCCTGCCGGGCAGCCGGGCTGCATGCCGGGCGGCCGGGCTGGTTCTGTGCGGCCTTGCTGGTGCTGTCTGGCCGGGCTGACTCCGGGCGGCCGGGTTACTTCCGGGAGGCCACGGCGCGGGCGAAGAAGGCCAGGTTGGCGGGGCGCTCGGCGAGCCGGCGCATCAGGTAGCCGTACCAGTCGTCGCCGTAGGGCACGTAGGTGCGGACCGTGTAGCCCTCGCCGACCAGGCGGGCCTGCTCCTCCGGCCGAATGCCGTAGAGCATCTGGAACTCGAAGCCGTCGGGCCCCCGGTCGAACCAGCGCGCCCGGTCCTCGCCGATGGCGATCAGACGCGGGTCATGGGTGGCCAGCATCGGGTAGCCGTCGCCGGACATCAGGATGTTCATGCATCGGACGTACGACTTGTCCACCTCGCGGGACGACTGGTACGCCACCGATTCCGGCTCCTTGTAGGCGCCCTTGCACAGCCGGACCCGCGATCCGGCCGAGGCGAGCTCACGGCAGTCCGACTCGGTCCGCCGCAGGTACGCCTGGAGCACCGCCCCGGTCGACGGGAAGTCCTTGCGCAGGTTGGCCAGGACGTCCAGCGTCGAGTCGGTGGTGGTGTGATCCTCCATGTCCAGGGTGACGGTGGTGCCGGCATCGGCGGCGGCGGTGCAGATCGCGCGTGCGTTGTCGTACGCGAGGTGCTCGTCGAAGGTCTGGCCGAGCGCGGACAGTTTGACGCTCACCTCGGCGGCCGGGGTGAGGCCCGCCTCGGCGAGACTCCGCAGCAGGGCGAGGTACTCGTCCCGGGTGGCGTTGGCCTGCTCGGGGGTGACGGTGTCCTCACCGAGGTTGTCGAGGGTGACCGCGAGACCGTCGCCGACGAGTGCGCGGGTCACGCGCAGCGCGTCGTCGGTCCCGGCGCCGGCGACGAACCGGCGCACGACGTCCCGGGAGAACGGGGCCGTCGCGACGAGCCGCTCGACCCGGGTTGACCGGGAGGCGGCGAGGATGACGGAACGGAGCATGAGCCGAGCGTAACGCCCGAGCCACCCCTCAGCTCGCCCCGCCCGAGGCGAAGGAAGGGCCCCTTATTAACACTCAGGAGTGAGAGGGGAACCCTTCTATACCTGAGGCGTTAACAGGGGGCCCTTCCTTACAACAATCCGTGCACCGGTCGGCGCATCAGGACCCCGGGCGGAGGGCGTAGCGTGCATCGGTTACAACGATGAACGTGGAAAACCGCCCCCGCCGCCGGCTCCGGTCGGCCTCCGTGCAGCTCGGCGCACTCACCGCCCTCGCGCTCGCCCTCTCCGGCTGCAACATGTCCTCCTCCGACGACGACGATGACGACTGCGCCATGGGCCCGTCTGGAGGCGGTGAGACAGTCGCCCTGGCCCTGCACACTCCAACACCGTCGGCCGCCACGGCTACAGCCACGACGCAGGGCGCCCCGGAGCCGGTCGCCGCGTCCGTACCCGATCGTGGCGGCTTCGGCACCCATCTCGCCTCCTGCGGCGGCTGAGCGTGCGCCGGGAGCAGGTCACCCCGCGACCCGACTGGGACGCGACCATCCGCGCGCAGGGGCTGGTGTACGTCGACACCGAGCTGCCCGACGGCGGAGTGATGTCGTACTGGGACGAGACCGCCGCGTACGCCTTCGAGCTGGACGAGGTGCTACGGCTGGAGGAGGCCACCGAGGAGCTGCACCGGATGTCGGTCGCCGCCGCCGAACACGTGGTGGCCCGCAACCGGTACGCCGAGTTCGGCATCCCGCAGTGGGCGGTCGAGGCGGTGGCCCGGTCGCTGCGGGAGACGCCGCCGACGCTCTACGGCCGGTTCGACCTCTGGTACGACGGCAGTTGGCCGCCGAAGCTGCTGGAGTACAACGCGGACACCCCGACCGCGCTGGTCGAGGCGAGCATCATCCAGTGGTACTGGCTGGAGCACACCCGCCCGGAGCTGGACCAGTGGAACAGCCTGCACGAGCGGCTGGTGGGCGCCTGGGCGAAGATCGGCGCCGGTCTGCACGACCGCCGGGTGCACGTGGTCTGGTCGAACGAGGAGGAGAGCGGCGAGGACCACATGACCGCCGGCTACCTGGCCGAGACGGCCCGCCAGGCCGGGCTGGACGTGGAGCTGCTGCCGATCCAGGAGATCGGCTGGGACGGCCGCCGCTTCGTCGACACCGCCGGGCAGCCGGTCACCACCTGTTTCAAGCTCTATCCGTGGGAGTGGATGCTGGCCGAGCCGTACGGGCCGCTGGCGCTGGACCCGGGTACGCCGACCACCTGGATCGAGCCCGCCTGGAAGCTGCTGCTGTCCAACAAGGCGCTGCTGGCCGTGCTCTGGGAGCTGTACCCGGGGCACGAGCTGTTGCTGCCGGCGTACCTGGACTCGCCGCGCGGCATGACCGAGTACGTCGCCAAGCCGCTGCTCGGCCGGGAGGGCGCAGCCGTACGGATCGTCACGGAAAGTGAGGAGATCACCAATCCGGGCGATTACGGCAGTGAGGGATTCTGCTATCAGGAGTTCCGCGCACTGCCCGAATTCAACGGAAGTCACCTGGTCCTGGGCGCGTGGGTGGTGGACGGCGAATCGGCCGGGGCGGGGCTACGGGAGAGCGCCAGTCTGATCACCGATGGTTACGCCAGGTTTCTCCCGCACTACATCGACGCGCCACGTCCGGGATGAGTCGTCTACCGTTGGAGTGTGAACTTCGACGCGTACGCCCGGACCGGAGTTGACCTCGTCAACGCCCGCCTGGACGACCTCGACGACCTGCGGGCCATCTTCTGCGACGACCACGAGTGGATGCGCGACGAGGTTGCGGAGCGGGATCTGGCCACCTTCCGGCGCGCACAGAAGCGGTTGCGGGACGTCTTCGAGTACGGCACCACCGGACGGGACGGCGAGGCGGTCGCCGAGCTGAACTCGCTGCTGGAGGTCCACCCGGTGCAGCCGCGCATCTCGGGGCACGACTCCAGCGACTGGCACATGCACGCGACCGGCCGGGGTGCCTCGGTCAGCTCGGAGTACCTGGCCGGCGCGGTCTGGGGGCTGTCGGTCTGGCTCTGCGAGTACGGCAGCGCCCGGTTCGGGGTCTGCGCCGACGACCGCTGCGGCAACGTCTACCTGGACACCTCGTCGAACTGCTGCCGCCGGTTCTGCTCGGAACGCTGCGCCACCCGCTCGCACGTGGCCGCCCACCGCGCCCGCAAGCGGGCCGCCGTGCCGGCCCAGAGCGACCCGTTGACCTCGGTGTCCTGACCGACCCTGCGGCCGACCGGCCGAGGCCAGACCGCCGCGCCGGACGAGCTGCTGAGGTCAGGCCGCCGCGCCGGATGCGGCCAAGGTCAGGCCGCCTCGACCGGGGACGGCGTGTTCAGGTGCTGGCGGGCGAAGGCCAGCGCCTCCCGCAGGTCCGCTTCGCGCACCTGACGACTCTTCGCGCCCCGGGTGGTCACCTCGACCGCCACCGAGCCGGTGAAACCCCGCCCGGCCAGCGAGCGCAGCAGCTCGGCGCAGGGCTGCGTACCGCGCCCGGGCACCAGGTGTTCGTCGCGTCCCTCGCCGGTGCCGTCACCGAGGTGCACGTGCGCCAGCCCGGCGCCCATCCGGTCGGCCATCTCCAGCGCATCGGTGTGCGAGGCGGCGCAGTGCGACAGGTCGAGCGTGTACGACCGGTAGCCCGTCTCGGTCGGGTCCCAGCCCGGCGCGTACGGCACGAACTGCCGCCCGGCCATCCGCACCGGGTACATGTTCTCCACCGCGAAGCGCAGCCCGCCGAACTCGTCGGCCACCGTGTCCAGCCCCTCGGCGAAGGTGCGAGCGTAGTCCCGCTGCCAGGTGAACGGCGGGTGCACCACCACGGTCGGCGCGTGGAGCGTCTCGGCCAGCACCGCCGCCCGCCGCAGCCGCTCCCACGGGTCGGTGCTCCACACCCGCTGGGTCACCAGGAGACAGGGGGCGTGCACGCTGAGGACCGGTACGCCGTAGTGGTCGGCCAGCCCGCGCAGCGCGCCGGCGTCCTGGCTGACGGCGTCGGTCCAGACCATCACCTCGATCCCGTCGTAGCCGAGCTCCGCGGCGAGCTGGAACGCCGCCGCGGTCCGCTCAGGGAAGACCGAGGAACTGGACAGGAGCACCGGGACGCGGGAAGTCACACCACCGAGGGTAGCCTCCAGCCATTGCACTAATCCGATGTTAATCCGTGAATCGGATTCAACGGACACCTGGTGTCACATCGGGTCGCAGACCGGTCTCACACCGGAGCGAGCCGATCCAACCGGTCCAGGATCACGCCCTCGCGCAGCGCCCAGGGGCAGATGTCCAGCGAGTCGACCCCGAGCCTCCGCATGACCGCCTCGGCCACCACGGCACCGGCCAGGAGCTGGTGCGAGCGGCCGGCGCTCACCCCCTCCAACTCGACGAGCTGGGCCGGTGGGATGTGCCGGATGAAGCCGAGCACCTGCCGCAGCCCGGACCGGGTCAGCCGACGCTTCGCCCAGAGCCCGGCGCCGCTGGGCGCGGCACCGGCGAGCCGGGCCAGGGTGCGGAACGTCTTGGAGGTGGCCACTGAGCGGTCCCAGCCCACCCCGGTCATCCGCTCGGCCACCGGCTCCAGCAGACCGTCGACGTACTCGCGCAGCTCGTCCACGGTCTCCGGCGCGGGCGGGCGGTCACTGCACGGGTCCACGCCGAGCCGGTCCCGGGTCAGCCGGCCGGCACCCAGCGGCAGCGAGACCGCCAGATCCGGGTCCTCGTCGATACCGGCCGCGATCTCCAGGGAGCCGCCGCCGATGTCCAGCACCAGCAGCCGGCCGGCGGACCAGCCGAACCACCGCCGCACCGCGAGGAACGTCATCCGCGCCTCGTCCGCGCCGGGCAGGACCTCCAGGCGTACGCCGGTGGCGTCCCGGACCCGGGCCAGCACCTCGGCGGCGTTGGTAGCCTCGCGTACCGCCGAGGTGGCGAAGGCGAGCAACTCGTCCACGCCCAGCGCGGCGGCCGAGGCGCGGGCCGCCCCGACGGCCTCGACCAGGGCGTCCGCACCCGTGTCCCGGAGCGCGCCGTCCGGGCCGATCTGCTCGGCGAGCCGCAGCACCGCCTTCTCCGAGTGCGCCGGCCACGGGTGCGCGCCGCGATGGGCGTCCACCACCAGCAGATGCACCGTGTTCGAACCGACATCGAGGACACCCAGTCGCATGGGGAAACACTAGGGGAGATCGGATCGCGTCACTCACCGGCCATCCCCGTACACCACGCGTACGCTGGGCCGAGTGACTGGGCAGATCGAACTCCGCGTGCTGGTGGACGACCCGACGGACCCCCGCAGCCGTGAGGTCCCGCTGGACTTCCCTCGGGAGTGGATCGAGTTCGTCGACCCGGCCGACGAGCGGCACCTGATCCGGGCCGACCTCACCTGGCTGTTGTCCCGGTGGACCTGTGTCTTCGGCCAGGGCTGCCACGGCATCATCGCCGGCCGCTCCGCCGACGGCTGCTGCTCGCACGGCGCGTTCTTCACCGACACCGACGACGAGAAGCGAGTGCGCGGTGCGGTGAAGCGGCTGACCCCGCAGACCTGGCAGCACTACCGACGCGGCACCAAGAACTGGACCGAGAACGACACCGTGGACGGCAAGAACCCGGCGCGGCGTACCGCCACCCAGGGGCCGGACGCGCCGTGCGTCTTCCTCAACGACGCCGACTTCCCCGGCGGCGGCGGATGCGCGCTGCACGCCCAGGCGCTGCGCGACGGGGTGCACCCGCTGGAGTACAAGCCGGACGTCTGCTGGCAGTTGCCGGTCCGCCGGGACCAGGAGTGGGTGAAGCGGCCGGACAACACCAAGGTGCTGGTCTCCACGCTGGCCGAGTTCGACCGGCGGGGCTGGGGCGCGGGCGGGCACGACCTCGACTGGTGGTGCACGTCCTCCACCGACGCCCACGTCGGCAGCGAGCCGATGTACCTCTCCTACGGGCCGGAGCTGACCGCCCTGGTCGGCGCCGCCGCGTACGCCCGGTTGGCCGAGCTGTGCGCGGCGCGGATCCGGCAGGGCCTGGTCGCACCGCACCCGGCCGACCCGGCCTGACGGCCGGTCGCCGGCGGGCGGATCACGGCTCGAACTTGTAGCCCAGACCGCGCACCGTCACGATGTGGCGCGGGGTGGACGGCTCCGGCTCGATCTTGGAGCGCAGGCGCTTGACGTGTACGTCCAGCGTCTTGGTGTCGCCCACGTAGTCGGCGCCCCAGACGCGGTCGATCAACTGTCCCCGGGTGAGCACCCGGCCGGCGTTGCGCAGCAGCAGTTCGAGCAGCTCGAACTCCTTGAGCGGCAACTGCACCGCGCCGCCGTCGACGGTCACCACGTGCCGTTCGATGTCCATCCGGACCGGGCCGGCGGCCAGCGTCGGCATGCCCGACTCGGTCGTCTCGGGGATCTGTCGGCGCAGCACGGCCCGGATCCGGGCGACCAGCTCACGGGGCGAGTACGGCTTGGTGACGTAGTCGTCGGCACCGATCTCCAGGCCGACCACCTTGTCGATCTCGCTGTCCCGCGCGGTCACCATGATGATCGGCACGTGCGACCGCTGCCGGAGCTGCCGGCAGACCTCGGTCCCGGACATCTCCGGCAGCATCAGGTCGAGCAGGACGATGTCGGCCCCGGTCCGGTCGAACTCGGTCAGCGCCGACGTGCCCGTGGCGGCCACGGAGACCTCGAACCCCTCCTTGCGGAGCATGTACGACAGGGCGTCGGAGAAGGACTCCTCGTCCTCGACCACCAGTACGCGGCTCAACGGTGTTTCCTTTCGATCCGGGTCGGGCCGGGCGGGGAGCCCGGCCTGATCCATGTGTGGTCAGACCTGCCGGAGGTCGGCCGGACCGGCCTCGATCCCAGCAACCGGCAGTGACGCCAGCAGATCGTCCGGCGGTCGGGCCGGCAGCCGGAGGGTGAACGTCGACCCACCACCAAGAGTGCTCGTCACGTCCACCCGGCCGCCATGGTTGCTCGCGATGTGTTTGACGATGGCCAGCCCCAGGCCGGTGCCGCCGGTGGAGCGGGACCGGGCCTGGTCGGCCCGGTAGAACCGCTCGAAGATCCGGTCCACGTCGGTGGGCGCGATCCCGATGCCCTGGTCCGTCACGGCGATCTCCACGTGGTCGTCGGTGGCCCGCGTGGTGATCCGTACCGTGGTGTCCTCCCCCGAGTAGTTCACGGCGTTCTCCACCAGGTTCGCCACCGCCGTGGCCAGTTGGCTGTCGCTGCCGTACACGGTCAGTCCCCGGCCGGAGTCGGCCGTCACCTGGATCCGGCGGGCGGCGGCCGTGGTCCGGGTCCGGTCCACCACCTCGGAGATGACCCAGTCGAGCGCGACCGGCTCCGGCGCCGGCTGCGGCTCGGCGCCCTGGAGCCGGGTCAGCTCCAGCAGTTCCTGCACCAGCCGCCCCAACCGGGTCGACTCATGCTGGATCCGCTCGGCGAACCGCCGGGCCGCCACCATGTCCTCGGAGAGGTCCGGCCGGTCCCCGCCGGTCGGTTCGGTGGCGTCCAGCAGCGCCTCGGCGAGCAGTTGCAGCGCGCCGATCGGAGTCTTCAGCTCGTGGCTGACGTTGGCCACGAAGTCGCGCCGCACCCGGGCCAGCCGGTGCGACTCGGTCACGTCGGCCGCCTCCACGGCGATGTAGCCGCCGCCCAGGCCCATCGCCCGCAGGTGCACGCCGAGCGGGTTGTCCCCGACGTTGTCGCGGCCCCGGGGCAGGTCCAGCTCGATCTCGCGGCGGACGCCGGTGCGGCGTACCTGCCCGGCCAGCGTACGGACCAGCGGGTGGGCGATGATCGAGCCCGGACGGCCACCGGTACGCAGCAGGCCCAGCGCCCGGGCCGCCGGATTGACGAGTACGGGTACGTCCTCGGGGTCGAGCACCACCACTCCGGCACGCAGCGAGTCGATCGCGCGGCGGCCGAGCCCGACCTGCACCTCGTCGGCGATCGTGTGCCTCCCCCTACCGAGCCGGAGACCGGCCCACCCACGTCCGGCGGAGCCCGCCGACCGGCGCGCCGCCGGGACGAACCGGGACAGCAACAGTCCGGCGACCACGCCGACCACCAGGGCCGAGGCCACTCCCACCGTCACCGCCCACGTCACCCGGCGATCGTAGGGTCATTGTTAACCCGGCTACCGTACGGAACGGGACGAAGCACTCTCACTTCCGGGAAAGTTCACCTGCGCGTCCGGCTCAGTTCATCGGCGTTCACCTGGGGTCCTCCCGGTGCTCCTAGCTTGGGCGGCGTACCTGCACGAACCCTCGCCGGCACGTGCCGGCGCCGACCGACAGGACGTGAGTATGCGCGACGAGTTCCGGGCCGATCTCGACACGGTCAGCCAGATGCTGGTGGAGATGGCCGAGGGGGTACGGGCGGCGCTGCGCCAGGCGACCCGGGCCCTGCTCACCGCCGACCGGCAGGCGGCCGAATCGGTGATCGCGGGCGACGCCGGGATCGACGCGCTCTACCGGCAGGTCGAGGAGCGGGTCTGTGACCTGCTGGCCCGCCAGGCACCGGTCGCCTCCGACCTACGCGCCATGATCACCGCGCTGCACGTCGCCGCCGACCTGGAACGGATGGGCGACCTGGCCGACCACGTCGCCAAGACCGCGCTGCGCCGGCACCCGTCGCCGGCCGTGCCGGCGGAGCTGCGACCGGTCTTCACCGACATGGCCGGCATCGCCGACCGGATGGCCGAGAAGATCGCCTCCGTGCTGGCGCGTCCCGACGCCACCGTCGCCGCCGAACTGGACGGCGACGACGACGCGATGGACGAGCTGCACAAGGGGCTGTTCGGGGTGCTGCTCGGCGAGGACTGGCCGTACGGCGTGGAGACGGCCATCGACGCCACCCTGCTCGGGCGCTTCTACGAGCGGTTCGCCGACCACGCGGTGAACAGCGGCGAGCACGTCGTCTACCTGATCACCGGCGAGCCCGTCACCCCCGCCTGAGACTGAAGGAAGGGTCCCCTGCTAACGCCTCGTGCATAGCAGGGGACCCTTCCTAACGTTCGGGCCCGACGGGCAGGGTGCGATCAGCGACCCTGGTTGGCCACCGCAGCGGCGGCGGCCTTGGCGGCCTCCGGGTCGAGGTACGTGCCGCCCAGCGTCTGCGGACGCAACTGCGGGTCCAGGTCGTAGCGCAGCGGGATTCCGGTCGGGATGTTCAGCTTGGCGATCGCCTCGTCGCTGATCTGGTCCAGGTGCTTCACCAGCGCCCGCAGCGAGTTGCCGTGCGCCGCCACCAGCACGGTCCGGCCGGCCAGGATGTCCGGCACGATCGAGTCGTACCAGTACGGCAGCATCCGCTCGACGACGTCCTTGAGGCACTCGGTACGCGGCATCAGCTCGGTCGGCAGCAGCGCGTACCGGGGGTCGCCGACCTGCGACCACTCGTCGTCGTCCGCGATCGGCGGCGGCGGGGTGTCGTACGAGCGGCGCCAGAGCATGAACTGCTCCTCGCCGTACTCGTTCAGGGTCTGCTTCTTGTCCTTGCCCTGCAGGGCGCCGTAGTGCCGCTCGTTGAGCCGCCACGACCGGCGCACCGCAATCCAGTGCCGGTCGGCGGCGTTCAACGCCAGTTCGGCGGTGCGGATGGCGCGGCGCATCACGCTCGTGTGCACCACGTCGGGGAGCAGGTCGTGCTCGCGCAGCAGCTCGCCGCCGCGGCGCGCCTCGTTCTCCCCCTTCTCGGTCAGGTCCACGTCGACCCAGCCGGTGAAGAGGTTCTTGGCGTTCCAGTCGCTTTCGCCGTGCCGCAGCAGGACCAGCGTCCCGACGGTGGGTCCCTCGCTAGCTGTCATGCGGATCATCCTGCCGCAACCCGCGAGTGGACGCGCGGGAAGGGGGGTGACGACCACCACGTGGAAAACGGGGTGACCGGGCTTCCGGCCGACATCTAAGTTGTAAGGGATCATCTCGATCATTGGTCATTACCGAAACGGGGGTGCGCCGAGGTGCGCGCGATACGGGGCTGGTTCCGGGACACCACAGGCGGGCTACCGAAGACGTTCTGGTATCTCTGGACCGGGACGCTGATCAATCGCCTCGGCTCGTTCGTCCTCGTCTTCCTCGCCATCTACCTCACCCAGGAACGCGGCTTCTCGGCCACCCAGGCGGGCCTGGTGATCGGCGCGTGGGGCGTCGGCGGCGCGGTCGGCACCACCGCCGGCGGTACGCTCACCGACCGCTGGGGACGGCGACCCACCCTGCTCACCGCCCACCTCGGCGCGGCGACCATGATGCTCGCCCTCGGCTTCGCCCGGGACCTGTGGACCATCGCGGCGGGCGCGCTGCTGCTCGGCCTCTTCGCCGAGGCGGCCCGGCCGGCGTTCGGCGCGATGATGATTGACGTGGTGCCGGAGCGGGACCGGCTGCGCGCGTTCTCGCTCAACTACTGGGCGATCAACCTCGGCTTCGCCTGCGCCGCGGTGCTAGCCGGCTTCGCCGCCCAGGCCGGCTACCTGCTGCTGTTCGTGGTCAACGCGTCGACCACGCTGGTCACCGCACTGATCATCTTCATCCGGGTGCGGGAGACCCGCACTGTCACCGTGGGCATGCCCCGCGACGGCAAGCGCACCGGCGCACTGCGCACCATCCTCACCGACCGGGTGTACCTGGGCTTCGTGGCCCTGAACCTGCTCGGTGCGCTGGTCTTCCTCCAGCACATCTCGATGCTGCCGATCGCGATGGCCGACTCCGGCCTGAGCCCGGCCACGTACGGCTCGGTGATCGCGCTCAACGGGGTCCTCATCGTCGCCGGCCAGCTCTTCGTGCCCAGGCTCATCCGGGGCCGCAACCGCTCGCACGTGCTCGCCCTGGCGGCGGTGGTGATGGGCGTCGGCTTCGGACTGACCGCCTTCGCCGACGTGGCCTGGTTCTTCGGGCTCACCGTGCTGATCTGGACGCTGGGCGAAATGCTCAACTCGCCGTCCAACGCCACCCTCATCGCCGAGCTCTCCCCCGGCGAACTGCGCGGTCGCTACCAGGGCGTCTTCTCGCTCTCCTGGCAGCTCGCCGGAGCGGCCGCGCCGATCCTCGGCGGCCTGGTGCGGGAGCAGGCCGGCAACGCCACGCTCTGGCTGGGCTGTGCCGCCATCGGCGCCGTCATGGCCGTCGGTCACCTGGTCTCCGGGCCGGCCCGGGAGCGGCGTGCGCTGGCGCTGCGTACCGCCGGTGCCGCCCCCGTGGTGACCCTCCAGTCGACGGCACCGCAGCCGGCGGCACCCCAGGCGGCCGAGCCGGTGGCGACCGGCAAGAGCTGAGTCCGCCCCTCGCGCCACCCCGCCGATCCGCTCGGGCAAGATCTGTTAGGTGTCCGAACAGATCGAGGAGGTCGGGGTGCGGGCCGCAGACCAGCACGACGGCGGTACGCCCACCGGGCCGCGCCGCTGGCTCGCCGACACCGCGGGAGGATTGCCCGCCACCTTCTGGTACCTCTGGGCCGGGCTGCTGATCAACCGGGCCGGCGCGTTCGCGATGCTGTTCCTGTCGCTCTACCTGACCGCCGCCCGAGGGGCCAGCGAGTCGCTGGCCGGGGTGGTCGTCGGGGCGTACGGCGCCGGTGGGGCGGCCGGGGTGCTGCTCGGCGGGGTGCTGGCCGACCGCTGGGGACGACGGTCGACCCTGGTGTTCGCACACCTGGTCACCGCCGGGCTGATGGTCGCGCTCGCACTGAGCCAGCACCTCGCGATGATCGCGGCACTCGCCCTGCTGGTCGGCGTGACGCACTCGATGCCCAGCCCGGCGTTCGTCGCGGCGATCGTCGACGTGGTGCCGGAACACCGCCGCTCACGCGCCTTCAACCTCCAGTTCTGGGCGTTCAACCTGGGCATGGCGGTGGCCTCGCTGCTCGCCGGGCTGCTGGCCGAGGCGAGCTACGTCGCGCTCTTCCTGGTGGACGCCGCCGCCACGCTGGCCACCGCGTTGCTGATCGCGTGGAAGGTCCCGGAGACACTTCCCGCCAGGTCGACAACCGCAGCGGGTACGCCACCACAGCCGCTGACATCCGTCCGGCGCCGACAGCGTCGCCCCGGCCTGCACACCGCGCTCACCGACCGGCACTTCCTGGTCTTCGTCGGGCTAACCTTCGTGCTGGCCGTACTGACCATGCAGGCGTCGACGATCATGCCGCTGGCGATGCGCGCGGACGGGCTCGGCCCGTCGGCGTACGGCACGGTGGTGGCCCTCGGCGGGGTGCTGATCGTGTTGGGGCAGCTCTTCGTACCCCGGCTCATCGACCGGCACCGCAAGGGCAGCGTCCTGGCCGTCTCCACGGCACTGCTGGCGGTCGGCTTCGGTGCGCTGGCCCTCGCCGACGACCTCGCGTTCTACCTGGGCGCGTGTGTGGTCTGGACGGTCGGCTCCATGCTGGCCGCACCGCCGAACGCGCAGATCAACGCCGACCTGGCGCCGCCGGCCCTGCGGGCCCGCTACCAGTCGGTGTTCTACCTGGCCTTCCCGGCGGCGTCGTTCGTGGCGCCGACGCTCGGCGGGTTCAGCCTCCAGCAGTGGGGCGACGGGCACTGGCTGATCGTCGGCGCGCTCGGGCTCGCGGCGGCCGGTGGCCACCTGCTCGCCGGGCCGCCTCGGGAACGCCGGGTGGCCGCGCTGCGGCAGGCTCCGGCGGAACCGGTCGGCACCTCGGTCGCCGCCACATCCTGAACGCGCCTGCCGGCGGGATCTGGTCGTCGACGCCCGCGCGGTATCCGTCACACGCGTGGTGCCCGGTACGCGGGGCGTACCGGGCACTCGCGTCGTACGACCGGCGGCGGCGGGCGGCACTCACCCCCGTAAGCGACGCCCGCTCGCGCCGCCGGTCCAAACAGGTGGGGCACCGTCCCCCAACGGTGTTGATCCACCCGTCCCCCGACACCCCACTCGGTGCACGGACCTGATCGATCCGCCGCTCCCCCGAACGGTTCCGAGCGTGGCGCGGTGCAATAAAGTTAGTTCGGCCAGCAGGGGCTATTCAACTCGAACGGCTGTCTTGCCCGTCACAACGCGCAGTTCCGGCCCCCGGACCAGCACGTTTGCCCCTACTTGGCGCCAACAGCGGGTACCCGACCGCGATTCCCGCAAACCTCAGCCGTCCTCCCGATCGGGTGACTCGGTGCGGAAGAAGTTGCTCTGCCGACCGTCCCGCATCTGCTCCTGGAAGATCAGGTTCAGCCGCCGCAGATCGAAGGTGTGGAACCACTCCTCCCAGGTGATCTCGCGGATCCGGCTGCTCTCCCGATACCCCGGGATGTTGAACGTCAGCACCCCGGCCCGCCCCTCCCGCTCGGTGCCGCTGATCGTCGCCGGCTTCGCGCCGCGCGCCCGGGCCCACCGCTGGATCACCTCGTGGTTGGTGGTGACCAGGCTGCGACCGGGACGCTCCGGCCGATCCTGGAGCGAGGCGATGACCTGGGACGACCGGGTCGAGCGCGCGGTCGACTTACCGGTACGCACCGCACCGCCCCGCGACGACGCGGCCTTCGCGACCCCGGCCCGCCCCGAGGTGCTCGTACGGGCCGTGGTGCTCTTGCGGGCCGTGGTGCTCTTGCGGGCCGTGGTGCTCTTACGGGCGGCGCTGGTCGTCTTCCGGGCCGTACCCGACGTCGCCTTCCGGGCCGTGGTCGCCTTCCGGGCTGTCGTCGCCTTCCGGGCTGTCGTCGCCTTCCGGGCCGTCGTCGTCTGGCGGGCCGGAGTCGTCTTGCGGGCGGTGGTCGTCTTGCGGGCCGGACCCGAGGTGGTCCTGCGCGCCGTCGTTGCCTTCCGGGCGGTGGTCGCCTTCTGGGCCGGCCCCGACGTGGTCCTGCGGGCCGGGGTCGCCTTGCGGGCGGTGGTCGTCTTCCGGGCCGGGGTGGTACTCCGGGCCGCAGCGGTGCTCTTGCGGGCGGTGGTGGTGCTCTTGCGGGCGGTGGTCGCCTTGCGGGCCGCAGCGGTCGTCGCTTTCCGGGCCGACGTGGCCCGCTTCGCGGGTGCCGCCTTCGCCCTGCCCGGCGCGGTACGGGCCGACGTGGTCTGCCGCGTCCCGGCCGCCTTCGTGGCCTTGGCCCGACCGGCCGGGCCGCTGCTGCGGCGGGCGGCACCACCCGACCGCATGGTCTTCGCCAGCGTCTTCACCAGTTCGGGCTTGCGCAACGCGGAGATCCCCGAGACGCCGTACCGCCGCAACTGGCCCCGGATGTCCTCCGCCCGCATCTGCGAGATCTCCGACTCCGACATCCGGGCGGTGCTGCTGTTTCGTCGTGTGGTGCTGGTCGCGGTCCCGCCGCGACCCGAGCTGCTTCGCTGAGCCATGGACGCTCACGCTCCTCGACACTCGGTCTCGGCGCGGCGGGTCCCAACGCCGCACCGCGCGGTGCGGCGGCTTACCCGTCAGGAGCGCTCCGAATCCCCGAACGTGCCGAACGGCTCGTCCCGCTGCGGAAACGTCTCGCCCCGCGACGCCGACGGCGCGTCGCGCGGAACAGGCGCGCCCCGCAGAGACCACTCGGCCCACGGAAAGGCTCATTTTGCGGAGACAGCTCGACGCAAAGACGGTCGCCCTGCTACGGCGACGGCTTGGCCTGGCGGAGACGGCTCGGCCTACGGAGACGGCTCGGCCTACGGAGACGGCTCGGCCTGCGAAGACGGCTCGGCCTGCGAAGACGGCTCGAAGAGGTGCGCGAAGGCGGCGAGGTTCGCGGTGGATTCGCCCCGCTTGACCCGCCACTCCCACTCCCGCCGGATCGAACTGCCGAAGCCGATCTCCAGCATCGTGTCGAAGGACTCGTCGGCGTAGGTGAGTACCGCGCCGAGCAGTCGGTCGAGTTCGTCGGCGTCGACACCGGCGGGGTTGACCCGACCGGTCAGGTAGACGTCGCCGACCGCGTCGACGGAGAACGACACCGCGTACATCCGGGCGTTGCGCTGCAACAGCCAGGCCCACAGTTCCTCGCGCCGCTCATCCGGCTGGCGCATCACGAACGCCTCGATCCGCAGCGCGTGCTCGCCGACGATCAGGTTGCAGATCGTCTTGAGCTTGTGCGTACCGGGCAGGGTCACCGCGTACGACCCCGGGCCGGTGGACTCCAAGTCCAACTCCCGCTCGGCGCAGACCGACTCGATCAGGGCCCCAAGGTCACTCATCGGATCAACTCTACGGCCGGCACTGTCCGTACGCCGTGCTGCCGAGGTGTTAGGAAGGGACCCCTGCTATGCACGAGGCGTTAGTAGGGGTCCCTTCCTTACACGCAGCCCCTGCACGCAGCCGTTGCACGGAACTCTTACGCGCAGCGCTACCAGGATCGGGAGGCGGTGAGTTCGGCGGTGAGACGGGCACGGTGGGCGGCGATCGCCTCGCCGTAGACCGTCAGCAGGCTGGCAGCGGTGCGGTGCCAGGAGAAGTCGCGAGCGTGTCGGGCCGCCGCCACGGACAGCTCGGCACGGCGGGCCTGGTCCGGCAGCAGACGGCCGAGCGTACGCGCCCAGTCGACAGGGTCGTGCCCACGGACCAGTACGCCGCTGACCTGATCGCGTACGGCGGTGACCAGACCGCCGACGGCGGCGGCCACCACCGGCGTACCGCAGGCCTGGGCCTCCAGCGCGACCAGTCCGAAGCTCTCGTTGTACGACGGCACCGCGACCAGATCGGCCGCCTGATAGAGCAGGGGCAGGTCGGTGCCGGTGCGCGGCGGCAGGAAGTGCACCCGGTCGGCGACACCGAGCGTGGCGGCCAGCTCGATCAGCGCCGTGGGTCGGTCCAGTCCGGTGCCGCTGGGACCGCCGCAGATCACCACCGCCACCTCCTGCGCCAGGGCCGGGTCCTGGTCGCGCAGGGCCGCGATCGCGCGGATCAGCACGTCGGGGGCCTTCAGTGGCTGGATCCGACCGACGAAGGCGACCAGATGCCCCCGGACGGGCAGGCCGAGCCGGGTGCGGGCGGCGACGGTGGCGGCCGCCCGGTCGCCGGAGAGCGGACGGAAGCGGTCGAGGTCCACGCCGGGTTCGACGACCGCGACCCGGGTCGGGTCGGCGTCGTACCGGTCGATCAGGTCCCGCGCCTCGACCTCGGTGTTGGCCACCAGCCGGTCGGACTCGGCGACCACCTGTTCCTCGCCGATGACCCGGGCCTTGGGTTCCGGCCGGTCCCCGGCGGCGAGCCGCGCGTTCTTCACCTTGGCCAGGGTGTGCGCGGTGTGCACCAGCGGTACGCCCCAGCGCTCCTTGGCCAGCCAGCCGACCTGGCCGGAGAGCCAGTAGTGGGAGTGGATCAGGTCGTAGTGGCCCGGTGGGCGGGCCGCCTCGGCGCGCAGCACTCCGGCGGTGAAGGCGCAGAGTTGGCCGGGCAGTTCCTCCTTGGTCAGTCCTTCGAACGGACCGGCCATCACGTGCCGTACCTGCACACCGGGGGCGACCTCCACCACCGGGGGCAGGTCACCGGAGGTGGCGCGGGTGAAGATCTCCACCGCCACGTCCGCCTCGGCGAGCCGCCGGGCGACCTCCAGGATGTAGACGTTCATGCCGCCCGCGTCGCCGGTGCCCGGCTGGTGCAGGGGTGAGGTGTGCACCGAGAGCGTCGCGATCCGCCGGGGGCGGGGCCACGGCAGGGCACCTCGCTGACGTCCGACACCGGTGTGCATTTCCGCCACGTCCGCTCCCTTTGCCACGGTTGATGCCGACGCGCACGACCGGCGCTCCTGCGTCAACCTCCACGCCGGATGTCATCTTCCCGATCGGCGGCCGGAAATACGCCGTCCAGACGCCCCGGCGTGACCGACCTCATCACCAGGGTGCCGCTCCCGGCAGCGGCAGCAGGGGCGAGAATGGCCGGATGAGTCGTGTCGCCGGGTCTGCGCGATGGCGACACTGAGGTCCCGGCCGCTCGGTGTGGTGACCCGGGGCACCACCAATCCCAACCGGCTGCGCCGGGTGGACAACTGGATGGTGGAGAACTGCGCGGACGTACTGCGCGACGCTCCGGACCCGCTGGTGGTCGACCTAGGTTACGGTGCCACGCCGGTGACGGCGGTGGAGCTGCGCGCCCGGCTGGCCGCGCGGGTCCGCGCCGACGTGCGGGTGGTCGGGCTGGAGATCGATCCGGTACGCGTCGACGCCGCCCAACCGGCCGCCGATCCGCCCGGTCTCACCTTCGCCCGGGGCGGCTTCGAGTTGGCCGGGCTCCGGCCGACCGTGGTCCGCGCGTTCAACGTCCTGCGGCAGTACGACGAGAGCGAGGTGGCCGCCGCCTGGGCCACCGTGCTCGCCGGGCTGGCTCCGGGCGGGCTGCTGGTGGAGGGCACCTGCGACGAGCCGGGTCGCCTCGGCAGTTGGATCCTGCTCGACGCCACCGGTCCCCAGACGCTGACCCTGGCCGCCCGGCTGACCACGCTAGAGAACCCGGCCGAGCTGGCCGAACGGCTGCCGAAGGCGTTGATCCACCGGAACGTGCCGGGCGAGCGGATCCACGACCTCATCCGCGCCCTGGACGACGCCTGGCGGGCTGCCGCCGGCTACGCCCCATTCGGCCCGCGCCAACGCTGGCTGCGCGCGGTGTCCACGGTGCGCGCCCAGGGCTGGCCCGTGCTGCGCCGTCCCCGCGAGTGGCGTCAGGGCCAGCTCACGATCCCCTGGCCCGCCGTCGCCCCGCAAGGTTGCATGTAAGGAGTGGTCCCCTACTAACGCCTCGTGTATATGAAGGGTCCCTTCCTAACGTGCAGGGCGGCATGTGCGGACCCGGCGGCGGGCGCGGCGGGCGCGGCGGCGCGGTGAGGGGTCAGATGGTGCAGTTGACGAGGACGGGTTCGGGATGGAGGGTCACGGCGAACCGGGCCTCGACGGTGTCACGGATCTCGCGGGCCAGCGTGATCAGGGCCTCGGTGCTGGCGGTGCCGGACTGGTTCGTCAGCGCCAGGGTGTGCTTGCTGGAGATGGCGACGCCCTCGGGGCCGGGATGGCCCTTGCCGAAGCCCGCCTTGTCGATCAGCCAGGCCGCGCTGATCTTGACCCGGTCCCCGGTGCCCGGCCAGGCCGGCGGCTCCCCGATGTCGGCGGCCCGCTGCCGCAGCAGTTCGTAGCCGGCGGTGTCCAGCACCGGGTTGGTGAAGAACGAGCCGACCGAGCGGGTGTCCGGGTCGGTCGGGTCCAGCACCATGCCCTTGCCGGCGCGCAGCCGCAGCACGGTGGCACGCGCCTGGGTCGCCGGCACCCGGTCACCGACCGAGACACCGAGCGTACGAGCCAGTTCCGCGTAGCGCACCGGGCCGGACAGCGGCGAGCGGGCCAGCCGGAAGTCGACCGAGAGCACCACCAGCCGTTGGCTGTACTTGAAGACGCTGGCCCGGTACGCGAAGCCACAGTCCCCGGTGGGGACCGTCGTCACCTCCCCGGTGACGCGGTCGTAGACCTGTACGCCGACGATGGTCTCCGCGACCTCCTGCCCGTACGCCCCGACGTTCTGGATCGGGGTCGCCCCGGTCGAGCCGGGGATGCCGGACAGGCACTCCAACCCGGACCAGCCGTTGGCGACGGTGGCGGCGACGAGGTCGTCCCA
Organism: Micromonospora sp. NPDC023869; assembly: GCF_055559695.1. Lineage (NCBI taxonomy): Bacteria > Bacillati > Actinomycetota > Actinomycetes > Micromonosporales > Micromonosporaceae > Micromonospora > Micromonospora sp. NPDC023869. The sequence continues at coordinate 715,256 of NZ_JBVHKD010000002.1, forward strand.
CGGCTCGCCGGCCTCGACCCGTATGGTGACGTTCGCCTCGTTCTCGGCGAGCACGCGCAGACCGCGTGACCGGACGAGGACCACGGTGCCGGGGAAGCCGGCGTCACCGATCACCACGTTGCTACCGCCCGCGAGCAGCAGAACGTCGTCCTGTGCCTCGCGTACCCGGGTGACGATCTCCTCGGCGGTGGTGGCGGTGACAATCCGGCGAGCCGGGCCACCCAAGCGTAATGTGGTGTATTGCGCCAGATCGCCGGTGCTGGCGGGTTCAGCGGCGACTGTCGGCTGGGCGTAGGCGTCGAACACGCCTTTCACCCTAGGCTGGTGGGTAGCCGCGGCACCCATTGGTGGCCGGGTCACCCCCGGGAGGATGGCGATGAGCAGATTGCAGGGCAGCAAGGACTTCTGGATCGGCGCGCTTCGGACGGAGGGTCCGGCGTTCGCCGCTGCGGTGGCCGAAGCCCCGCCCGAGACACCCGTGCTCTCCTGCCCCGGCTGGACGGTCGCCGACCTGGCCCTGCACCTCGCCGGCGTCTACCGCTGGGCGCACGCGATCGTGGGTTCGGGCGGGACGACGGCCCCGGAGCGCCGGGCACAGCCGGTCGAGCCGGTGCCGGGTGTGACCGCCGCGGCGCAGTGGCAGCAGGCGTACGACGAGCTGATGGCCCTCTTCGACACCCTCGACCCGGAGGCTCCGGCGTGGAACTGGGCGCCGCAGCCGAAGAAGGCGGGCTTCTGGCCGCGTCGGATGGCACACGAGACCGCGGTGCACCGCTGGGACGCCCAGCTCGCCATCGCCGCCGGTGAACCAATCGAGGCCAAGCTCGCGGCCGACGGGGTGAGCGAGGTGCTGGACACCTGGCTGCCGGCGGGCCGGCGGGTGGCGACCGGGCAGTGGCGCGGCGTGGTGCGGTTGAGCGCGAGCGACGCCGCCCAGGAGTGGTACCTGCGGCTGCGCGGCGAGGGGGTGGCCCTGCTCGACACCGGCACCATCCTCGACCACGACGACCACCACGCCCGGGTGCACGTCAACGCCACCGCGAGCGACCTGCTGCTGGCGCTCTGGGGACGGGTCAGCTTCGACACCCTGACCGTGGCCGGCGACCGCGCCCTGCTGGACGGGGTCCGCGCCGCCTGATTCCGCGTCGGCGGGCCGGCCACGCCCGACCGTCGACCCGCCCGCTGGGCCGGCACGTCGGCCAAGCCGACATGGCCGGCACGACGGCCGGTAGAGCCAGCACAGCCGGCGAAGCCGAACGCGGCCGGCACGACAGCCGGCGTAGCCGACGCAGCACGGACATGCCACGGGCGGTCCTCCCGATCGGGAGGACCGCCCGTGGCCATTCTGTGACCTCGCCGAGAGAGCGCTCTCTTGACATCGATCGACGGCGGACCGCAAGCTTCGTGAGAGCGCTCTCTGGGCCTTATCCACCACCACCCCGACCTGAGAGGGGTCACCAGACCATGGGCACCTTCCCGCGCCACCGCCTCGCTGCGGTCGCCCTGGCCGCCGTCGGCGCGTTGCTCGTCACCAGCGGCTGCGGTGGCGGCGACGACGCCGAGGACGGCACGATAACCCTCACCGTCGACGTCTTCGGACAGTTCGGCTACGAGGAGCTGTACAAGCAGTACATGGACGCCAACCCCGGCGTGAAGATCGTCGAGCGGGGCACCGGCGGCAACCTCGACGAGTACTCGCCGAAGCTGACCCAGTGGCTCGCGGCGGGCAAGGGCGCCGGTGACGTGGTCGCCATCGAAGAGGGTCTGATGGTCGAGTACAAGGCCAACCCGGACAACTTCGTCAACCTGCTCGACCACGGCGCCGCCGACCTCAAGGGCAACTTCCTGGAGTGGAAGTGGAACCAGGGGCTCACCGCCGACGGCCAGAAGCTGATCGGCCTCGGCACCGACGTCGGCGGCATGGCGATGTGCTACCGCACCGACCTGTTCGACAAGGCCGGGCTGCCGACCGACCGCGAAGAGGTCTCGAAGCTCTGGCCGACCTGGCAGGAGTACATCGCCACCGGTGAGAAGTTCAAGGCGGCGAACACCGGCGCCGCGTTCCTGGACGCCGCGACCAACACGTTCAACACGATCGTGCTCCAGACCGCCGGCAACGCGCAGGGCTACCACTACTACGACACCAGCGACAACCTCGTGGTGGACAGCAACCCGGCGGTGAAGCAGGCCTGGGACACCACCATGGCCATCATCAACGCGGGCCTGTCCGGCAAGTACGGCTCCTGGTCCGACGAGTGGGTCTCCGCCTTCAAGCAGTCCAAGTTCGCCACGATCGCCTGCCCCGCGTGGATGACCGGGGTCATCGAGGGCAACGCCGGTCCGGAGGCCAACGGCAAGTGGGACATCGCCCGGGTGCCCGGTGACGGCGGCAACTGGGGCGGCTCGCACCTGGCCGTGCCTCGTCAGAGCAAGAACCAGGACGAGGCGATCAAGCTGGTCAAGTTCCTGACCAGCGCCGAGGGCCACATCGGCGCCTTCAAGGCCAAGGGACCGCTGCCGTCGTCGCCGCAGGCGCTGGAGGACTCGGCCATCACCGAGGCCACCAACGCGTACTTCTCCGGCGCGCCGGTCGGCCGGATCTTCGGTGAGGGCGCCAAGACCCTCAAGCCGGTCTACATGGGCCCGAAGAACCAGGCCGTACGCACCGAGGTCGAGAACGCGGTCCGCACCGTCGAGCTGGGACAGCGCAACCCCGAGCAGGGGTGGCAGGACGCGATCGCCAACGCCAAGAAGGCTGCCGCCAAGTAGCCGGCCCGACGGTCCCCACCCCGTCGCCGATCCACCGGAACGACGCGTCCTCGTCGACGCGACGGCGACCGGCGGATCGGCGCGGGGCGGGGGCGTGGAAAGGAGTCACGGGTCATGGCGTTGCAGCTCGACGCACACCCGCCGGCCACCCCGGCACCGCGGAACACCCGCCCGCCACGGTCCGGCCGACTGAGCCGGATCGACGCGAAGTACTCGCCCTACCTCTACATCGCCCCGTTCTTCGTGATCTTCGCGATCTTCGGGGCGTGGCCGCTGGCGTACACCTTCTGGGTCTCGCTGCACGACTGGGACCTGCTCGGTAGCAATCCCACCTTCATCGGCGCGGACAACTACACCCAGCTGCTGGTCGACAGCGACTTCTGGCACTCGGTGGTCAACACGCTCGGCATCTTCGTGATCAGCACCGTGCCGCAGTTGCTCCTGGCGCTCTGGCTGGCCAACCTGCTCAACCGGCACCTGCGTTTCCGGACCGGGTGGCGGATGGCGGTGCTGGTCCCCAACGTCACCTCCACGGCCGCCGTGGCGATCGTCTTCGGGGTGCTGTTCGGTCGCGAGTTCGGCATGGTCAACTGGATGCTCGACCTGGTGGGCCTCGATCCGATCGGGTGGAAGTCCGACCGGTTCGCCTCCTGGGTGGCCATCTCCGCCATGGTCGACTGGCGCTGGACCGGCTACAACGCGCTGATCTTCCTGGCCGCCATGCAGGCCATCCCCCGCGACCTGTACGAAGCCGCGGCGATCGACGGCGCGAACCGGGCCCGGCAGTTCTGGGCGGTCACCGTGCCGCTGCTCAAGCCGACGATCATCTTCTGCGTCATCATCTCCACCATCGGCGGGCTCCAGCTCTTCACCGAGCCCCGGCTGTTCCACTCCGGCACCAACGCGATCCGGGGCGGCCCGATGCGCGAGTCGCAGACGCTGACCATGTACATGTTCGAGAACGCGTTCGCGCCCTACTACAACTTCGGCTACGGCTCGGCGGTGGCGTGGCTGCTCTTCGCCCTGATCGCCATCGTCGCGGCGATCAACGTACTGATCATCCGCCGGCTCGGGGCCGGCGCCCGACCGAACGTCGGCGGGCGGAAGGGAGGCCCGCGATGAGCGAGCGCAGTGAGCGAGTCATTCGGTTCAGCGCGTTGGGACTCGTCGCGACGCGCGAGCGAAGCGAGGTGGCGCGATGAGCGAGCGCAGCGAGCGAGTCCTCAGGTTCAGCGCGTCGATAGCTCGTCGGGACGCCGAGCGAAGCGAGGTGGCGCGATGAGCGAGCGCAGCGAGCGAATCCTTCAGTTCAGCGCGTCGGGAGCTCGTCGGGACGCCGAGCGAAGCGAGGTGGCGCGATGAGCCGGCTCTGGCGGGCCAGCCCGCTCACGTACTGCGCGCTGATCGCCGCCACCGTGATGTCGCTCTTCCCGATCTACTGGATGTTCGTGGTGGCCAGCCGCAGCAGCGACGCGATGGGGCAGTTGCCGCCACCGATGACGCCCGGCGGCAACCTGGGCGCCAACATCGCCCGGCTGTTCGACAACACCGACGCGTACTTCCTGACCGGTCTGATCAACTCCGCGATCGTGGCGACCACGGTCACCGTCTCGGTGGTGTTCTTCTGCAGCCTGGCCGGGTTCGCCTTCGCCAAGCTGCGGTTCCGGGGCCGCAACGCGATGCTGATGGTGATCATCGCCACCATGATGGTGCCCACCCAGCTCGGCGTCATCCCGCTCTACATGCTGATGACGAAGCTGAACCTGAACGACCGGCTGCCCGCCGTGATCCTGCCCGCGCTGGTCACCGGCTTCGGCGTGTTCATGATGCGCCAGTACGCCGGTCAGGCGGTCAGCACCGAGCTGATCGAGGCGGCCCGGGTGGACGGATGCGGTACCGCCCGGATCTACTGGAACGTGGTGGTACCGGCACTGCGGCCGGCCGCCGCCGTGCTCGGCCTGCTCACCTTCATGACCACGTGGAACGATTTCCTCTGGCCGTACGCGGTGCTCAACGACCCGGAGAATCCCACCGTGCAGTTGTCGCTGCGGGCTCTGTCCGACGGCTACTACCAGGACATGTCCCAGGTGTTCACCGGTACGGCCATCGCCACGCTGCCGTTGCTGCTGGTGTTCGTCCTGTTCGGCCGCCAGATCATCGGCGGGATCATGGAAGGTGCGGTGAAGGCGTGAGCGAGCGTCAGCGAGCGAACCATCGACACAGGGCCGTGCCTCGTGGCGGCACGCAGCGAAGCGGAGTGCCGGCATGAGCGAGTTGAGTTTCCCGGAGAACTTCCTGTGGGGTGCGGCCACGGCGGCGTACCAGATCGAGGGGGCGGCCCGCGACGACGGGCGCGGCGACTCGATCTGGGACACGTTCAGCCGTACGCCGGGCAAAGTCCACGCCGGGCACACCGGCGACGTCGCCTGCGACCACTACCACCGGTACGCCGACGACGTGGCGATGATGGCCGAGCTGGGCCTCCAGGCGTACCGCTTCTCGGTGTCCTGGCCCCGCATCCAGCCCGACGGTAGCGGGCCGGTCAACCCGCGCGGCCTGGACTTCTACGACCGGCTGACGGACGCGCTGCTCGGTCGGGGCATCGACCCGATCGTCACGCTGTACCACTGGGACCTGCCGCAGACGTTGCAGGACCGGGGCGGCTGGACCGACCGGGACACGGCCGAGCACTTCGCCACCTACGCCAGTGCCGTGCACACCCGGCTCGGCGACCGGATCGACACCTGGACGACGCTCAACGAGCCGTGGTGTTCCGCGTACCTCGGGTACGGCAACGGCGTGCACGCTCCCGGGGTGCAGGACGCGGGGGCGGCCTTCTCCGCCGTACACCATCTGCTGCTCGCGCACGGCCTGGCCGCCCAGGCCCTGCGGTCCGGCGGGGCGGCCCGGGTCGGCATCACGCTCAACCCCGCCGACGTGCAGCCCGCCGACGCGGACAGCGCGGCCGACGCCGCCGCCGTACGTCTGGTCGACGGCCTGCACAACCGGATCTTCCTCGATCCACTGCTGGTCGGCGGGTACCCGGACGACGTCCGCGAGCACGTGGCACGGCTGGTCGAGCCGACCTTCGTCCGGGACGGCGACGAGAAGATCATCGCGGCGCCGATCGACCTGCTCGGCATCAACTACTACTCCCCCACGTACGTCGCGGGGCGTCCGGACGGCGGCGGGGGCGGTGGCGCGTACCCGGGCACCGAGGGCGCGGTGGAGTTCCTGCCAGCGGTCGGTCCGCTGACCGACATGGGGTGGATGATCGAGCCGGCCGGACTGACCCGGCTGCTGGAGCGGATCGCCGCCGACTACCCCGGCGTGCCGTTGCTGATCACCGAGAACGGTGCGGCTTTTCCGGACAAGACCGCCGACCCGTCCAGCCCGCTCCAGGACTCGGACCGGATCGCGTACCTCGACGGCCACCTGCGCGCCGCGCACGAGGCCATCGCCCGGGGCGTCGACCTGCGGGGCTATCTCGTATGGTCATTGCTGGACAACTTCGAGTGGGCCGAGGGGTACCGGAAGCGGTTCGGCATCGTGCACGTCGACTACCTCACCCAGCGGCGTACACCGAAGTCGAGTGCCCGGTGGTACCAGGAGGTGATCTCCCGGAACGGGCTGTGACGAGATGGTGGTTTCTCCTATGACGGGGGCGCAGCGGCCCACTCTGGAAGCGGTGGCGCGACGGGCCGGGGTGTCCCGGGCCACCGTTTCCCGGGTGGTCAACGGCTCGACCACGGTCGCCGAGCCGATCCAGGAGGCGGTCCGTCAGGCGGTGGCCGAGTTGGGGTACGTGCCGAACCTGGCCGCCCGCACCCTCGTCACCCAACGCACCGACTCGATCGCCCTGGTCATGCCGGAGGAGGCCACCCGGGTCTTCTCCGACGACCAGGTGTTCCCGGGCATCATCCGGGGCGCCGCGCAGGAGTTGGAGGCCGCCGACAAGCAGCTCGTGCTGATGCTGGCCGGCTCACCGGCCGGTCACGAGCGGGTGGAGCGGTACACCACCGGCCGGCACGTCGACGGAGTGCTGTTCGCCTCGCTGCACGGGGCCGACCCGCTCCCCGCCAAGCTGGCCGCGCTCGGCATCCCGGTGGTGTGCAGCGGCCGTCCCCTCGACGGCGCGGACATCCCGTACGTCGACGTCGACCAGGTGGCCGGGGTGACCCGCGCGGTCCGGCACCTGATCGACGGGGGCCGCCGCCGGATCGCCACCATCGCCGGCCCACAGGACATGGTCGCCGGGATCGAGCGGTTGACCGGCTACCGGGAGACCGTGGCCGCCGCCGGGCTGCCGGAGATGGTGGCCGTCGGTGACTTCACCCGCGAATCCGGGGCGGCGGCCATGCGGGAACTGCTCGACGCCCACCCCGACCTGGACGCCGTCTTCGCCGCCTCGGACCTGATGGCGCACGCCGCCATGCGTACGCTCCGCGAGACCGGACGGCGGGTGCCGGACGACGTGGCGGTGATCGGCTTCGACGACATCGAGACCGCCGCCTACACCGATCCGCCGCTGACCACCGTCCGGCAGCCGATAGTCGAGCTGGGCCGGCAGGGCACCCGCCTGCTGCTGCGTCTCGCCGCCGGGGAGGACGTCGAGCCGGCGCTGATCCTTCCCACCGAGCTGATCATCCGCGAGTCCGCCTGAGGTAAGGAAGGGCACCTTATTAACGCCTCGTGCATAGAAGGGGTCCCCTCCTAACACCGAAACCAGGTGGCAACCGGCTCACCGAGCTGGTTAGCCTGCCCCGCATGTCTAGTTCCGTCCGATTGCTGCCCGTGCCCGCCCTCAGCGCCACCGCCCCGTACGCCTATCTGGCCACCGTGGAACCCTCCACCCGCCTGGTCTACACCGCAGGGGCCTGCCCGCTGGACGCCGACGGGAACACCGTCGCCCCCGGTGACTACGCGGCCCAGGCCCGACAGGTCATGGCCAACCTGGAGACCGCCCTGGGCGCCGCCGGTGCCACGCTCGCCGACGTGGTCAAGAGCACCGTCTACGTGGCGTCGTCCCAGCAGGCCGACCTGGTCGCGACGTGGGAGGTGGTACGCGACGCCTTCGGCGACCACGACGCCCCGAGCACGCTGCTCGGCGTGGCCGTGCTCGGCTACGACGACCAGCTCGTCGAGGTCGAGGCCGTCGCCGCCGTCCCGGCCGGCTGACCGCCCCGCTCTCCGCCGCCTACGCGGGCACGTAAGGCTGGCCATGATCTCGAAGACGCCGCCGGCTGCACCCGCGTCACCGTGCCGCTCGATCGGCTCCGCGGCCGGGGCGTGATCGGTGCGGGTGCCGCGTGTTGCCGCACCTCGGCCCGCCCACGTACGTGACGGCGGAAGCGATCACGAAGGTGGGTAGATCTGTTGTCGCTGGGACGACAACAGATCTACCCACCTCGCGGTTCAATCGATTCGTGCGGATACCCCGGGATGACGCCGATCCGTTGCAGTGGCTGCTGTTCGAGCAGTCGGGAATTCTCACCTGGGCGCAGGCCACCGCCGTGCTGAGCCCGTCCACAGTGCGTCACCTGCTGACCTCCGGGCGATGGAGCCGGGTGTGCCGGGGCGTACTGCGGGCCGAGTCGCCCGGCAGGCCGTACTCGACCGCGCAGGCATGGTGGGCGGCTGTGCTCGCGGCCGGCGAGGGCGCGATCCTCGCCGGGCTGGCGGCGGCGACGGCCGGCGGGCTGCGCGGCACCTATCGCTACGACACCGTCGACGTGCTGATCCCGCACCATCGCCACCGCGCCGACCTGCTGCGCCGGCTACCACTCGGCCTGCCTGCGGTGCGGGTACGCCGGGCTCGACACCTGCCCGACACCGACCGCCAGCGGGCGCGCCCCGACCGTACGTCGATGGCACGATCCCTGGTCGACGCGGCGCAGTGGGTGCGTACCGACGACGAGGCGCAACAGATCCTCGCGGCCGGCTGCCAACAGCGGCGAGTGACCCCGGCGGAGATCGGGGCGGTGTTGGATCGGATGCCCCAGGCCCGCCGGGGCGCGCTGATCCGGGAGACGCTGCACGACATCGCGGGCGGTGCGGAGGCGCTCTCCGAGATCGACCTGGCCCGGCTGTGCCGCCGCCACGGGTTGCCGCCGCCGCAGGGACAACATCGGCGGCGGGACACCGACGGTCGGAATCGCTACCTGGACGCCTACTGGCCTCGGTGGTCGCTGCACGTGGAGATCGATGGCGGACACCACATGGACGCCCGACACTGGGCCGCTGACCTGCGGCGACAGAACAAGATCTGGATCGAGGGCGACCGCATCCTCCGCTTCACCGCCTTCGACGTCCGACACCGCCCGGCCGAGGTGGCGGCCCAGATCCGCGCGGCCCTGAAGGCCGCCGGCTGGCAGGGCTGAGGGTGGGTACGGCTGAAGTCCGATTGGCGAAGCCTGAGGTGTTAGGAAGGGTCCCTTCCTAACACCTCAACGGGCCGGGGATCGGAGCCGTCAGGTCGCACCCAGCTCTCTGGCCCACCGATTGGCAGGGCCCCACGTCGCGGGCACCGCCCGGCCGCAGCCCTGCGAACCGCCCGTCGGCGGGACCCGACCATGCGGCCACAGCGCGGTCGCGCCGCGCTGCCCAGCGCCGCCCGCAGACCCGCGGGCCGCCGACTGGCAAGACCCCACGTCCCGGCACCGCCCAGCCGCAGCCCCACGGGCCGCCCGACATCGAGGCTGACGGGTGAGGTGGTTAGATCTGTTGTCGTCCCAACGACAACAGATCTACCCACCTCCCGGCGATAAACCCGAGGCGGAACCGGCGGTGGACGACTAGCCTCCGCCGGATGCCGCAAGCACCGTTCCTCATCCGCCCGGCCCGCCCCGACGACGCCCCGGCGGTGGTGGCGCTGCGGAGGCTCGTGTTCCCCTTCCTGCTGCGAGGAGTCGCCTCCACCCGGCAGTTGATCGCCACACCGCCGCCGGGTCTGCACTGGGCCGGCTTCGTCGCCGAGGTCGACGGGCGCATCGTGGGCTGGGTGTGCGCGTCCCGAAACGAGCACACCGCCGAGGCGGTCGGCGAGGTGTCGCTGCTGCACGTACACCCTGACCAGCGGCGACGCGGGATCGGCGGCGCGCTGCTGGCCGAGGCGATCACGCACCTCGCCCCGCTCGACCTGACCCGGCTGCACGGGCGTGCGCTGCCGGAGGCGCTGCCGTTCGCCCGCCGGCACGGCTTCACGCCGAGCCGCCAGGCGCAATTCTCCGCCCTGGACCTGCACACGCTGCCACCTTTGCCGACACCTCCCGACGGCGTACGGCTGGTCCCGCTGGCGGACGTCGACCCGCGCCACGTGCACCGGGTGGACGTGCTGGCCAGTGCCGACGAGCCGGGCGACGTCGTGTCCGGCGCGATCAGCTACGCCGACTGGCTCGCCACCACCTGGGACAACGTCGGCCTGGACCGGGCGGTCAGCACCGGCGTCGAGGTCGACGGCGAGCTGGCCGCGATCAGCCTGGTGAAGCGGGACGGTACGCGGATATGGTCCGATTACACCGGCACGGTGCCGCAGCACCGGGGACGTGGACTGGCCGCGGCTGGTCAAGCTGGCCGCGCTGCACCGCGCGGCGCAGGACGGGGTCACCACCGCGTACACCGGGAACGACGCGGCGAACGCGCCGATGCTGGCGGTCAACACCCGGCTCGGTTATCGGCAGGTCGCCACTCAGTGGTCCTGCGTACGGGAGCTGTGAACAGCGGCCCAGTCCGTGAAGCGCGCCGCCAGGCCCGAGCGGCGCTCACCCGGGTCCGGCGCGGCGAGCTGGCCGGCGGCCTCCTCGCGCAGCGTCGTCAGGTAGGCCACCAACTCGACCCGCCGCGTCCGGTACTCCGCCAGCAGCCGCAACTTGGCCGGAGAACACGGCCACGCGGCACCACACGCCCGGCAGCGCCAGGTGGGGCGCGCGGGCTCGTGCGCGGCGAGGTCACCGTTGCACCGGTCCCGTGCCCGCCGCCGGAGCGCCGCGGGGAGCGACGCACGGGCGGCGAAGCCGCCACGCGCTCCATCCCCGCAGCCTGTACGAACAGCGTCCGCCGAGCGGTCGCATTGCCCGCCGCGTTGAGCTGATAGACCTCGATCCAGACCCATCCGTCGTACGTCGTCAGATCGAGCTTCCGAATCAGGCGCACCACGATCGGCTTGCCGAACTGTGGGGATGCTGCCCTGCTCAGGAGGTACACGCCGGGGCAGATCGTCGGACTCTCGTCCTCCCGGCGCACGCTCACCAGCCACGCGCCGGGCGGACATCGGCGAGATCCGGGCGGACCTGCGCATAGCGGCGACGGACCCGCAGTGTCCGGTCCTCCTGCACCTCATGGCCGTACACCTCGATCCACACGCTGCCGTCGCGCTCGATCCGGTCGCCCACCTCGGCCACGTACAGCGTCAACTCCCCCGCGCCGGGCTGGTAGGCACCCTCAAGCACGCGGACCACGTCACCCACGGCAAGGCCGGTACGCGCAACGGGCTCACCCCACCGCGAGGCAGGTACGGCATTCACAGGCTCGGGCACGGTGCCTCCTCCGTCGACGTTGGAGGGGGCCGCCCTGAGTGCTCGCCCACGGGCGACCCCCGGCGGCACGACCAGCGGGCCACCCCTGACCTCCACTCGCCACACCGCCCAGACTCAACTTGCCATCTGTGACCAGACAGCAACACCCCGTGTCGGTATGGTGTCTAGATATCTACTGTGTCGGAAGGTGTCTCAATGAACGACGCGCTCCGAATGGCGCTTCAAAGGTCAGGTCACACAACAGATTCCCTGGCTGAGAGCATCGGCGTTGACCCGAAGACGACCGACCGATGGCTGCGCGAGGGACGCATACCGCACCAGGCCCATCGGAACGCGGCAGCCGGGGCACTTGGGTGCGTCGTGTCAGACATATGGCCGGACACAAAACGGAGATCTCGCGAACTCGTATGGTTCCGCCCGTGGGAGGCAATCGAGCGCGAGGCACACTCGCTTCGCTCCTATCAGCCGCTAGTCCTGCCCGGACTGCTACAGACAGAGAGGTATGCACGGGGGATCTTCGGTTCAGCCGGACAGCACACGTCGGATGAGGTCGAACGTCTGGTAGCTGCGCGAATGGCCCGTCAGTCGGTGCTCGCCGCAGACGGCCCTCCGTGGCTGACGGCGGTCATAGACGAGGGTGTCATTCGACGTGCGGTGGGGGGACCTGAGGTGATGCGGGAGCAGCTGGAGGCATTGGCCGGAACAGCACTCTTCCCGCACGTCCGCATGCATGTAGTGCCGTTGTCTGCCGGAGCTTACGGCGGGCTGTCAGGTCCATTCGTCATCGCCAGCAGCGTCGACAACCGAACCGCCGGCTACCTGGACAATCAGCTTCATGGGCAGGTGGTCGCCGAGCCCGGAGACCTGGTTGCCCTCACCGCAGCATGGGAGAATGTACGCGGTGAGGCGCTGTCCCACCGGCAGTCGATCGAACTTATTAGGGAAGTGGCAGAGACATGGAGCTGACCGGTGCCACCTGGCGCAAGAGCAGCCGCAGCAGCGCCAACGGCGGTGACTGCGTCGAGGTCGCGGACAACCTTCCCGGCGTCATCGGTGTCCGGGACTCCAAGGACCCCACCGGCCCGACCCTGACCTTCGGCCCGACGGCGTGGCGGACCTTCATCGCCCAGCTCACCGATTGAACGAAGTCGAGAGCCATCATGGACCTCAGTAACGCGCGGTGGCGAAAGGCCACCCGAAGCGGCACCAGCGGCGGCAACTGCGTCGAGGTCGCCGACAACCTTCCCGGCGTCATCGGTGTCCGGGACTCCAAGGACCCCACCGGCCCCGCCCTGACCTTCGGCCCGACGGCGTGGCGAACGTTCATCAGCCAGCTCGCCGAGCGAGCCTGACCCAGACCTACGACGAAGCGCCCGCCCGATCGTGGGCGGGCGCTTCTCGTCGTCGACGACGCGAGCACGTCGGCGCAAATCGGTGGAAGCGTCGGGGACAGCACGCCTACGCTGGCCGGATTCAAGAGGACGTTCCGAGTGAGGTGCATTGATGACGGTCCGAGCAGCGGCGACCGGCTCCGGTCGACCGCCCTTCCCAGGCGCCCTGACCTCATCGAACCCGAGGAGCATCTCCCGTGGATCTGCCACGCATCTTCACCATTCGCGAGAGTAACCACCGCATTCACAACCCGTTCACCCCCGGCAAGCTCGCCGCCCTGGGGCAGGCGCTACGCCTGGCCCCCGGCACCCGTGTGCTCGACCTGGCCAGCGGGTCGGGCGAGATGCTGTGCACCTGGGCTCGGGACCATCAGGTCACCGGGACCGGGGTGGACATCAGCACGGTCTTCACCGAGCAGGCCCGTGCCCGCGCCACTGAACTCGGCGTCGCCGACCGGGTCACCTTCGTGCACGACGACGCCTCCGGGTACGTCGCGGACGAGCCGGTCGATCTCGTCGCCTGCATTGGCGCCACCTGGATCGGTGGTGGCCTTCCCGGGACTGTCGAGCTCCTGAGAAACAGTCTCCGTCCTGGCGGTCTGATGCTCGTCGGCGAGCCGTACTGGCGGCGGGAGGTGCCGGACCAGCAGACCGCCAGAGCCTGCCTCGCGCAGAGCGTGGACGACTTCCTGCTGCTGCCGGAGCTGGTCGAACGGTTCGGCGACCTCGGGTACGACGTCGTGGAGATGGTGCTGGCCGATCAGGACAGTTGGGACCGGTACCAGGCGGCACAGTGGCTGAACCTGCGCCGCTGGCTCGACGACAACCCCGATGACGAACTGGCCGAAACGGTACGGGCGGAGCTCACCACCGAACCCGTCCGCTATACGCGCTACCAGCGCGAATACCTCGGCTGGGGGGTTTTCGCACTGTTGGCCCGCTGAGGCGGGTCCACACGCGGTCGAGAAGGGGCGGGGCGGCATGACCGCCCCGCCCCTACCAACAGAAGGCAGGCGTCAGCCGGTCGCGTGGACGCGCTCGGCGACGGCGTAGGTGTCCGGGCCGAACAGCACCAGTCGGGCCTCGGTGATCGTCGTCGGGCTGGCCGCGCGCAGCACCGACAGCGCCTGGCGGACCGCGTCGTCGACCGGCCAGCCGTAGATCCCGGCGGAGATCAGCGGGAAGGCCACGGTGCTCGCGCCCAGGTCGTCGGCGACGGCCAGGCTGTTGGCGTAGCAGGCGCGCAGCAACGGCGAGCGGTCCTCGGTGTCCGTCCAGACCGGGCCGACGGTGTGCACCACCCAGCGGGCCGGCAGGTCACCGGCGGTGGTCGCCACGGCCTGCCCGGTCGGCAGGCCACGGCCGTAGCGGGACGCGCGCAGCGCGCGGCACTCGGCGAGGATGGCCGGTCCGCCTCTGCGGTGGATGGCACCGTCGACTCCCCCGCCGCCGAGCAGCGACGAGTTGGCGGCGTTCACCACCGCGTCCACCCGCTCGGCGGTGATGTCTCCCTCGACCAGGGTGATGTCCATACCTCACGCCTCCGTGATCGGCTGGCCGAGCGAGCGGCGGGCCAGCAGGGCGGCACCGGCCACCGCCGCCGGCATCAGCAGGACGGCACCGAGCGGGATCAGGAAGCAGACGAAGACGGCCACGCCGAAGCCGAGCGCGGTGGGGCGGTCCGCCTTCAACACGGCCCGACGGTCCCGCAGCCCCTTGCCCCGACGGTAGAACGGCGAACCGACCAGTTCGACGGCGAGCAGCCAGCCACCCACCGCCGCACCGATCACCGGTACGACGGTCTGGCCGAGCAGCGGGATGAACCCGGCGGCGAACAGCGGGATGCCCACCAGGACGGCCAGCGCCACCAGGCGGAGCGAGTCGGCGGCGCTGCGCCGCAGCGACGGCCAGAAGGGCACTTCGACGGCGTCGGGAGTGCCGCCGTACCGCCGCTCCACCCGCTCGGAGATCTTCTCGTAGAAAGGGTCGCCGATGACCAGCGTGACCGCCGTGAAGGTGAGCACCGTGAGCAGGCCGCCGAGGCCGAGGATCGCCAGGCCGGCGACGACCCGGACCGCGTTGCGTCCGGCCGGGGCCCAGTCGTCGGCGAACGGGGTCACGAACCGGGCCAGGTCGCCGACGAAGTACACCAGGGTGGCGTACACAGCGAGGAAGATCGTCCCGGAGATCAGCGCGGGCACGATGCCGAGCAGCATCAGGCCAGGGCTGCGGACGTACAGGCCGATGCCGCGCAGCAGCAGCGCGGCGCCGCCGACGAACCGGCGGGCGCTGCCCACGGCGGCGCCGGGGATCGCGGATGCGTTCACGTCGCAGAGCCTAGTCACCGCCACCACATCAACCGATTGACGGATCGCCCGGATCAACCGGGGTCGCCCAGGATCACCGCTGGCCGGTCGATTCGGCGGCGGGCCGCCACCGCGAGGCTGGAACGGTACGCGAGACCGACGGCGGAAGGTGGGGACATGCCGGTCATCGAGGTGACCAACCTGCACAAGCGATACGGCGAGACGGTCGCGGTGGCGGACGTGTCCTTCACCGTGGCGGCCGGAGAGATCTTCGGTGTGCTCGGGCCGAACGGCGCCGGCAAGAGCACCACTGTGGAGTGCGTGGCCGGGCTCCGCGTCCCTGACGGGGGCGGGGTGTCGGTCCTCGGGCTCGACCCCCGCCGGGACGGCACCCGGCTGCGCCAGCACGTCGGCGTACAGCTCCAGGAGAGCCAGATGCCCGACAGGCTGCGGGTCGCGGAGGCGCTGGAACTGTACGCGTCGTTCTACCGCCGCCCGGCCGACCCGGAGCAACTGATCGAGGAGTTGGGCCTCGGTGCGAAGCGCAACGCCCCGTACGGCAAGCTCTCCGGCGGCCAGAAGCAGCGACTGTCGATCGCGCTGGCCATGGTCGGCAACCCGAAGATCGCGATTCTGGACGAGCTGACCACGGGACTGGACCCGCAGGCCCGACGGGACACCTGGGGGCTGATCGAACGGGTTCGGGAGCGGGGCGTGACGATCGTGCTGGTCACCCACTTCATGGAGGAGGCCGAGCGGCTCTGCGACCGGATCGCCGTGATCAACCAGGGGCGGGTGGCGGCCCTGGACAGCCCGGCGGGTCTGGTCGCGGCGGTCGCACCGGAACAGCGGATCCGGTTCCGGCCGTCCGCCCCGGTGGACGATCGACTGCTCACCGACCTGCCGCAGGTGACCACCGTGACCCGTAGCGGCAGCCAGGTGGTGGTGGCCGGCACCGGTGACGTGCTGCACGCGGTCACCTCGGTCCTCGCCCGCAACCAGATCATCGCCGCCGACCTGCGGCTGGAGCAGGCCACGCTGGACGACGCGTTCGTCGAGCTGACCGGGCACCGACTCACCGACTGAAGGGACGACGATGCACGCCTTCGGCCAGATCCTCAAGACCGAGACCAAGCTCTACCTGCGGGACCTCCCGACGCTGCTGCTCACCGTCCTGCTGCCCGCCGGGATCCTGACGGTGCTCGGGCTGATCCCGTCGTTCCGCGAACCGGACCCGAACTTCGGTGGGCAGTCCTTCCTCACGTACTTCACCCCGTCGCTGCTGGTCGCCTCGGTGGCGATGGTCGGGGTGAACGTGCTCCCCTCGGTGCTGGCCACCTACCGTGAGCGCGGCATCCTGCGGCGGCTGGCGACCACCCCGGCCAGCCCGGCGGCGCTGCTGGTCGCCCAGCTCGTACTCGCTCTCGCCGGGATCCTGGCCAGCGCGGTGCTGCTCGCCCTGGTCGCCCGGTTCGCGTTCGGCTCGCCGTTGCCGCAGCATCCCTGGGGGTTCGCCGCCGCCCTGGTCCTCGGTACGGCGGCCCTGCTGGCGCTGGGACTGGTGATCGCGGCGGTGGCCGGCACCGGCCGGTCGGCGCAGGCGATGTCGGTACCGCTGTTCATGGTGGTGATGTTCTTCGGCGGGGTGTACCTGCCCCGGTTCCTGCTGCCCGACGTGCTGGGCGACCTCGGCGCCTACCTCCCGCCCGGGGTGCAGGCCCTGCTGGACGCCTGGACCGGCACCGCACCGCAGCCGCTGCACCTGGGGATAATGGCGGCGATCGCCCTGACGGCCGGAACCGTCGCGGCGAAGTTGTTCCGCTGGCAGTGAGCGGAGGCGAGATGGCCGGCAGCGATGAATCCGACGTTCAGCTCGCCGTCTGGCAGGACCGGGAGGCGAAGCTCTACCGGGTGGTGCCCTACGGCGGGCTGGCCGTGGGCACCCTGCTGTCCACCGTCGCGCCGACCGCCCGCAGTCTCCCGTTGGCGGTCATCCTGCCCGTCGCCGGTGCCGCCGCCTGCTGGGTCGCCTGGTTCGTCACCCTGCATCCGGGTTGGCACGGCCGGCGGGGGCCGATGACGTTCTTCTACGTGGGGTTGCTGGGTTTCGCCACCACGCTGGTGATCGCCAGCCCGTGGTACGGCTTCTTCGCCTGGGTCGGTTTCGTGTACGCGTTCTTCCTGCCGGGCAGGTGGCCGATGGCCGGAGTGGCCGTCACCGCCGCGTTGCTCGGCACGTCGCAGAGCGGTGGCCTGCCGTCGCTGTCCTCGAACTGGCTGGTCTGGCTGGTCATGGTGTCGTTCAACCTGATCGTTGCCGGCGGCGTGAGCTGGTTCGCCTTCGTGGCCGAGCGCGAGGGCGAGAAACGCAAGCGACTGGTGACGGAGCTGACCGACGCCAACGAACGGCTCGCCGAGACCGTGCGGGAGAACGAGGGGCTGCACGCCCAGCTCATCACGCAGGCCCGGGAGGCCGGTGTGCTGGACGAACGCCAACGGATGGCCCGGGAGATCCACGACACCCTGGCCCAGGGGCTGACCGGCATCATCACCCAACTGGAGGCGGCCGAGCAGTCCCGGGACCGTTCGGCCGACTGGCACCGGCACGTGGACAACGCGCTGGACCTGGCCCGGGAAAGCCTCACCGAGGCCCGCCGGTCGGTCCGGGCCGTACGCCCGGAGCCGCTGGAGACGGCCCGGCTGCCCGACGCGCTCGCCGAGCTGGGTGGGCGCTGGTCGGCCCGGCACGGGGTGGCGGCCAGCGTCGACACCACCGGTACGCCCCGCCCGCTGCACCCGGAGATCGAGGTGACGCTGCTCCGGGCCGCCCAGGAGGCGCTGGCCAACGTGGCCCGGCACGCCGCCGCGTCCCGGGTCGGGCTCACCCTGTCGTACATGCCGGACGTGGTGACGCTGGACGTACGCGACGACGGGTCGGGGTTCGACGTCGGCGACGGGTCGATCGTGCCGGACCAGGACGGCGGCTACGGTCTGACCGCGATGCGGCAGCGGGTGACCCGGGTCGGCGGCCGGTTGGCGGTCGAGTCCGAGCCGGGCGGCGGCACCGCCATCTCGGCGTCCGTACCGGCCCTGCCCGGAGCCGCCGCGTGAACGGCCCGGTACGCCTGCTCATCGTCGACGACCATCCGGTGGTCCGGGACGGGCTGCGGGGCATGTTCACCGGTGACCCCGGGTTCGAGGTGCTCGGCGAGGCGGCGGACGGTGCCGAGGCGCTGGTGCTGGCCGCGTCACTGCGGCCGGACGTGGTGCTGATGGACCTGCGCATGCCGGGCATGGACGGGGTGACCGCGATCGGCCGGCTGGCCGCCTCGGGCAGCCCGGTGAAGGTGCTGGTGCTGACCACCTACGACACGGACGCCGACGTGCTGCCGGCGATCGAGGCGGGCGCCACCGGCTACCTGCTCAAGGACGCGCCCCGCGAGGAACTGGTCCGGGCGGTACGCGCCGCCGCCCGGGGCGAGTCGGTGCTCTCCCCCAGCGTCGCCGGGCGGCTGATGGGGCGGCTGCGGACCCCGCGTACGCCGGCCGAGGAGCCGCTGAGTCAGCGTGAACTCGAAGTGCTCACGCTGGTCGCCCGAGGCTCGTCGAACCGGGAGGCCGCCGCCCGGCTGTTCATCAGCGAAGCCACCGTCAAGACCCACCTGCTGCACGTGTACGCCAAGCTCGGGGTCAACGACCGGGCTGCGGCGGTCGCCGCCGCGTACGACCGGGGCCTGCTCACGCCCGGTGGGCGGTGACCGGTGCGCGCCGCACGACTGATCTCGTTGCTGCTGTTGTTGCAGGCCCGGGAGGTGATGACGGCGGCGGAGCTGGCCCGCGAGTTGGAGGTCTCCGAACGCACCGTCTACCGGGACGTCGTGGCGCTCTCCGCCGCCGGGGTGCCCGTCTACGCCGACCGGGGACCGACGGGCGGCTATCGGCTACTCGGCGGCTACCGGACCCGGTTGACCGGGATGACCCGGGACGAGGCGGAGGCCCTGTTCCTGGCCGGACTGCCCGGCCCGGCCGGTGAGATGGGACTCGCCGACGCGGTGGCCGCCGCCGAACTCAAGGTGCTCGCCGCGCTGCCACCGAGCCTGCGCGACGCCCCGGCCCGCACCGGGCAACGGTTCCACCTGGACGTGCCGGGCTGGTACCACCACCGGACCGCCCCGCCGACGTGGCTGACCGAGCTGGCCGGCGCGATCTGGCGGGACCGGGTGGTGACGCTGCGTTACCGGCGCGGGGAGCACGAGGTGACCCGCCGGGTCTGCCCGTACGGTCTCGTGCTCAAGAACGGGACGTGGTATCTCGTCGGCCGGGTCGGCGAGGACGTGCGTACCTACCGGGTGGACCGGGTCACCGCCGTCGAGCAGCACGAGGAGAGCTTCGACCGGGAACCGGGCTTCGACCTGGCGGCGCACTGGCAGCAGCGGGCCGCGTCGTTCCTGCGGAGCATGCTGCGGGCCGAGGTGACGCTCCGGCTGAGCCCGGTCGGCCTGCGCGTGCTCCGGCACATGGTCGACGTCCCGTTCGGGTACGACGAGGCGGTGGCCGCCGCGAGCGGACCCGACGAACAGGGCTGGTCGACCATCCGGCTACCCGTCGAGTCCGTCGACGTGGCGTACGCCCAACTGCTCGGGCTCGGTCCGGAGGTGGAGGTGTGCGACCCGCCCGAGTTGCGGGCCCGGCTGGCCGAGGCGGCGGCCCGGACAGCCGCCCTCTACGCCACCGACCGTGCGCCGCCGACCGGCCAGGACGGCCGGCCGGCGGCCGACGGTCAGCGGTAGCCGGTGACGTCGGCGGGGTGACCCGCGTCGACCACCTCGGTGATGTAGCGGAAGGCGTCCGGCTGGCTGCCGTCGACGTCGGTGAAGCCGTACACCTTGGCCAGTTCGCCTGCGGAGACGGATTGGCCGGTCCAGCGGTGCCGGTCGGAGTCGGTGGCGAGCGCAGCGACCGCCCGGCCGACGAAGGCCGGTGTCTCGGAGATGAGGAAGTGCGGGTCCTTGGCGGCGCCGTCGCGCCAGTTCTCCTCGGTGACGCCGAAGTGCTCCAGCATCGCCTCCGACCGCAGCCACCCCGGGCTCAGCGCGACGGCCGTGCCGTCGTACGCCTTCAGCTCGTGCGCCCAGATGAAGGCGAGCCGGTTGACCGAGGTCTTGGCCAGGTCGTAGAAGACCGACAACCGGTAGTTCTCGTCGTTGTACGCCTTCGTGCCGTCGCCGACCTCCACCACCAGCCCGCCGGGACGGCGGATCAGCAGCGGCAACGCGAAGTGGCTGGTGATCACGTGGGTCTCCACCGCCAGCCGCAGCGTCCGGAATCCGGCGTCGAGCGGCTGTTCCCAGACCGGCTTTTCCCAGGTGATCAGCGGATCGGCACCCCACACGTCGTTGACCAGCACGTCGAGTCGGCCCTGCTCGGCGTCGATCCGCTCGACCAGGGCCCGCACCTCGTCCGGCACCAGATGATCGGTCCGGACCGCGATCCCAGTGCCTCCGGCGGCGGTCACCAGCTCGGCCGTCTCCTCGATGGTCTCCGGCCGGTTCAGCTCGGAGCGCGCCGCCCGGCTGCTGCGACCGGTGGCGTACACGGTTGCACCGGCCGCGCCGAGTTGCACCGCGATCTGCCGACCGGCTCCCCGGGTGGCACCGGCGACCAGCGCCACCTTTCCCGTCAACGATGTCGTCATGACGGTCACGTTGCCAGGGATACCTGACAACCGACGTCAGCTTTGGCGACGACGTCCCGCCGGCTCTGGCGACGAGTCGGACCCGGCGGTGCCGATGTCAGCCCTGCCGGTAGCGTCCGCCCGGCCGGGCGCGAGCGGAGAAGGCCGCCGCTCCGGACCGCGACCCCCCGGCCGGTGCCGCGCCGGAGCGGGCCGCCTGCGACCGTGCGCCCTGGGACCGACCGGAACCGGCCTGCGCCCCCTGGGCACGCTGGCCCCGACCCGAACCGGCCTGCGCCTCCTGGGATCGACCTGCGCCGCCCTGATTGCCCCGGGACCGGCCGCTGCCGGCCTGACCGCCGTGGGACCGGCCGGTGCCGGCCTGTGCCGTCTGGGGTCGCGCAGCACCGTTCTGCGTCGCCCCGGTCGGTGCCGACGTACCGCCGCGACGGCCGCCCCGGTTCGAGCGCGGCTCGCGTACCGGCTCGGTGGACTCCACCGGCCGGGCGACGAGCGTCCGCTCCCCCGGGGCGATCTCGCGCAGCAACGCGTCACCCGGACGCAGCCGGGTGGTGGTCGCCCGGATACCCGCCTTACGGGTCAGCTCCCGCACCTCGGACGCCTGCTGGTCGGTCATCAACGTGACGACCGTGCCGGCCGCGCCCGCCCGGGCGGTACGACCCGACCGGTGCAGGTACGCCTTGTGCTCGGCGGGCGGATCGGCGTGCACCACCAGGGCCACGTCGTCGATGTGGATGCCCCGGGCGGCGATGTCGGTCGCGACGAGCGTCTGTACCTCGCCGTCGGCGAACGCCTGGAGGTTGCGGGCCCGCGCCCCCTGAGCCAGGTTGCCGTGCAGTTCCACGGACTTCACCCCGGCGGCGACCAGCCGACGGGTGAGCGTCTTGGCCCCCCGCTTGGTGCGGGTGAACACCACGCTGCGACCCGGCGTGGCGACCAGGTCGACCAGCACGGCGAACCGCTCGTCGGCGAGCACGTGCAACACGTGGTGCGTCATCGCGGTGACCGGGGACCGCGCCGAGTCGACACTGTGCGTGACCGGGTCGGTGAGGAACCGACGGACGAGCACGTCGACACCGGCGTCCAGGGTGGCGGAGAAGAGCAGGCGCTGACCGCCGCGCGGGGTCTGGTCCATCAACCGCCGTACGGTGGGCAGGAAGCCCAGGTCGGCCATGTGGTCGGCCTCGTCGAGCACGGTGATCTCGACCGCGTCCAGGTGCGCGTGGCCCGCGTCGACGTGGTCGGCGAGCCGGCCCGGGCAGGCCACCACGACGTCGACCCCGGCCCGCAGCCCCTTGATCTGCGGGTTGGCGGCCACACCGCCGAAGACGGTCATGGTGCGCAGCGACAGGGCCTGCGCCAGCGGGGCCATCACGGCGTCGATCTGGGAGGCCAGCTCACGGGTGGGCGCGAGGATCAGCGCCCGGGGACGCCCGGCCCGTCGAGGCGCCGGGGTGGCCGCCAGGCGGGTGAGTACCGCCAGCACGAAGGCGTACGTCTTGCCCGAACCGGTGCGGCCACGGCCGAGCACGTCGCGTCCGGCGATCGCGTCGGGCAGCGTGGCCGCCTGGATCGGGAACGGCCGGTCCACCCCGGCCGTGGCGAGGACGCGGGTGAGCGCCTCGGGCACGCCGAGGTCGGCGAAGGTGGGAGTGGTCGAGGAGGTGTTCTGCTGCTGTGGGCGGCGTGCCGCCATGAATGCTCCGAACGTCGAAGAGAGATCCCGCCCGGCGCTGACCGCTTACCGGCCGCGGCGCGTGGCCTGGGAACATCGAGCCGGCCCGCCAGGACAGGGCCGCAAGGTCAGTCTACCCCCTGCCGCCCACCCACATGCGGGAGCACGATCTGCTCAGGTGGTGGCGACGTCCTGCCACTTACGCTGGCCGTCCATCCACGCTCCGGCCAGGATCTCCGCCGACCGCAGGCCAGGACACGGGATGATCTTCGACCCGCCGGCGCCGCCGCCGGCCCGGGCCTCGACCTCCCACGACTCGCCGTCGGTGCGGATGAACACATCGCGACGTCCACGCACGGTGCGGTCGCCGTTCCACCAGTGACGCTCGGTTCTCACCCACAGACCGTACAGCAGAAATCGCCGCCAAAGATGAGATGATCTTGTAATCTGTCGCGACGATCGGGTAAAGGATGCCGAGGCCGGACCGGCTCGGCAGGCCCGAACAGGCCGTCCGTACGAACTCCGGCCGGCGGCTAGTCGGCGAGGCGGATGCGTACCCGGCGGTTCGCCCGGCCCTTGCTCTCGACCTTGACCACCCGGACCTGGCCGATCTGCGCGGTGGACGCCACGTGGGTGCCCCCGTCGGCCTGCACGTCCAGACCGACGATGTCGACGATGCGCACCTCTGCCTCGTCCAGCGGGATCAGGTTGGACTGGGTACGGATGATGTCCGGCAGGGCCAGCGCCTCCGTACGCGGCAACACCCGGGTCGCCACCGAACGGTCGGCCACCACCTCGGCGTTGACCAGTTCCTCGATCCGGGTCTTGAAGTCCGGCGGCACCTCGGGCAGGTTGAAGTCCATCCGTGCCTCGCCGGGTTCCATGTTGCCGCCGGTGACCAACGCGCCGAAGTCGCGGAAGACCACCCCGCAGAGCACGTGCAACCCCGAGTGGGTACGCATCAGCCGGCTGCGCCGCTCGTCCTCCACCGCCCCGGTGACCGTGCTGCCGACCGGCGGCAACGGATCACCCTCGGCGGGAATCAGCCAGAGGTCGTCGCCCTTGCGGGTGCCCACGATCCGGGTCTGCACCCCCTGCCACAGCAGGACGCCGTGATCCGGCGGCTGACCGCCACCGCCGGGATAGAAGGCCGAGCGGTCCAGCACGATGCCCTGCTCGGGGTCGCTGTGCAGGACCGTGCACTCCCACTCGCGCAGGGTCGGGTCGGCCAGGTCGAGGCGGTGGGTGCGGCCATGGTGTGTGACGCCCATGACAGCGCAGGCTACCCGTTCAGGAACTCGGAGATCCGGCCGCGCAGATCGGCGCGTTCCGTCCACAGCACGCCGGGGCGGGCGTACCGGTGCAGGGTGGCGCCCGGCAGCACGGCGGCGAGTTCCTCGGCCACCTTCACCGGGTGTAGGTCGTCTCCCTCGGCGGCGATCACCAGGGCCGGCGCGGTCACCGCCGCCAGCGCCCCGGCGTCCGGCACCGGCACCTGCCCCGGCAGGTCGGCCAGTCCGGCGGCGAGTCCGTCGCGGAGCAGATGGTCCAGCCGCTGCCGCAGGTACGCCCAACCGGCCGGAGTGTTGCGCACAGCCGACGGCATCTCGGCCGAGACCACCTCGGCCACCGCCGAGGCGTCCCCGACCTCCACCGCCGCGAGCAGCTCGGTCAGCCGGGCGTGGGCCAGCGGCCCCCGTGGCCGGTCCAGCGCGGCAGGCAGGAAGAAGACCAGCCGGTCGAAGCGGTCCGGGCTCTCCACCAGCAGTCGGCACAGCGCGCCCGCACCGAGACTCACCCCGAAGGCGCGGGTCGCACCGCTGAGATCGGCGACGGCGCGCAGGTCCCGGGCGAGGTCGAGGTAGCTCCACGGGCCGTCCGGCGCGTCCGAGCGACCGTGGCCACGGAACTGGAAGAAGACCTTGCGCCCGTTCACCCCGCTGCCGAACGGGCGGGTGGTGGCGATGCCGTTGCCGAAGCCGTGCGCGAACACGGTGACCGGGTCACCGACGCCGGTGACCAGCCGCTCCAGGCGTACGCCGTGCGGAGTGTCGACCAGCTCGGTGTCCGGGTCGGGCAGCGGCGGACGACCGGTACGCGGTGCGCCCGGCCCCGGCCCGCAGGTGCGAGGTCCGCCGTCCGGTGGTGGTGGCCAGCGGAACGCCCTCACCAGGATCCTCTACCGTCGCCCAGTTCACGCAGGCCGACGCGCACGTCGAGCAGGTAGATGAGGGCGGCAGCGACACCGATCAGCCCGAAGATGCTCAGCGTGCTGCGGGTCAGCAGGGTCAGCAGGGTCGTGACCGCCAGGATCGCGATCCACCCACCCTTGGGCAGGGTGCCGATGGCGGGGAAGGCGTCGGAGCGCTGGGTGACGGCGTGCACGAGTGCCACCCCCTGCACGACCAGTGCGAACACGAACAGGATCAGTTCGATCACGTAGCGGACGTCGAAGACGAAGATCGGCGCGGCGTTGGCCATGACGGCAAGCTTATGCTGGCGACCCCGGTCCCGTCCGACAGGACGGGACCGGGGTCGCTGTGGTCGATGTGTCTGTCGTGGTCACTCGGCCGTGGGGCGCGTCCGCTTCGTGGCCCGGGGCAGCTTCGCCGACGGCGTGGCCTTCTTGGCGGCGGCCGGCTGCCCGGTGCTCGTCTTCGCCGCGGTGGTCTTCTTGGCCGCGGCCTTCTTGGCGGCCGGCTTGGCCTCCACGATCTCGGCGACCTCGGCCGGGCTGGGCGCCTCGGCCTTCTTGCGCCGCGTCACCGGCGCGGCGTCCGGCGCGATCGCGGTGGGCTCCACCGTGGCCTCGGTGGCGTCGATGTCGGCGTTCACCGTCTCGGCGGCCTCCACCACGCCCGCCCCGACGACCCGCTCACCGTGCGCGACCAGCGCGCCGTACGCGGCCAGTGCCCGCTCCTGGGCGGCGTGGGCACCGGCGACGACCACGGCGGCGTTGCGGGTCGCCAGCTCACGCAGCCGGTCCAGGTCGGCGGCCTCACGCAGCTTCTGCACGTCGGCGGCCTCGCGAAGCTTCGCCGGGTCGGCGACCTCGCGCAGCCGGTTGAGGTCGGCCGCCTCACGCAGCCGGTTGAGGTCGGCGGCCTCGCGCAGCCGGTTGAGGTCGGCCGGCGTGGCCTTCTGCCGCAGCGACTCGGCGGTCTGGTTGGCGTTGCGCAGCGCGTCGTTGGCCTTCTGACGCAGCTCGAATCCGGCGACGACGGCCTTGCCACCGAGGTCGCTCACGACCCGCCCGCCGTCGGCGGTGACCCGGTCGCGCAGCTCGCCGACCACGGTCGGCAGTCGCCGCAACTGCTTCAGGGCGAGGTCGCCGGCACCGGCGGCGGCGTAGAGCGGAGCGGGAATGCGGTCGGTCTTCGGCTGGGTCATGACTTCTCCTCCTGGGCCTCGGCGGAGGCCTTGCGGACCACCGTGCGGGCGGCCTTCTTGGCTGGGGTACGGGTCGGCGCGGGGGCCGGACCGGCCTCCGTCACGGCGACCGATTCGAGAACGGCCTCGGTCGGCGATCCCTCGGCGGTGGTGGGACCGGTGGCGGCCAGGTTCGCCACGTCGGGCGAGGTGAGGTCGGGAACGTCGTTCGCGACGTTCGTCCCGCCGGCCACGTCGGTGTCCGCGGCGTCCTCCCGAGCGGCGTCCGCGGCGGCGGTCGCGTCGGCGAGCCGGGCGTTCTCCCGACGGAACGTCTCGTAGATCTGGGTCAGGGACTGCTTCTGGGCCATGGTCAGGTCCGGGTCGACCGCGATGGCCGCCAGTACGCCCTGACCCTCCTTGTCGTCGAGGAGCCCGGCGCGCAGGTACATCGCCGGGGTGGAGACCCGCAGCGCACTGGCGAGTTGCTGGAGCACCTCGGCACTGGGACGGCGCAGGCCCCGCTCTATCTGGCTCAGGTAGGGGTTACTCACCCCGGCCTGCTCGGCGAGCTGCCGCAGCGAAATCTTCGCGTTCCGCCGCAGGTCACGAATGAACCCGCCGACGTCGGGAAGGTCCTTGGAAGTGGCCATGACTCCACGCTAACCGGCACTGCTAGCTCCTGCAAGCAAAACGCTAGCCCGAGTTAGCAAGGTCTCATCGGGCCGGACCTGCCGCGCTCGACTGGTCATACCCTCCTCGCCGCCTCCGGTTCGCAGGCCCCGCGCACTGCGGTCACACCGTCCCGCCGCGTGCGGGTTTGCGCCCGCGCGCGCCCGGTCGTACCGTCTCGCCGTGACCAAGATCGAAGTGAATGGCGCACAGTTGGCGTACGACGAGACGGGCTCGGGATCGCCGGTCGTCCTCCTGCACGCCGGCATCGCGGACCGCCGGATGTGGCACGCGCAGCTCGACGCGCTCGCCGTCCGGCACCGGGTGATCGCCGTCGACCTGCGTGGTTACGGCGAATCCGAGCTGCCGTCCACCGCCTTCGCCCACCACGACGACGTGGCCGGGCTGCTCGACGCACTCGACCTGCCCCGGGCCGCTCTGGTCGGCTGCTCGTTCGGCGGCGCGGTGGCGATCGACACCGCCCTTGCTTACCCGGCACGGGTCAGCGCACTCGCCCTGCTCGGCACCGCCGTCTCCGGCCACGAGTGGTCCGAGCAGACGAACGACCTGTGGGAGAGCCTGGTCGGCGAGGTGGACCCGGAGGACTTCGCGGCCACCGCCGCCGGGGAGGTGCGGTTCTGGGTGGTGGGCCCGGAACGGGACCCGGCAGACGTCGACCCGCACCTGGTGGCGTTCGCCACCGCGATGGACGAACGCGCGCTCGCCGCCGAACTGGCGCTCAGCGCGGTGGACATCGCCGAACTGGATCCGCCGGCCAGTGGGCGGCTCGACGAGCTGACCATGCCCGTACTGGTCATGGCCGGTGCGGCGGACGTACCCGACATCCGGCACCTGGCCGACCGCATCGCGGCCGAGGCACCGCAGGCGGTACGCCTGCCCGACGTGCCGGACGCGGCTCACCTGCTGCCCCTGGAGCGCCCGGCGTCGGTGAACGCCGCGCTGCTCGACTTCCTGCCTGCGGCGTAGGGATGAAAGGAGGGGTCCCCTGCTAACGCCTGCGGTATAGCAGGGGACCCCTGCTAACCACTCAGCCGGCGACGAACGACGGCGCACTCAGCCGGCGGCGAACGACGGCGGTTGCCGAGGCGTCACCAGAGCGGACGGACGGCACCGACCGGCAGGCCACCGCCGAAGAGCGGCACCTCGGCGAACTCCGCGAGCACCGGCGCGTCGACACCGAGCCGACGCAACGCGGAGACCAGCACCGGCATCCGGGGGCGACTAGCGCCGTCGTCGATCTTCAACGCCACCGCGCCGACGCCGGGCAGCGCCGTCGCGATCACGCCCTCCGCGCCCACCTTCGCCAGCAGTCCCGGTACGCCCCGCATCAGCCGGGTGTCGTCGGCCTCGGTGCCACCGACGATCTCCGGGTGCCCGCGCATGGCGTCGGCCACCGTACGCGGAGCCGTGCCCTCCTCCGCCGTCACCAGCCGCAGGTACGCCCCGGCCAGCCCGGTCAGCGACGCCGACAGCACCGGCGCGCCGCAGCCGTCCACACCGACCGCCACGGCCGACTCCCCGGTCAGCTCCTCGACCGCGTCCCGCAGTCGCTGCTGGAGCGGGTGCTCCGGCCGCCAGTACCCGTCCAGCGGCCAACCGGCGGCACGGCAGGTCAGCACCATTCCGGCGTGCTTGCCGGAACAGTTCATCTGCCCTCGGGTGGGACCGCCCCCGGCCCGCAGCACCGCCTCGCGGGCCTGCTCACCGACCGGCAGGTCGGGCGGGCAGTGCAGCGCGTCCTCGTCCAGACCGGCGGCGGCGAGCAGCCCGGCCACCCGGGCCAGGTGGAACTCCTCCCCCGCGTGGCTGGCCGACACCAGGGCCAGGTCGGCCGACCCGGTCAGTGGCAGCCCGGTGCCGATCATGCCGACCGTCTGCATCGGCTTGTTCGCCGAGCGAGGGAAGACCGGCGAGGTCACGTCACCCGCGGCGTCGACCACCGCGCCGTCGGCGTCGAGCACCACCACCGACCCCCGGTGTACGCCCTCCACGAAGCCGGACCGGACCACCTCGGCGAGGGCCGCGCCGCCCTCGTACGTCTCTCCCACAACGTGGACGGTACCGACGATGCGGTGTGGGCCGGCACCGGGGTGAGCAGGGACGCCACCTCCGGGTGTACAGCGACGGTGGGAATTTCTCCCCTTACATTCCGAGCATCTCGCGCGCCTCGACGGTGGTCATCGGCGGGCGCTGCGCGAGCTGGGCGAAGCCGACCGCGCGGGCGACGAGCTGCATGTTGGACTCCACCGGCCGCCCCTTGGCGTACGTGATCGTGTCCTCCATGCCGACCCGCAGGTGGCCTCCGGCCGACAGACTCGCGAGCAGCACCGGAATGCTGGTGCGGCCGACACCGGTCGCCGAGAACGTGGTCCCCTCCGGCAGGTCCCGCAGCATCTGCTGGGCCGCGACCAGGGTCGCCGTGGTGCCCGGCATCCCACCCGGCACCCCCATCACGAAGTCGACGTGCACGTGACCGCCGTGCGGCAGCCCGTACCGGCCGAGCAGCCGCTGCAACGCGGTCAGGTGGCCGAGGTCGAAGATCTCGTACTCGGGCACGACGTCCCGCTCCTGCATCCGGGTGTGCAGGTCGACGATGAACTCCCAGCGGTTGAGGAAGACGTCGTCGCCGAAGTTGACCGTGCCCATGGTGCACGAGGCCATGTCTGGTCCCGCCTCCAGCACGGCCAGCCGGTCGGACTCCGGGTCGGTGACCGCCCCACCGGTGGAGAGCTGCACGATCAGGTCGGTGCTCTCCCGCAGCGCCGCCACGGTCTCCCGCAGCCGTCCCTGGTCCAGCGTCGGGCGCGCCTGGCCGTCGCGGATGTGGACGTGGATCACGGAGGCGCCCAGCGCCTCGCACTCCTTCGCCGTGAGCAGCAGCTCGTCCAGGGTCACCGGCAGCGCCGGCACCTCCGTCTTGGCCGACTCCGCGCCGGTGGGGGCAACCGTGATCAACGTCGCTGTTGTCATGCCGGCGATCCTAGAACCCCCGGCCCGGTCTCCGGCGCCAGGCCGGTGCCGTCAGCGCGAGCAGAGAACGTCGGCTGAGCAGGGCGTCGGTGTTAGCAGGGGACCCCTGCTATACCGCAGGCGTTAATAAGGTGC
The DNA here is from genome assembly GCF_055559695.1 of Micromonospora sp. NPDC023869. Lineage (NCBI taxonomy): Bacteria > Bacillati > Actinomycetota > Actinomycetes > Micromonosporales > Micromonosporaceae > Micromonospora > Micromonospora sp. NPDC023869. Next base: position 744,793 of record NZ_JBVHKD010000002.1, read on the forward strand.
CCTTCCTTACCTCACTGTGGGTCGATGGCGGCGGTGCTCTCGCCGACCCGGAGCGTGGCGTCGTCGGAGACCGAGCGCTTCACCACGGCCAGCGCGATCTGGCCCTGCTCGTGGTGGTGCACGGCGGTGCCGACGAAGCCGACCGTCCGGTCGCCCAGCGTGATCGGGGTACCGGCGGCCGGGAGCTGGTCGGTCATCACCCCGTCGAGGTGCAGCAGGACCAGCCGACGCGGCGGACGCCCCATGTTGTGCACCCGGGCGACCGTCTCCTGCCCCCGGTAGCAGCCCTTGTCCAGGTGCACGGCCGGGGCGATCAGGTCCACCTCGGCGGGGATCGTCCGGTGGTCGGTGTCGACGCCGACCCGGGCCCGGTGGGCGGCGACCCGCACCGCCTCGTACGCCCACAGCCCGGCGGGCCGTACACCGCCGTCGCGCAGCCGGTCCACCACCTGTTCCATGGCGGCCCGGGGCACCAGCAGGTCCACGCCGAGCGGCACCCGGCGAGCCCAGCCGCCGCCGGGCAGCGGCTTGACGTCGTACCGGGCGGTCGGGCGGGCGGGCAGCTCACCGGAGCGGAACTTGGCCCCCGGTACGCCGAGCACCTCGGGCTCGGCGAGCGGCGGCACGTCCAGCAGGGTCACCGCGTCGGGCGCCTTCGGCCCGACCAGCGACAGCAGCGCGTACTCGGCGGTGGCGTCGCGGGGCTCGACCCGGCTGAAGAAGCGCATCTTCTCCAGGTAGCCCAACAGGCCCCCGGTGGCGCCGGGCTCGGTGTCCAGCCAGAGGGTGTCGCCGTCCTCGGTCACCATGGCGTGCTGCTCGACGTGCCCGTGCGGGGAGAGCACCAGCAGTTCGGTGCCCTGCCAGGGCCCCAGGTCGGCCAGGTGCTGGGTGGTGAGGGTGTGCAGCCAGGAGATCCGCTCCGCGCCCGGCACCGCGACCACGCCCCGGTGCGAGCGGTCCACCAGGCCGACCTCGGTGTCCAGCAGCCGTTGCTCACGCATCGGGTCGCCGTAGTGCGCGGCCACCGACCGTACGCCGACCGCCACGTGTGCCGGCTCCGGCTGGTCCCGGCTGGCCTCGTCGATGCTCTCCACGGTCACCGCACCCGCGATGTCGATCATTTCTGTTCCCCGTCCCCGTCTCCGCACCGTTCGCACACGCCGAAGAAGGAGACGTGGCCGATGTCGACCCGGAAGCCCCGCTCGGTCGCCAACTGGTCGGCCAACGGGCGCAACAGCTCGGGTTCCATCTCGTCGATCGCGCCGCACTCCCGGCAGACCAGGTGGACGTGCTGGTCCTCACCGGCCGCGTGGTAGGTCGGCGACCCGTGCGACAGATGGGTGTGGGTGACCAGGCCGAGCCGCTCCAGCAGCTCCAACGTGCGATAGATGGTGGTGATGTTGACACCGGCGGCGACCTCGCGGACCGCCGTGTGCACCTGCTCCGGGGTGGCGTGCCCCAGGTCCAGCACCGCTTGAAGGATCAGCTGCCGCTGCGCCGTCAGCCGCAGCCCACGGGCGCGGAGCAGTTCCGCCAGGGAGGATTCGGACACCCCCCGATCATAGTTCGGAGATGCGCGTACCTCCGGGTGCGGGCCTCGGCACTAGGCTCGGCCGCATGGTGGCGTCGCGGATCGGCGTACTGGGCCGGGGCCTGCGACCGCCCGGCGAGCCGCTGCTGCGCGGCGACGACCTCGGCGTCCTGCACGGCGACGGGCTGTTCGAGACCATGCACCTGCGCGGCGGTCGGCCGTGGCTGCGGCAGGAGCACCTGGCCCGGATGCGGGCCGGCGCAGCCGCCGTCGAGCTGCCCCTGCCGCCCGACGCCGACCTGGTCGCGCTGCTGGACGACGTCGCCGCCGGCTGGCCGACCGAGGTCGAGGGCGCGCTCCGGCTGGTCTGCACGCGCGGCCCGGAGGGCGGCGGAGGACCCACCGTGTATGCCACCCTCGCCGAGGTGCCGACCACGGCTCGGCAGGCCCGCCGGGACGGGGTACGGGTGGCCACGCTTGCGCTGGGCGTACCCGCGCAGGCCCGACCGGATCTCGACTGGCTCCCCGCCGGCCTCAAGTCGACCTCGTATTCGGCGAGCACCGCCGCCCGCCGCTGGGCGGCGCGGGCCGGCGTCGACGACGTGCTCTGGGTCTCCTCCGACGGGTACGTGCTGGAAGGCCCGACCGCCAACGTGGTCTGGCTGGACGGTGACGCCCTGTGTACGGTGCCGGCCCGGGACACCGGCATCCTGCCCGGCACCACCGTCGCGTGGCTGCTGGCGCACGCCGCCGAGTTGGGCTGCACGGCCGACGAACGGATGGTCACCCCGGCCGGGCTGCGCACCGCCGACGGCGTCTGGCTCACCTCGTCGGTACGCGGCGCGGTGGCGGTGCGCAGTCTCGACGGCACGCCGCTGCCGCCCGGTGCGCGTACCGGGGCGGTGCAGGACCTGCTCGGTTTCCCGCTGCCCTGACGGCTGGCCGGAGGGCTGCCCTGACGGCCGACGCCGGAAGCCGGACGCCAGACGCCGGTCGGCTCAGCCGGCCACCCGGATCAGGCGTGCCGACAGGTGCGGCGTGAGCGGCTGGCCGACCGCAGCCATGTCCTGCGCGTACAGCAACGCTCCCTCGACGATGCCGAAGAGCCGGTGCCCGGCGGTCACCTCCTTGGCGGTGGAGGTCCGCACCACCGCGTCGGTGACGAACTCGATCTGCGTGCCCTTGCGCCGCCCGACGTGCAGCTCCATCACGCCGGTGGGGACAGTCAGCAGCGCCTCCAGCTCGTCGGTGACCCGGTCACCGTCGAGCACCGGACGCCACCAGCCGACCTCCCGACCGGCCGGACGCACCGGCTGGCTCTGCTCGTCGAGGATCCACGCCCGCGACTCGTAGTGCAGGAACGGACGGCCGTCGTGGCTGATCCGGATCTCCTGGGCGAAGTCGAAGTCCTCGATGGTGGGGAAGCCACCCCGGCCGCGTCCCCGCCAGACGCCGACGTACGGCAGCAGTCCGTCCAGGCTCGGGTGCAGCTTCGGCCCGACCCGCAGGTCGTGGCTCTCCTCGAAGGGGTACGGCTCGACCGGCGGCGCGTTCAGCCACGGCGGCGGTGCCAGCGGATTCTCGTCCGACGCGCTCAATTATCTGCCTCTCGCTATGAGGACCGCCACGTACACCAGACCACCGGCGAGCGCGCCCAGGCCGGCGACCAGCAGGCTGACGAACCCGATCTCGGTGACCATCCGGGCCATCTTATGCTGGGCGGCATGGCCCGCACTCTCGTCGTCAAGGCCACCGCCGGCGCCGACGCGCCGGAGCGATGCGCCCAGGCGTTCACCGTCGCCGCCACTGCGGCGGCAGCCGGCGTACACGTCTCGCTCTGGCTCACCGGTGAGTCGACCTGGTTCGCGTTGCCCGGTCGCGCACAGAATTTCGAGCTGCCGCACTCCGCGCCGCTGGCCGAGCTGCTGCACGTGATCCTGGCGACCGGCACGGTGACCGCCTGCACCCAGTGCGCCGCCCGACGGGACATCGGCACCGGCGACGTGATCCCCGGCGTGCGGATCGCCGGTGCCGCCGTCTTCGTGGAGGAGACGATGGCCGAGGGCGCACAGGCACTCGTGTACTGAGCCCTCGCGCCGGAACCGGCCCGACAACTCGGGCTAATGCCTACGATTCGGGTGTGACCGAGGCGACCGAGAAGTTCTTCGCGGCGCTGCCGGCCCGGGCCCCGGAGGTACTCCGCGCCCCCGTGGCGGGCACGCTCCGGATCGACCTCTCCGACGGCCACCACACCGAACACTGGCTGGTCCGGATGCGACCGGGCGCGGCCGAGGTGAGCCAGGGCCCGGAGTCCGCCGACGCCGTCTGGTACTGCGGCGTGCCCCTGTTCGACCGGCTGGTCAACGGCCAGGCGCAGAGCATCTCCGCAGTGTTCCGCAACGAGAGCACGTACACCGGGGACGTGGTCCTGTTCCTCGCCTTCCGGCGCTTCTTTCCACCGCCGCCCGGCACGCGGGATCCCCGTGAGGTGGCCCGCGAGCACGTCAGGCGGATCCGGTGAAGGAACTCGTCAGCATCCTGGACGGCAACACCTTCCTGGTCAGTGACAGGCGCGGCGACATCGAGCCGGCGATCGACTTCCCCACCGGCCTGTTCTCCTTCGACACCCGGTTCCTCTCCACCTGGCTGCTGCTGCTCGACGGCGAGCGGCTGCACGCGCTGTCGATGGACGACTCGGAGTCGCATCGGACCCGGTACTTCCTGGTGCCGGGTGAGCCAACCCACTTCCTGGACGCCAAGGTCTCGGTGATCCGCAGCCGGGCCATCAGCGGCAGCTTCGAGGAGGAGCTGACCGTGCTCAACCACTCCGGGCAGCCGATGACGTTCACCGTCCGGGTGGAGATGGGCGCCGACTTCGCCGACCTCTTCGAGATCAAGGACACCCAGCGCAAGCGCGGGGAGCACACCGCCGCCCCCAGCGAGAACGCGTTGCGCCTGGACTACCGCCGGGAGGCGTTCCACCGGGAGACGGTGATCAGCAGCAGCGCACCGGCGGAGGTCGACCTGACCGGGATGACCTTTCCGATCGAGATCGGGCCGCACGGCGAGTGGACCACCCGGCTCACCGTCGCCACCACGATCTACGGTGCCCGGGGCGAGGACGTCCGCAGCAAGCTCCCCTTCTCCGGCAGCCGGACGACCGCCGTCATCCAGGCCGAGCACGCCGAGTTCATCGCCAAGGCCCCGAAGCTGAGCTGCGACTACCAGCCGCTGACCGAGGCGTACCGGCGCAGTCTCGACGACCTGGCCGCGCTCCGGTACGAGTCGATCGCGCTCGGCGTCCGCCTGTTGGCCACCGGGCTGCCCTGGTTCATGACCCTGTTCGGCCGGGACAGCATCATCACCTCGCTCCAGGTCCTGCCGTTCCAGCCGGAACTGATCCCGCCCACGCTGACGATGCTGGCCGGTCTCCAGGGCCACCGGCTGGACGACTTCCGCGACGAGGACCCCGGCAAGATCCTGCACGAGCTGCGCTACGGCGAGACCGCCGGCTTCGAGGAGCAGCCGCACTCGCCCTACTACGGTGCCGCCGACTCCACGCCGCTGTTCGTGATCCTGCTCGACGAGTACGAGCGGTGGACCGGCGACGTGGCCCTGGTCAAACGGCTGGAACTGGCTGCCCGGGGCGCGCTGGCCTGGATCGACACGTACGGCGACCTGCTCGGCACCGGCTATCTCTGGTACCAGACCCGCAACCCGAAGACCGGCCTGGAGAACCAGTGCTGGAAGGACTCGTGGGACGCGATCTCCTACGCCGACGGCCGGCTGCCGAGCTTTCCCCGGGCCACCTGCGAACAGCAGGGCTACGCGTACGACGCCAAGCTGCGCGGCGCCCGGATGGCGCGGCTGTTCTGGAACGACCCGGAGTACGCCGACCGGCTGGAACGGGAGGCCGCCGAGCTGAAGGAACGGTTCAACCGGGACTTCTGGCTGCCCGAGAAGGAGTACTACGCGCTGGCCCTGGACGCCGACGGCACGCCGGTGGACGCGCTCAGTTCCAACATCGGGCACCTGCTCTGGAGCGGCATCGTCGAGGAGTCGAGGGCCCGGCGGATCGCCGATCACCTCGTCGGGCCACGCCTCTTCTCCGGCTGGGGCGTCCGTACCCTCGCCGACGACCAGGGGCGGTACAACCCGATCGGCTACCACGTCGGCACGGTCTGGCCGTTCGACAACTCGCTCATCGCCTGGGGGCTGTGGAAGTACGGCTTCCGCGCCCAGGCCGGGCAGATCTGCGAGTCGATCCTGGCGGCGGCGCGCTACTTCGACGGTCGGCTGCCGGAGGCGTTCGCCGGGTACGAGCGGGACCTCACCGAGTACCCGGTGCAGTATCCGACCGCGTGCAGCCCGCAGGCCTGGTCGGCGGGGACGCCGCTGATGCTGCTGCGGGTGATGCTCGGGCTCGAACCACAGGGCGAGCACCTGATCGTCGACCCGTACGTGCCGCAGGGCATCGGGCGGGTCGAGCTGCTGGACATCCCCGGCCGCTGGGGACGCGCGGACGCGCTGGGTCGCAGCCGCAGTCGCAGCCGGGACGACGCGCTCGGCTGAGCGGATCAGCCGGCGCAGCCGGTGGTGCCGATCAGCCGGCGCAGCCGGTGGTGGCGGCGAGCACCACCTCGCCCGCGTCCAGGTCGGCGAGGACCGCGACGCCGTCGCGCCGGAAGGCGTACACCTCGCTGGTGTCGACCACCGGCGTGCCGCCCGCCAGCGGGGCGAGCGTGGCCTGCGGCGACGCGGGCAGCGCGCCGGCGGCGGACCGGACGGTACGCGCCGACCCGCCGCCCGGGCACGGCGCGGCCACCACCTCGTCGGGTTCGGTCGCGGTGCTGCCGAGCGTGCGCAGCGCCTCGGTCAGGGCACCGACCTCGGCGCCGGCGGCGTCCGTCCCCGGCGCGGAGTAGTCGTCGCCGACCATCCGGCACCCGGTGTCCGCGGTCAACCGGATCCGGCCGTCGGAGACGGGTCGTCCCAGCACGGTGACGAACTCGCCCGCGTCGGCGCGCAGCCGGGGCCCCTCGGAGGTGACCCGGATGCCGGACCGCCACGCCGTGGGGAGCCGGTCGGAGATCTCCTGGAGTGCGGCCCGTTCCTCGCCCACCGGCACCGCCAGGTCGACGGCGCGGACCAGCTCCGCTCCCTCGGCGAAGGGGGTGATCCGGCAGCCCCGGTCCACCTCGGGGGCGACCAGCGCGGGCACCGCACCCCAGCTCGCCGCCACCAGCTCGCCGATGGCGGCGTCCACCACCGGGCCGGCCTCGGCCAGCGTGCGCTGCTCGCGGACGGTCGGCGGGTCCTGCTGGGCGGAGCGCCAGGTGAGACCGGCGAGCAGCACCGCCCAGGCCACGGTCGCCACGATCAGCCAGCGCGGCCACCGGGATTCGGGGGCCGGGGGCCGGGGACCTGCGGGCGGGGGATACCCCGTCTGGACAGCGCCGCTCACCGGGTCATCGTGTCACGCGTGGTGTAGCGCCTCGCCGGGACGCCCGTCGGCGGCCTCCGGCGGGGTGCTCAGGCGGTAGCCCACCCCTCGGACCGTCTGCACCTGCGGGCCCCCGGGCAGCGCCCGCAGCTTGCGCCGCAACCGCTTCACCGCCGAGTGCAGGATGGCGGTGTCACCGAGGTACGCGCCGCCCCAGACGGAGGCGAACAGCCGCTCGTAGCTCCAGAGCGCGAGCGGCGGGCTCATCAGCCGGGCCAGCAGTTCCCGCTCGGTACGCGTCAGGCCCAGCGGCGCACCCCGCCAGGTGACCAGGTGCCCGGCCCGGTCCACCACGAGATCTCCCCAGCTCGCCGGTCGGCCGGTCGGCTCGTCGGTCGACACGGCCGGCTCGGCCAGCGGGGCCGGGAACATCGCGCGCAACTGCGCGAGATCACTACAGATCACCACCGGCCCCACCCCGTCCAGCCGTTGCATGACCCGGTGCCGGACCGAGGCGTCGGAGCTGACGCAGACCAGGATCGGTATCTCCTCAACGGACACGTTGCCTCCCCCGAGAGCACCGTGCTGACCTGCGACTTTCCATCAATCGCCAACGACAGTCACCGATGGAGCCCCCGAATCAGACTAACGGTCAGGATCCCGCCACGTCACTGACCGAGTACTGACCGACGCCGTCCATTGATCACTGACTGTCGGAGCAAGAGCATGACTCTCAGCGGGCGGGCGCTCACCATCAGCCACCCACATCGTCCGGTCCGCTCCGCGACGTCGCATCCCGGCGCGCGGGTCTCCGGCCCCGAACGGATCGGGGCCGACGACGTGGGGGAGGAACCTTGTTCACACGACCATCCGCACGGTCATCACGGTGGCGGGCGGTGACGCTGCTGGCCGCCGCCGTACTCGCCGTCACCGCCCAGCCCGCCGTCGCCGCACCGCCCCCGCAGCCGACGGCACACCGGGCCGCCGTCGACCAGGGGCTGCTCGACCGGTTCGACACCGCGTCGACCACGACGTTCCTGGTGTACCTGCGGGAGACCGCTCCGCTGGCCGACGCCGCCCGGCTGCGCGACGCCGACCGTCGGGCGGACGAGGTGCACCGGCTGTTGACCGACACCGCCAGCCGTACCCAACATGACCTGCGGGCGCTACTCGACGAGCGCAAGGTGCCGCACACCGCGTACTGGATCGCCAACGCGATCCGGGTCGAGGGTGACAAGGCGCTCCTGGACGAGATCGCCCGACGGCCCGAGGTGGCCCGGCTCTCCCCCAGCCGTAGCTACCCGCTGGTCCGGCCGACCGCCACCGACACCGCCCGGGCCCGCACCGCAGCCGTCGAGTGGGGCCTGACCAACATCGGGGCACCGCAGGTGTGGGACGAGTTCGGCGATCGTGGCGAGGGCGTCGTGGTCGCCAACATCGACAGCGGCGTGCGGTACGACCACCCCGCGCTGGTCGGCTCCTACCGGGGCAACCTCGGCGACGGCTTCGACCACGCGTACAACTGGTTCGACCCGACCGGCGTATGCGCCGGCACCGCACCCTGCGACAACAACGACCACGGCACACACACCATGGGCACCATGGTCGGTGACGACGGCGCCGGCAACCAGATCGGCGTGGCCCCGGGTGCCCGGTGGATCGCCGCCAAGGGCTGCGGCTCGAACAGCTGCGCTGACGCCTCGTTGCTCGCCGCCGGCCAGTGGGTGCTCGCGCCGACCGACGCCGCCGGGCAGAACCCCCGTCCGGACCTGCGCCCCGACATCGTCAACAACTCCTGGGGCGGCGACGGGGGCGACCCGTGGTACCAGCAGACCGTCGCCGCCTGGCGGGCCGCCGGCATGTTCCCGGTCTTCTCCTCCGGCAACGACGGACCGGCCTGCGGCAGCGCCGGCTCGCCCGGTGACAACGCCAACGCGTACGCGGTCGGCGCGTACGACGTGAACAACGCCATCGCCAGCTTCTCCGGCCGAGGCTCCGGCACCGACCAGATCAAGCCGAACATCGCCGCGCCCGGCAGCAACGTCCGCTCCAGCGTCCGCAACGGCGGGTACGCCTCGTTCAGCGGCACCTCGATGGCCGCCCCACACGTGGCCGGCACCGTCGCGCTGGTCTGGGCAGCGGCGCCGAGTCTGCGCGGGGACGTGGCCGGCACCGAGGCACTGCTCGACCGCACCGCCCGTGACGTCGACGCCACCACCTGCGGGGGCACCCCGGCCGACAACAACGTCTTCGGCGAGGGACGCCTGGACGCGTACGCGGCGGTGCGGGACGCCCCACGCGGCCCGGTGGGCCGGGTCACCGGCGTGGTCACCGACGGGGCCGACGACGACCCGGTCGCCGGTGCCACCGTGACCGACGGCACCCGCACCTCCACCACCGGCGCCGACGGCCGGTACGCGCTCAACGTGCCGGCCGGCGAGACCAGCCTGACCGTCAGCGCCTACGGCTACGCCGGTCAGTCGGCAACCGTCACGGTGGCCGAGGGCGAGGCCGTCACCCGGAACTTCGCGCTGACGGCGACCCCGACGGTCACGGTCAGCGGAAAGGTCACCGACGGTTCCGGACACGGCTGGCCGTTGTACGCGAAGGTCGAGGTGGCCGGGCGGCCCGGTGGGCCGGTCTTCACCGACCCGGTCACCGGTCGCTACTCGTTCACCGCGCCGGGCGGCAGCACGTACCGCCTCACCGTGACCGCCCACTACCCGGGCTACCGCACGGTGACCCGGGAGGTGCCGGTCGGCGGTGCGGCCACCACGGCCGACGTGGCCGTCCCGGTCGAGGCCGGGTGCACCGCCGCCGGCTACACCGGACGGTTCGGGGCCCCGCTGCTGACCCAGAGCTTCGACGGCACCGGCACCCCGGCAGGTTGGCGGGTCGACAACCGCACCGCCTCCGGTGGCTGGACCTTCACCGACGCCCGGTCGCGTGGCAACCTGACCGGTGGTGCCGGCGGGTTCGCCATCGTCGACAGTGACGCCCTGGGCAGCGGCAACACCCAGGACACCGACCTGATCGCCCCGCCGCTGGACCTCTCCGGCACCGCCGCGCCGGTGCTGCGCTTCCGCAGCGACTGGCGGGCCGTCGGGATCACCGACACCGCCGACGTCGACGTCTCCGTCGACTCCGGCGCCACCTGGACCAACGTCTGGCACCAGACCACCAGCCGGCGCGGCCCGCGCGTCGAGGAGGTGGCGCTGACCCCGGCGGCGAACGCCGCCTCGGCTCTGGTCCGCTTCCGGTTCAAGGGCACCTTCGCCTGGTGGTGGCAGGTGGACGACGTGGAGGTGGTCAACCGCGAGTGCACGCCGGTGCCCGGTGGGCTGGTGGTCGGCACCACCACCGACCGCAACACCGGTGCGCCCGTGGACGGCGTGACCGTGGTCAGCGACGATCGGCCGCAGGACCGGGCCGTGTCGACGGCGACCCCGGAGGACACCGCCGAGCCGGACGGCTTCTACTGGCTGTTCTCCGGCCTGACCGGCGCCCACCCGTTCACCGCCAGCCGTCCCCCGTACCAGCCGGCCACCAAGCAGGTCACGGTCGACGCCGACCGGGTCAAGCGGGCCGACTTCGCCCTCGGCGCCGGGCGGCTCACGGTCAGCCCCGCGTCGGTCGTGTCGCACCAGCCCTACAACAGCACCCGGACCACCAAGCTGACCGTGCGCAACACCGGCAGCGCGCCGGCCGCCGTCGAGTTGCTGGAACGCACCGGCACGTTCGAGCTGCTGAACCAGTCCGGCGCACCGCTGCGGGAACAGAAGATGAAGGGGATCAGCAAGGCCCGCACCGGTGTCGCGTACGGCGGGGCGGCACCCGAGGTGCGTACCACGGCCGACGACGCGTGGAGCCCGATCGCCAAGCTGCCGGCCGCGATCTATGACAACGCCGCCGCGTGGCTGGACGGGAAGATCTATTCGGTCGGTGGTGGCGGTGGCACCGGCACCGAGCGGCGGGCCTGGGCGTACGACCCGGGTGCCGACGCCTGGACGGCCCTGCCGGACCTGCCGGTGGTGCGTTCCAAGCCGGTCGCGGCAGCGGTCAACGGCAAGCTGTACGTGATCGGCGGCTGGGGCGCGGACGACCGTACGGTGACCACCGTCGACGTCTTCGATCCGGTCGCCGGCACCTGGAGCACCGTGCCGGGGGCGACCAACCCGGCACCGGCTGCGGCGGCCGGCGGGGCGGTGGTCGACGGGAAGGTGTACCTGGTCGGCGGCTGCGCCGACGCCACCTGCACGGACTCCGACCGGTTGGTGGTCTTCGACCCGGCGACCGGCACATTCGGCACCCGGGCCGCCTACCCGCACCCGGTGTCCTGGCTGGCCTGCGGCGGGCTCGGCGAGACGGTGCACTGTGCCGGTGGCACCGGCAGCACCGAGTACACCGACGCCTACCGGTACGACCCGACGGCCGACACGTGGAGCGCGCTGCCGAGCATGCCCACCGAGCTGTGGGGCTCCCAGTACGCGGCGGCCGGCGGAATGCTCGTGCTGGCCGGTGGCGTGACGGCCGGCTCGACGGCGGTCAGCAACCGCACCATCGCCTACGACCCGGCCACCGGGGCCTGGCGTGACCTGCCCAACGCCCAGTTCGGCCGGTACCGGGGCGCGGCGGCCTGCGGCGCCTACAAGATCGGTGGCTCGCCCAGCTCCTTCGTGGGCTCGGCGGACAGCGAGCGGCTCGGTGGTCTGGAGCAGTGTGCCGCCGAGGCGGACGTGCCCTGGCTGTCCAGCTCCCCGACCACCTTCACGCTGGCGCCGGGCGCGTCCCGGACGGTGACGGTGACGCTCACCGCGACGGCGGCGGCCGGGTTGCAGCAGCCGGGGCGGTACGACGCCGAACTGGCGGTCGCCTCGGACACCCCGTACCCGGTGACGCCGGTGTCGGTGGAGATGAACGTCTCGCCGCCGTCGAGCTGGGGCAAGGTCCAGGGCACCGTCACCGGCACCACCTGCGGTGGAGTGACGGTGCCGGTGGCGGCGACCGTCCGGGTGAACCTGATCTCGGCCGGCACCGGCACGACCCTGACCTCCGGTGCCGACGGCAGGTACGCCTGGTGGTTGCCGAAGGGCCGGTACGAGGTGATCGTGGCCAAGGACGGCTGGGTGCCGCAGGTCAAGCGGCACCAGATCGAGGCGGGCATCGTCGGCTCGCTCGACTTCGCCCTTGATCCCGCGTCGACCTGCACCAGAGCGACCGGTATCTGACGCACTACCACTGGTGGCCGCCGGTTCGTCACGAACCGGCGGCCATCGCCGCCCTGTCCGCCCGGAATCCAGTCAGGGCTTGCGGAGCCAGGTGCTCGGATCGGTCACGAAAACACCCTTGCCCTGATGGCGATCGATCACTTCGAGCGCCTCAAGCCGAATGAAAACCTGGCGGATCGTGGATGCGCCGACGCCGTGCAACTCGCAGAGCTGGGCAATGGACGGCAGCTTGTCGCCCGGCTTGGTCTTGCCGCTCTCGACATCCGACATGATCCCATTGGCGATTCTCAGGTAATCCGGTACAGCAGGCATGGCGCTCCTCGCGTGGCTTCTCGATTCGATCACGCCTCCCGGCACCTCGACAAGCCGACGCCCTCGACCTTGACTTATGCGCCTTACGCGCATAAGTTGGCCGACGAGTGCTCCTCGCGTGGCAACGAGCAGGGCTCAACCCCCTGGTCGGGGTGGGCCGGGCACGGCGGCCCACCCCGACTCCCCCACCGACCGACCCGCCGCCGGAGACCACGTCGGAGGACAGCTCGTGACGAGCTCATAGACCCGCAGGGCTTCCGGACCAGGGAACGATGAACGCATCTGGCCTCCGAGCCGAGGGGAGGCGGGTGGCCGTGCAGGGCTTCCGAGCTGAGGAGAGGTGCGCGACGTGCGGGATGCCGACACTGACGAGGAACCGCGTTTCGTCGTACACCTGACGCTCCGCGCGACCGACCTCGTCGCCGCGCACCTGCTCACCCGCGCACTTCTCCGCTCCCTCGGGCCACCGGCCGACGTGATCCTCGGAGAGACGACGATCTCCGAGGAAGGCGTACCGGACGTACAGCATCAGGTCTTCTGCGACCGGCGGATGACCTACGGCCGTCGCTGCCTGCTGCGGCCCGAGCACGACGGCGGCTGCTCCCGCCACCCGCTACGCCCGCTCCCCCACTGACCGAAGCGGCTCACGAGCGAGAGTGACCACCAATCTTGGACAGTTTCCGTTAGCGCGAAACGGAAACTGTCCAAGATTGAGATCTCGGCGAGCTTCCTCGCGGCCCTCCGACAGCGATCCCCGGCCAACCCCCGCCAGACGACCCGCTCCGCCCGACCCGGACAGCCGGGCACAGGCCATTCGCCGCGTGCGGGCGGCGAGCACAAGCACGGGGAACCCTGGCGGATGAGAACCGGGCGACCGGCAGCCGAGCCGATGCCAATCGAGCCAATGACAACCGGGCGGACGACATCCGAGCCAATGACCGCCGGGCCAATGACCGCCGGGCCAATGACCGCCGGGCCAATGACAACCGGGCCAATGACAACCGGGCCAATGACCGCCGGACGCATGACCGGCGGACGCATCGCGGCCGGGCGCATGACCGCCGGACGAATGACCGGCGGACGAATGACCGGCGGACGCATCGCGGACGGGCGGGCGAACCCGGACTGCGGCATGACGCCTGATCCGTTCTCGCCGTCAGCTCGAAAGGGCGCGACCCGACAGGGGGCGCACCCGCCACCCACCCACGCCGACCCCGAAGCGTTCCATCGATCGCGGCCGGCCAGCCACCGGGCGCCGTCCAGCCTTGTCGCGCGGCCGTCCACCCGACTGTTTCTCCTGGTCATCGGCGTTTCCGCTCGGCCGGAGGGTCATCCGGTCGTCGGCCGAACGGACGAAAGCGATCATCGCTCTTGGCGACCAGCGGTACATCACTTAGCGTTAGCAGCACGCCTCAACGCGAGCGGCGTTCACAAACCCTCCCGCCTGCGGATTGGCTGTCATGCTGGAAGTCCTCCTGGCCTCGACCATCACTGTGAGTGCCCTCGCGCTGCTGTTGATCGTCGGTTCGTTCGGGTACGGCTTCGTCCGCCCCGAGGTGGTCTACCGGCCGCGTCACGGGATCCGGCCACCGCGCTACGGCCCGGTACGCGCCGACCAGGTGGCGGTCCTGATCGCCTGCCGCAACGGCGCCGCGACCATCGCCGAGACGGTACGCGCGGCCCGCGCCACCGGCAGCGACGTGTACCTGGTCTCCGACGCCTCGACCGACGACACCGCACACCTCGCCGAGGCCGCCGGCGCGCGGGTGCTGGACCTGACCCGCAACGTCGGCAAGCCGGCCGCCCTGCACGCCGGATACGTCGAATTCGATCTCGGTACGCACTACCGGGCGGTCGCCATCCTCGACGACGACGTGGTGGTCGCACCGGACTTCGTCACCGCCGCCCTGGCCGAGTTGACCGAGGAGGTCGGCATCGCGGTGGGCCACAACGTCACGTGGTGGCCACCGGAGCGGCGGTGGAACCCGTGGCTGGCCAAACGGGCCTACAGCTATTGGACGTACCAGGCGGTGATCCGTCGGATCCAGAGCCACTTCAACGTCATGAACTGCATCTCCGGCTCGAATTCGGTGTACCGCACCGAACTGCTGGACACCGTGCTGCCGCAGCAGCCGCCGTACATCGTCGACGACACGTACTGGGTGCTGGAGACGCACCGGCGCAACCTCGGCCGGGTCGTGTACGCGCCGCGCGCCCTGGCACACCTCCAGGACCCGACCACGCTGCCCGACTGGTACCGACAGAACCTGCGCTGGATGTGGGGCACCTTCCAGGGCGTCATCGGGCACCGGGTGGGTCGGCACACCAGCCGCTTCGACTTCGCGTACCTGCTGTTGATGCTGCACTGGGTGCTGTATGTGGCCGGCGGCCCGGTGACGCTCTGGCTGCTCGCCACCGCCGGCCCCGGGCTGCTGGCCGGGCTGGGGCTCATGCTGGCCGGGCAGAGCCTCTGGGTCGGCCTCGCCGCGTGGCGGCTCCGACGCCCCCGCCTACCGCTGTTCCTCCCCGTGATCGTCTTCGCCGACCTGTTGTACCGGGTGATCCTGGTGCACGCCCTGGTGAAGGCGATCCGACAGCCGACGGTCGACCGGTGCGTCTGGGACTCCCCGGCGCGCATGGCGGTCGGCGTGAAGGGCTGAGGGAGGTGACAACATGTCCGCGAACCAGGACCTCCCGCTGACCGGCGCCTCCACCGCCACCGTCGGCCTGCTCGGCAGCATCCTGCTGGGGCTCGGTGCCCTGCTGGTGACCGCCGCCAAGTGGGGTGCCAAGGCCCGCCGCAAGGTCGGCTGACGTACCGCGTCGCGGAAGGGCGCAGACGGCTCGTGGCCCGGGTCCCCCGGGTTGTACGGGGGACGCGGGCCACGAGGCCGATCAGAGCGTGGGTCAGTCGGTGACCGTGACGGTCACCTCGGTGACGCCTCGGCCTGCGGTCACGGCGGTGTCGCCGTTGCCGTGCCGGGACAGGGCCCGCAGGGTCCAGTTGCCGGGAGCGGCGAAGAACCGGAACTGACCGGCCGGAGAGGTCACCACCTCGGCGGTGAACTCGCCGGTCGAGTCGAGCAGCCGGACGTAGGCACCCGGCACCGGGTCACCCTCGGCGGCGCGGACGACGCCGGTGATGACGGTTTCCTTCTCCAGGTCGATGCCGGCCGGCAACGGCGCGGCCTGATCCGGTGCGGCGCAACCGGCGGCGGTCGGAGCGGTCATCTCAGGCCTCCCCAGGCTCGTCGCCGAGTGCCACCGGCACACCGACCAGCGAGCCGTACTCGGTCCAGGATCCGTCGTAGTTCTTCACGTTGCGGTGGCCGAGCAGCTCCTGGAGCACGAACCAGGTGTGCGAGGAGCGCTCGCCGATCCGGCAGTACGCGATGGTCTCCTTGCCGTCGTCCAGCCCGGCCTCGCCGTAGATCTTGCGCAGCTCGTCGTCGGACTTGAAGGTGCCGTCCTCGTTGGCCGCCTTCGACCACGGCACGCTGATCGCGGTGGGGATGTGGCCACCCCGCTGGGCCTGCTCCTGCGGCAGGTGGGCGGGGGCGAGCAGGCGGCCGGCGAACTCGTCGGGGCTGCGCACGTCGACCAGGTTCTTGGTGCCGATCGCGGCGACGACCTCGTCGCGGAAGGCCCGGATGCTGGTGTCCGGCTCCTGCGCGACGTACTGCGTCGCCGAGCGGGTCACCTCGTCGCGGACCAGCGGACGGCCGTCCAGCTCCCACTTCTTGCGACCGCCGTCGAGCAGCTTGACGTCGCCGTGGCCGTAAAGCTTGAAGTACCAGTACGCGTACGCGGCGAACCAGTTGTTGTTGCCGCCGTACAGGACGACGACGTCGTCGTTGCTGATGCCGCGCTCGGAGAGCAGCGCCTCGAACTGGGCCTTGTTGACGAAGTCCCGGCGGACCGGGTCCTGCAGGTCGGTCTTCCAGTCGAGCTTGATCGCACCGGCGATGTGACCGGTGGCGTAGGCCGAGGTGTCCTCGTCGACCTCGACGAAGACGACGCCCGGAGCGTCGAGGTTCTTCTCGGCCCACTCGGCCGAGACGAGTGCGGTGTCGCGACTCATCAGATCACTCCCTGGTGAGGATGGATGGTGAGCCAGCGCGCGGAGATCGCTGTGACGAAGGAGTCGCACCACGCGCGGGACCCATAGCTAGGAACGGATCACGGGATTCGTGCGACGGCGCCGCTGCCGGGCGTCCGGTGGGGTGCACCGGGATCAGGTACGCGTACCCCGAGTGCCTTAGGCCGCTAGGCGGCCCGAAACAGCCCCGCCGTCAGATGACGGGGCGACACAGGCAGGTGGCCACGCGGCACAGGTCGACCGCGCGCCGTTTGGTGAGGAGCGTCCCCATGACCAGGGAGCCTACCAGCGATCTCATGAATCTCCACCGGGCCGACCAGCATCCGGGACGTCGGCACCGGGGTCAGCCGACCGAGTTGATCGGTACGTCCCGTGCGTCCGCGGTCACCGTCAGCCCCTCCGGCCTCGGCGCGACCTCCCGGACGGTGAGCTGGAACGGCAGCTCCGGCAGGGGCACGTCGACCGAGATGCTGCGGGCGAAATTGTTCAGCAGAGTGCGGGCGATCGCGACGTTGGGCAGCCCTTCGGCGTCCAGGTCCTCGAAGCGGAGCGCGATCTGCCCCTGCTCACCGACGACGATCTCGGCGATGCCGGTGACGGTGAGCCGCTGGCCGAGGACGTCCAGCGGGGCGGTCACGGCGAGCTTCCCGTCCTGCTCACCGAGGGTCAGGCCCTCGCGGTCGAGCAGCGCGGCCAGACTCTGGTAGCTGATCGTGCCGGTCCCGTTGACCGTCTCGGCCACCACCTCGCCCTGGCCGGTGCGCAACGTGTCCAGCGAGGCGCGCACGTTGCGGGCGTCCACGTCCAGGCTGGGCAGCGCGACCGCGTCACCCTGCACCGAGCCCTGTACGTCGCGCAGCCGGATGGTGATCCGCTCGTACCGGCCGTCGAGCACCTGGGTGAGAAAGGGGAACCCGCCCAGCTCGACCTCGGGCGGGGAGGACTGCGCACCCTGCTGGGCCACCTGCTGGCGGACCTCGTCGGCGATGGTGCGTTCGGCCACGTTCGCCGCGACCCGGTCGGCGATCGCGACCAGCCCGACGAGTACGAGCAGCAGGACGACGAAGCCGATCAGTACCTTGCGCCCCCGTCGCCGCGGTCGCCGTCCATAGGTCTGCTCGTGCTCCACGCCTTCTCCTGTCCTTCGACACCGGTCGAATCGCCGGTACGCCCGGCGGCGCACCGGTGTTACCCGATGTCCGGATTCCTCAACCGCCCGCCGAAGCGGCCGGCTACAACACCAGTCGGCACATCAGGTACGCGGCCGGGGCGGCCATCGCGAAGCCGGCGAGCGGCCCCTGCACGTGCCGGGCCGCCCACGCGTCGGGCAGCTCGCCCGCCATCAGTCGACCCGCCGCGGCGTACCCGGAGGCCAGGTCGGCCAGCACGGCGACGACTGCGGTGACCAGGCCGATGATCGCGGCCCGGGTCGGCGTGAACGGAGTGACCAGATAGCCGCCGAGCAACGCGCTCACGAGCGTACCCACCATGGCGCCACCGACCACTCCGGCGGCCCCCCGTGGCACCTGGGGCGCGAGTCGGGGCCAGGCCGCGACGGCGTCGGTCAGCCGGGCCACGGTGAGCGCGACCGCGCTCGCCGCGAGGCAGACCGCGATCGCCTGGGTGCCGGCGGGAACCCGGGTGAGCACGATGAGCGTGGCGAAGGCGACCGGGCCGAGCACGATGGTCGCGGTGGTCCGCACCGAGTCGGTCACCCGCACCCGGTCCACCCGCCGGACCAACTGCCCGAGCACCGCGACGAGCACCCCGCCGACCGCGACGTAGAACAGCGGTAGGAGGCGAGGTTCGGCCGTACGGATGGCCACGGTGTCGGCCACGGCGGCGGCCAGCACGCCGACGCCGATCACCACCGCGGAGGCCGGCGGCCGGTTCACCACCGTCCAGGCCAGCACGAACAGCACCTGGACGAGGAACACCACGATGGCGAAGGGCACCCGGTCGCCGGGCCCGGAGGTCTGCGCGCCGACGATCAGACCGACGCCGAGCAGCGCGGCGAACCCGCCGACGGCGAGGGAGAGCTTCTTGGGGACCTCGACCGGTGGTTCCTCGTCCTCGTCCTCCTCCTCGTCGAGCGCGTCGTCGGCACGCCGGGCCGAGCCGCCACGGCGCAGGCGTCGCGGGCCCCGGGAGCGGCCCCGCTCCTCGGTCTCTACGGCCGGACCGGTACGCGGTGCCGAGCCCTCACCGGAGGGCGCGCCGTCCGCCCACGGGTCGCGGTCGGTCTCGGGCGAGTTGGAGGGAAACACCCACCGATCGTGCCAGACCATATGCACAACTCGGGTGCCACGGTTTCCGCGACGTTAAAACCTGGGCCGCGATCAGGGGCAGAAGGTGCAAACAGGAAACCGCGACAAGGTCCGAGCCGGGCCATCAGCTAGTCTCAAGCCGAAACCCGCCCGTCAGCGACGCCGGGACCCACGGAAGTTCCCAGCGCCCACTCGCCCTGAGTGCCGCTGGTCGCGTGCGGCCACACCGGCCGCCGGGACGGAGGTGATCGTGGAGATCCTGCTGCTGGTGACCGCACGAGCAGGCGAACCATCCGCAGTGCTGCCGGCACTCGACCTGCTGCCGCACTCGGTTCGCACCGCACCGCGCGACGTCCGCACCCTGGTCGCCGGCCCGAGCCCGGACGCCGTACTCGTCGACGCCCGCTCCGAGCTGAGCGAGGCGCGGGCGACCTGCCGCATGCTGCACGCCACCGGGCTGGGCGTACCGCTGGTCGCGGTCGTCACCGAGGCCGGCCTGATCGCGCTCAACGCCGACTGGGGCGTGGACGACGTCATCCTCGCCTCCGCCGGCCCGGCCGAGGTGGAGGCCCGGCTGCGGCTCGCGGTCGGCCGGTTGAGCAACGCCACGGCCGGCGCCGGCGGCTCGATCCGGGCCGGCGAGCTGATGATCGATCCGGACACGTACGCCGCCAAGCTGAAAGGCCGCCCGCTCGACCTCACCTACAAGGAGTTCGAGCTGCTGAAGTTCCTGGCCCAGCACCCGGGCCGGGTGTTCACCCGCGACCAGTTGCTGCGCGAGGTCTGGGGCTACGACTACTTCGGCGGCACCCGGACGGTGGACGTGCACGTTCGCCGCCTGCGGGCCAAGCTCGGCTCCGAGTACGAGTCGATGATCGGCACCGTGCGCCAGGTGGGCTACAAGTTCGTCGTGCCGTCGAACCGGGCACTGGCCGAGGCCACCGAGCACGCGGCCCTGGCGCTGCGCCCTCTCACCGTCGAGGGCTAAATCCCTATACGCCCCTTTTGGTCGACTTGCCGGTCTTATGGTGACTGCCGAGTCAACCAGCAAAAGGGGCTGCGGTGGGCACGTATTACGGGAGCTCGGCACGACGACCGGTGGGCACGGCACAGGCGGTCGGCGTCATCGCGCTCGTGGTGTCCGCGGTGCTCGGTTCGACGTACCTACTCGGGCGCAACCTGCTGCCCGAGGAGCCGCGCAACGACTCCGCGGTCACCGCGACCGGTGCCGAGCACCCCGAGTACGCCGACCAGGTGCCGCCCTCGGCGGACTCCCCCGCACCCACCGGCACACCCAGTTCCGTCCCGCCCAGCGGCGTCCCGCACGACCCGGACCACGGCGAGACCCAGGACCCCAACTTCGGCCCGATGGGCACCCGGGTCACCACCGGCACCGGCACCGTCGCCCTCACCTTCGACGACGGGCCGAACCCGGACTACACGCCCCAGGTGCTCGCCCTGCTGCGGGAGCACCGGGTCACCGCGACCTTCTGCCTGGTGGGCCAGAACGTCCAGGCGTACCCGTGGCTCGTCCAGCAGATCGTGGCCGACGGCCACACGCTGTGCAATCACAGCTGGGAGCACGACGTGACGCTGGGCGCGCGGTCACCGGAACAGATCCGCAACGATCTGCTGCGGACCAGCGAGGCGATCCGCGCCGCCGTGCCGGACGCCCCGATCGCCTGGTACCGCCAGCCCGGCGGCGCCTGGACGTACTCCCTGGTCGCCACCGCCCGGGAACTCGGCATGACGCCGCTGCACTGGACGCTGGACACCTCCGACTGGCAGCGGCCCGGCGCAACCCGGATCGCCGCGTCGGTGCTCGACGGGGTGCAGCCCGGTTCGATCGTCCTGCTGCACGACGCCGGGGGCGACCGACAGGGCACAGTGGACGCCCTGTACCGCATCCTGCCCGAGTTGAGCGGTCGGCTCGACGTAGAGGCGTTGCCGCGTCACGGCTTCTGACCGGCGTCGTCCCGCCCACCGCCGCGATGCCGCCGGTGGCCCGGATACGGTGACGGGATGAGCGGCACTCGATCGACCGGCGACCAGGTCCACCGCACCGAGCGGCTCGGGCCGACGGAGATCGCCGAGGTGCTGGCGCTGGCCCGGGCGGCGGGCGACTCCGACGGCGCGGACCCGCTGGACGAACACGTCCTGCTCCGGCTGCGCGACGAGCGGGCACCCGCGATCCACCTGCTGACCCGCGACGACGGCACCCTCACCGGGTACGCCCACCTGGACACCGGCGACCCGGGCAGCGGGATCGGGGCGGAACTCGTGGTGCACCCGGCGTACCGACGACGCGGCACCGGTCGGGCGCTGGCCCGGGCGGTGGTCGCCGCCGCACCAGGGCCGCTGCGCGCCTGGGCACATGGCGACCACCCGTCGGCCGCCGCGCTCGCGGTGGACCTCGGCTTCCGCCGCGCCCGGGTGCTCTGGCAACTGCGTCGGCCGCTGATCGCACTGGACCCGCCACGCCTGCCCGACGGGGTGGAACTGCGTGCGTTCCGCCCCGGCCAGGACGACGACGCCTGGCTGACCCTGAACGCGCGGGCCTTCGCCGACCATCCCGAGCAGGGCCGGTGGAGCGCCGACGACCTGCGGGTACGCCTCGACGAGCCGTGGTTCGACCCGGCCGGTTTCCTGCTCGCCGTCGAATCGGCGACCGGTCGGCTGCTCGGCTTCCACTGGACGAAGGTGCACGAGCGGGAAGGCTCGGCGCGCATCGGCGAGGTGTACGTACTCGGGGTGGACCCGTCCGCGCACGGCGGCGGACTCGGTCGGGCGCTGACCACGGCGGGGCTGGCGTACCTGCGGGAGCAGCGCGGTCTGGACCGGGTGATGCTCTACGTGGACGAGTCCAACACCGGCGCGGTGGCGCTCTACGAGCGGACCGGGTTCGCCCGCTGGTCCGCCCACGTCAACTACCACCTGGGCTGAGGCGGGTCAGCGCGTCGGCGGGTCGCCCAGATAGAAGCGGGGATCGACCTCGTCGGAGAGGTCCAGCACCGGCGTGATCGGGGTGGCCGCGTCCCGGGCCGCCGCCGCCCGCGCCACCGCTGCCAGGTCGTCGCAGGCGGCCACCTCGGCGAGCGTGACCTGGGTCGGCGGCAGCATCGTCAACTCACCGGCCGCGGCCCGTCGGCAGGCGTCCGCAGGACGGATCCAGAGCGCGTGGTCGGCCTCGCCGGAGACCTCCCGGGTCCGCTGTCCCTCGGGCAGCAGCGCGACGAAGAAGTACGTGTCGAAGCGGCGCGGCTCGAAGTCCGGAGTCACCCAGCGGCTCCACGGCAGCAGCAGATCGGAGCGGAGCGTCAGGTCCCGCGCGGCCAGCAACTCGGCGAAGCCGGTACGCCGCTGCTCCAGGTCGACCCGGGCGGCCTCCCAGCCGTCGTCGCTGACGTCGCCGACCACCCGGCCCGCGTCGGGGCCGGCGAGCAGCACCCCGGCCTCCTCGAACACCTCGCGGGCCGCCGCGCAGACCACCGCCTGCGCGGCCTGCGGCGGCACACCGAGCCGTACGCCCCAGTCGGCCGGCTCGGGCCCCGCCCAGTCGAGGTGTGCGGTCGAGTCCGAGGGGTCGACGCCGCCGCCGGGGAAGGCGTACATGCCGCCGAAGGCCATCGCCGCGACCCGGCGGATCAGATAGACCTCGAAGCCCTCGTCGGCCGGACGCAGCAGCAGCACGGTGGCGGCCGTCCGGGGCACCGCGGGAACCCCGCCCGACGCCTGGAACCGGCGGGCGTGCTCCACCAGCGCGGGCGGCGCGGGATAACCACGATCCAGGGTCATACGCCGAGCTTAGAGCGATGTCCCGAGCGGTGGATCAGCGGTGCCGCCCGGAGGTGATCTTCGGTAGCGTCACGCCATGACTCGTTGGGGCATCCTGGCCACCGGCCACATCGCCGCTCGCTTCGCCGAAGACCTCCGCCTGGTGCCGGGCGCGGAACTCGTCGCGGTCGGCTCACGGACCGCCGAGAGCGCCGAGCGCTTCGCCGAACGACACGGCGCGACCCGAGCGCACGGCACCTGGGACGATCTGGCCGCAGACCCCGAGGTGGACGCGATCTACGTCGCCACCCCGCACGCCGCGCACTACGAGGCGGCCCGCACCTGCCTGGCCGCCGGCAAGCCGGCGCTGGTGGAGAAGCCGTTCACGCTCGACCTGGCCACCAGCACCGAGCTGGTCCAGACCGCGCGCGCGGGCGGCGTCTTCCTGATGGAGGCCATGTGGATGCGGTGCAACCCGCTCATCCTGCGCGCCTGCGAGCTGATCGCCGAGGGGGCGATCGGCACGGTCACCGGCGTACGCGCCGACTTCGGCGTTGCCGGGCCGTTCCCGCCCGAGCACCGGATGCGGGCCCGGGCGCTGGGCGGGGGTGCGCTGCTGGACCTGGGCGTCTACCCGGTGAGCCTGGCCCACCTGATCCTCGGCGTGCCGCAGCACGTCCGGTCGTGGGCGAAGCTGGGCCCGGAGGGCACGGACGAGAACACCGGCATCGTCCTCGGGTACGACTCCGGGGCCGTCGCCACGCTGAGCTGCGGCATGGTCGGGGCGACCGGGCTCACCGCCTCGATCATCGGCACCACCGGGCGGATCGAGCTGCCCGATCCGTTCTTCCGGCCGGACGGCTTCGTCCTGCACCGGGCGGACTCGCCGGCCGAGACGATCAGCGCGGAGCTGGTCGGCAACGGCTACCAGTACGAGGCGATCGAGGTGCAGCGCTGCCTGGCCGAGGGGCTGACCGAGAGCCCGCTGGTGCCGCACTCGGCGACCCTGGAGAGCATGACCCTGCTGGACGACGTCCGCGCGCAGATCGGCGTCTCCTACCTCTGAGCGATGTTAGGAAGGGTCCCCTGCTATACGCGAGGCGTTAGCAGGGGACCCTTCCTTTCACCTCAGCTGAACAGGGGGCGCACGACGAAGTACATCAGCGCGCCGATCGAGCCGGCCGCCGGGAAGGTCAGGATCCAGGCGCCGACGATGTTGCCGGCCACGCCCCACCGCACGGCGGAGAGCCGCTTGGTCGCCCCGACGCCCATGATCGCCGAGGTGATCGTGTGGGTGGTCGAGATGGGCGCGCCGAGGACCAGCGCGTTGAAGTAGAGCACGCCGCTGGCCACGGTCTCGGCCGCGAAGCCCTCCGGCGGACGCAGGTCGATGATCTTCCGCCCGAGGGTACGAATGATCCGCCAACCACCGGCGTAGGTGCCGGCGGCCAGCACGGCGGCCGAGGTCCAGAACGCCCACTCCGGGATGTAGGTGGCGTCCTCCTGGTAGCCACCGACGAAGAGGGCGAGCACCACGATGCCGATGGTCTTGGCGGCGTCCTGCATGCCGTGGCCGACCGACATGGCCGCCGCCGAGGCGGTCTGCGCCCAGCGGAAGCCCCGGTTCAGCTTGCCCGGGTGACCCTTGCGGAAGATCCACTGCACGGCGATCATCGCGATGTAGCCGAGGATGAAGCCGACCATCGGCGACAGGATCATCGGGATGATCACGTTCTCGCCGATGCCCGACCAGAGCACGGTGCCGGAGGCCGCCACGGTCGAGCCGACCAGGCCACCGATCAGCGCGTGCGAGGAGGACGACGGCAGCCCGAAATACCAGGTGATGATGTTCCAGGTGATCGCGCCGATGACCCCGGCGAAAACGATACCGAGGCTGGACACACCGGTGGGCAGAGCCACCAGCCCGCTGCCGACGGTCTTGGCGACCTCGGCGCCGAAGTGGGCGCCGATGAAGTTGCCGACCGCCGCCATGGCGAGCGCGACCCGGGGTGTGAGCGCCCGGGTGGAGATGCTGGTCGCGATCGCGTTGGCGGCATCGTGGAAGCCGTTGGTGTAGTCGAACACCAGGGCCACCCCGATCACCGCAAGCACCGCGATGAGCTCGGGACTCACAGGATCAGGACTCCTTGACCGCGATGGTCTCGACGGTGTTCGCCACGTGCTCGAAGGCGTCGCACGCGGCCTCGAGCTCGTCGGCGACCTCCTTCATCTTGAGCACGGTCAAGGCGTCGTACTCGCCGGAGAAGAGCCGCACCAGCAGCATCCGGTACGCCTGGTCGCCGTCGTTCTCCAGGCGGTTGATCTCGATCCAGTAGTCCTCCAGGTCCTTCATCGACTTCAGCCGGGGCATCGCCTCGGCGGTCAACTTGGCCTGCTGGTCGAGGACGTGCACCAGTTCGTGCATCTCCCGGGGCAGCGAGGGCAGCTTGGTCAGCCCGTACAGGTAGAGCAGGTTGCCGACCGCCTCCAGGTGGTCCATCACGTCGTCGAGCAGCGACCCCAACCGGTAGATGTCCTCCCGGTCGAACGGAGTGACGAAGGTCGAGTTGATCTTCTTGAACAACTCGTGGGTGATCTGGTCACTGTCGTGCTCGACCTCGGTGAGCCGTTCGCTGACCGACTGCACCTCGACATCGGGCAGGGCCAGCTCGTTCAGCAGCGCGGTACCCCGGACCAGGTTCTGCGCAGCCCTGGTGAAGAGCTCGTAGAAGGCGCCCTCGTTGGGGCGGAATGAAAACCTCACAGCACGGACCTCGTCGTGTCGGTGGTAGGGGTGCAGCCGCCGTCCGGCGCCCTGCTGAGGGAATGCTAGGGAACCCCCCGAGCGGTCCTTCGTCGGCCCACCCCTGGCCAGGTGCCATTCACCGCTCGTTCAACTTCCGTTCACCTTCAGCAGACCCGCTGTCCTCAACAACCGCTCCCGTTCACCCGCGATGTCGAAATCCGCGGGCGGATACCCGAGCGAGAGGGTGTCGAACGTCTCACGCAGCAGGTGCGCCACCGCCCAGTCCCGATACCACTTCCGGTCCGCCGGCACCGCGTACCAGGGCGCGGCGTCCCTGCCGCACCGACCGAGCAGCTCCGCGTACGCGGCCTGGTAGTCGTCCCAGCGGGCGCGGGCGTCGACGTCGGAGGGGTGGTACTTCCAGTGCTTCGTCGGGTCGTCCAGCCGGGCCAGCAGCCGGCGCGCCTGCTCGGTGTGCGAGATGTGCAGGAAGACTTTGACGATCGCCGTACGGCCGTCGGTCAACTCCCGCTCGAAGTCGTCGATCTCGGCGTACCGGGGCCGCCAGACCTCCTCCGGCGCGCGCTCCTGCACCCGGGGCACCAGGATGTCCTCGTAGTGCGACCGGTTGAACACCCCCAGATGACCTGCGGGCGGCAGCGCCTGTCGGATTCGCCACAGGAAGTGGTGCCGTAGCTCCTCGGCGGTCGGCGGACCGAACGCCCGGATGTGCACGCCGAGCGGGTTCATCGCGCCGACCACCCGCTTGACCGTGCCGTCCTTGCCACCACAGTCCATCGCCTGGAGGACCAGCAGCACCCGCCGTCCCGACCCCGGGTCGGCCTTCGCACCGGCGAACAGCATCTCCTGCTGGCGGGCCAACCCGTCGCCGACCCATCTGACCTGCCGGCGGGCCCAGCCCTTGCGGTCCGGCCCGGTCACCTCCGGGCCGGGCAGCCCGGGCGTCGCACGCGGGTCGATCGCCCCGAGGTCGACCGGCCCTCCGGGCGGCACCCGGAGCAGGTCGCGTACCGCGCCGCCGACCGGCGCCACCACGTCAGTTCCCTCGTAGCCCATCGCAGCATCATCGCGCGACCACGGAGGTGGCGCGCGGCGACGCCGACGCGGGCCGGGCTCAGACCACCAAGGCCAACCATTTGCGGTACGCGGAGGCGAACGGCTCGGTGCCGTCACCCAGGGCACCGAGCAGCCACCGTGCCGCCGCCTCGGCCTCCACCACCAGGTCGTCGGGGTAGCCGAAGCGGGCCCGGTGCTCGGCGAACTCGTCCTCGTCACGCAGCTCGACCAGGCCGGTCTCCCGACGTCGGACCACGTCCAGGTCCAGGTCGATCAGGTGCACCGTGTCCTCGCCCTCCCAGCGGGCCGGGCTGGTGATGTCGCAGTAGACCTCGCTGGTGCGCGGGGGCGGGTTGAACATGCCGGTCCACCAGGCGTGATGCGGCACGAGCAACACGAACGGGATCTGCTCGACCGACGGGCGGCCGTGGTAGACGGAGCTGGTGCCGGCCGACACGCCGAGCCAGACGCCGAGGTCGTCCTCGGTCAGCCGGCGGGCCGGGTAGTCGCGGTGGGCGCTGCCGTCGTACTTGCGGTAGATCACGCGGACCACGTCGCTCGGCATGAGTCGCACCCTAACCGATTCCGCCCACCCGTCGCCGTCAGGAAGTTACCGGACGACGGGGAGATATCTGCCGCACCGTGACACCGCAACACGGCCGCTCGGTACGGTCCGCGTCGGCCCCGGCGGGTACCGTGCCACGGTGACTCCGCCCCGTACCGCCACCGGCTCCGCCCGCGCCAAGGCCCGCCGTCGAGGTGACCGGCCCGGCGGTGCCGACCTGCTCGCCGCCGCGGTCGGCGCGGTGCCCGGTGGCGCGGCCCGTCCCGGTCAGCAGCAGATGGCCACGGCCATCGAGGAGTGCGTCTCCTCCGGCGACCACCTGCTGGTGCAGGCCGGCACCGGGACCGGCAAGTCCCTGGCCTACCTGGCACCGGCGCTGACCGTCGACGGTCCGGTGGTGGTCTCCACCGCCACCCTGGCGTTGCAGTCCCAACTGGTCGAGCACGACCTGCCGCGACTGGCCGACGCGGTCGAGCCGGTGCTCGGCCGGCGGCCGACCTTCGCCGTGCTCAAGGGCCGCCACCACTACCTCTGCATGGCCCGCCTGGAGAACTCCAACGAGGACGAGCCGGAGGACACCCTCTTCGACGCACCGACCGAGCGCCCCAGCGGCGGCACCAAGTGGCTGGGCGAGGCCGGTCGGCTCGGCAAGCAGATCCAGCGCCTGCGGGACTGGGCCATGGAGACCGACACCGGCGACCGGGACGAACTCGACCCGGGCGTCGACGACCAGGCCTGGCGGCTGGTCTCCATGCCGGCCCGGGAGTGCGTCGGCGCGAGCCGCTGCCCGTACGGCGCGGAGTGCTTCGCGGAGGCGTCCCGGGCCCGCGCCCGGGAGGCCGACATCGTGGTGACCAACCACAGCCTGCTCGCCGTGGACATGCTCGCCGGACGGCACATCGTCCCGCCGCACAAGCTGCTCGTCGTGGACGAGGCGCACGAGCTGGCCGACCGGGTCTCCTCGGCGGCCCAGGCCGAGCTGACTCCGGAGCTGATCGACCGGTCCGCCCGGCGGGCCCGCCCGTTGCTGCGGCCGGAGACCGCCGAGGCGCTGACCGCGTCCGGTGACGCCCTCGCGGTCGGGCTGGCCGAGGCACCGGTCGGGCGGATCACCGGTGGCCTGCCCGACCCGCTGCGCGAAGCCTGCACGCTGCTCGACGCCGCGACCCGCGCGGCGCTGGACAGCATCGGCGACATCAAGGCCGACGACCCCGACCCGGTACGCAAGCAGCAGGCCAAGTCCGTGCTGGACGAACTCTCCACCACCGCCCAGCGGCTGCTGGACGAGGCGGAGCACGACGTGGCGTGGGTGGAGCGCAACGACAACACCGGTCGGCGGGCGCTGGTCGTCGCGCCCCTGTCCGTCGCCGGCACGCTCGCCACCCACCTGTACGACGAGCGGACCGTGGTGGCCACCTCGGCGACCCTGGCCCTGGGCGGGCGCTTCGACACCGTGGCCCGGGCCCTGGGGCTGGACGCGCCGCCGCCCGCCCCGCCGACGCCGGCCGCCGCCGCGCTCGCCGACACCACCCGTCGGCCCCGGACGGCGTCGGGCGGCGCAACGCCGGTCGACACCGGGTCGGGCGGCGATCCCGCCGGGTCCACGGCCGAGGCGGCGACCGACTCCGGCGCGGGCTGGCGGTCGCTGGACGTCGGCTCTCCGTTCGACTACCCCCGCCAGGGCATCCTCTATGTGGCGGCGCACCTGCCCCGGCCCGGTGTCTCCGGGCTCCCGGACGCCGCCGGGGAGGAGTTGCTCTCACTGGTCACCGCGCTGGGCGGCCGTACGCTCGGGCTGTTCTCGTCCCGGCGGGCCGCGCAACAGGCGGCGGAGTTGCTGCGGGCGCGCACCGACCTGCCCGTGCTGCTCCAGGGCGAGGAGGCGCTGCCGCTGCTGGTGCGCAGGTTCCGGGAGGAGCGGTCGAGCTGCCTGTTCGGGGTGATGTCGCTGTGGCAGGGAGTGGACGTGCCCGGTGACGCGTGCCAGTTGGTGGTGATCGACCGGCTGCCCTTCCCCCGGCCGGACGAGCCGCTGGCCGCCGCGCGGGCGGCGGCGGTGGATGCCCAGGGCGGCTCCGGTTTCGCCGCCGTCAGCGTCCCCATCGCGGCGGTCCGCCTGGCCCAGGGGGTCGGGCGACTGATCCGGGCCACCGGTGACCGGGGCGTGGTGGCGGTGCTCGACTCCCGGCTGGAGACCGCCCGTGGGTACGGGCCGTTCCTGCGCCGTTCACTGCCGCCGTTCTGGTACACGACCCGGCGTGAGGTGGTCCAGGGCGCGCTGACCCGGCTCGCCGCCGACTGACGTCGGCTCGACTGCGCCGGGCAAGGCTGGGCCGCCGGGGACCCAAGCCGAGCCGGGCAGGGCCCGGCCACCGTCGGTCAGGGGGCGCGGGAGGCGACGACCACCGCGTCCGGCGGGGTGTCCGGCACGCGGCGTGCGGCGAGGCGGCGTACCGCCGTGTTGAGCACCGCGATCAGCGGCACGGCGACGAGGGCGCCGGTGATCCCGGCGAGCACCACGCCGGCGGCCAACCCGATGATCACCGCGAGCGGGTGGATGGCCACCGCCCGTCCCATGATCAGCGGCTGGAGGATGTGCCCCTCCACCTGCTGCACACCGATCACCACACCGAGAATGATCAGCGCGGTCACCGGGCCGCTGTCGACCAGCGCGACCAGCACCGCCACGCCACCGGAGAGCGTGGCGCCGACGATCGGGATGAACGCGCCGAGGAAGACCAGCGCGGCCAGCGGGAACGCGAACGGGATGTCGAAGATGACGAGGAAGATCCCGATGCCGACGGCGTCGATGAAGGCGACCAGCACGGTGGCCCGGACGTAGGCGCCCAGGGTCGCCCAGGAGGCCCGACCGGCGTCGTCGACCTTCCAGCGCGCCGCCACCGGCAACAGCCGGACCAGGAACCGCCAGATGACGGTGCCGTCGCGGAGGAAGAAGAACGCCGCGAAGAGCACCAGGACCGTACCGGTCAGCACCTCGGCCAGGGTCGCGGCGGTGGAGAGGGCGCCGCTGGTGAACCGCTCGGTGTTGTTGTTGACGAACTGCTGGATCTCCTCGATGTACCGGTCGAGGTCGTTGTCGGACAGGTGCAGCGGCCCGGTCTTGAGCCAGTCCTGGATCTGTTGCAGGCCCTGGGTCGACTTCGCGGCCAGTTCCGGTACGCCCTTGATGAACTCGTTGACCACCAGGGTCAACGTGCCGATCACCGCGGCCAGGCCGGCGACCAGCACCACCGCCGTCGCCAGCGACCTCGGAAACCGGGCCCGCAGCAGCCACCCGACGGCAGGGGCCAGCAACGCCGACAGCAGCAGGGCGACGGCGAGCGGAATGATCACGATGCTGATCGTGCTGACGACCTTCACCAGCGCCCAGAACACGACGCCGACCACGATCAGCCGCCAGGACCAGCCGGCGGCGATGCGTAACGCGTGCGGCACGTCCGCGTCGTCGCGGCTGGAGGTGGAGGCGGGCCTGGGCTCCGGTGACTCCTCGTCGACCACGGTGGCGGCCGACGTCGCGGCCGGACCGGGCCGCGACGGTGAGGCCGTGGCGGCCGGCTCCGGCACGTCCGGCGGCCGGTTCCGGGCGGTACGCACCGAATCCCGACCCGACTCGTACACGCGACGCACGCGGCTGCGGATCCGCTCGAACCGGCTCACGGGCACCTCCAGGCAGATTTCGGCCCGCGCATGGGCGCCAGGGGCGGACAGGATACGTCCGACCGCTCCACGGTAGGGCAAACTTCCGCCACACATTGCCCCCACGGACGGCTGCCCAACCCGGGTGACCACCGGTGGTGCGTCGGAGGCGACACGGTAGCGTCTGCGGCGTGACAGCCGACCCGAATCTCGACTCCGGCCTGCCCATCCGGCTGCTGCACGACCGCGTGCTGGTGCGGGTGGACGGGAGCGAGGGCGAGCGCCGGTCCACCGCCGGCATCGTCATCCCCGCCACCGCAGCCGTGGGCAAGCGTCTGGCCTGGGCCACCGCCGTCGGAGTCGGGCCGCACGTACGCTCGATCGTCTCCGGTGACCGGGTGCTCTTCGACCCGGACGACCGCTCGGAGGTGGAGCTGCACGGGCGTGGCTACGTGCTGCTGCGCGAGCGTGACGTGCACGCGGTGGCCGCCGAGCGGGTCGAGGAGGACGCCACCGGGCTCTATCTGTGACCCGGTAGCACCGAGACACCCGGTGACGGCACCGCCCCTCGTGGGCTTCCCGGCCGTTCCCGGACGGCACTGACTCCGTCCGCGTCGTTTGCCACGCTCCCCGGCGGGAAGCCAGCCGCACCACCGGCCCTGGGGAGGGACGATGCCGGTATTCGTGAAGAAGGTGCTGGCCTGGGGCAGCCTCGCGTTCCTGATCTATTTCATGGCGTTCCGGCCGGAGGGCGCCGCCCAGATGTTCCGGTCGATCGGGGCGGCGCTGATGATGATGGCGCAGGGGCTCGGGGACTTCCTGACCAGCCTGATGGCCTGAACAGGCGCCCGCCCGCTCAGCGGTGGCCCGGCGGCCAGTGCGCGGGCGGGTGCTGCCCGTGCCAGCCGTACGGGCCGTACCCGGCGGGATAGGCGGGCGGCGGGGGCTGCGGTGGCGCGAGCACCACCGGGATGGGCACCACCGGCTCCTCCGGTGCCTCGACCGCTCGCTGTGAGCCGTCCGGGAAGCGCAGGTGGTATCGCTGCCCGTCCCAGACACCCACCGGGGTCTGCGGGTCCCGGCCCACGAAGTACGACCGGTACAGGCTGATCGAGTCCAACAACTCCCGTTCCTCCCGTGCCGTCCGTTCCCGGTCGGCGGGCCGGCGGTCCAGGCCCCGCGTCGCGCCGTCGCGCAGCAGCGCCAGCCGGGTAGCCGCGAACTGGTAGCCGCGCATCGCCCGCAGCCCGGCCTCGCCACCCACGCGCTGCGCCCACACCCGGGCCGCGTGCCGCCGCCCGAGACTGCTCAGCGCCGCCACCTCCGGCGGGGTCAGCCACCCGGCCCGGACGTAGTCGGGCAGGACCCGCTCGGTGAGCCGGCCCTCCCAGGCCCGCAGCCAGACCGCGAAGCCGACCATGCCGAAGAAGATCGGCACCATCACACCGACGATGCCGACCACCGAGATCAGCACCTCGCCGGTGGCCTCGGCCAGCGTCGGCAGCAGGTTCCACGCGCCGTGCAGCATCATCGCCAGCAGCAGGCCGGCGACCGGGGCGAAGAAGCGGACCCGCCGGTCGGCCGACCGGGCGGCGATACCGAGACCGATACCGGCCAACGAGGTGAACAGCGGGTGGGCGAAACCGAACAGCAGGATCCGGCCGATGAAGATGGCGATGACCTGCTGTGCGCCGGTCGCCGGGCCGTACTGCTCGACGCCGGAGGCGTACCCGAGGCCACCCAGGTAGAGGATGTTCTCCACCATCGCGAAGCCGATCGCGGAGAGTCCGCAGTAGACCAGTCCGTCGGTGATGCCCGACCACTCCCGCCGCCGGAAGATCAGCAGCAGGATCGGGCCGAGGGTCTTGGTCAGCTCCTCGATGAACGGCGCGACCAGCACCGCGGTCAGCCCGGCGGGCAGTCCCTGGTCGTCGAACCAGTTGGCGGCCGTCTCGTTGACCAGCAACGAGATCGAGGTGGAGACGAAGGCGCCCCAGGCGAAGCAGAAGATCAGATACTTCAACGGCTCCGGTTCGTACCGGTCGAGCCAGAGGAAGCAGGCCACCAGCACCGGCACCGGCAGGATCGCGGCGGCCGTACCGACCAGCAACGCCTCCGTGCCGATGCTGGCGCCGATGGTGAAGATGATGAAGATCGCGCCGACGGCGATCAGCAGGATCACCCCGGCCAGCACCAGGGCCCGCCGCCAGCGGAACCGGCGACGTGGCATGCCGGGCGCGCCGGGGCCGCCGGGTGGCGCGCCGGGCACGGGAGGCGACGGCGGCAGGTATCCGCCGGACGGGGTGTCGGCCATGCGGTCAGCGTAGTCATGCCGAGCCCACCCGGCCCGGCGCATCGGCACCACGCCCCCGGCTCAGCCGACCGGGGGTGCGGTGGGCGCCTTGGCGGCCGGTTCCGGGCCGGCCGGCGCACCGGGCCGGTCCAGCTCACCGAAGGAGTGCCGGACCAGCCGGTTCGCCTCCTCCTGGCTGATCCCCGAGGCCACCATCAGGTCGCTGGCGGTGGTACGCACCTGGGCGACCACCACGCTGCCGGAGAACCCGACCCCTTCCGCGTACGCCCGGCCGGCCTCGCTGACCGCGCGCAGCGACCGTTCCCGGGCCTGCTCGGGCTCCTCGCCCTGGGCGAACTCCTTCTTGAGCAGGCGGACCGACTCGGCGAGGTGGGCGACCGCGTCCGGCATCGGCCCCGGGACCGGTTCGTCGTCCTCGATCAGGGTGACAGCCCGCCGGATCAGCGTGCCGCTGTTGCGCATCGCCCGGTCGATCGGCTCGGCCGCCTCGGCGTAGTGGGTCAGTTCGCTGCGCCGGTGCCAGCGCGCCGGGGAGAGCAGGGCGGTCTCCTTCGCGCCCTCGATCGCCTCGGTGAGTGCGGACAGCTCCTCCTTGTTGTCCCGCAGCCGGTCCAGCGCCTGCTGGATCCGGTCGCGGTCCCGGTCGCGCAGTCCGTCGGCGGCGTGGTCGAGCTGCTCGGCGAGCAGGTCCAGGGCCGGCCGGGCGGCGCGGTTGAGCACCCGTAGCGGGTTGAGTGGCAGCAGGACGGCGGTGACCAGCAACGCGATGCTGCCGCCGACGAGCGCGTCGATGAACCGCGGGATCTCCAGGTCCTCGACCGACGGGCTGAGCGTCGCGATCAGCACCGCGGTGGCCGCCGCCTGGATGACGATGGCGACGCTGCCCCCGGCGAAGATGGTCAGCAGGATCGCCGAGGTGACGATCAGTCCGAGCTGCCACGGACCGGTGCCCAGGAAATAGACCAGCAGGTCGCCGACGAACACCCCGACACCCACCCCGATGATCAGCTCGGCGGTCCGACGGAACCGCTGGCCCACCGAGACGGCGAGGGTGCCGACCGCCGAGATCGGCGCGAAGACCGGCTGCGGGTTGCCCAGCAGTTCGTGCGCGGCCACCCAGGCCAGCCCGGCCGCGAGACCCGCCTGGAGGGCCAGGGCGAGCGACATCCGCACCCGGTGCAGGCGGTCCTTGAGGGTGGCCTTGCCCCGGTGGTGCAGTTGCGCGACCGTGTCCGCGATCCGCTGCGTGTCCACGTCCGACAGGCCGTCGCGCATGCGGTTGCCGCGCAGCAGGCGCAATCGTCGGTCCCGGGCCACCGCCATGGCCGCGACTACCCACGGCACGACCGGACATTCCTCGCCGACCGGGTGCACCCTCCCGTCGGGTGACGGTCGGTGCGTCGGGAACACCGGGGACGGGACGCCCACCCGGTGCGGCAGACTCGTCCGGGTGACCGGGCTGATCGAACGCTGGCGTGCCGCCGCCCGCTCGGCGGGCGCGACCACGCCGACGGCGGTGGACGACGCCGGGGCCGAGCTGCTCGCCCGGTGGCGGGAGCCGCACCGCCACTACCACACCGTCGACCACCTGACCGCCGTGCTGGACGTCGTCGACCGGTACGCACCGGCCGCGTCCCGACCCGACCTGGTCCGGCTCGCCGCCTGGTGCCACGACGCGGTGTACGACCCCCGGGCACCCGGCGACCGCAACGAACGCGACAGCGCAGCGCTCGCCGAGGTCCTGCTCACCCGGGCCGGGCTACCCGCCGCCGAGGTTGCCGAGGTCGGCCGGCTGGTCCTGCTCACCGCCGGGCACGCGGTGGACCCGGCGGACGCCGACGGTGTGCTGCTCTGCGACGCCGACCTGGCGGTGCTGGCCGCACCGGTGCCGGAGTACGACAGGTACGCGGCCGCGATCCGCCGGGAGTACGCCCACGTGCCGGAACCGGACTACCGGGTCGGTCGGGCCCGGGTGCTCGCCGGCCTGCTCGACCTGCCCGCGCTGTTCCGGCTAGCCCCGCTGGCCGACGCCGGACAGGCGCGGGCCCGGGCCAACCTGAGCCGCGAACTGACCGCCCTGACCGGCCGGGACCCGGGCGACGAGGTGTTTGGGGCGGCGCAGTCCGGTGGCCCGCAATAGCCGGACCAGTTCGCGGCTCGGCACCACCTGCGCACCGAGCCAGACCGCCATCGCGAAGCGCTCCGCCGGAATGTCGTAGTGGTCCCGGTCGAAGCCGCGCCGGGGAGCGCCGAGCGCCTCGGCGAAGGCGTGCAGCTCGGCGACGGAGACGTCACTGATCAGGTGGGACCAGAGACGACCCCGCGCCGGCCAGGCCGGCCGGTCCACGTAGATCACGGCAGCCACGGTACCCGGCGGCGACCCGCAGTTGATGATCACCATCGGCCGGTCGTAGCCTCGGCCCCATGGCCAGCCTCCTCGACGACCTCCGCGCCGCGCTCGGCCC
This sequence comes from Micromonospora sp. NPDC023869, assembly GCF_055559695.1. Lineage (NCBI taxonomy): Bacteria > Bacillati > Actinomycetota > Actinomycetes > Micromonosporales > Micromonosporaceae > Micromonospora > Micromonospora sp. NPDC023869. Next base: position 780,274 of record NZ_JBVHKD010000002.1, read on the forward strand.
GGACGCGGTACTCACCGACCCCGACCTGCTGCGCGGGCACGAGCGGGACGAGGCCGACCTGTGTGAGTCCGGCACGCCGTTGGCGGTGGTCCGGCCGCGCCGCACCGAGGAGGTGGCCGCCGTGGTCCGGGCGGCCGGGCGGCACGGCGTACCGGTGGTGCCGCAGGGCGCGCGGACCGGCCTGGCCGGTGCGGCGAACGCCGTCGCGGGTGCGGTGGTGCTGAGCACCGTGGCGATGGACGCGATCCTGGAGATCGACCCGGTGAGCCGGATCGCGGTGGTCCAGCCCGGCGTGGTCAACGCGGCGCTCAGCGCGGCCGTGGCCGAGCAGGGCCTGTGGTACCCGCCGGACCCGGGCTCCTGGGAGTCCTCCACCATCGGCGGCAACGTCGCCACCAACGCGGGCGGCATGTGCTGCGTCAAGTACGGCGTCACCACCGAGTACGTGCTCGGCCTGGAGGTGGTGCTCGCCTCCGGCGAGGTGCTGCGCACCGGCCGGCGGACCGCCAAGGGGGTCGCCGGGTACGACCTCACCCGGCTCTTCGTCGGCTCCGAGGGCACCCTCGGGGTGATCACCGAGGTGACCGTGGCGCTGCGGCCCGCACCGGCGAAGTCGTTGACGATGGTGGCGGTCTTCGGCTCCACCGCCGAGGCGGGCGACGCGGTGGCCCGCATCGCCGCCCGTGGCCTCTCCCCCAGCCTGCTCGAACTGCTCGACCGCACGCACCTGGTGGCGATCGAGGCGTACCGGCCGATGGGGCTGCGCACCGATGCCGAGGCGCTGCTGCTGGCCGCCGTCGACACCGGTCCCCGCGCCGCCGAGGACCTGGCCGAGTTGGCCGCCGTCTGCACGGCCGCCGGTGCCGCCGAGGTGTACACGGCCACCGACGCGGTGGAGGCCGCCGCCCTGCTACAGGCCCGACGCCTCGCCCACCCGGCGATGGAGAAGTACGCCTCGGACACGTACCCGAGCGGCACCGGCGGCCTGATCATCGACGACGTGGCGGTGCCCCGGGCGGCGCTGGCCGCGCTGCTCGACGGGGTCGCCCGGATCGCCACCGAGTGCCGGGTGCCGATCGGTGTGGTCGGTCACGCCGGTGACGGCAACATGCACCCCAACATCGTGGTCGACCGGGCCGATCCGGCCAGTCTGGACCGGGGCCGGCGGGCCTTCGACGAGATCATGCGGCTCGGCCTGGCACTCGGCGGCACCTGCACCGGTGAGCACGGCGTCGGACTGCTCAAGCGGGAGTGGCTGGCCCGCGAGATCGGGCCGGTGGGCGTCCGGGTGCATCAGGCGATCAAGGACGCACTCGACCCGTCCGGGCTGCTCAATCCCGGCAAGGTGCTCTGAGCGGCACGATGCTCGTTCCCGGCGAGGTGCTTTGAGGCGGACGGCCTCAGCCGACCATCTCGGCCGGGGTGTTCTGGGTGAGCAGCAGTAGGATCTCCTCGGCCACCTCGGGGCGCTCCTCACCGGGGCAGTCCTGCGAGGTGATCAGACCCGCCGAGGTGAGCAGGCTGGACGTCAACGCGCCCACGCAGGTGACCCGATAACCCCGGGCCTCGTCGGTCTCCTCGGCCAGCCCCGGATCGGCGAGCAACTGCTGCAACCGCTCGCGGTGCTCCTCGCTGAGGGTGCCGGTCGAGGTGACGCCGTCGCCGGCACAGTCGATGCACTCCCACCGGCCGTCGGGGGCCACGTTCAGGGTGCGCAGTGGACCGTCGCTGCCGAGGTTCTGCAACAGGCTGACCCGCCCCTGGCCGCTGGTCGCGGCGCCGCCGGCACCGGGCTGGTCGGCGGTCGACCCGCTCGCCGACGTCTCCGGTTCGGCGCGCTGGCCGAACGAGGCGCATCCGCTCAGGGCCACCACCACCAGGATGGTGACGGGCAGGGACACCAGCCGTGACCAGGGTTGCGCTATCACGCGCGGAACTTACCTTACCGTAGGTAGGGCACGGAACCGTCCGGACGGACATCCACCGCGCCCGATCTCCAGAATGGACACGGTCAGCGCGGCAGCCCGGCCGCGCCGTCGTCGGCGCCACGGTCCGCCGGGTAGCCGCGCACATCCGGCGCGCCCAACCGGGCGGCGTCGGCGGTCGCGTCGTCCGGCATCAACTGGGACTGCCGCTCCGCCTCCACCCGCGCCCGGTAGTGCGTCACCTCGCGCTCCCGCCGGGCCGCGTCCCAGCCCAGCACCGCGCCCATCAGCTCGGCCGCGTGCTCGGCCGACTCCAGCCCCCGGTGCGCGGTCTCGAAGGAGATCCGGGTACGCCGGGTGAGCACGTCCTCCAGATGCAGCGCACCCTCGGCACGGGCCGCGTAGGTCACCTCCGCCGCGAGGTACTCCGGCGCGCCGGCCAGCGGAGACGCCTGCAACGGGTCGGCGTCGATCAGGGCGAGCAGGTCCAGGGTCAGGCTGCCGTAGCGCTCCAACAGGTGCTCGACCACCCCGACCGGCACCCCGTGCCGACGGGCCAGGTCGGCCCGGTCCCGCCACATCGACGCGTACCCGTCCGCGCCGAGCAACGGCAGGTCGGCGGTCCGTGACGGGCGTTGCGTACCGAGCCGGTGCGCGGCCCGGTCGACCACGTCCGACGCCATCACCCGGTACGTCGTGTACTTGCCGCCAGCCACCAGCAACAACCCGAGCATCGGCTCGATGACGGCGTGCTCCCGGGACAGCTTCGAGGTGGAGTCCGCCTCGCCGGCCAGCAACGGGCGCAGCCCGGCGTAGACGCCCTCGATGTCGGCCGTGGTCAGCGGCCGGTCCAGCACCGTGTTCACCTGCCGCAGCAGGTAGTCGATGTCGCTGGCGGAGGCCGCCGGATGCGACCGGTCCAGCCGCCAGTCGGTGTCCGTGGTGCCGATGATCCAGTGCCCGCCCCAGGGGATCACGAACAGCACACTGCGGGCGGTACGCAGGATCAGCCCGGTCTCGCCGGTGATCGCCGAGCGGGGCACCACCAGGTGCACCCCCTTGGACGCCCGGACCCGGATGCCGCGCCGCAGCCCGACGTCGTCCAGCATCCGCGACATGTCGTCGGTCCACACGCCGGTGGCGGCGATCACGGTGCGGGCGCGTACCTCGAACTCGCCCTCCGGGGACCCGGCCGGTGCCTCCAGGTCGCGGACCCGTACCCCGGTCACCTCGCGGGCCTGCCGGATCAGCCCGACCGCCCGGGTGCTGCTCACCACCGTCGCGCCCAGGCTCGCCGCGGTGCGGGCCAGCGTCACCACCAGGCGGGCATCGTCCACCTGGCCGTCGTAGTAGCGGATCGCGCCGGCCAGTCCCTCGGTGCGCAGGCTCGGGAAGACCCGGCGGGCACCCTCGCGACTCAGGTGCCGGTGCAGTGGCATGCCCCGGCCGCCGCCGAAGAGACCCGCGAAGACGTCGTACGCGGCCACTCCGGCGCCGTAGTACGCCCGGCGCAGCACCCGGGCCGGAAGATCGCGTACGCCCTGCCCGGCGGGGAGCGGCACCAGGATCGGCACCGGACGCACCAGGTGCGGCGCCAACCGGGTGGCCAGCAGCCCCCGCTCGGTGAGCGCCTCGTGCACCAGGTTGAACTCCAACTGCTCCAGGTAGCGCAGGCCGCCGTGGATCAGCTTGCTGGATCGGCTGGACGTGCCGGCCGCGAAGTCGCGGGCCTCGACCAGGGCCACCTTCAGCCCACGGGAGGCCGCGTCGACGGCCGCGCCGGCTCCGGTCACGCCACCGCCGATGACCAGTACGTCGAAGCGCTCGGCCCGTAGCCGACGCAGGTCGTCGGCCCGGCGGGCGGGCGAGAGCTGGCCGGCAACGGATCGCAAGACGTGGGGATCGCGCACCCGTCCACGGTAGCCGCAGCGATCACCTGGTGGCATGCGACGGCCGCCCGGGACGGCCGGTGGAAGCCGGACCGTAAGGTGTGCGGATGCGTGACGATCACTTGACGTCCGGTGACGCCGGCAGTCCCTGGGCCGTTGTCGCAGCGGTGCTGGTCGGTGGCGTGACGGTCACCATCGCCCTGCTGACACAGGCCGGTGGTTGGCTGGTCGACCAGGTGCTGCTGCTCAGCGGGCTGGACCGGTTCGTGCCGCTCTGGCCGCTGGCCGGCCTGTTCGCCGTGCTCCTGATCGGTGCCGCCACGCTGCCGCTGGCCCTGGTCCCCCGCTCGACCACGATCCGCGCCACCGGCCGGGTCTGGCTGGCGGCGACGCTCGCGATGGGCGTACTCGGGCTGCTGCGGACGATCCCCCCGGTGCACCACGAGGCGTACCTCGCCGCACTGGCCGTGACCGCCGCGCTGCTGGCGCTGCTCGCGCACCGGCTCTCCCCCCGCCTGGCCCCCGCTCCCCGCCGCGCCCGCCCCGGGCCGCTCCCGCCGCCCGGTTGGCCCACCACGCCGCCGGGATGGCCCAGCACGCCGCCGGGTCCGCCCGGGGCGGGGCCGGAGTCGCCCGGAGAGCAGCCGGTCCCTGCTCCGGTCAGCGATCGTTGCGAACCGGTGGGTGATCCGCCGGACGCGGCCGGGCCCGACCGGGCCGCGCCGCCGGCTCCCCGGCCGACCGTGGTGACCCTGCTCGGCATCGCGGGTGGGCTGGTCCTGCTGATGCCCTGGGTCCGGTTCGGCGCGCTCGGCGGGCTGCTGGAGACGCTGCTGGCCGGGCTGGCCGCCGCCGCCGTGGGAGCGCTGGCCGGCGAACTGCTGGACGCCCGCTTCTGGGGCCGCCACGAGGTCGGCGAGCCGCCCCGACCGGCCCGGCTGGTACTGCTCGGCGGGCTGGTCGCCGGGGTGGTGCTGCTGCTGGTCGGCGCCGGCACCGGCCAGTCGGGTGCCCAGTTGCCGCTGCTGCTGACCCTGCCACCGGCCGGCTTCGCGCTGGCCGCGCTGCGGGCCCTGACCCGGCGAACCGACCGGCGGCACGGTCGCCTGCCCACCGCCTGGCTGGTCGGGCTGGGCGTCTTCGGTCCGTTGGCCTTCACCGACCCGGAGGAGGTCACCCTGCTGCTGTCGGGCAGCCGGGACATCCCGTTCTGGGTGGCCGTCACCACCGGTGCCGGGCTCCTCATCGCGCTGCTGCTCTCGACCGCGTACGCGCTGGTGCTGGCCCGGCCCTCGGCACGCCCGCCGCGCCGGGCCACGGCCTGGACGACCGCCGTGGTGATGCTGCTGACGGTCGGCGTCGGAGGCGTCGTCGCCGGCCAGCCGGGGCTGCACGGGGAACGGTTGTTCGTGGTGCTGCGCGAGCAGGCCGACCTCACCGGCCTGCCGGCCGGGGCGGGCAAGGCGGGCCGGGACGCCCGCGCCGAGGAGGTCTACCGGCGGCTGGTCGACACCGCCGAGCGGACCCAGGCCGACCTGCGCCGGGATCTGCGCCGCCTGCGGCTCGACCACACCGCCTACTACCTGGTCAACGCGATCGAGGTGGACGGCGGGCCGGTCACGCGGGCCTGGTTGTCGACCCGGCCCGAGGTGGCGCGGGTCCTGGTCAGCCAGCGGCTGCGCCCGCTACCGGTGCCGGACGGTACGACGCGTGGCGACGCGTCCGCGCCGACCGGACCACCCTGGAACATCACCATGATCGGTGCGGACCGGGTCTGGTCCGAGCTGGCGGTGACCGGCGTCGGGGTGACCGTGGGCAGCTCCGACTCCGGGGTGGACGCCGGGCACCCGGCGCTGACCCCGGGCTTCCGGGGCGGCGACGACTCATGGTTCGACCCGTGGAACGACACCCGTACGCCGACCGACCGCAGCGGGCACGGCACCCACACGGCGGGCAGCGCCGTCGGGCGGGGCGGCATCGGCGTGGCACCGGGAGCGCAGTGGGTGGGCTGCGTCAACCTCGACCGCAACCTGGGCAGCCCCGCCGCGTACCTGGACTGTCTCCAGTTCATGCTGGCGCCCTTCCCGCCGGGCGGCGACCCGTTCGCGCAGGGACGCCCGGCCCGGGCCCCGGAGATCCTGACCAACTCGTGGGGCTGCCCGTCGATCGAGGGCTGCGATCCCCGGACGTTGCTGCCCGCCGTCGACGCGTTGGAGGCCGCCGGGATCCTCGTGGTGGCCGCCGCCGGCAACACCGGACCGTACTGCCGGTCCATCCAGGACCCGCCGGCCCCGTACCCGGACGTGCTGACGGTCGGCGCGGTGGACGAGCGGCGGCGGGTCACCGACTTCTCGTCCCGAGGTCCCACCCCGTCGGGCGTGCACAAGCCGGACCTGGTGGCGCCGGGCGCAGACATCCTCTCCGCGATGCCCGGGGGCGGTTATGCCGCGCTCGCCGGTACGTCCATGGCGACCCCGCAGGTGGCGGGCGTGGTGGCGTTGATGTGGTCGGCCAACCCGCAGCTCGTCGGTGACCTGGACCGGACCCGGCGGATCCTGCGCGAGACGGCCACCCCGATCGACGCCCCGAGCGGCTCCCGCAACTGCGGCGGTACGGCGAACGTGGCCGGCGCCGGGCTGGTCGACGCGTACGCCGCCGTCGAGGCCGCCCGGGGATGATGCCGGATCGCGGCCTGACACCGGACTGGTCGTGATCTAGGGTCGGCAGGCATGGACGGGACCACCATCGCCGAGTTGACCGTCGAGCGGGCCGCCGAGGTGGTGGACCTGTGCCGCCGGGCGCTCGACCTGCCGGAGGACGCGGCCGAGGCGGAACCCCTCGTGGCGACGCTCTGGCACCGGGCCGCCGCCGACCGACCGGTGCGGGTGTTCGGCGCGTACCGGGAGGATGCCCTGGTCGGCGTCCTGATCGGGTCGCGCTCCGGCGAGGCCGCGCACGTGGACCTGCTGGCGGTGGCCCCGGAGGTACGCCGTCAGGGGGTGGCTCGGGCCCTGCTCGGGCACGCCGAGCGGGTGCTGGCCGAGTCGGGTGCGGTCGCGATGGTGCTCGCCGGGAACCCGCCGCACTACGGCTGGCCCGGCATCGACGTCCGCTACACCCCGGCGATCTGTCTCGCGCTCGCGCTCGGCTACCGCCAGGACGGCACCGCCTGGAACATGACCGCCGACCTGTCGTACGACTCGTCGCCCGCCCTGCGCTCCACCGAACCGGCCGAGGCCCGACTGGCCGGGCAGGGCGTGACCGTACGCCGGGCCGAGTCGAGCGACCTGCCGGCGCTGGCCGCGTTCGCGCGTACCACCTTCGGCGGGGCCTGGGACGCCGAGTTGGCCGGTTCGGTGGGCCGTCCCGACGCCGGCTGCCACCTGGCCGAGCGCGACGGTGAGGTGCTCGGCTTCGCCGCGTACGGGTCGTCCCGGCCGAGCTGGTTCGGGCCGATGGGCACCGCGCCCGCCGCCGAGGGGTCGGGGATCGGCGGTGTCCTGCTCCGTCGCTGCCTACGGGACCAGCGGGCGGCCGGCGTCGAGTTCGCGCAGATCGGCTGGGTCGGGCCGGTGCCCTTCTACTCGGGCAGCGCGGGTGCCCGGATCGAGCGGGTCTTTTTCCTGTACCGCAGGGCGCTCGGAACCCGGAACGGGTCAACCGGCTCATAAGCGCCGATAGCACCGTTCACCCACCCCGGTCATCGACGCCCCCTACGGTTTTGCATAGAGGAGGCAGCCATGACCACGGATGACGAGCAGACCCGGGACACCCTGGCGGTGCCCCTGGTCGCGGTTCCCGAGCTCCCGGCCCAACTGCCGATCGACCGGCTGGACTACGGCGACGCCGAGCAGTTGGCGGAGATGAGCGGGGCAGCCGAAGCACCCGAGGAGCCGCTCATCCTGGTCGACGAACCGGCGCCGCACCGACCACCGTACGACCGGGCGCAGCGGCGCGACGAGCGGCCGCTACCGACATAGGAAAAGGGCGGACCGCTGACGCGGCCCGCCCTTTCCGGCGTTGGAGCTGGACTCAGAAGTCCATGTCCCCGCCACCCGGACCAGCCGGGGCGGCCGGGGTCTTCTCCGGCTTGTCCGCCACGACGGCCTCGGTGGTGAGGAACAGCGCGGCGATCGACGCGGCGTTCTGCAGCGCCGAGCGAGTCACCTTGGCCGGGTCGATGATGCCCGCGGCCAGCAGGTCCACATACTCACCGGACGCGGCGTTCAGGCCGTGGCCGGCGTCGAGGTTGCGGACGCGCTCGACGACGACGCCACCCTCCAGGCCGGCGTTGACGGCGATCTGCCGCAGCGGGGCGTCCAGCGCGATCTTGACGATCTGCGCGCCGGTCGCCTCGTCGCCGGCCAGGTCCAGCTTGTCGAAGGCGGTCTTGCCGGCCTGCACCAGCGCGACACCACCACCCGGGACGATGCCCTCCTCGACGGCGGCCTTGGCGTTGCGGACTGCGTCCTCGATGCGGTGCTTGCGCTCCTTGAGCTCGACCTCGGTGGCCGCGCCGACCTTGATCACCGCAACACCGCCGGCCAGCTTGGCCAGGCGCTCCTGCAGCTTCTCCCGGTCGTAGTCGGAGTCGCTCTTGTCGATCTCGGCCCGGATCTGGTTGACCCGGCCCTGGATCTGCTCGGCGTCACCGGCACCGTCGACGATGGTGGTCTCGTCCTTGGTCACCACGACCTTGCGGGCGCGGCCCAGCATGTCGAGACCGGCGGCGTCCAGCTTGAGGCCGACCTCCTCGCTGATGACCTGGCCACCGGTGAGGATGGCGATGTCGGTCAGCATGGCCTTGCGGCGGTCACCGAAGCCCGGCGCCTTGACGGCGACCGACTTGAAGGTGCCCCGGACCTTGTTGACCACCAGGGTGGCCAGGGCCTCGCCCTCCAGGTCCTCGGCGATGATCAGCAGCGGCTTGCCCGACTGCATGACCTTCTCCAGGATCGGGAGCAGGTCCTTGACCGACGAGATCTTGCTGTTGGCGATCAGGATGTACGGGTCGTCGAAGACGGCCTCCATACGCTCCGGGTCGGTCATGAAGTAGGCCGAGATGTAGCCCTTGTCGAAGCGCATGCCCTCGGTGAGCTCCAGCTCCAGCCCGAAGGTGTTGCTCTCCTCGACGGTGATGACGCCTTCCTTGCCCACCTTGTCCATCGCCTCGGCGATGATCTCACCGACGGTGTTGTCACCGGCGGAGATGGAGGCGGTGGAGGCGATCTGCTCCTTGGTCTCGACGTCCTTGGCGAGCTTCAGCAGCTCCTCCGAGACGCTGGCCACGGCGGTCTCGATGCCCCGCTTCAGGGCCATCGGGTTGGCGCCGGCGGCCACGTTGCGCAGACCCTCGCGAACGAGAGCCTGGGCCAGGACGGTCGCCGTCGTCGTGCCGTCACCGGCCACGTCGTCGGTCTTCTTGGCGACCTCCTTGACCAGCTCGGCGCCGATCTTCTCGTACGGGTCCTCGAGCTCGATCTCCTTGGCGATGCTCACACCATCGTTGGTGATGGTGGGGGCACCCCACTTCTTCTCGAGCACGACGTTGCGGCCCTTGGGGCCGAGGGTCACCTTCACGGCGTCGGCGAGCTGGTTCATGCCCCGCTCAAGGCCACGGCGAGCCTCTTCGTCGAACGCGATCATCTTGGCCATACGGCGTTGTCCTCCTGGACACTCACGGACCAGCCGGGGTGTGCCCCGGACGGGCCGTCTGGTGTACGCACCTTGGGACGTCGCCACCTGGCGACGGCGACGTCTCCTCGGCCGGGCCGGATAGCCCGCGACGACCGGCCACTGCCCCGCCCGGGGGTCGTCCCCCGAGTGCGGCGGTGGCCCCACCGTCCCGACCAATTGGCACTCACGCCATGCGAGTGCCAATGACTTGTTTAGCACTCTGCCCTGCCGAGTGCAAGCACGACCGCCGCGATCAGCCGAGTTCGTGCGCCAGTTGGGCGTCGTTCACCGGACCCTCGTGTGCCCGCTGCTCGGCGTACGTGACGACCAGCCCGACCAACTGGGCGAGGTGGGCCGGCAGGGTCAGCAGCGCCGTCATCACCGTCACCACGACCGTGCCCACGGTCACCATCCGGGTGTCCATCGGACCGGTGCCGATCGACAGCAGCGCCGCCTGCTCGATCATGGCCGCGGCCAACGACACGGCGATCACCGCGCCGATCACCAGCGCCAACCGGCCGAGCAGCAGGCCCAGCCGCTGCCGCAGCATCTGGTGCGAACGGCCGATCGGGTTGTCCCGTTCGAACAGGTAGACCGGGCCGACCATCGCCAGCGCGAACACCGCGTAGATGCCGGGCAGGAAGCAGAGGCAGAGGCCGAACAGCACGATCATGCCGAACAGCAGGGTCCAACCCCAGAGCCCGAGCGCCCGCCGGAGCCCGTAGCGCAGGGCCGTGCCGAGGTCGACCGGGGCACCCGCCGCCTGCCGGGCGATCACCCAGGTGCCGGCGGCCCACCCCACGCACTGCGCCAGGCTGGCGATCAGACCCGCCCCGAACAGGCTGCCCACCCACACGAAGGCGTCGGCCCAGAACCCGGTGGGCAGCACGGCGCTGTCGCCGGCGAGCTGGTCCTCCCAGCGCGCGGTGGGGTCGATCACCAACCCGAGCACCGCCACCACCATCGCCGGCAGCACCTGCGTGATCAGAACGATCGGCAGCAGCACCGGCCAGCCCCGACGAACCGCGCCGACACAGCGCGCGTACCAGCCGCCCACCCCGGCACCGGGCGGATTCACCAACGGGCTGGCCGGGTCGAGGCCGTGCCCCGGGTACCCACCGTAGGGCGACGTCGGATAGGGCTGACCGGGATAGGGCAGCGGCCCCCCGACCTGGCTCGGGTACGACTGACCGGGATAGGGCTGGCCCGGGTACGGCTCACCTTGATATGGCTGACCTGGATCGGGCGCTGGTGCACCCGGCTGGCCGGGCACGCCGGACTCGGGGCCACCGCCCCACGGCGCGGCGGCCGCCGACCCCACACCCGGGGCCGGAGCGGGCTCGCCCGAGACGCCCGGCCCCGGCGACACCACGGACGGCTCACCGGCACCCGGCGGCGAGACCGACGCCGTCGGGTCAGTCGGTGGCGTCGGGGCCGTCGGGTCGACCGGCGGCGTCACGGATCCGGTCGACTGCGGGTTGGGGGCGGTGAGGTCGACCGGTGGCCGCCCGTCGCCCCGCTCAGTGGACCGATCAGTCTCGTTCGCGGATGGGTCGGGCCCGTTGGCGACTGAGTCGGGCTCGTTCACCAGCGGGGTCGGCTCGTTCGCGGGCGAGGGCCGGTCCGGCTCGTCGGGGGACGAGGACGGACCCGCCGGGGGCGGCTGGTCGGACATGGACGCTCCTCAGCGATGGCTGGATCGGCCCATGATCTTCCCTGGTCGGCCCCGGCGCCGCAGCCCTGCATCGGCCACGTTCCCAAAACCCCGTCCGACGATCAGCCGGCGAGGTCCGGGGTGTGCTCAGATGACGCGTACCCGCTCGGCCTGGGGGCCCTTCTGGCCCTGGGCGATCTCGAACTCCACCCGCTGGCCGTCGTCCAGCGCCTTGTAGCCGTCCATCTCGATCGCGGAGAAGTGAACGAAGACGTCCTGCCCTCCGTCGACGGCGATGAAGCCGTAGCCCTTTTCGGCGTTGAACCACTTCACGGTGCCCTGTGCCACGGTGTTGTCCTCACTCTGCGCGGCGTACCACAACTCCGGGCACCGGCACGCCGAGCACCCGAAGACCACCGGTTTCAGCGATCCGCGACGACCCCGAAAACGGTGACCGAAATCGCACGGTACACGAGGCGTGACGACCGCGCACGACCACAAATCGGGCGTATTCCGACTGACGGCATCGCCGTACGTCATTGTGGTAAGCATGCCGACATGACCAGCGCCATCGACGGGACCGGCACCCTGCGGGCGGACGTCCGCCGGGTCGAGCCGACGGACGCCGCCCGGATGCGGGCCCTCCGGCTGGAGATGCTCGCCGACTCCCCGCTGGCCTTCCTGGAGACGATCGCGGAGGCCGCCGCCCGTCCGCACGCCGAGTACGTCGCCCGGATCGCCCAGGTCTCGGCCGGCACCCACACCGCCCAGTTCGTGGCGGACCCCGGCGGCCGGCTGGTCGGGCACGCCGGCGGTGTCGCCCACCCCACGGAACTCGCGGTCACCGTGGTCTACGCGGTCTACGTCACCCCGACGTGGCGCGGCACGGGCCTGCTCGGGAACCTGATCCAAGCGGTGGGCGCCTGGTCCCGGGACTGCGGGCGGCGCGAGCTGATGCTCGAAGTCGTGGTGGGCAACGACCGCGCGTACCGCGCCTACCAACGGATCGGCTTCGCCGACACCGGGGTACGGGTGCCGCACCCGACCGTCCCCACCCTCCGCGAACTCCAGATGCGTCGCCGGGCGTAGTCAGCGGTCGGGCAGGGGTGTCCGGGCAGCCCACCGTGGTCGGGGTGAGGGCTTCCGGGCAGCCCACCCTGCTCCGGGCGGTCAGGCTTGATCCCTCCGCAGGGTGGGCTGCCCGGAAACCCGACCAGGTCCGGCTGGCCCCGTGGACTTGCCCTGGGTCGGGCCGCCCACTGGCCCACTCCCTGCTCGTTTCCAACCCCTGCTCGGCCTGGCCCTGCTAGGCCCAACTCCCGCTCGGCCCAACTCCCGCTCGGCCCAACTCCCGCTCGGCCCAACTCCCGCTCGGCCCAACTCCCGCTCGGCCCAACTCCCGCTCGGCGACGACGGTCGCGGGGTGGCGGACCAGCCAGCCTGTCCCTGCGGACGCGGCGCACGCCTAGTCCCCTGCGCCGCCTTTGCTCTGCTTCAACCTGCGCAACGAACAGGGCGATCCGTTCCTCCTGACAGATACCGCACCGGTAAAGCCATGACAATTGCCCAGAACCAGCACGATTTCCCGGAAGTGTTGCGTGGAGTGAAGCAGAGCAAAGGCGGCAGGCTGGAGTACCGCCGGCACCGTCCCCAGCACCCCGCCCCAGCCCTTCCCGACCCGGCCCGAAACGCAGCCCGCCCGACCGCCCCAGCCCGGCCCGGCCCGACCCGACCCAGCCCGACCGACTCGGCGCGAGCAGAGCCGGCCCAGCCAAGCCGAGCCCAGCCGAGGCGAGGCGAGGCGAGGCGAGGCTGAGCAGAACCCGGGTCCCAGGCCACCGCACGACGCGAACGGCACCCCTGCCCCGTCCGCCGATCAGCTCAGCTCATGCTCTGACGGTGACTCACCGGGGTTCCGGGGCACCCCGCACCGCAAGCACCCGGAACCCCGCACCGCAAGCACGAAGCACACACCCCTTAGGCGTGCCGCCGGCTCTGCACGATGCGGAAGCGGTTGGCGACGTACGCGCCGTCGGTGAGCGCCGAGTTCGCCGCCGCGTTCGCCCCGCTTCCGTGGAAGTCGGAGAACGCCGCCGACTGGTTCACGAAGACGCCGCCGGTGAGGTTGCCGGACAGGTGCACCCCGACCTCGATCGCAGTGTTCTCGGCGGCGTCCAGCACCGCCTCGTCGGTCGAGTACACCGCGGCGGTGAGCGCACCCTTCTCCCCCACGGTCGCGCGGAGGATGTCGAGGCTGTGCGCGGTGGAGTCGGTGGCGATGGCGAAGGAGATGGGTCCGAACCACTCCCGCGAGTAGGTCGCCGTCTCGCTCGCGTCCAGCTTGACGACCGCCGGCGTACGGACCACCGCGTCCGGGAACGACGGGTGCGTGACGGTACGCGACTCCAGCACTGGCGTACCGACCTTGGTGACCTCGTCGAGGCGGTCCAGGACGCCGTCGTTGACGATGGCGCCGGTCAGCTCGACCCCGCGCGCCGGGTCGGCGGTGAGCTTGCCGACGGCGGCGGCGATTCCGGCGGCCACCTCGTCGAAGCTCTTGTGTCCCTGGTCGGTGTCGATGCCGTCCCGGGGGATGAGGATGTTCTGCGAGGTGGTGCACATCTGGCCGCTGTAGAGCGTCAGGGTGAAGCCGAGGTTGCGGCACATCCCGGCGAAGTCGTCGGTGGAGTCGACCACGACGGTGTTGAGCCCGGCCTTCTCGGTGTAGACCGCCGCCTGCCGGACGTTGGCCTCCAGCCAGTCGCCGTACTCGGTGGAACCGGTGAAGTCCACGATCTTGACGGCCGGGTGCAGGGCCAGGGTGGAGGCCAGCTTCTCGCCGGGTGCCTCGGGGGCGAGCAGGACCAGGTTCGGGTCGAAACCGGCCTCGGCGAGCACCTCCCGGGCGTAGCGCACCGTCACGGCCAGCGGGAGTACGGCACGCGGGTGCGGCTTGACCACCACCGGGTTGCCGGTCACCAGGGACGCGAACAGTCCGGGGTACGAGTTCCAGGTCGGGAACGTGTTGCAGCCGATGACCAGGGCGACGCCGCGCGGCACCACGTGGAACGTCTTGGTCATCCGCAGCGGGTCGCCCTTGCCGGCGGCCTTCTCCCAGGCGGCGGTCCCGGGGTGCCGGGTCATCTCCGCGTACGCGTAGGCGACGGCCTCCAGCGCCCGGTCGAGCGCGTGGGCGCCGCCGGCCTGGAACGCCATCACGAACGCCTGCCCGCTGGTGAACTGCACGGCGTTGGCCAGTTCGAAGACGTGCTTGTGCAGCCGGGCGAGGATCTCCAGGCAGACCCCGACCCGCGCCTGCGGACCGGCGTCCCGCCACGCGGGCAGCGCCGCGGACGCGGCGGTGACGAGTTGGTCGGCGGTGGCGTGCGGGTAGCGGACGTCCAGCGGGACGCCGAACGGGCTGGTCTCCGTGGCGACCCGGTCGCCGTCGCCCGGCTGGTCGAGCGGGAAGTCTCCACCCAGGTACGCCTCGAAGGCGGCCTTGCCGTCGGCGGCCGCGGTCTCGCCGTACACCCGGGGGCTGGGTGATTCCGGATAGGCGGACCAGTACCCGCGCTCCGTGATCGCGGTCAGCGCGCGGTCGAGGGTGTCGGCGTGCCTGTCGTAGAGGGGGTGCGGGGTCTCCGTCATGCCCGCCATCATGCAACAGGAAGCCCCGGGATCAGTAGGGGCGTGTCACACCTCAGACGTCGAGCTGCCAGTTGCTCCACCGGTCCATCACCCGGAAACCGAGCTGCTCGTTGATCGTGATCATGTGATCGTTGCTGTCCGCGTTGAAGGTGTCGATCACCTGGACGGCGGGCTCGTGGGCGAGCAGGTGACGAAGGTTCTCGATCTTCGTGAGCAGACCGAGGCGACGCCCCCGGTGCTCCGGGTCGACGATGGTGATCTGTTGGAAGGCGTGCCAGTCAGCGGTCGGTGACATGTCGAGCAGGGTCCAGGCGACCAGTCGACCGGACTCCCGGTGCCGTACGCCCGCGTGGTAGCGCCGCTTGCCGCGCGCTTCGAGCGCCCGCTCGGTGCCGCGTACCCGCTCCGCGTCGACCTGCTCGGGCTCCCACGCCAGGTCACCCATGGGCGCGTCGGCCAGCAGTCGCCCGTCCAGGTACGCGACGTCGGCGATCAGGTCGTCCGGCGTGTTCCCGCGCCAGAACAGCACCTCGTAGCCGGTGGCCCGGGACCGGGCGTCGGCGAGCAGCGTGTCCAGTGCGGCCTGGTCCAGCTCGGCGACGTGCAGTCGCCGCCGTACGTCGGCCAGGGCGTCGACCGCGCCGACGGTGGCGGCGAACCGGGTGGCCGGGGCGGGTTGGTCGGGATCCTCGCGCAGGTGCGCCCGGCTCATCGCGCTGACCCGTTTGCGTCCGCGCTCACGCAGCAGGCGCAGGCCGCGCTCGAACAGCGCCCGACCGACTCCCCGGCGGCGATGGTCCGGATGCACGACGAGTTCGGCGGAGGCGTTCTCGGTGTTGTCCAGCTGCGGCAGGTCGAGCAGCAGGTAGCCGGCGGGGACGCCGTCGACGTGGGCCAGCAGGGCGAGCGTCTCGGTGCCCGGCATCGGTTGGTGGAACAGCGAGGCGAACCGCTGCCGGCTGAACGGGGGGTAGTCCGGCAGGTCGGTGGCGGAGTAGTCGGCGCCGACCCGGAACGCCTGCTCGATGGCCGACTCGTCGTCGGCACCGAAGGAGGTGATGGTGATGGCCATGTCCGCAGCCTGCGCGACGACGAACGAAGGGGCCAGCGATTATTCGCCGGCCCCTTCGGAAAGCTTGGTCGGGAGGGACGATCGCACAACGCCTCCGGCGCTGGGTCGTAAAGACTGAAAGTCTACGGCGAAACGCCCTCCCGCACGAAGCATCTTGCGCCGCCCGGTTCCTGCCGTCAAGTACTCGACGGCGTGTTTTCTGCACTCACCGCTAAAAGCCCGTTACCCGGCGGATCGGTCGGCGTGCACCATGCCACCCGGTCGACGGGCTCGCGGTGTGCCTCAGCCGAGCAGTCCGGCGTCGCGGGCGGCCCGCAGCGACGGCTTGATCCGGTGGGTCGGCCCGACCTCGCCCGCGACGGCGTCGAGCGTCTTGAGCCCCTCGCCGGTGTTGTAGACCACCGTCTCCGCGGTCGGGTCCAGCTTCCCGGACTCGACCAGCTTGCGCAGCACCGCGACGGTCACCCCACCGGCCGTCTCGGCGAAGACCCCGGTGGTACGCGCCAACAGCCGCACGGCGGCCCGGATCTCGTCGTCGTCGGCGTAGTCCATCCAACCGCCGGTCCGGCGTACCGCCTCCAGGGCGTACAGGCCGGCGGCCGGGTCGCCGATGTTGAGCGACTTGGCGATCCCGGTCGGCTTGACCGGGGTGATGGTGTCACCGCCGCCGTGCAGGGCGGTGGCGATCGGGTTGCACCCGGCCGACTGGGCGCCGAAGACCTTCCATCCGCCGGCCGGCGCCTCGACCAGGCCGATCTCGACCAGCTCGCTGAACGCCTTGTCGACCTTGGTGAGCAGCTCACCGGAGGCCATCGGGATGACCACCTGGGCCGGGATCCGCCAGCCGAGCTGCTCGGCGACCTCGTAGCCGAGCGTCTTGGAGCCCTCCGCGTAGTACGGCCGGACGTTGACGTTGACGAAGGCGGTGTCCTCGAACTCGTCGGTCTCCACCAGCTCGCCGCAGAGCCGGTTCACGTCGTCGTACGAGCCGTCGATGGCGACCAGTTCACCGCCGTAGACGGCGGTCGTCACGACCTTGCCCTGCTCCAGGTCACTGGGGATGAAGACCACCGACGGGGTACCGGCCCGGGCCGCGTGGGCGGCGACGGAGTTGGCCAGGTTGCCGGTGGAGGCGCAGGCGAACCGGGAGAAGCCGAGTACCCGGGCGGCGGTCAGCGCGACCGAGACGACCCGGTCCTTGAACGAGTGGGTGGGGTTGGCGCTGTCGTCCTTGATCCAGAGCGGGCCGGTGATGCCCAGCTCGGCGGCGAGCTGGTCGGCGGCGACCAACGGCGTAAAACCGGGGTCCAGGGTGACCCGGGTGGCCGGGTCCTGGCCGGCGGGGAGCAGCGCCGCGTAGCGCCAGATGTTCTGCGGGCCCGCCTCGATCTGCTCGCGGGTCACGGTGGCGAGGGCCGCCGGGTCGTAGTCGACCTCCAGCGGGCCGAAACACTCGTAACAGGCGTGCTGTGCGGCCAGCGGGTAGCGGGCGGAACAGGCACGGCAGACCAGGGCGCGGGCGGGGCTGGCGGTGGTGTCGATTCCGGGGGCGAGCGTCGACGTCATGTCCGAGTCCTCTCATCTTCCCCCACATCGCACTCTGCGGCGGGGACGGAATTGGCACCTGCCCCACGGGACGCTCAGCGATGAGCGCGTGGGGTGGTTGCCGGGGCGTCGTCGGGCCGTATCCCTCAGCCCCTCTGGATGAGGTATTCAGTTGTGCCGCCGAGTCTAGGCAATCCCGGCGCGCTCGTCAGCGTTCGATCTCAGCCTGTGAGCGATTCCTCACCGCCGTCACCGCCTGAAAGACCGCGACGACCCTGGACCGGAGGAGCTCCGGCGGTGCCGGAGGAGACCCGGTCCAGGGTCGCGCACGAGCGTCGGCCTGGTCGCCGCACCAGCCGGATCAGGCCGGTACGGACCTGCGTTCGGCCGCCTTCACGTCCAGCGCGGCCCCGCTGCGCTGGCGCAGCAGGTTGTCCACCGCCCAGCTACCCGGACCGAGCACCGCGATCAGCAGGAACGACCAGCAGAACAGCACGGACAACTCGCCGTGGTTGCGCAGCGGCAGCAGCGCCTCGGGCTGGTGGACGACGAAGTAGGCGTAGGCCATCGAGCCCGACGCCACCAGTGCCGCCGGCCGGGTGAAGAGGCCGACGAGCACGAGGGCGCCGCAGACGGCCTGGATCAGCGCGGCCCACCAACCTGGCCACGTGCCGAGCGGGACGGCTTCACCGCTCCCCCGGGCACCGCCGAAGACGCCGAATAGGGACGACAACCCGTGGCAGAGAAACAGCAGGCCGATGACCATGCGGAACAGGGACAGGGCCGGCCCGCCGAACCGGTCAGTACGCATTCCGGAACCTCCATTGTGGATGGACGAGGGCATCCAGAATGCGGGACTGATAAATATTTGTCGATGCAATCTCTTCCTTTGGGAACGCTCCCACATCGATGGTAGCGACTGGAACTTCCAAAGAAACCCCCCGCGACGATGATCCTTTCGGTCACTCTCGGTAAGTTCCCCTGTACACGGTCGACACATGACGGCAACATGTTGCGCCCACACCGGCCGGAGCCGGCCATCCAGCCGGGTCTGGAGGCGGCCACCTTCGTCCCACCAGCCGGTACGCCGAGCGGTACCCGGTCCCGCGATGCCGCCACGGGGGATCGCGGAACCGACCGGCGCGGCGGCTCTACGACGGCGAGGGGGCACGGATCACCGTCCGGGTGGTCCCCGGGGCGGCAGGGATCGCCTCGGGCTTCGACGCCCCACCCCGGCCGCTGGTGCTGGCACCGGGCGACGCGGCCGGGGCGGCCGTGATCTGGCGCAACCTGGTCGACGATCCGACCGTGGTCGCCACCGACGCCGCGCGCCTGGAGATCGCTTCGGTGACCGGACAGCCGGCGCAGGACCTCGACATGGAGGGGCCGATCGACCTCGGCAACACCGGCCGGATCGGAGTCAGCGCCTGGAAGGAGCGAACGGCGTCGACGCCGACGCCAGCCGACCGGACGGACGGCGGCGTCGACGCCGCACTCAGCTGGTGATGTCCTTGCGGGTGAAGCGCCAGAAGGCGAGCCCCCAGAAGAGGGTGGCGTAGCAGATCGCCGAGATGGCGCCCCGGACGATGTCGTCGGTCTGCACGGGCGTGGAGAGCAACCCCAGCCAGGCGGTGCTGTAGTGGGTCGGCAGGAACGACCGGATCGCGCCGAGCGCGGTGATCTGGTCCAGGATGCTGGAGAGGATCCACAGCAGCACCGCACCGCCCACCGCGCCCAGCGCGGCGTCGGTGACCACCGAGAGCAGGAACGCCAGACCGGCGACGACCAGCAGCACCACCGCCAGATAGCCGAGCACCGCGAGCAGGCGGAGCAGCCCCTCGCCGGGTTCGAGCTGCGCGGCGACCGTGCTGCGCAGGGGTGACCAGCCGTACCGGAGGGTGCCGATCAGCAGGGCCGTGCCGGCGAGCAGCACCAGCGCGAACGCCGAGTACGCGAGCGCCACCAGCAGCTTCACGGTCAGCAGCCGGGCCCGGGGCACCGGCACCGCCAACAGGTAGCGCAGGCTGCCCCAGCTCGCCTCGCTGGCCACCGTGTCACCACTGAACAGCGCCACCACCACGACCAGCAGGAACGAGGCGGAGACGAAGATGGTGAACAGGGTGAAGTTCAGCCCGCCGGAGGTGGCGAACGAGACCAGGCTGCCGAACTCCCCCCGGCCGCTGTCGTCGTCACCCGAGTCGAACTGGAACGCGATCAGGATGATCAACGGCAGCAGCACCATGAAGCCGAGCGCCAACTGGGTACGCCGCCGCGCCGCCTGTCGGCGGAACTCGGCCCCGAACGGCAGCGTCCTCGACGGCCGGTAGCCGGCGGCGGCTCCCGACGGAGCCACCCCGGACTCCTCCCGCGTCGGCTGCACGGTCGATCCCGCCATCACCGGTCCCCGCTTCCCCGAGAGTTCTCGCCCACCAGGGCGAGGAACGCATCCTCCAGGCGACGCCGGGGCACCACCCGGTCCACCCCGATACCGGCCCGCACCAGCTCGGCGACCACCTCGCTACGGGCGGTGCCGTTGGTGTCCACCACCAGGTGCCCGTCGGCGTCGTCCAGCACCCGTACGCCGCCGAGGTCGTTGAGCACGTCCCGGGCCGCGGTCGGGTCGCTCACCTCGAACAGCACGCTCGGCGAGTCGCCGACGATGTCCTCCACCGGCCCGGAGGCCACGATCCGGCCCTTGTTGACCACCACGGCGTGCGTGCAGGTCTGCTCCACCTCGGCGAGCAGGTGACTGGAGACCAGCACCGCGCGACCGTCCGTGGCGTACCGCTGGAGCACCCGACGCATCTCGGCGATCTGCGGCGGGTCCAACCCGTCGGTCGGCTCGTCGAGCACCAGCAGCTCGGGCAGGCCGAGCATGGCCTGGGCGATGGCCAACCGTTGCCGCATGCCGTGGCTGTACTTGCGGACCCGCCGGTGCACCGACGAGCCCAGCCCGGCGATCTCCAGCGCCTGCTCGAAGTGCGCGTCGGCCTCCGGTCGTCCGGTCGCCCGCCAGTACGCCCGAAGGTTCTCCAGGCCGGACAGGTGCGGCAGGAACCCGGGCCCCTCGACGAGCGCGCCGATCCGGGAGAGCACCGGCGAGCCGGGCACCAGCCGGTGCCCGAAGACATAGATCTCCCCGGCCGTCGGCTGGGTCAGCCCCATCAGCACCCGCAGGGTGGTGGTCTTGCCGGCACCGTTGGGCCCGAGCAGGCCGACCACCTGACCGGGGTGCACCTCGAAGTCCACCTCGGAGACGGCCACGAAGCCGTCGGCGTACTCCTTGCGCAGATGGCGCACGGCCAGCGGGGTGTCCGCGTACTCGGGATGGATCGAGGTGTCCTGACGGCGGTGCCGCAGGCGCAGCACGGCCACCAGCACGACGAGCCCGATCACGATCGCGGCGATCAGCCCGACCAGCACCCAGCGCCAGAGCGCCGCCTCGGTGGGGATCGGGTCGCTGTCGACCGTCGGCAGGCTGACCGGCGTCTCACCGACCGCGACCGTGTAGACGGCCGGCTCGATCGGGGTGGTGTACGCCTGGTCCGAGGTGGCCACCACCAGCCGAAGCCGGTGCCCGGCCTCCACCCGGTGCACGATCGCCGGCAGGGTGACGGTGACCGGCTCGGCGGCATCGACGGTGGCCGACAGGCCGGTGAGCCGGATCGGCGCGATCAGCCCGCTGGGCAGGGTGGCCGCCCCCTCCGGGTCAACGACGTAGAGCTTGGCGAAGAGGACCGCCTCGCCGCTGCTCGACGCGGCCCGCAGCGAGACGGTGGGAGAGCCGACGATATCGACCGCCTCGGTCAGCGGCTCGGACTCGAACCGGGCGTGCTGCCCGGGTATGTCACCGGCAACGCCGCTGAGCAGGGAGCTCAACGAGCCGGCGAACGGCACCGAGGAGATCGCGGCGGGGTTGCCGCCGGGCGGGTTCGCCACCGGCTGGGGCGGCCCGGCCACGGTCACCTCGCGGCGGGAGTCGCCGCCGAGACCGGGGTAGTCGTCGGTGCGGTATCCGGTGGCGACCAGCCCTCGGTCCATGGCGTCGAAGCCGGCGATACGGGAGAAGGTGAAGGTGTCGCCGGGCGCGTCCCCGGTCTCCGCGACGTAGTGGTCGAGCCACTGCGCGGTCAGGAACTTCACCCGGTCGGAGTCGGTCTGCGGTCCGGAGCCGCCGTCGTGGCCGCCGGTGAACCAGGCGACCCGCACCGGGGTGCCGTTGGCGGCGATGCCCCGGGCGTTGGCGTCGGCCTCGCCGAGCGGGAAGAGGGTGTCCGCCGCGCCCTGTACCAGCAGGGTGGGCGCCTCGATCCGGTCCAGCACGCCGGCCGGGCTGGAACGGCGCAGCAGGTCGACGGCGGCCTGGTCGGCCTGACCGGTGGCGGCGATGCGCAGGTACGCGGCGCAGACGTCGGCGGCGAACCGGCCGCAGGAGGGATCGGGCAGGCCACCGGCGGCCGGGGCGCCCGGTGCGGTGCCCGGCCCCTGGCCCGGCGCGGGGCTGGGCGGCCCGGCGTCCGGCGCACCCTCCGGCGACTCGGCGCCGGTGCCGGAGATTCCGGCCGGCCCGGAGCCGACGGCGCCGCCGCCACCGAAGAAGATGCCGGCCCAGCCGGACTTGAACACCCCACCGGTCGGTTCCCCACCGGTGCTCTCCGGCAGGAAGGAGCGGGACAGGTCGTTCCAGGTGATCATCGGGACGATCGCGTCCACCCGCTGGTCCTGGGCGGCGAGCAGCAGCGCCAGCGCGCCGCCGTAGGAGCCGCCGACCACACCGACGCGGGGGTCGCCGGTCGCGTCGGTCCGGATCTCCGGGCGGTCGGCCAGCCAGTCCAGCAGTCGTTGCGCGTCGCGGACCTCGTGGTCGGGGCTGTCCAGGTGGATCTGGCCACCGCTGCGGCCGAAGCCCCGGGCGGTCCAGGTCAACACCGCGTAACCCCGGTCGGCCAGGTCCTCAGCGTCGGTGCGGACCGAGTTCTTGGTGCCGCCGAAACCGTGCGCGAGCAGCACCGCCGGCACCTTCCGGTCGGCGGCGGCCTCGCGCGGCAGATACAGCGTGGTGTCCAGGTCGACGGGCTCGTCGCCGTTCGGCCCGGATCGCACGGTGAGCATCGCGGACTCGGTCCGAAAGCTCGGCCGCTCCGGCCACACCGCCCAGACGACGACCGCCGCCAGCAGGGCGACGGCCACTGACGCGGCGACGGACCGGCGGCCGGTGGGTAGGGCACGACGAATCCGTGCGGCCGAGAACGGCGATCTCATGCGGCACACGGTACGGCCCGCAACCTGAGTGGTAGCTGAGATCCGCCGTACGTCCGTCCTACTCGGCCGATCGTCATCCGCAAGGGGTCGACCGCACATCCTCCGCAGCGAACCTTTGGGATGAATTCGCATCCTGGAAATTAATGCCTTTCACTGGAAACTACGCGTAACTACGACGTATCTCCACGGAAAGAGCCACCCACCGTAGTCAATCAGTTAATCCTCCGTCACATCGCTCGAAGTGACGCAAACCTGACCCGGAGAGACCCATACAGACAGTCCCCGTTCGATTAGTTTTCCGGTCCGGCGCACGGGACCGGCTCCTTGACGCCATCCCCCGACCACTGCGCCACCCGGAGGAGAAACCATGACCGTTCCCGCTTCGCGGGTCCGTCGCCAGCCCCGGACACCGGGCCGCATACTGCCGCTGCTACTCGCCACCGCGCTGCTGCTGCCGGTGGCGTTCCTCGTCGTACGGGCCCATCAGTACATCGACGCCGACCGCGAGGCCCTGAAGCAGGAGCGGCTGGGCGTGGAGTACCTGCGCGCCCTCG
The DNA here is from genome assembly GCF_055559695.1 of Micromonospora sp. NPDC023869. NCBI lineage: Bacteria > Bacillati > Actinomycetota > Actinomycetes > Micromonosporales > Micromonosporaceae > Micromonospora > Micromonospora sp. NPDC023869. The sequence continues at coordinate 803,502 of NZ_JBVHKD010000002.1, forward strand.
GACCGGTGACCGAGGCGCTGGTGGACGCGCAGAGCGCCGCCGTGGCCGACCGCCAACCGCCTCGGGAGAGCCTCCAGCAGGCCGTCGAGCGGGCCGCCGCCGTCGACGCCCGCATCGGTGGCGAGCTGAGCACCAGCGAACGGTGGGCCGGGATCCGGGCCAAGCTGGAGGCGCTGCCCGAGCGGTCGCTCGACCCGGAGGCGGCGTACAGCGCCTACCGGGAGGTCACCGACCTGCTGCTGGCCCTGCACGGCAAGGTACGCGAGACCTCCGGCCTGATCCGGGACTCCGGTGCCGCCTCGTACTTCCTCCAGGACGGCGTCGGCGAGGAGATGCCGGAGGCGACGGTGGCCGCCGGGCGACTCGTCGACATCGCGGTCCTGGCCCAGCAGCGGCCCGCCAGCGACCGGGTACGCACCCTCAGCGAGCTGGCCACCCTGCGGCTCGCCGCGTTGCAACCCGCCAACGACCTGGTCAACAACCTGCGCGCGGTGGTGGACAGCTCGGCCAGCGCCGACCTGGGCGCGAGCGTGCTCACGCCGTTCGACGCCTACCAGCGGGCGGCCGAGGCGATGGCGGTCCACTCCCAGCCGGACAACCGGACCGGCACCGTCAACCTGGTCCGGCTGACCAGCGCGCGGGACGACGCCCAGCGGGCCGCCACGCAACTCCAGCCGATCCTGCTCGACGAGATCGACCGACTGCTGGTGGAGCGGATCGACCAGCTCGACCGGGACGACCTGCTGACCATGGTCGCGGGCGGCGTCGCCGGACTGCTGCTGGTCGCCCTGGCGGTGAGCGGGTGGTTGTCTCGCCCGAGAGACAACACCGGCCGGCCGCAGGGCACCGACGCCGAAGCCGGCGACCCGGAGCAGCCAGCCGACAGCCCGTGGGAGCCCACCCGTACGCCGGGCGACCGCGCGCTCCAGCCGGTCGGGCACGGCCACGACCCGGATCGGTGGAGGCCCTTCGATGCTGCTCGATAGGCTCCGGATCCGGGGCAAACTCGCCCTGTTGGTGCTCATCCCCCTGCTCTGCATGCTCGGGCTGACGCTGCCGGTGGTGTGGGAACGCGCCGGGGTCGCCCAGCGAGCCGGCGACATCGAGAGCACCGTCAGGGTCGCCAGCCGCGTCGGCACCCTGCTGCAACACCTCCAGCGGGAGCGGATGCTCGCCATCGGCCTGCTGCTGCGGCAGGTCGAGCGCACCGACCTGGTGCAGGAGATCGCGGAGGTGGACGACCTGATCGTCGACCTGCGCACCGAGTTGGGTGACGAACTGTCCCCGGAGGTGACGACCGCGCTCGACGGGGTCCGGCAACTCGCCCAGGTACGCACCGCCACGCTGGCCGGACAGGCCAGCCCGGATCAGGTCATCGGCGCGTACGGGCCGGTGCACATCAGACTGATCGACTCGTTGCGCCTGCCGTACGACGTGGACACCCGCACCTCGGCCGGGCGGCAGGTGCTGGCGCTGGACGGGATCCTGCGCAAGAGCGAGGGACTCGGCAGCGGCGCCGCCCTGCTGGTGCTCGTCGCGGCCAGGCCCAGCCCGCAGCTCGCCACCGTCTTCGTGGCCAACATGGCCACCCTCCAGTCGCAGACCACCCAGTTGCTGGGCCTGATCACGCCCGAGCAACTGGCCCTGATGGACATCGAGCAGGCCGCCCTGGACGCCCGGACCGGGCCCGGCTTCCTGGACCAGAGTTCGCTGGACCCGGTGGGCGCGGTGTCGCAGACGCCCGTCGAGGTCCTCTACCCGACCATCTCCTCACTGATCACCCTGGGTCAGTTCGTGGAGAAGAAGCTGGTCGCCGACGTGACCGCCGAGGTCCGGGCGGACCGGCAGACCGCCCTCGCCGAGGCGTACTGGGTGACCGCCCTGGTGCTGCTGATCCTGGTCGTGGTGGTGTTGCTCGCCCTGGCCATCGGCCGGACCGTCGCCCGGCCGCTGACCCGACTCACCCGCTCCGCCGACCGGGTCGCCCGAGTCGCCGAGTCCGAACTGGTGCGGGTCGCCGACGACGAGACCGACACCGCCCAGCCGATCCGGCTCGACCGGGTCGACGTGCGCGCCCGGGACGAGATCGGTGACCTGGCCCGTGCCTTCGAGCGGGTGCAGAGCACCGCAGCCCAGTTGGTGGAGCGGCAGGTGGCCAGCCGGCGCAACGTGGCCCAGATGTTCGGGCACGTCGGCCGGCGTACGCAGAACCTGGTCGGCCGGCAGATCGCGCTGATCGACCGGCTGGAGCAGCAGGAGGCCGACCCGGGACGGCTGGAGAGCCTGTACCGCCTCGACCACATCTCCAGCCGGCTGCGACGCAACGCCGGCAACCTGGTGGTGCTCTCCGGCGCCACGGGCGACGTCACCCACGTGGCGCCGGTCCCGCTGGCCGACGCGGTCCGACTCGCCCTCGGTGAGATCGAGGACTACACCCGGGTCGACGTCGCGGTCCCGGCCGAGGTATCGGCGGCCCCGGCGATCATCGGTGACCTGGTGCTGGCGTTGGCCGAGTTGATGGAGAACGCCACGGTCTTCTCCCCGCCGCACACCCGCGTGGTGGTCGGCGGCGAGATCACCGAGGACGGCGCCCGGCTGACCGTGGTCGACCACGGGATCGGCATGACCGAGGCACGGCTGGCCGACGAGAACGTCCGGCTCACCCGCCGGGAACGGCTCGACCTCGCTCCGACCGAGGTGCTCGGACTCTTCGTGGTGGGTCGGCTGGCCCGCCGGCACGGCTGGGGCGTCGGTCTGTCCGCGACGCCGGGCGGCGGCGTCACCGCCACCGTGCTGATCCCCCGGGCGTCGCTGGTCTTCGGCGCCGGCGGCGTGATCCCCACCGCCCGGGCCAGCGTGCCCGTCGCGCTGCCCACCCGGCACCAGCCGGACCCGGGCGCCCCGCCGCCCATGCCGGCGCTGGGCGGCCCGGCCCAGGCCGAACCGGTGCCGGTCGGGGCCGGCGGTCCGGTCCGGCCACCGGTCGAGGCCGCCGCGCTGCCCGGCTTCGACCAGACGCTGCTCAGCCGGGCCACCGAGAGCATGGAGCTGGGTGCGTCCTGGGACGCCTTCGCCACCGCTCCGGGCACCGTGACGCCGGACCACACCGTCACGCCGGACCACGCCGTCACGCCGGACCGTCCGGCCGTCGGCGATCCCGCTACACCGGCCGGGACCGAGCCGGCACAGGGGCCGCCGCCCACCCCGCCCACCCCGACAGCGCCGACAGCGCCGAGCGGCCCGACCGGCCCGTTGCCCGGCATCCGGCAGCGGGTGCCCGGTGCCAGCCTGTCCAGAAGTGCACCTCGGGTGGGTCCGGTGGACGCCACCGGCGCCGACCCGGTCGCCGCCCGCGCCCTCGTCGAGCAGTTCGAGTCGGGCGTACGCCGGGCCGAGCAGAGCCGGGCGGCGGCGCTCCCGCAGCCGGTCGAGCCCGCGCCCTCCGGTGCACCCACCCAACTGAGCCGGCGGGTGCCGGGCGCAAACCTGATCGCCACCACGCCCCGCCAGACGATGGCGCAGAATCCCGGTGACCCGGCCGAGGTCCGCGATCTCATCAACGCGTTCGAGACCGGCGTCGCCCGGGCTCTGCGCGATGTCCGTCCCGACCGCAGCGACGAAGAAGGAACGCCACTTTGACCAGCCCGCACGTACACGAGAACCTCGACCACCAGAGTCACCCGGCCGGCGACCTCAGCCCCGAGGCCCGCACGTTCAACTGGCTTCTGGACACCTTCACCTCGAGCACGGCAGGGGTGCTGGAGGCGATCGCCGTCTCGTCCGACGGGTTGCTGATGGCCATGTCCGCGATCAAGGACCGGTCCAACGCGGAGCGGCTCGCCGCAGTGGTCTCCGGCATGACTAGCCTGGCCGGCGGCGCCGCGAGCTGGTACGCGCTGGGCGGGCTGAACCGGGTCGTGGTGGACATGGCCGAGGGTTACCTGCTGATCAGCGCGATCAGCAGCGGCTCGGTGCTCGGTGTGGTCGCCGACCGGTCGGCCAACCTCGGCACCGTCGCGTACGAGATGACCCTCTTCGCCGGTCGGGCCGGAAGCGCGCTCACCCCGCGCCTGATCGCCGAGCTCAAGAACTCCGTTCAGCAATGAATCCCGACGCCGCCGGTGCGGAACCGGAGCCGGTGTTCCGGATCCGGCCCTACCTGCGCGAGCCCGCCCCGGCCGGCGACGCCGGACCGGCGGACGCACCGGCGGCGGTCGGATCGGAACCGGAGGCGGCCGGTCCGACCGGACTCCGCCCGTTCGTGCTCACGGCCGGGCGGGTGGCCGGCGCGGACCCGTCGATCGGCCTGGAGACCCAGGTGACCGCCCGGCCCGGCCCCGAACCGTGGACCAGTGTGACCGCCCGGCTGACCCCGGAACTCCAGGCGATCGTGGCACTCTGCGGCGACCCGATCTCGGTCGCCGAGATCTCCGCGAAGACCCGGTTGCACTTCGGTGTGACCCGGGTCCTGGTGGGCGACCTGCGGGCCGCCGGCCATCTGGACGTACACGTCAACGATGCCGACGACGCCCTCGACCCCGACGTCATCCTGCGAGTGATTGATGGACTTCGTGCAATCTCCTGACTGGCCGGTCGCCCCGCAGGGCGCGCTCTCCGCCAACAGCGCCGCGGCCCGCTACGGCGGCTCCGCGCCGGTCCCCCCGTCGGTGGGACGGGCCACCCCGCCGCCACCCCCCGCCCCGGTGGCCCCGCCACCGCCGTACCGGCCCTTGGCGGGGTCCGGTGGTACGGGTGCGCACCGCCGGACCCCGCCGATCCCGGTCAAGATCCTGGTGGCCGGGGGCTTCGGAGTGGGTAAGACCACCACCGTGGGCGCCATATCGGAGATCGTGCCGCTGACCACCGAGGCGGAGATGACGATCGCCGGCATCGGGGTCGACGACCCCGGCCAGCGCTCGGACAAGACCACGACCACGGTGGCGATGGACTTCGGCTGCGTCACCATCGACCGCAGCCTCAAGCTCTATCTGTTCGGCACGCCCGGCCAGGCCCGCTTCGGCTTCATGTGGGACGACCTGGCCCGGGGCGCGCTCGGCGCGCTGGTCGTGGTGGACAGCGCCCGGCTGGACGACTGCTACCCGGCGATCGACTTCTTCGAACGGGCCGGCCTGCCCTTCGTGGTCGGGGTGAACGCCTTCGACGGGCATCTGGCGCACGACCTCAACGCGATCCGGTGGGCCCTGGCCATCGGTGAGCACGTACCTCTGGTGCAGTTCGACGCCCGGGACCGGCTCTCGGTGCGGGACGCCCTGCTGGTCGTCCTCGATCGGGCGCTGGACCGGGCGATCCGGGACAAGCGGGCCTGAGCCGACCGGCTCACGGCCGCTCGTGGGAAGGGGTGAGGCGGATGAGGGGCGGACTGGACGAGACACTGGCCCGGATGCGTCGGCGCGAGGAGGCGCTGCGCCGCCGGTCCACGGATCCGTCGGCCGACGACCAGCCCGATCCGGAACCGGACGTGCCGGCCGGTGCGGCGGTGAGCCGGACGGACAGCCGTAACGCGGGTCCCGGCTGGGCCGGGGCGTCGGATCGCGGACCCGGAACGCCCCCGCGGCACGTCGTGGAGGAGGTCGCCGAGGCGTTGCGCGCCGTGGTCGCGGCGCATCCGGGCACCAGCGTCACCGTCCGGGTCGACCACGACGGCACCGCGTACGACCTGCGGGTGGCCTGGGTCGGTCAGGAGGTCGCAGTCAGCGGTCAGCGCGCCACGCCACCGCCGGCCTGGCCGTTGGCGACCGGCACCGCGCCCGGTTGGTCCGACACTCCGGACGCGCCGGAGCCGGACCCGGCGGCCCGGCTGGCCGAGCTGATCCGTCGTGACCCGTCCCTGCTCACCGGCGAGCAGCCGCCGGGCTGATCGCACATGGGGTGACCGGGCCGGTTAGGGTCGCTCGGGTGGGCGAACCCGAGTTGACCCTGATCGCGAGTCTGCGTCCGGCCGCGCTGGACGCCCGGCGTGGCATCGTCCGGCTGCACCCCGAGGCGCTGACCGCGCTCGGGTTACGGGCCGGTGATCCGGTCCGGTTGACCGGTCGGCGGGTGACCGCCGGCATCGCCGCCGAGGCCGAGCCGGGATCCGGTGCCGGCCTGCTGCACGCCGACGACCTGACGCTGGGCAACCTCGGTATCCGCGACGGCGGGGAGGTCACGGTCAGCGCGGCCCCGGTCACCGCCGCCCGTCGGGTGCTGCTCTCCGGCCCGGCCCAGATCGTCGCGGTGGTCTCCCCCGAGATGCTGCGACTGGCGCTGCTCGGCAAGGTGGTCACCGCCGGGGACGACGTCTCCCTGCTGCCCCAGGACGTCCTGCCGGACGCCTCGACGCGCACGCTGGTGGAGGCCGCCCGACGCAGCCTCTCCACCCGGGTCGGCTACGCCTGGACCAGCACACTGCTCCGCGTCGTCGACGCCGACCCCGCCCCGGGGGCCCTGGTCACCATGGACACTCTGGTCGGGTGGGAGCACGGCCCGGAGACCCGGGGCGAGACCGACGTCCGCCGGTCGGCGACCGCCGTCTCCGCCGGGCTGGGGCGACCGGCCGGTGGGCGTACGACGGTGGGCGGTGACCGTCGCACCGACGCCGACGCGGAGACCGGTGCCGAGGTCTGGGCCGACAGCGAGGTGCACCAGGAGCACGTCCCCTCGGTGGACGAGCTGCCCGGCCTGCGGTCGCAGGCCGAGGAGCTGACCGAACTGCTGGACCTGAGTTTCCACCACGGCGAGGTGCTCGGCCGGCTGGGCACCACCGTCGCGCTCGGCGTACTCGTCGCCGGCCCGGCCGGTTCGGGGAAGTCCGCGCTGGTCCGGGCGGTGGCAGCGCAGGTCGGTGCCCGGGTGCACCAGCTCTGGGCGCCCGAGGTCGCGGCGCTGACCAACTCCTCGGCCGCCGCCCGGCTCCGGTCGGTGACCGCCGAGGTGGTCGCCGGCGGCCCAGCCGTGCTGCTGGTCTCGGACGTGGAGGCGCTGGCCCCGGCGGACAGTCCCGGCCCGGTCGCGACCGTGTTCCGGCAGTGCCTGGCCGAGATCGTCCGGGCCGGATCGGCGGTGGTCTGCACCACCGGTCGTTCCGAGGCCGTCGACCCGGCGCTGCGCGCCCCGGACCTGCTCTCGCTACGGATCGACGTCCCGCTGCCCGACGCCGCCCTGCGTCGGGAACAGCTCACCGTGCTGACCCGCCCGGTGCCGCTCGCCGAGGACGTACGGCTCGACGAGGTCGCCGGGCGTACCCCCGGGTTCGTCGCCGCCGACCTGGCCGCGCTGGTGCGGGAGGCCGGCGTGCGCGCGGCCCTGCGGCAGAAGTCGGTGGAGAACCCGACCGTCGCGATGGCCGACTTCACCGGCGCGTTGGAGGTGGTCCGGCCGACCACCATGGCCGCCTCCACGCTCGAACTGGCCCGGGTGACCCTCGACGACGTCGGTGACCTGGTCGAGGTCAAGCAGACGTTGACCGAGTCGGTGCTGTGGCCGCTGACCTACCCGGACACGTTCGCCCGCCTCGGCGTGCAGCCACCGCGTGGCGTGCTGCTCTACGGTCCGCCCGGCTGCGGCAAGACGTTCCTGGTGACCGCGCTGGCCGGGTCCGGTCGGGCGAACGTGCTCTCGGTCAAGGGCGCCGAGCTGCTGTCCAAGTGGGTCGGCGAGAGCGAACGTGCCGTCCGTGAACTGTTCCGGCGGGCCCGCGAGGCCGCGCCGACGCTGGTGTTCCTGGACGAGGTGGACGCCCTGGCGCCGGTACGCGGCCAGGCCAGCGACGGCGGCACCACCGACCGGGTGGTGGCCGCGCTGCTCACCGAGATGGACGGCGTCGAGTCGCTGCGCAACGTGGTGGTGATCGGCGCGACGAACCGGCCGGACCTGGTCGACCCGGCGCTGCTGCGTCCCGGGCGGCTGGAACGGCTGGTCTACGTACCGCCGCCGGACGCCGAGGCGCGGGCGGAGATCCTGCGGGCCGCCGCCCGCAACGTGCCGCTCGCCGAGGACGTCGACCTTCCCTCGCTCGGCGCGGAGCTGGACGGCTTCTCCGCCGCCGACTGCGCGGCGCTGGTCCGGGAGGCGGCGCTGGCCGCGATGCGCGAGTCGCTGACCGCCGCCACGGTCACCGCCGACCACGTCGCCACCGCCCGTTCCCGGGTACGCCCGTCCCTCGACCCCGCCCAGGTCGCCTGGCTGGCCGCCTACGCCGACAAGCGCAGCTGACCCACGGGGGTGCGGGAAATGGGTGGGGTCGGGGTCAGCGGGTGGGGTCGAGGGAGATCTCGGCGGACACCCGGTCGCCGTCCTCGCGCAGTTTGGCGCCGCACCTCTCCAGCACGTACAGGGCGCCGTGGTTGTCCGCCGTGGTGTCCGCGACCACGGTCCGCACCCCGGCGTCCGGCGCGAGGTTGAGCAGTTCGCACAGCGCCGCCCGCCCGATGCCCTGGCCCCGGGCGGACTGGCCCAGCCACATGCCCACCTCGACGGTGTCCGGCGTGTCGCGCCGGGTCATCCGGATCATGCCGACCACCTCACCGCCGGCCAGGATGGCGTACATGGCGGTGCGGGTCGGGCCGTCGAGCCCGCCGAAGCTGGCCCGGTGGTAGTCCCGGAACGCCTCCCGCCGGGCGTGCGACCAACCGGCCGGTGCCTCCACCGGCGGCATCACCTCGGCCGGTTCCGCCTCGGCCGCCGCTACGGAGAGCAACGGTTCGAGGTTCTTCTCGTCTACCGGCTCCAACCGGACCGCACCCGTCACGTGCCGCAGTCTCCCGCGCCCGGCGCCGCAAGTCCACCCGGTCCGCGCCGACCGACCCCTCCGGCGGACGGGTTCGACCGGTCGGACCGGATTTCGTCCTAGCTCACGCTCCGCTGTCGTCCGACCGAGTGAACTCGCAGTAGACGGCGGACGCGTCGTCGGCCGGTTTGTGCCGGCGCAGCCGGTCGGGGTGGTCCCGCTCGGCCGCCCGGACCAGGTCGACGAGCCCGCCCGGCCCGCCGGTGGACACCACGTCCAGCAGGCCGGCCCAGTCGAAGAGGCCGAACTCCTCGACGGCGGCGGAGGCTCCGTCGCTGAGCAGCACCGCGCGCCGCAGCGCCTCCGGGCCCCGCAACGGCAGGGTGCCGACCACCGCCTGGTACGCCGCGTCCGGGTCGGCGGCGGCGACCCAGTAACCGTGCGTACGGTTCATCTGCTCGCGCTGTGCGGTGACGGCGTGCCGGAAGCGGGTCGCCCGGTCGGCCGAATCGGGCAGCGCGGTGGCGACGGCACGCAGGCGGGCCACCGAGGTGGCCAGCCGGTCGTCGGTGACCACCCCGACCCGTCCGCCGATGTCGAGCACCAGCGGACTGTCGCAGAGCACCAGGTAGTCGACCTGGTCACCGCCATCGCGCAGCAGACACACCGTGCTCGACGGCGTCCCGGGGTGGTCGAGATCACACTGCCCGCCGTGGTCGGCGCGGACTGCCAGGATCGCCGCCGCCAGGTTGCTCACCAACGTCGCCGCCGGGCGGATCGCCTCGGCCAACCCCAGCCGGGCGGCCAGGTGCCGGACATACCACTGCGGCCCGTGTACGCAGCCGGTGTCGAAGCCCTCCGGGACCGTCGCCCCGTCTAGCACCCCGACCAGTGGGCCGAAGCGGAACACCAGGTCCTCGTTGACCGTCCGGCCCGGTGGCGGAGCGGACGCGGAGCGTACCCGCATGGTCGGCGCGGTGCCGACCGCCGGACCCCGCCGACGTTCCTCGGAGACGGCCTCGGGCAGCCCCGCGTCCGTCCTCGGATACGTCGCATGTGCGGTACGCCTTGGTCGCGCCGGGTCGGCTCCGGTCATCGTCGCCACCTCCGTGCCCCGGCTACCCGCCGCACGGTCCGACATTCTCCCCGGTCAGCGGCGCCTGTTCCGCGCGCGGGAGGCGCGCAGCCGGACCAGCCGACCCACCAGCACCGGGTCGGCGGCCAGCGCGGCCGGATTGTCCAGCAATCCGTTCAGCAACTGGTAGTAGCGGGTCGCGGAGAGCCCGAAACGGTCCCGGATGGCCTGTTCCTTGGCACCGGCGTGCCGCCACCACTGACGTTCGAAGGCGAGGATCTCGCGGTCGCGGTCGCTGAGCCCGGCGGGGGGCGGAGTGGCCGCCTCCGGCGCGGCGTCGTCGTCCGGGTCGGTTTCACCCGGGCCAGCGGCATCCACGTCCGGCGGTGCCGGGGTCGACTCCACCTCGGGGGCGGACCGTGGCGGCGGCACCGTGACGGCGTCCGGACCGGTCTCCGCTGTCTCAGCGGCGTCGGCGGGCTGCATGGGGCTCCTCTGCGAGGGGCGGCCGGCGCGAGCAGCGCCAACCGGGCCACCAGCCTAACCAGGGGCATCATCCGACGCACTGCGCCGCGAACGCAGCACCGCCACCACTGACCTCGGGGTCGGTGGTGGCGGTGTGTGTCCGCAGTCGGTCGGTTCAGTTGATGTCGCGGCGGCGCATCGCCCAGAGTGCCCCGCCGAGGACCAGCACGATGCCGACGGTGAACAGCGCCGACGAGTGCTGCCAGGTGATGTCCAGCGTGGCCGGCTCACACATGCCGGTGTACGAGTCGTTGCAGGAGCGCCAGTCCTGGAGCTCGACCTTCTTGGTCATCCAGGCGTACGCGTAGGTGGGCAGCAGCCACGCGTCGAGGTAGCGCACCTGGATCATGCTCAGCAGCATGGCGATCGCCACTTGACCGACCACCAACACTCCGATCGCCCCGCCGAGCGCCATCGCGGTGTGCCGACCCAGCGACGCCAGGGCGAAGCCCACCGTCGCCGCCACCAGCGCCAGCACGATGCCACGAAGCCCGGTGAGCAGGAACGACTGCCAGACGCCGGAGGTCATCTCCGCAGTGCTGCCGCGCAGGTTGGCGACCAGCCACAGGCTGCCGAACCAGGCCACCGTGGCAGGCAGCGCCAGGGCGAGCAGCCCGGTGAGCAGCGCGCCCAGCTTGGTCAGCAGCACGGTCAGCCGTTTCGGTCGCCAGAGCAGCAGGTTCATCATCCCGCCGGTGCTCCACTCGGCGCCGACGAAGGAGGCACCGACCACGAACCCGATCAGGGCCAGGATCGCGGCGAGCGGGATCAGCATGTCGCCGAAGCTGTCCCGGAAGTCGAACGTCGAGGGCAGGAACCACTCTGCCTGGATGTCCTCACGCGCCGGCGCGCTGATGTCGGCGCAGTCGTCCGTCCAGAACTCCTCGCCCGCCGTCTTCGCCCGCTCGCAGGCGGCGCGTTCCTGCTCGGCCCCGCGGACCTGCTCCTGGTGCTGCCGGTCGGCGGCGCGCTCGGCCTCAGCCCACTGGCCGGCGTCGATCTTCTGATTGCTGAGGAACATGCCGACCACGACGAGGGCCAGCACCAGCAGGCCACCGGCCGTCATGAAGCGGGTGAAGCGCCGCTTGGCCAGCCGGCGCAGCTCGGTACGGAAGAGACTCACGCGCCCCAACCTCCTGCGGTGGGCGCGGACGGTGCCGCCCCATCCATTCGTACGGACTGGTCGACCTGCCGGTGCTGACCGGGGACCGGTGCGGTGGCGGTCAGTTCGAGGAAGACGCTCTCCAGGTCCACCGCGATCGGTGCGAGTTCGCTGACGTAGAGGCCCTGCTCGGCGAGGAGCCGGGTGACGGTGGCCGGCTTGTCCACCCCGGCGAGCATCAGGTGGTCCTCGTTCGTGGTGACCCGTACGCCGGCCTGGGTCAGCGCGGCGGCGGCGACCGGCAGGTCGGTCACGGCCTCCAGCCGGACCCGTACCCCGCCGGACGAGTGCTGCGCCAACACCTCGTCGACCGGGCCGAAGGCGACCCGCCGGCCCAGCGAGATGATGGTGACCGAGTCGCAGATGAGCTGGATCTCGCCGAGGATGTGGCTGGACAGCACCACCGTCATCCCGGACTCGGAGAGGTTGCGCATCAGGGTGCGCATCTCCCGGATGCCGCCCGGGTCGAGGCCGTTGGCCGGCTCGTCCAGGATCAGCAGCCGTGGGTTCTTGAGCAGCGCCGACGCGACCGCCAGTCGCTGCTTCATGCCGAGCGAGTACGTCTTGACCCGCTCGCCGGCCCGGTCCCGCAGCCCGACGAGTTCCAGCACCTCGTCGACCCGCTGCGCGGGCACGTCACCGGCGCCGGCCAGCAGCGACAGGGTGTCCTTGGCGCTGAAGTGCGGGAAGAACTGCGGGCTCTCCACGATCGCGCCGACCTGACCGGCGACCTGCGGCAGCGCTGCGGGCACCTCGTGCCCGAGGATCGCCATTCGGCCGCCGTCGGGCCGGATCAGGCCGAGCAGCGTACGCAGTGTGGTGGTCTTGCCCGACCCGTTGGGGCCGAGGAAGCCGTGCACCTGCCCCGCCTCGACGCGCATGTCGAAGCCGTCCAAGGCGTTGCGGGTGCCACGTCGTCGGCTCCGGTACGTCTTTCGTAGACCTTCGATTTCCAGGACAGCTGGCAAGCTGCACCTCCCCCGTTGGTGTGTGGGCGACGACGACACCATACGCGGTATGCAGCGGAAGGCAATACCCGGTATGCATCGCCACGCCGAGAGATGTGTTAGCAGGGGTCCCCTGCTCTACCGGAGACGTTAGGAAGGGGCCCTTCCTTGCAGGTCAGGCGCAGATGACGTGGACGCCGGCGACGCGGAAGGCATCGACCACCTCGGGTGCCGCACCCGAGTCGGTGACCAGCGTCTCGACCCGGTCCACCGAGCAGATGCGGGCGAAGGCGTGACCGCCCAACTTGGACGAGTCCGCGATGATCACCACCCGCTTGGCCCGGGCCACCATCAGGTTGTTCATCGCCGCCTCGCCCTCGTGGTGGGCGGCGGCGCCGAGCTGCGGATCGATCGCGTCCACGCCGAGCAGCGCCACGTCCAGGGTGACCTCGCGCAGCAGCGCCCCGCCCAGCGGGCCGACCAGCTCGAACGACTTGGGCCGCACCACCCCGCCGGCCACCACGACCTTCATCCGGGACCGCACCAGCAGCTCGTTGGCGATGTTCAGGGCGTTGGTGACCACGGTCAACTGCGCGCCCTCGGCGTTGGTGTTGAGATCCGGGCGGACGGCCAGCGCCCGGGCGACCTCGGTGCTGGTGGTGCCGCCGTTGAGGCCGACCACCGTGCCCGGCGACACCAGCGCCGCGGCGGCGGTGCCGATGCGCTGCTTCTCGGCGGAGTGCTTGGCGGTCTTGTAGCGCAGCGGCAGGTCGTACGAGACGCCATTGGCGACCGCACCACCCCGGGTACGCGTGATCATCTGCTGCTGGGCGAGCTGGTCGAAGTCGCGACGGATGGTGGCCTGCGAGACGTCCAGGCGCTCGGCGGCCTCCTCGACGGTGACCCGGCCGGAGTCGGTCAGCATTTCGAGCAGGGCGTTCCATCTCGCGTAGCGGTCCACCCCGGAGCCTCCGTCACTGCACGATCCGTGATTGGTTGCGTGCACAGTAGTGCGCGAAACTACGATGTGGCAAAACCTCCGGCTGCGCGTTCACCCCTGCGGTTGCCATTACCGCCGCGTTTCGAGCAGAATGGCGCTCGAAAGATGCGGTTAACGAGCCGTATCGCGCAGTGAGCATCATCGCGCAGTGAGCTTCATGGCGCAGCGCACTGAGTGGCACCGCGCGACAAACTGCACCGCAGTGACACCTGCACGACGCGACACGCTGCCCTGCGCAGCGAGCCGGCCAGCGAGGAGTTCTCATGGCGTACGTTTCCGCAGAGATCACGAGTCAGCCGGACTGCTGGCGCCGGGCGGCCGACCTGGCCCCCTCGGTGGTCGACCGACTTCCCCGCACCGGTGAACGGGTCGCCGTCGTCGGCTGCGGCACCTCGTGGTTCATGGCCTCCGCGTACGCGGCCCGCCGCGAGGCCGCCGGGCACGGCGAGACCGATGCCTTCCAGGCCAGCGAGTTCCCCGCCGGCCGACGGTACGACCGGCTGCTGGCGATCACCCGCTCCGGCACCACGACCGAGGTCCTCGACCTGCTCGCCGCAGTACGCGGGCAGATCCCGACCACCGTGCTGGTGGGCGACCCCGCCTCACCGGCGGTCGACATCGCCGACGCCAACGTCACCATGCCCTTCGCCGACGAGCGCTCGGTGATCCAGACCCGCTTCCCCACCACCGCGCTGGCGCTGCTCCGCGCCCACCTGGGCGACAACATCACCGCGCTGGTCGCCGACGCGGAGGTCGCGGTCCGCGCCCCGCTGCCGATCGACCCGACCCTGATTGAGCAGGTCACCTTCCTCGGCCGGGGCTGGACGATCGGGCTGGCCCAGGAAGCGGCGCTCAAGTGCCGCGAGGCGGCCACCTTCTGGGCCGAGGCGTACCCGGCGATGGACTACCGGCACGGCCCGATCTCGGTGGCCGCGCCCGGCCGGCTGGTCTGGGCCTTCGGCGAGCTGCCCGACGGGCTGCCCGAGGACGTCGCCGCCACCGGTGCCGCGTTCGCGCACAGCCGCACCCACGGTGTCCGGACCGTGCTGGGCCGCTGGGCCGCCGGGCGGACGCCGGTGGACCCGATGGCCGACCTGATCCTGGCCCAACGCTTCGCCGTCGCCCTGGCCACCAGTCGCGGACTCGACCCCGACGCACCCCGGCACCTGAGCAGGTCCGTGGTACTCACGTGACCCCAGCACACGAGCGGGTCGTCGTCGCACTCGACGTCGGCGGCACCGGGATGAAGTGCGCGCTGATCCGACCCGACGGTGCCGTGGTGCACGCCGAACGACACCCCACCGAGGCGGCCCGGGGAGCCGAGGCGGTCGTCGACACGATCCTCGCCGTGGCCGAGGGGCTGGCCGAAAAGGCCCGCGCCGACGGCCTCGCCCCGGCTGCACTCGGCATCGTGGTGCCGGGCGTGGTCGACGAGGCACGCGGCGTCGCGGTCTGGTCGGCGAACGTGGGCTTCCGGGACGTACCCCTGCGGGCGCTGGCCACGGCACGGCTCGGCCTGCCCACGGCGCTCGGGCACGACGTGCGGGCCGGCGGACTCGCCGAGGCGCGCCTCGGGGCCGGTCGCGACGCCGGGCACGTGCTGTTCGTGGCCATCGGCACCGGCATCGCCGCCGCACACGTGGTCGCCGGATCGGCCGCCACCGGCGCGCACGGCGCGGCTGGCGAACTCGGCCACATCCTGGTCCGCCCGGACGGCCCGCCCTGCGGCTGCGGCCGGGCCGGCTGCCTGGAGTCGATCGCCTCCGCCTCCGCCGTCGCCCGCCGCTACGCCGCACTCACCAGCGCCGCCGGGTCCGCCAGCACGCCGGCCACCGACGGGTCCGCCGTTGAACACGCCGGGTCGAGCGCCGCCACCGACCGCGCCGGGTCGGACGGCGGGTCCGCCACCGGCTCGGGTACGCGGCCGACGATGGTGAGCGCCGCCGAGGTGGCCGCCCGCGCGGCGGCCGGTGAGGAGATCGCCAGTCGGGTCTGGCGGGAGGCCGTCGCGGCGCTGGCCGACGGGTTGGCCACCGGCCAGGCCCTCTTCGACGTGGAGACGATCGTCCTGGGCGGTGGGCTCGCCCAGGCCGGTGCCGGGCTGTTCGACCCGCTGCGTACGGCGCTGCGGGACCGGCTGACGTTCCACCGGGAGCCGCGACTGGTCCCGGCCGCCCTCGGCGACGAGGCGGGCTGCCTCGGTGCCGCCCTGCTCGCCCTCGACCAGTTGGAGACGTGATGACCGAACGGGTTAACGGCAAGGTGGTCACCCCGAGCGGGGTGGTCCGGCAGGGTTGCGTCGAGGTCAGGGGTGACCGGATCAGCGCCGTCGCCGAGTACCCGTCGGTCCGGGACGGCCACTGGGTGGTGCCCGGTTTCGTCGACATGCACACCCACGGCGGCGGTGGGCACACCTTCACCACCGGCGACGCCGACCAGGCCCGCGCCGCCGCCGCGTTCCACCTGCGGCACGGCACCACCAGTCTGCTCGCCAGCCTGGTCAGCGCGCCGTTCGACCTGATGCGCGCGGCCACCACCGCGTTCGCGCCGCTGGTGGGCGACGGCGTGCTGGCCGGTATCCACTTCGAGGGGCCGTACCTGTCCGCCGCCCGCTGCGGCGCGCAGAACCCGGAGTTCCTCCGCGACCCGTCCACCGACGAGCTGGACGAGTTGATCAAGCTCGGTGACGGAGCGGTCCGGATGGTCACCCTCGCCCCGGAGCGCCCCGGCGCGCTGGAGGCCATCGAGCTGCTCACCCGGCACGGTGTGGTCGCCGCGGTCGGACACACCGACGCGACGTACGAGCAGACCGTGGCCGCGGTGGCGGCCGGGGCGAACGTCGGCACCCACCTGTTCAACGGCATGCGTCCGGTGCACCACCGCGAGCCGGGGCCGGTGGTGGCGTTGCTGACCGCGCCCAACGTGGTGTGCGAGCTGGTCGCCGACGGGGTGCACCTGCACCAGGGCACGTTGACCTTCGCCACCGGCACCGCCGGTCCGGAGCGCTGTGCGTTGATCACCGACGCGATGGCCGCCGCCGGGATGCCCGACGGCGAGTACGAGTTGGGCGGGCAGGCGGTGACCGTGACCGGCGGCGAGGCCCGACTGGCCCGCGACGGCGCGATCGCCGGCAGCACCCTGACCATGGACGCGGCGCTGCGCAACGCGGTGGCCGCCGGGGTCCCGGTGCCCGACGCGGTCCGCATGGTGTCCACCACGCCGGCGCTCGCGATCGGCCTCGCCGACCAGGCCGGCGCCCTCCAGCCCGGCCTGCGCGCCGATCTGGTGGTGCTCGACGACGACCTTCAGGTCGTCCGGGTGATGCGCGGCGGCGACTGGGTCGAGTGACCTGGTCAGGTCAGCGGGGCGCCGGGATCTCCACGCCGAGCACCGCCTGCTCGTCGGGGCGGTGCACCAGCACGTCGCCGAGGAACGAGTGCACCGCGTGCCGCATGCCGACGTCCCGGCCGGCCTCCTCGGAGAGCAGCCACTTGTGCTCGATGATCTGCGCGAACAGCTCCTGCGGCTCCAACTTGCGCCGCAGGTGCGCGGGCACCGCGCGGACCACCGGCTCGAACACCTCGGTCAACCAGCGGTGCGCGGCCTGCTGCTCGTCGATCAGGTCGCTCTCCGCCCGGTACGCGTCGAGGTCGTTCAGCAGTCTGCGGGCCTGGTTCTCCTCGGCGTCCAGGCCGGTCAGCCGGAGCAGTCGCCGGTGGTGGTAGCCGGCGTCGACCACCTTCGGCCGGATCAGGTACCGCCCGTTGTCGATCGTCGACATGGCCACCTCGGCCACGTCGAAGCCCAGTTCGTTGAGTCGCCGGATCCGACCCTCGACGTCGTGTCGGGCGTCCCGCTCCACCTGCTGCTCGTAGGTGATCTCGTGCCAGAGCCGCTCGTACCGCTGCACGACCTCCTCGCAGACCACCTCCGGGTCGATCGAGTCGTGCAGCAGGCCGGCGGCGGCGAGGTCGAGCGCCTCGCCGAAGATGTTGACCCGGGCGATCTCCAGGTCCTCGCCGCGCTGGCCGTTGGAGAGCGCGCTGCGCAGCGCCCCGGTCTCCGCGTCGACCAGGTACGCGGCGAACGCGCCCGCGTCCCGCCGGAACAGCGTGTTCGACAGCGAGCAGTCGCCCCAGAAGAAGCCGGTCAGGTGCATCCGGACCAGCAGCGCGGCGAGCGCGTCCAGCAGCCGGCCCATCGTCTCCGGCCGCAGCGTGTGCGAGAACAACGCCCGGTACGGCAGGGAGAACTGGAGGTGCCGGGTGATCAGCACCGGGTCGAGCGGCTCACCGGCGTCGGACTGCCGGTCGGCGACGATCGCCACCGCCTCCACCGACGGGAAGTCGATCCGTTCCAGCGCGCGCAGCAGGTCGTACTCCCGCTCGGCCACCCGCTCGCCGGTCTCCTTGACCGCGTAGACGAAGCCGCCGAGGCGTACGAAGCGCACCACGTGCCGGGAGATGCCCTGCGGCAGCGCGACCAGGTGTTCGGCCGGCCACTCCTCCAGCGGTGTCGACCAGGGCAGGTCGAGCAACGCCGGGTCTACGAGGGCCGAAGTGATCCGCACGGCGTCAAGTCTGACGGCTCGCCGCCCGGAACGCTTCCCCGCGTGGTCGGCCCCACAGTGCCGAGGCGGAGGCGCGGTCCGTCCGTCCGGGCGGGCCGGTAGCGTGGCGGGGTGCGGGAAACGACACCCCGGAGGCTGCGCCCGGCGCCGGTACGCCCGGCCGGCTGGTGGTTCGACGCCCTGCTGATCGCCGGGTTCGCGGCGCTGACCGCAGTGCTCGCCACCGGCCGGTACTACGGTCTCGACCTCGCGGTGAGCGAGTGGGCCTTCGCTCACGCACCGACCCCGTTGTACTGGATCGCCCGGGCGTTCAATCTGCTCGGTCAGGGCGGCGGGCTGTTGTTGCCGCTCTCCGGCGGACTGGCCGTGGCGGTGGCCTGGCGGCGCCGTACGATCCGGCCGTTCCTGCTGGTGGGGGCCGCCTTCGTGATCACCATGCTGACGATCGGCCCGCTCAAGCTCTGGACCGACCGGGCCGCCCCGACCGCCTCGGTCAAGGAGCCGTTCCTGGCACCGGAGGAGGCGGTGCGGATCTTCCACGATCTGCCGGCGGACGTCTACTCGATGTCGTACCCGTCGGGCCACGTCGCCAACGCGATCGTCTGGTACGGCGTGATCGCCGTGCTGCTGCTCTCGCTGACCGCCGGCCGGCTCCCGACCGGGCTCTACCGGCTGGTCCGGTACGCGCCCCCGGCGATCCTGCTGGTCACCACCACGTATCTGAACTTCCACTGGCTCACCGACGGGCTGGCGGCCCTGCTGCTGGGCCTGTTGTTGGACCGGCTGCTGCACCGGGTGCCCTGGGACGGGCTGCCGCTCCCCGGTCGGCTACGCGATTGGAGTGCTTCGTTCATCGAACGCCCCTAGGCTGCCGCCGTGGAACGGTTGGCACGGCGGTTGGGCGTACCGGATGCAGTCGTCATCGGTCTGGGGTCGATGCTCGGCGCGGGCGTCTTCGTGGTCTTCGCCCCGGCCGCTGCGGCAGCCGGCGGCATCGGGCTGCTGGTCGCGCTGGCGCTGGCCGGTGCGGTGGCGTTCTGCAACGCGACCAGCTCGGCCCGGCTGGCGGCCCGCTACCCGGAGTCCGGCGGCACCTATGTCTACGGCCGGGAACGACTCGGTCCGTTCGCCGGATTCGTTGCCGGCTGGGGATTCGTGGTCGGCAAGACGGCCAGTTGCGCGGCGATGGCGCTGACCGTCGGGGCGTACCTCTGGCCCGGGCAGGCCCGGCTCGTGGCCGTCGCCGCCGTCGTCGCGGTGACCGGCGTGAACCTGCGCGGGGTCACCAAGACCGCCACCGCCACTCGGGTCCTGGTACTGGTCGTGCTGGCGGTGCTGGCCCTGGTCGCGGTGGCCGGCGCGACCGGCGTCCAGATCGACCGGATCGACCAGCCCGGCGGCTCCGCGCGGGGCGTGCTCACCGCCGCCGGGCTGCTCTTCTTCGCCTTCGCCGGGTACGCCCGGATCGCCACCCTCGGTGAGGAGGTGCGCGAGCCGGAGCGGACCATCCCTCGGGCGGTGCCGCTGGCGCTCGGCCTGGTGCTGGTGATCTATCTGGTGCTGGCCGTGATCGCGCTCGGGGTGCTCGGGCCGGACCGGCTCGCCGGATCGACCGCACCGCTGGCCGACGTGGTGAGCGCCGCCGGGCTGCCCGGCCTGGCGTGGATGGTCCGTGCCGGGGCGACCGTCGCGGTGACCGGGGTGCTGCTGTCGCTGCTGGCCGGGGTGGGCCGCACCACGCTGGCGATGGCCCGCCGCCGCGACCTGCCAGCAGCCCTGGCGGCCGTGCACCCCGTACACCGGGTGCCGCACCGCGCCGAACTGGCCGTCGCCGCCGTGGTGATCCTGGTGGTGGCGCTCGGCGACGTCCGGGCCGCGATCGGCTTCTCCAGCGTCACCGTGCTGGTCTACTACGCGATCACCAACGCGGCGGCGCTGACCCTCGGCCGGGACCCGACACGGAGGCTGCCGGTGCGGGCACTCGCCGTGGTGGGGCTCGTCGGCTGCATCCTGCTCGTGGTCAACCTGCCCCTCACCAGCGTGCTCGCCGGCCTCGGGGTACTCGCCCTCGGTGCCGCCTGGTACGCGCTGCG
This sequence comes from Micromonospora sp. NPDC023869, assembly GCF_055559695.1. Classification (NCBI taxonomy): domain Bacteria; kingdom Bacillati; phylum Actinomycetota; class Actinomycetes; order Micromonosporales; family Micromonosporaceae; genus Micromonospora; species Micromonospora sp. NPDC023869. Next base: position 823,602 of record NZ_JBVHKD010000002.1, read on the forward strand.
CCCCACCCGCGCCTGACCCGAGCTGCTCACTCGGTGGTGGCCGGTGCCGTCACTCATCGGCCTCGCGGGGGACCGGCGGGCCGGTCTGTGCCGGTGGCTCCGGCTCGGGCGGCGCGACCTCGCGGAGCAGGGAGTTCAGCCCGGCCCGGCGGGCCATCACGGTCAGCCGGTCCCCCGCCGAGACCATCATCCGCCGGTCCGGCGACCAGTCGAGACGCTGCCCGACCCGGGCGTGCGCGAGCAACCGGACGCTGCCCGGTCGGCCGACGCTGGCGAGTGTCCGGCCGTCCAGCCTCGAACCGGCCGCCACCGCGACCTCGGTGACCAACAACGCGTGCCGGCCGACCGGGATGGTGGCGATCACCGCGCGGTCCAGCAGGGCCGCCGCGAACGACGGTGCCGCCAGGTAGGAGACGCTGCGGGAGGTGCCGATGCCGAAGGCCCGCTGCACCCGCTCGGCGAAGTCGCCGTCGAAGAGCCGCAGCACCACCCGGAGCTGGTCGTTCACGGTCCGGCCGTTCAGCGCCGCGCGCAGGTTGGCGCCGTCGTCGGTGGAGACCACCACCAGCGCCTGGCAGGTGGCGATCGAGGCGGCGCGCAGCGTCTCCTCCTGCGCCGCGTCGCCCACCACCAGCGGTACGCCCAGCCGCCGGGCCAACCCGGCACCCCGGGCGTCGGCATTGCTGTCGATCGCGACCACCTCGACGCCGAAGTCGTTGAGCTGGGCCATCACCCGGGTGCCGATGTTGCCCAGTCCGACCACCACGACGTGCCCGGAACGCTCGATGAAGTTCCGCCCGGCGTGCAGGGCCAGCCGCGCCCGGACCACGCCGTCGACGACCACCGCCGTGATCAGTGGGATCAGGGCCACCCCGGCGAGGTTGAGCAGCACCTGCATCGCCTGCACGACACCGCCCTTGTCGGTGTCCGGGTCCTGACCGCTGAGCGTGGTGACCATGGTCAGGTAGAGCCCTTCGGCCCAGGGGACGTGGTCGGCGCGCCCGTAGAGCCCGCCGAGCGCGGCGATCACGGCGAGCAGCACGAACACCGCGATGCCGATCTTGCGGGTGGCGAAGCCCCGCACGGCCCCGAGGAACATCGCGACCGGGCGTCGTCGACGTCGGGCGCGGACCAGCCGACGGGCGGCCAACTCGGTGCCGGCCGGGCGGCCGACGGCCTCCGCGAGCACCACGTCGGCGTCCTCGTCGTCGGCGGGAAGCACCAGGTCCTGCTGGGGGTCGCGGGTGTCGGCCACCCCGCAGACGATCTCGCTCGGGCGTACGTCGTCGCGGCGGGCCACGTACAGGGTGCGCCCGCCGTGTCGGAAGTGCGTCGGCGCGACCTCGCCCAGCGCGGCGGCCACGAAGGCCGGGGCGGCCATCGAGGCGTCGGAGAGCACCGACGAGTCGGGGAAGATCTGCCGTACGCCGTTGGCCAGGCCGGTGTTGAACATCCGCACGACCAGCCGCAGCCGGGGCTCGACCTCCTGTGCGCAGAGGGCGGCCTGCATGTTGCCCACGTCGTCCTGGTGCAGCAGGGCCAGCCCGGCCGCACCGGCCAGCCCGGCCCGGCGGAACGTGGCCTCGTCCAGCCGGTCGGCCGGGATCACCTCGATGCCGGGCAGGTCACGCCCGTCCGGGCCGGGTGACCGCTGTCGCTCGGGCACGATCAGGGTGATCCGCAGCCGCCCGGCCTGCGTCTCGGCGGCCAGCATCGCCCGCACCACCCAGTACGCCAGGGGATCCTGGCCGCAGACCACGTAGTGCGCCCGTGGCTCCCCGTTGACCCGCAACCGGCGGCCTGCCCGCCGGGCGCGATCGAGCAGCGGCTCCGCCATGCTTCGCATGGTAAACAGCCGGTCGCGCTCCGCGCAGCCCCGCGACGATCATGAGAGTCCCGGCCCGGCATGTCCGGGTCGTGGACGGGTACGGCAGCCCCATGCAGACCTTCCTGCCGTACCCGGACTTCCTGGCCAGCGCCGACACGCTGGACCAACGGCGGCTCGGCAAGCAGCGGGTGGAGGCGATCCAGGTGCTGCGTGGGCTGACCCGCCCCGGGTACGGCTGGCGTCACCATCCCGCTGTCAAGATGTGGACCGGTTACGAGGAGGCCCTCACCCGCTACGGGCTGGACGTCTGCGCGGTCTGGTGCGCGACCGGACGGGCCGACACCTGCGCCACCACGTTGACCGCCGACCTCGCCGCCGCCCGGGGCATCGAGCGGGTCCGCACCCAGCAGGAGTTGGCCGAAGCCGGCGAACTGCCGCCCTGGCTGGGCCGCGCCGACCTGCACCTGAGCCACCGCTCGTCGCTGCTGCGCAAGGATCCCGCGCACTACCGCCCGATCTTCGGCGACGACACCCCCACCGACGTCGAGTACGTCTGGCCGACGTCCGACCGCCCCGGATAAGGGCCGCGGGTAAGGAAGGGTCCCCTGCTAACGCCTCGTGTATTACAAGGGACCCCTGCTAACACGAGAGCACGCCGGCACGTACGGCGGCACCGAGCGCACCGGCACGTACGGCGGTGCCGACCCCCGTCGGGCAGACTGAGGGGCCATCGGGAGGTGCGGTGTGAAGCTGTCACAGGTGTTCGGTCGGCTCATCGGCGTACGGCCGCACCAGGTGGACCCGGGCGGCGGTGGCGCGACCCGGGTGCCGCATCCGGTGCAGGCGGTCGTGGTCGGTGGCGGCATCGCCGGGATGTCGGCGGCGGTGGTGCTCGCCGAACGCGGTGTCGAGGTGACGGTGCTGGAGGCCGCGCCGACGCTCGGCGGGCGGCTCGGCGCCTGGCCCGACACCCTCGCCGACGGCACCGGGCAGGTCGACGAACACGGCTTCCACGCCTTCTTCCGGCAGTACTACAACTGGCGCAACATCCTGCGTCGCGTCGATCCGACGCTCCGCTTCCTGCGCCCGGTGCCCGGTTATCCGGTGCTCAGCGCGCAGTGGCCGACCGAGGAGTTCGGACGGTTGCCGCCTGCACCGCCGGCCAACCTGCTCACCCTGTTGGCCCGCAGCCCCAGCCTGCGACTACGCGACCTGCGCACGATGGACCGCGACGCCGCCCTGCCGCTGCTGACCTACCACCCGGAGCGCACGTACGCCGAGTTCGACCACCGCACCGCCGACGACCTGCTCACCTCGCTGCGACTGCCGGACCGGGCGCGGGCCATGCTCTTCGAGGTCTTCTCGCACTCGTTCTTCAACCACGAGGCGCAGATGTCGGCCGCCGAGATGATCGTGCAGTTCCACTTCTATCTGCTCGGCAACCCTGAGGGGCTGGCCTTCGACTGCCCGGACGAGGACTACGCCACCGCGATCTGGCAGCCGCTGACCCGGCACCTGGAACGCCACGGCGGTCGCGTGCACACCGGCGTCGCGGCCACCGCGCTGGACCGCGAGGGCACCGGCTGGCGGGTACGCACCAGCGACGGCTCGTACCCGGCCCGGCACGTGGTGCTGGCCCTCGACCCACCGGCGCTGGCCGACCTGGTCGCCGCCTCCCCGACACTGGCCGAGGCGGCACCGGCGCTGGCGGCGGCGATGCCCGCGTACGGTCGGTCCGGTCCGCCGTACGCGGTGGCGAGGCACTGGTGCGACGGGGACGTGGACCCGGGTCGGGCGACCTTCAACGGGGTGTCCCGCCAGTCCACCCTGGACTCGGTCACGCTGTACCACCGACTGGAGGAGGAGCCGCGACGCTGGGCCGCGCAGACCGGCGGCTCGGTGATCGAGCTGCACGCGTACGCCTGCGATCCGGACGTGTCCGCCGACGAGCTGGCCGACCGGATGTGGGCCGACCTGGGCGCGCTCTGGCCGGAGACGCACCGGCTGCGAATTCGCGAGCGGCGCGCTCGGGTGGAGGCCAAGGCCCCCGCCTTCACCCCCGGAAGCCATCCCGGACGGCCCGGGGTACGCACCGAGGCCGCGGGGCTCTACCTGGCCGGCGACGGCATCCGCACCGACTTCCCCAGCGCGCTGATGGAGCGGTCCGCGGCCACCGGCATCCTGGCCGCGAACCACATCCTGCGGGCCGAGGGCGGCGCGGCCGAGCCGATCCACTCGGTACGCCCCCGGGGCCTACTCGCCCGTCCCTGAGCCGCCGGGTCGCGTCCGGCCCTGACCGGCCGGGCCAGGGCGGGCCGGCCAGGGCCGGACGGTCAGCCGGACGTCGGAGGGGTCCAGCCGAAGCGGGCCGGACGGCGTTCGTGGAAGGCAGCGACGCCCTCCCGGGCCTCACCGCTGTCTCGCGCCTGCCCGTGCCACCAGCCGATGCGGTCGGCGTCGGCCCGACCGTCCACGATCTCCTTTGCGGCGGCGACGCTGAGCTGCGAGCGTTCCGCGATCGTCGCGGTGAGCGCATCGATCCGGGCGGCCAGACCGGTGCCGGACAGCACCTCGTCCACCAGGCCGGTGCGCAGCGCCCGGTCGGCGTCGACCAGCTCACCCGTGAAGAGCAGGTGCTTGGCCGTCGACGGGCCGACCAGCCGGGTCAGCCGCCGGGTGGCCGGCGCCGGATAGACCAGGCCGAGCCGTGCAGGTGGCACACCGAACCGCGCGTCGTCGGCGGCCAGCCGCAGGTCACAGGCGACGGCCAGCAGGCAGCCACCGCCGACGCAGGCACCCCGCACGGCGGCGACGGTCGGCTTGGCGAAGTCGGCCAGCCGCCGCTCCGCCACGTCCACCACGTTGCCGTCGCCCGGGTTCAGCACCTCGTCGAGGTCACCGAGGTCGGCACCGGCGCAGAAGGTGCCGTCCGCGCCGGTGAGCACCAGGACGCGTACCGCCGGGTCGGCCGCCAGGCCGTCGAGCAGCACCGGGAGCTGCCGCCACATCGCCGTCGTCATCGCGTTGCGGCGACCCGGGTTGCGGATCACCACCGTGGCCACCGTGCCGGTCACCTCGACCACGAGTTCCGCGTCCGCCACCACCCACCCCCTTCGACGGCCTGAGGGTAACCCGCACCGGCGCCGCGCCCGTCCGGTGACCCGAGCTGTACGCCTGGTAGCTGCCCGGCATTCACCGACGAGCCGCCCACGCCTGACAGCGTCACCGTGCGCACCTACTTCCCGCACCCCGAGCGAGCAGGTGATCATGGCTTCCACACCCCAGGTCAGCGTGGTCGTGCCGACCTTCGCCCGACCCGCGTTGGTGACCCGCGCGGTCCGCAGCGTCCTCGCCCAGACCGTGACCGACATCGAGGTCATCGTGGTCGTCGACGGACCGGACGCCGCGACCGGCGCGGCCCTCGCCGAGATCGGTGACCCCCGGATACGGGTGGTGGAGCTGCCCGGCCGGGGCGGCGCGCCGACCGCCCGCAACACCGGCGTACGCGAGGCCCGCGCGCCGTGGACGGCCCTGCTCGACGATGACGACGAATGGCTGCCCACCAAGCTGGCGGTCCAGCTCGACGTCGCCCGGCGCAGCCGCGTACCGAGCCCGGTGGTGGCCAGCCGTCTGATCAACAAGACGCCCCGGGCGGAGTTCGTGCTGCCCCGCCGGCTACCCGAGCTGGGCGAGCCGATCAGCGAGTACCTGACCGTGCGCCGGGGCCTGTTCCACGGTGACGGTTTCATCCAGACCTCGACGATCATGGCGCCGACCGAGCTGCTGCGTCGGGTGCCGTTCACCGTCGGCCTGCGCCGGCAGCAGGAACTCGACTGGACCGTCCGCGCCACCGGCCACCCCGACGTCGAGCTGGTCTTCGCCGCCGAACCACTGGTGCTCTGGCACCAGGACGAGGACCGGCCCCGGATCAGCCTCAGCTCGCCGTGGGAGGCGCAACTCGCCTGGCTACGCGACATCCGACCGCTGATCACCCCACGGGCGTACGCGGCGATCACGATGAGCATCATCAGCTCGATGGCCGCACCCACCCGCAGCCTCCGGGTCTTCCGCCTGCTGCTGGCCGAGGCGCGCCGGCACGGCAGCCCGAGCCTGGTCGACTACCTGACCTTCGCGCAGATCTGGCTGATCCCGCCGACCCTGCGCCACCGGGTACGGGACCGCATCCTCGGCCGTCGACCCGTACACCCTGTCCCGGCCCCGCCTTCCGCCGCAGCCCCGCCTTCCGTGGCGATTCCGGTGGCCACGGAACTCGGAGCCGATGTCGGCCGCTAGGGTCGCCGTGATCTGGCGGAGTTGCCTGCTGCCCGGCTCGGAGACGTTCGTCCGCCACCAGGGCGACGCGTTGCCCACCTGGCGTGCGGTCCACCTCGGCGCGATCCGGGTCGACTCGCCGTTGAGCCGGGACACCGACGTGCTGCTCTGCCCGGACACCCCCCGTGGTCGCCGGGACTGGCTCCGGCTGCGACTGACCGGCGATCTGCCCCGACTGCACCGGCTGCTGGCCCGCCTGCGGCCCGACGTGGTCCACGCCCACTTCGGCGGGGACGGCTGGCTGGTCAGCCGTGCCGCGACCCGGCTCGGCATCCCGCTGGTGATCACTCTGCACGGGCTGGACGTCACCCGTCAGCCGACCGTCCGGGGCTGGCGGGGCGCCCGGCACCGACGCCACCTCCGGACCGCCTTCGACCGGGCCGCACTGATCCTGGCCGTCTCCGGCCCGATCCGCGACCGGGCGCTGGAGCTGGGCGCGGACCCGGCCAAGGTACGCGTGCACCACACCGGCGTGCCGGTACCCGCCGTGCCGCCGACCGGCCCGAAGAACTGGGACGTGGTCTTCGTCGGCCGCTTCGTCGACAAGAAGGGCGTGGACGACCTCGTCGAGGCGCTGGGCCTGCTCGCCGACCTGCGCCCCCGCACGCTGTTCATCGGCACCGGCCCGCTGCTCGCTTCGGTACGCGCCCAGGCCGAACGCTCGGGTGTCGACGCGACATTCGCCGGGGCGCTGCCACCGGACGAGGTGCTGCGGCACGTCACCGGGTCTCGGGTGCTCGCCGCTCCGTCGCGTACCGCCGCCGACGGCGACACCGAGGGCCTGCCGACCACGATCCTGGAGGCGGCGAGCCTGGGCGTGCCGGTGGTGTCGACGTACCACAGCGGCATCCCGGAAGCGGTCACGCACGAGGTGACCGGCCTGCTCGGCCCCGAGGCCGACCCGCCGGCCCTGGCCGCCAACCTCCGTCGACTCCTCACCGACACCCTGCTACGCCACCGCCTCGGCGAAGCGGCCCACCGTCACGTCGCCACCCACTTCGACCTCCACCGCCAAACCCACACCCTGGAACACCTCTACGCCACCCTGATCACCCCCACCCCCCGCCGTCACCCCGTCGATCATGGAGTTGTGGCTAGCGATACGCACCTTTGAGCCCGTTCTGCACTCACCACAACTCCATGATCGACGCGCCGAGAGAGGGGTGGGGCGGAGGTCAGGTGGGGCGGCGGAGGTGGTGGAGGGCGGTTCGGGCGGAGCGGCGGGCGGACCGGGCGCCGGCCAGCAGGGCTCGGGCGGCGCGGGCGGTCGGGGTGCCGCTGAGCAGCGAGACGATCTGCCGCAGCCGCGTCAGCTCGCGGTCGCGCTCGGCCAGCGTCCGTTCGTACCACTGCGCCAGGGCACGGGCCTCGGCCAGCTCCCGCGCCAGCTCGTCCCGGTCGATCAGCAGCTCCCGCCACCCTCGTGCGGTGGTCTGCGTACGGTCGTCGGCGAACGACTCCGGTTCCCGACCGGACAGGGCTGCCAGGGTGGCTGCCGGTTCACCGGGCGGCAGGAGGTGCGCCAGCCCGGCATCGGCCGTCCGGGCCGCCAACCGGCGCAGCACCCGCACCGACCCGACCTGCACCGACCCGACCTGCACCGACTCGGTCGCCGCGACGGCGTGCCAGGCGCCGTCAGGTGTGACCACCACCTGGTCCGCCGGCACGTCCGCCAGCGGACCGGCCTGCCAGGCGGTGAGCAGCGCACGCAACCCGGGCAGCTCCCGCCGCGCCGTCGCGGTCAAGGCCAGGTCCTCGACCGTACGCCCCGACGGCACCACCGTCCCGTCGGCGAACCGCCATCCGCCGGCCGGGCCACGGCGGACCTCTCGACGCCGACCGTCCCGCATCAGCACCCCCGCCGGAGGCCGACCCCCGACCTGATCGGTGGCCTCGTCGGACAGGTCCGGAGTGGAGCCGGCGGCGGCCAGGCGCTCGGTCAGCAGCACCCAGCCGGGAGCCGACTCCGTGACACCGCCGTGCCGGAGCGCCAGCATCGTCAGCCGAGCCGGATCGGCGAACGGCGGCACGGCGACCTGCCGGTCCGAATCGGCGGCTCCGGTCGGCTGGGTGGCGCTCAGGGTGGCCTGGAGGAAGCCGGCCAGGTCGGCGTCGGCCAGCAGCTCGGTACCGAGCAGGGCGGTCGGCGTGCGGGGCGACGGAAACGTGGCCCAGGTGCCGACGGTCCACAGGCCGGACGCGGCCAGCCGGTCCCGCAGTCGGGGCAGGCCGGCGGGGCGGGTGTGGTCGTACTCGTCCGGTGCGGTCCAGTCGGAGTCGGTGCGTGGCGGCGGCGGGAACGGCAACCGGTGCAGCCCGAGGGGGTTCTCCGCGCCGAGCAGCAGTCGGCCGGTGGGGCGCAGCATCGACGTCAGCAGGTCGAACCGGTCCGTCCAGCTCAGCTCCGGCCCCTCCACCGAGGCGAGCCGCCCCAGCCCGTCCAGCGCGACCAGGCTGTCGTACTGCGGCGAGGTGGGCAGTCTCTCGGGGCTGCCGCAGTACACCTGGACTTCCGGCCGGTCGGCGTACCGGGCGGCGAGTGTCTCGGCGTCCGCCAGTCCGCGTACCAGGATCGTCAGGTCGGTCGAGGGCAGCGCGTCGAGCAGGTCGGGGTGGTGCGGGCCGACGACCAGGGTGCGTCCACCGACGGCGGTCAGCAGCGCGGCCAGCGTCGGCCCGCCCACCGGGCCGGGGCCGCGGGACCCGTCGAGGTCGGACCAGGCGAGCATCTCGCCGCCGAGCAGACGCGGGCTCCCGGGGGTCATGCCGAACTCCGCTCGCCGGACGCCGCCCCCGCACCTCGCCGCGAGCCCGGGGCAGGCAGCGGCGCCGGTACGACCGCAGGGGCACCCGGTGGGGCCGGTACGGCGGCCGGGGTCGGCCAGCGGAACAGGTGGCGCAGCTCGGGCGGCGTGAGCAGGCGGTCGGCGCCCAGCTCGGCGTCGGCGAGTGCCCGGGCCACGGTGACGTCCACCCGAGGACCGTGCAGGTCGGCCCACTGACGGCGGATGCGTGGCTGGCCGCCCCAGACGGGGGTCTCACCGGCCAGGTGCATCGGGTCGCCGTACACGGCGGGCTCACAGCCGGCCAGGATGCCGTAGAAGATCGCGCTGCACAGCCGGTTGGAGGCGACCCGCCGGTGCCGGCGCAGTTCGGCGAGCTGCCGGACGAGGAACTCCGAATCGAGGTCGCTCCACCGGCCACCTCGATAGCCGTGGCAGACGACCCGGAAGCCGGCCCGCTCGTAGTACCGGCGGACCCGCGTCGACCGGTACTCCTGCCAATAGAGGCAGACCGTCACCGGGCCCGGCTCCACGGCCCGGATCTCGTCGACCAGCCGACCGTGGTCGCCCAGGATCCGTTGCCCCTCCCAGCCGTGGAAGGGGTACCAGATGGTGCCCTCCCGCGCAGACGGCCCGTCGGGCGTCAGGGCGGTCAGGTACGCGAACGGCGCGCCGAGGGCGTACGTCCGCCGGTGCCCGAGGGACCAGGCGCGTCGACGCGTCCGCTCGGACCAGAGGAACAACGGCACCCCGGGTACGAACTCGTGGTCGGGGGCCATCCCGTCGCCGATGTTCCAGCCGTGCTGCAGGTAGCCGGGTACCCGGGGCGGCTCCCGGTCGTCGAGTCCGCAGTAGCGGGCCAGCAGGTGGGAGTGCCCGTAGTAGTGGTTGGCGTGGTGCACGGTGTGGGTGTCCCTGGGGGTGGCGGGGGCGTTCAGGCGGACGGTAATCAGCCCGCCTGAACGCCCGGCCACGACGAGGTGTCGCCCGGTGTTCCGTGCGCGATACGGATGGAGCCCCCGGCCGGGATCGAACCGGCGACATCCCGCTTACAAGGCGGGTGCTCTGGCCAGCTGAGCTACAGGGGCGTTGTTTCCCGGTCAGCATAGCGACCGACGTCTGCTTTTCCCGCTCGGCAGGGGTCCCGAGCACGGGAAACGTCAACATCCCGACCTGCGGGCGTCGATTCGTGTCCGACCGTGCCCGAGTGACCGGAATGCGAATGCTCTCAGTCCCATCCATCGTCCCGAACCTTGGCATTGCGGCGAAAGCCGTTTACCGTGCAGTGACACGGACGACACCGGGGTTTTCCTCACGTCGTCCGTCGCGCCGGCACGGGGCTCCCGTGCCGGTCGCTCCTTCACTCGGATCGTCCGGCACGTTCCTGCCGGTGAAAGGAAGCGCACCCCCTCATGGCTACGGTCACGTACGCGAAGGCGTCCCGGATCTACCCGGGCACCGAACGCCCCGCGGTCAACCAGCTCGACCTCCAGATCGGCGACGGGGAGTTCCTCGTCCTGGTCGGCCCCTCCGGTTGCGGTAAGTCCACCAGCCTGCGCATGCTCGCCGGCCTGGAGGACGTCGACGACGGCGCGATCTACATCGACGACCGGGACGTCACGCACCTCCCGCCGAAGGCCCGCGACATCGCGATGGTCTTCCAGAACTACGCTCTGTACCCGCACATGACGGTGTACGAGAACATGGCGTTCGCGCTCAAGCTGCGCAAGACCTCCAAGGCCGAGATCGACCGTCGGGTCAAGGAGGCGGCGGCGCTGCTCCAGCTGGAGGAGTACCTCAGCCGCAAGCCCAAGGCGCTCTCCGGTGGTCAGCGTCAGCGTGTCGCGATGGGCCGCGCCATCGTCCGGGAGCCCCAGGTCTTCCTCATGGACGAGCCGCTGTCCAACCTCGACGCCAAGCTCCGGGTGCAGACCCGTACCCAGATCGCCTCGCTGCAGGCCAAGCTCGGCGTCACCACCGTCTACGTGACCCACGACCAGGTCGAGGCCATGACCATGGGCCACCGGGTGGCGGTCATGCTCGACGGTGTGCTCCAGCAGGTGGACACCCCGCGTGCGCTCTATGACACCCCGGCCAACGTCTTCGTCGCCGGCTTCATGGGCTCGCCCGCGATGAACATCAAGACCGTGGCGCTCACCGAGCAGGGTGCGTCGTTCGCCGAGATGTTCGTCCCGCTGACCCGCGAGCAGGCCGAGGCGGCCCGCGCCGAGGGTGGCGACGGCAAGGTCACCGTGGGCTTCCGCCCGGAGGACTGCGACATCGTCAGCCCGACCGAGGGCGGCATGCCGGTCGTCGTCGAGCTGGTCGAGGACCTCGGCTCGGACGCCAACGTCTACGGGCACGCCGCCCTGGACGGATCTTCCGAGCGCTTCGTGGTGCGGACCGACCGGCAGCACAGCCCGAACATGGGCGACACGATCTTCGTGAAGCCGCGTACCGGCCGCAGCCACGTCTTCCACGCCGCCAACGGCAAGCGGATCTGACGTAGCAACCGCGAAGGGGCGGTCCGCCGATGGCGGGCCGCCCCTTCCGCGTACTCCCGGTGGTTGGTGGGGGGTCAGAGCTCGACGGCGCGGCGGCGCGCCACCTCGGCGAGCGTCACCGCGGCGGCGACGCTCGCGTTGAGCGACTCCACCTCGGAGATCATCGGGATGCTCACCGTCAGGTCGCAGGTCTGCCCGACCAGCCGGGACAGCCCGCGCCCCTCCGAGCCGACCACCACGACCAGCGGGCCGACGGCGGCCTCCAGGTCATAGAGGTCCGTCTCGCCGTCGGCGTCCAGGCCGACCACCAGGAAACCGGCGTCCTGGCACGCCTTCAACGCCCGGGTCAGGTTGGTGACCTGCGCCACCGGCACCCGGGCCGCCGCACCGGCGCTGGTCCGCCAGGCCGTCGCGGTGATCCCGGCGGCCCGCCGCTCGGGTACGAAGACACCCTGCGCGCCGAACGCGGCGGCCGAGCGGATCACCGCGCCGAGATTACGCGGATCGGTGACGCCGTCCAGCGCCACCAGCAACGGTGCCGCCTGCTCCACCGACGCCGCGACCAGGTCCTCGAACGGCTGGTACGCGAACGGCGGCACCTGGAGGCCGACGCCCTGGTGCAGCACGCCCCCGGTCATCCGGTCCAACTCGGCCCGGCTGACCTCCAGGATCGCGATGCCCCGGTCGGCCGCGGTCCGGACGATCTCCTTCATCCGGTCGTCGACGTCGATGCCCTGCGCGGTGTACAGCGCGGTGGCCGGCACCTGGGCGCGCAGCGCCTCCAGCACCGGGTTGCGCCCGACCAGCAGCTCCGGCGTGTCCTTCGCCGGGTTCGACTTGCGGCCCGGCGCGACCCGGGGGCCGCCGCGCCCGACGGGCTGCTTACCCCGCGTCGGTTTGGCCGCCGGGGTGCCCCGACCGCCGCCCCGACCCCAGGTGGTGTCCTTGCTCCCGGGCGTACCGATCTTGGGGGCGCGCCCCTCCTCGGCCGCCGCCCGCCGCTCCTTCTCCTGCTTCCAGGCGGTGCGCTGGGGCAGCTTCTCGGTGCCCGAGTAACCCTTGTGCCAGGGACGTTCGTCAGCCGGCAGAGTCCGGCCACGCCCGGCGAGGGAGTCCCGGTTCTTGCCGCCGGAGCCCTTCGGGGCCCCCGCCTTCGACGTCATCCGCCGGCCACGGCGTTGCGAATTGCCGGCCATCAGTCATGTTCTCCAATTGTCCAACGCGGGCCCTGCGGGGTGTCCTCGACCACCACACCGGCTCGCTTGAGTTGATCCCGCAGCGCGTCGGCGGCGGCCCAGTCCTTGCGGACCCGGGCCTGTGCGCGCTGTTCGAGGGCCAGGGCGACCAGGGAGTCCACCACACCACGGAGGTCGCTCGCCCGGGCACCACCCGTCCATACCGGGTCGAGCGGGTCGACTCCGAGGATATCCAGCATGGCCCGGACGTCGGCGAGCGTCGTGCGGACGGTCACATCGTCCGCGTCGGCCAACGCGGTGTTGCCGTCGCGCAGCACGTCGTGCAGCACGGCCAGCGCGGCCGAGGTGTTGAGGTCGTCGTCCATCGCCGCAGCGAACGCCGCTGGCACCTCGCCGACCTGGCCGACCCCGACCCGTTCGACGGCCCGCTGGACGAAGCCCTCGATCCGCCGGTACGCGACGGCCGCCTCCCGCAACGCGTCCTCGGAGTAGTCGATCCGGGAGCGGTAGTGCGCAGCCACGTAGTAGTAGCGCAGCTCGACCGGGCGTACCCCGAGCGAGGCGACGTAGGCCAGGTCGAGGGTGTTGCCCAGCGACTTGCCCATCTTGGTGCCGCCGATGCCGAGCAGGCCGTGGTGCACCCAGTACCGGGCGAACGGCAGGTCGGCGGCCTGCGACTGGGCCAGCTCGTTCTCGTGGTGGGGGAAGATCAGGTCCAGCCCGCCGCCGTGGATGTCGAACTCGGCGCCGAGGTAGCGCCAGCACATCGCCGAGCACTCGATGTGCCAGCCGGGCCGACCCCGCCCCCACGGCGAGGGCCAGTAGGCGTCTGTCGGCTCGTCCGGTTTCACGCCCTTCCAGAGCGCGAAGTCACGCGGGTCCCGCTTGCCGCGCTCCGGCCCCTCGCAGGCGGAGAGCATGTCGTCCGGTGACTGGTTGGACAACGCGCCGTACGCCGACCAGGACCGCACGTCGAAATAGACGTCCCCGGAGTCGTCGGTGGCCGGGTACGCGTGCCCCCGCTCGATCAACTCCGCGATGAGCTGGTGCATCTCCGGGATGTGCCCGGTGGCGCGCGGCTCGTAGGTCGGCGGCAGCACGTTCAACGCCCGGTACGCCTCGCCGAGCTTCAACTCGTTGGCGTACGCGATCGACCAGAACGGCTGCGCCTGCTCCTGCGCCTTGACCAGGATCTTGTCGTCGATGTCGGTCAGGTTGCGGACGAAGGTGACCTCGAAGCCGGCGGCCAGCAGCCAGCGCCGTAACACGTCGTAGTTGACGCCGGAACGGAGATGGCCGATGTGCGGCGCTGCCTGGAGAGTGAGACCACACAGGTAGACCCCCACCTTGCCGGCTTCCCGCGGGACGAAGTCCCGCACCGATCGGGTGGCGGTGTCATACAGGCGTAGCGTCACCGTACAAGGGTAGCCGTCCGTCGTTTTCCGGGTCCGCCGGAGCCGGGTCGTACGCTGCTGGTCGTGGACTCCGCAGCGACGCCCGACATCGATCCGCCGTCACCCGCCGTGCCCGGTGGCGAGACGTCGCAGACGCTGGACCGGGGTCTGCGGCTGCTGCACCTGGTCGCGGAGGCGTCGGGCGGGCTGACGGTCACCGAGGCGGCGACCCGGCTGGGCATCGGTCGGGCGGCCGTCTATCGACTGGTCGGCCCGCTGGCCGGGCACGGCATGCTGCGCCGGGACGCCGCCGGTCGACTCCGCCTCGGTGCCGGGGTGCTGCACCTGGCGCGGCGGGCCCAACCGCTGCTCGCCGAGGGGGCGCTGCCCGCGCTGCGTCGGCTGGCCGAGCAGGCCGGGGCCACCGCCCACCTGACCGTGGTGGAGGGCGGCGAGGGGGTGGCGCTGGCGGTGGTCGAGCCCAGTTGGACGTCGTTCCACGTCGCGTACCGGACCGGTGCCCGGCACCCGTTGGAGCGGGGTGCCGCCGGGCAGGCCATCCTCGCCGGGCGGACCGGCGCCGCCGGCCCGGTGAGCACCGCCGGTGAGCTGCAACCCGGCGCGTACGGGGTGGCCGCGCCGGTGCTCGGGGTGCCGGGCCTGGAGGCCAGCGTGGGGGTCGTCGCCCTGGCCCCGCTGGACGCCGAGGCGGTCGGCGCGCAGGTGCTCGCCGCCGCCACCGCGATCGCCACCGCGCTGAGCTGACCCGGCGACATACCACAACGCGCGCCCTCGGCGAGGGTTGTCCACAGGCGGCCGTTCCGGTCGTCGTCGCGGTTGTCCACAGGGGTCGCCGGGCCGGTGACACGGGTCGCAGGCTGCTCTCATGCCAGTTCGCACACAGCCACCGGACGCCCTGGCGTGGCAGGTCTTCCGCGGCTCGGACGTCGTCCGCCGAGGTCTGCTCACCGCCCACCAACTCCGCAACTCCGCCTGGGTCCGACTGCGGCACGACGTCTACGCCGACGCCCGCCTCGACCGGGACCACGCCCTGGCCTGCCGCGCGGCGGCCCTGCAACTGCCCGCCGGGGCGGCCGTCGCCGGCCCGTCCGCGGCCTATCTGCACGGCATCGGGCACGCCGCCGACTTCGACCAGGCCGTCCACGTCCTGGTGCCGACCCGGGCCGGGCTACGCAGCCAGCGCGGGCTCCAGGTGCACACCGAGTCCCCGCAGTCGCTGGCCGGGTTGACGATCAAGGGCGTCCCACCGCACACCGACAGCGCCCGGGCCGCGTGGGAGAGCGCGGTGTGGTTGGAACCGAGCCGCGCGGTCGGCATCGTGGACGCGCTGCTGGGTCGGGGGCTGACCACCCGGGCGGCGTTGGACGAGGTGGCCGCCGTGAACGACGACCGTCCCGGCGGACGCCGGGCGCGCTGGGTGTTCGATCTGGCCGACCCGGCCGCGCAGTCCCCCGACGAGTCGCGGCTGCGGGTCGGGCTGGTGCTGGCCGGGCTACCGCGCCCGGTGGCCCACCATCCGGTGAGCCTGTCCGGCGGTGTGGTGCTGCGACCCGGCCTGGCCTGGCCGCAGCAGCGCGTGGCGGTGGAGTTCGACGGTCAGCGGCTCTATCCGCTGGCCGGGGCGGGCTGGCTGATACGGCACGTCACCGGTCGACGCCTGCACCAGGACCTCCCCGGGGTCGCCCGCGAGATCCGCGCCGCGCTTCTGGACGGCGGACACCGCCGGTGACGGGGCAGAACGGGGGACGGCCCGGCCGGGGGCAACCCGGCCGGGGGCAACCCGGCCGGGCCGTCTGTTCGCCCGTCGAGGGCGGGTGTCCTATCCGGTCATCGGCGCAGCGGCGCGGTCACCGCCGCGTACGCGTCGATGATGCCGTGCCCGTAGAAGCCGTTGAAGTCGACCGAGCCGTCGCAGTAGGCGTCGAACTCGACCGGCCGGCCCTCGTCGGTGTAGGTCTGCAACCGGGGTTCGGGGCAGGCCCGCTCGGTGGCGGTGCGGAGCAGGTGCTTCTCGACCAGCTTCGGAGCCAGGCCGAAGTCGCCCCGGCCCTGCGGCTTGCCGTACCTGCTCACGATGAGTGCGGCCACGCCGGAGGCGTGCGGTGCGGCCATCGAGGTGCCCTGGAGGTACGTGTAGTAGCCGCACTGCCCGTTGGCCTTGCACTCCTTGAACACGAAGGTCTCGGCGCCCGGCACGATGTTGCCGGCCTCGTCGACCGTCCCCTCCTCCTGGAGCACCTTCTTCGGGTAGGTGGAGAGGATCATGTTGGCGTCGGTGCGGAACGTGTCGGTGCCGAACCCGTCGCGGAACCAACCCCCCGGAGCGGCCACCGCCGTCTGCTCGGTGCCGTAGTTGGAGTAGTCGGCCTTCTTGCCGGACGGGCCGACCGAGGACACGCTGATCACGTGCGGCCCCTCGGCGGGCAGGTCCCAGCAGCTGTCGTTGTCGATCTCCCGGGGGTACGGCGCGACGTCACCGTAGTTCGGGCTGGACACGTCGGTACGCGGGTCGCCCAGGTCCTCGTGGTTGTTGCCGAGCGCACCGACCAGCGTGACGCCCCGGTTGTGGGCGAAGGTCAGGGCCCGCTTCATGGCGCGGATGGTGGCCCGCTGGGCCGCCTGCGCCTCCGGGGAGTCGGCCGGGTTGGCCGTGCAGTTATAGAGCCACGGGTCGACATAGAACGACATGTTCACCACGTCCAGGCCCGACCGGCCGGCGTGCAGCAACGCGTTGACCACCGGGTTCAGGAAGAAGTACCCGGAGTCCTGGCCGCCCTTGAGGTTGACCAGGGAGACCTTCGGGGCGACGCCGGAGAGGCCGAAGCCGTTGGCGGCGGCACCGATGGTGCCGGCGACGTGCGTACCGTGCCCGCCGTCGTCGGTGCCGGCCGGGTCGAGGCAGCTCGGCACCTCGCACTCCCCGTCGATCTCGGGGATGTCCGGGGCGAAATTGCGCGACAGGGCCCAGTTGAAGTTCGGCGCGATGTCCGGGTGGGCGGCGTCCACGCCGGTGTCCAGCACGCCGACGGTCACCCGACGGTCGCCGGGCTCGATCTTGCGCGCCTTGTCGGCCCGGATCATCTCCAGGCCCCAGAGCTTGTCGTCGAGCGGGTCCAGCTTCTTGCCCCGCTGCTTGCCGGCGCCCTTCGCGGCGGCCACGGCCAGGAGGTGCTCCTGCTCGACCCGGTCCAGCTTGGGCTTGCGGCCGATCGCCTTCTGCTCGGCGGCACCGATCAGCGCGGCGGCAGCAGTTGCCTTCGTCGCAAAGTCGGCCCGGTCACTGGTCACCTGGAACACGCCGACCTCGTCGGTGCGGGACACCACGGTCCCGCCGGCCGACCGGATCGCGGCGAGGGCCGCGTCGGCGGAGTACCCGTCCTCCGCGACCACGGTGAACGTCCGGACGGTCGTCGGCTCGGCGCTGGCCGGCACGCCCAGACCCGTCACCGTGAGTGCCAGTGCCGCCGCGGTCGCGACGACGCCGACGGTGAAGCGCTTGCTCACCACATCGAATCCTCTCTTTGAGGGACGTGGCGTCATCAGACATCAACGCATGACGTTTCGCCAGACCGGCGTCGGTAACACGGCGGAAGTTCCGCTTCGCCGGAAAGGCCGACCAGGACGGCAGGCAACTCGGCAAGCGAGGACACTGTCGCGTCCGGCAGCACACCGGCCGGGAGCGAGTCGCCCCGCCGGTTCAGCCAGACCGCCCGCAGACCAGCCCGCTGCGCTCCGACCACGTCGAACGCCGGGTTGTCACCGACGTGCACCACCTGCGACGGCGGTACCCCGGCAGCCACGCACACCGCGGCGTAGAACTCGGGCGCAGGCTTCTTGGGCACGCCGTTCTCGTGTGCGTACACCTCGAAGGCGAACTCGCCGGCCAGGCCGCAGCGTTCCGCGCGGCTGTTGCCGTTGGTGGCGAAGCCGATTCTCCATCGCGCCCGCAGTGCGGTGAGCGCGGGCCGGACGTCGGAGAAGGGTCGGGTGAGCGCGAACCTCCGGGCGAAGAAGACCTCGGCCAGCTCGTCCAGGTGGTCGCCCAGACCGGCTCGCGCCAGCGAACGGGCCAGCGCCGCCCGACGGATCTCCATCACCGGCGCCGAGGCCAGGTCACCGAAGACCGCGTCCCAGTCCGACTCCAGGTCGGCCAGTGACACCTCGGCCGCCACCGGGGTCAGCCGCCGCATCTCGTCGAGTACGGCGACCAACCCGCCGGTGACAGCCGGGCGCAGATCCAGCAGAGTCTCGTCGGCGTCGAACACCACCGTGCTCAGCATGTCGATCAGGGTGTCACGTGAGGGCCGGCTCCGCCGCCTTCGCCTGGTCGGGGGTGACGGGTGCGCGCAGCTCGTCGAGGCGGACCAGGGCCACCCCGGCGACGATCAACGCGCCGCCCATCAGTTGCACGACCGTCGGCAGTTCACCCAGCACCAGCCAGGCGATCAGCACCGCGAACATCACCTCGGTGAGCCCGACGAAGGAGGCCATCCGGGCACCCAGGACGCGGGCCGCGGCGATCCCGGCCAGGTACGCGACCACCGCCGCCACCAGCGCGAGGCCGACGATCGGCACCAGCCAGCTCGTCTCCTGCCCGGCGAACTCGACCGTGCCGAAGCTGGCCCGCAGCGGTAGCGCACCGAGCAGGCCGAGCAGCAGCAGCGCACCGGCACCGACGGCCATTCCGCCGCTGGCCATGACCACCGACGGCAACGCGGCGTCGACCCGGCCGGCCAGCACGAAGTAGCCGGCCAGACCGACCGCCGCGCCCAACCCCCAGAGCACCCCGATCGGGTCGAGTCGCCCGGCTCCGGTGAGGTCGAGCACGAAGAAGAGGCCCGCGAGGGCCGCCGCCGAGCCGGCCACGGTCAGCCGGCGGGGGCGCTGCCCCTGGATCAACCAGGTCCACCCGACGACGAGAATGATGCCGAGGTACTCCAGCAGCAGCGCGACGCCGACCGGCAGGTAACGGACCGCATTGAAGAAGCACACCTGGGCGAGTGCCACCCCGAGCAGCCCGAAGACACTGATCGAGGTGATGTTGCGGCGCAGCACCGCCCACCGGCCCCGCAGCACGAGCAAGGCCGGCCCGGCCAGCACCAGGGCCGCGATACCGACCCGGGCGACGACGACCGCCTCGGCGGACCAGCCGTCGTTGATCAACGAACGGGCGAAGGTGCCCGACGTGGCGAACGTGACGGCGGAGAGCAGAGCCAGGGCGAGCCCGGCCCCCGCGACGGGGGAATGACGCATCGACTCTCCTTGGCACGGTCGCCCGCCATGGGCAAACTAGGCTTACACCGATGACGCTAAAGCGGGGCCACGACAGGAGTCAAGTTGCTTTTCGCCCATGACACCGAATGTTCGCTGACCGCCGCCGCCGCGCTGGTCAACACCGACGGGCGGGACGGCGACAAGCTGCCCGACGTCGCCGCGCTGGACGCCTTCTACGTCACCCACTCCTACAGCGGCCGGCACGAGCACAGCGAGGCCGAACTCCGCGCGGTACGTGCCCTGCGTCCCCGGCTGCGACGATTCTGGTCCGCCGACGTCGACGAGATCGTGGAGATCGTCAACGGGCTGCTCCGCGAGCATCGCGCCCTGCCGCAGCTCATCACGCACGACGACGAGCCGTACCATCTGCACGCCGTCCCCCGCGACGCCCCGCTGGCCACCCGGATGGCGGTCGAGGCGGCGATGGCGATCGCCGACGTGGTCCGCGGCGGCGAGCTGCGCCGGCTGCGGACCTGCGACCACCCCGACTGCGACAACGTACTTGTCGACCTGTCGAAGAACCGGTCCCGCCGGTTCTGCGAGGCGGGCTGCGGCAACCGGGCCGCCGTCAGCGCCTACCGTGCCCGCAGAGCCGCCGCCCGCTCCTGACCTGACCCCGACCCCGAGCCGCCCACCGCCCCGAGCTGCCCATCGCCCCGACCTGTCACGCTCAGGGTCGAGGTCCTGCCCCAAGGCCATGCAGAGTCGATGTCTTTGCCAAGGTCACGCTCGATCCAGGATCGAGTGGCATCGGTCGTCCGCGATGACCACTCGATCCTGGATCGAGCATGTTCATGGCGTCCCGAGGCACACGAAGCCGACGGGACAGCCTCGCCCTCCGCGACGACCGGTCGTCCCCCTTGGTCGAGCACCGTCGGTGGAAGCACAGGGAGGTGGGTAGCTTTCTTGTCGCTGGGGCGACAAGAAAGCTACCCACCTCCGGGTCAGGCGGTCACGTCAGCGCGGCGGCGCGGCGACGAAGACCCGCCAGGAGTACGGGTCGAAGGCCAACACCGGTCCCGCCGGGTCCTTGCTGTCTCGCACCCCGACCACCCCGCGAACGTTCAACGCCACCTCGACACAGTCGTTGGACTGCGCGCTCCGACTGCTCGTGCGCCAATGGGCTCCGGTCAGCTCCATGCCTCGGCCACTTCCCTCAACAGCTCGATCGTCTGGCGGGGCGTATACGCCTCGCCAAGGCAAACCTCCCACACCTGCCTGAGAAGATCGAGATCCTCCGACCGATCCAGCTCCTGGCCGCCGATATGGCTACCGAGAAAGGCCACCTCGGTGCCGTCCCTTCCGCTCGCGAGCAGGAAGGGTCCACCCAGGCCGGGGTACTCCGCCGCCGCTTGCGGAACCACGTGCACCCGGATGCGGGGGTGCTCGCCGGCAATGTCAGCAAGGTGCGAGACCTGCTCCGAGACGATCTTCCGGTCGCCGACACACCGCCGGATCGCAGCCTCGTCGATGATCACGATCAGGTAGGGCGAGTGGTCCCCAGACAGGACCGTCTGGTTCTCCATCCGCTCCGTCAGCCTGCGCTCCACTTCGTCTGGATCCAGCAGGCCACCAGCCTCGAAGACGGCGCGAGCGTAAGCCTCGGTTTGCAGCAGACCGGGGACATACAGCGGCTCGTACCACCGGAGCTTTGCCGCCTGCCCGACGATCGTCTGTGCCCCGCGTAGCCAGACCTGGGCTTTGTCGAGGGCGACGAGGTCGGTGAGCATCCGGCCGTAGAGGCCGCCGGTGTCGAGGGCCTTGTCGAACTGTTCCAGGTACTTCGGGGTGGGCGGCTGCTGCCCCAACTCCACCGCACTGACCATCGACGCCGAGTAGTTGACCGCCTTGGCCAGGTCCTCCTGGCTCCAGCCGCGTCGCATCCGCGCCCGACGTAGCTCCGCGACCAGGAACGTCGCCGCTGTCATCTGCCCGCCCGTCATCTCCAGCCACCCTCCAGGATCCGGTCGATCGACTCCAGCGCCCCGCCACCGGCGAGCCCAGCCACCGCAGCGGGCCTCGGACAACACGGTCGAACCCTTCCGACCGTAGTGGGGTCGTCAGCAGACTGTGAAGACCGACGTTCGCCGCTCATCCCCCGAGCACGAAACGTCGAGGTGGGACCGCTCGCTCCCCCGGCCGGGCGGTCCCACTGCCGGGGGGGCGATGGCATATCCGACTCAGCTCGAAAGGACACCCGTGCCATGTCCCGACCCGCCCGACCGACCTGGTTCCGCAGCACCCGCCGCAATCAGCGGCCGATCCCCCTCGCACCTCGGCACCGTCGGGTCTGGCGTGGGCTGCGCCGCTACTGCTCCTGTGGCCTGCGCTGGCGCACCTGCCCGGACCGGCACGCCCCGGTGCCGACCGAGCCGACCGCCGCGTCGCCTCCGAACCGTCCCTCGTGGGCCCAGGCCACCGTGGCGAACCCGCAGGTCGGCAGGGCCGGCAGACTCACGCCGGCACAGTCCTGGCGGGCCAACGGCGGCCACTGGTGACCGGCCCGTCGGTGCCGGCCACGCCGGTCACCCCGGTCCGTCCGCACCTGGCGTTGCGTCCGCTGTGGCTGTGCCGGGTCTGCGCCGCACCCTGGCCCTGCGCCACCGCGCGGCTCGCCCTCGTCGCCGAGTACGCCCATGACCGCGTCGCGCTCAGCGTCTATCTGTGTGCGGTGCTGCACGACGCCACCGCCGACCTGTACCGCCTGAACCCGCACGACGGACCGACTCCGGCGGCACTCTTCGCCCGCTTCCTCGCCTGGGTGCCGCGCGGTCAGCCCGACCGTGACCAGCCCGGCCCGTGACCGGCGCACCCGCAGGGGTCCACGCTCAGGGGTGGGTCATCCGGAGCAGGTCGAGCGCCTCGTCCAACTGGGTCTCGCTGAGTTTGCCGGACTCGACGTGGCCACGCGACACCACCACCTCCCGGATGGAGATCTGCTTCTCCAGCGCCTCCTTGGCGATCGAGGCGGCCTCGTCGTACCCGAGGTGGCGGTTGAGCGGGGTGACGATCGACGGCGAGCCCTCGGCGTACGACAGACAGACCTCGGCGTCCGCGACCAGGCCGACCACGCAGCGGTCGGCGAGCAGGCGGCTCGACGCGGCGATCAGCCGGATCGACTCCAGGATGTTGCGGCCCATCACCGGCAGCATGACGTTCAGTTCGAAGTCGCCCTGCGAGCCGGCGAAGGCCACCGTGGCGTCGTTGCCGATCACCTGCGCGCAGACCTGCCGGACTGCCTCGCAGACCACCGGGTTGACCTTGCCGGGCATGATCGACGAGCCCGGCTGGAGGTCGGGGATGCGCAGTTCGCGCAGGCCGGCGCGCGGGCCGGAGCCCATCCAGCGGATGTCGTTGGCGATCTTGTAAAGCCCCACCGCGACGGTACGCAACTGCCCCGAGGTCTCCACCAGCGCGTCGCGGGCGCCCTGCGCCTCGAAGTGGTTCCGCGCCTCGCTCACCGGCAGCCCGGTCGAGTCACGCAGCTTCTCGATCACGCGGGCGGCGAACCCTAGCGGCGTGTTGATGCCGGTGCCCACCGCCGTACCGCCCAACGGCAGCTCGGCCAGCCGGGGCAGCACGCCCTCCACGCGCTCCAGGCCGTAGCGGACCTGGGCGGCGTACCCGCCGAACTCCTGCCCGAGGGTCACCGGCGTGGCGTCCATCAGGTGGGTACGCCCGGCCTTGACCACGGTCTCGAACTCCGACGCCTTCGCCTCCAGCGCGCCGGCCAGGTGGTCCAGCGCCGGCAGCAGGTCCCGTACGACGGCCTCGGTGGCCGCCAGGTGGATCGAGGAGGGGAAGACGTCGTTGCTCGACTGCGAGGCGTTGACGTCGTCGTTGGGATGGACGCTGCCGCCCAGCTCCCGCCCGGCGAGCGTGGCGATCACCTCGTTGGTGTTCATGTTCGACGACGTACCGGAGCCGGTCTGGAACACGTCGACCGGGAACTGGTCGTCGTACCCGCCGTCGGCCACGTGCGCGGCGGCGGCGGCGATCGCGGCGGCCACGTTCGCGTCGATCACGCCCAGATCCCCGTTGACCTCGGCCGCCGCGCCCTTGATCTGCGCGAGTGCCCGGATCTGCGCCGGCTCGATCCCCCGGCCCGAGATCGGGAAGTTCTGCACCGCCCGCTGCGTCTGGGCCCGCCAGAGCGCCTCGGCGGGCACCTCCACCTCGCCCATCGAGTCACGTTCGATCCGGTAGCCCGTCGCCTCTGGAGTCGTCACGCGTTCCATCCTGCCCCGCACAGCGGGCACGTGCAGATGTTCGCCCCAGCCGCTCGACCTGAGATCGAACAACGACCGGCCGGGAAGCACCGTTCCACCCGAAAGTGCGGCGCGGCCAAGACAGCGATCCTTTTAAGATCTTCGAGGTCTGCCACTCTCATCGAAGGGTTCACACCTTGCAGGACAACGGGGGCAACACCGGCGTGCGTACCGCGCGCCGACGGCGTACACCGCGTCGATTCCTCATCACGGGCGCGGCCGCCCTGCTGACCGCACCGATCGCCGTGCTCGTCACCAGCGCGCCGGCAGCCGCCGGGGTGACCAGGTTCGAACGCCCGACGAGCATCAGTCACACCGACCTCAAGCAGCCGTCCGTCGCATTTCCGGTGGGCACCACCGACAAGGTGCCGGTCGGCACCTGGACGTCCGACGGAGGCAAGCACACCTCGCGGGCGTACTTCACCTTCGATCTCACGCGCTATCAGGGCAAGGAGATCATCACGGCGGTCGGGGTCATCGGCGAGTCGTCGGTGGCCGACTGCGGCCAGCCTCGCAAGATCGAGATCTGGCGTACCGACACGCCGTCGACGCCGCCCACCTGGCAGACCGCGCCGCAGGTACACGAGCGGGGTGGGGACGTCTACAACTCCCCCGCCTGCCCGGCCAGCTACCTCGAACTCGATCTCACCGAGACGCTGCGCCAAGCGGTGACCCGCGGTCAGGACAGCCTCACCCTGATGGCCCGGATCGCCGGGCACCACGAGAAGAACAAGCGCCTCAGCCGGTGGATCACGCCGCTGGGCATCTCGATCGAGGCCAACGCCGCACCCGACGTGCCCAGCGCGCGGATGGTCGCTGGCCTGGGCTGCGCGGACGGCCGCCGGATCGGCACCACCGAGCCGGTGCTCAGCGCCCAGGTCACCGACCCGGACGCGGTAGACGGGTTCGCCGGAGATCCGGTGACCGCGACCTTCGCCTGGTGGCCCGTCGATCGGCCCACCGAGCGCACCGAGTGGACGTCCTACCGCATCTCCGCGCCGAACCGCTTCTTCTACACGGTGCCGGCGGGTGGGATGGTCAACGGCGGCACGTACGCCTTCTCGGTGCGCGCCGCCGACCAGCACGCCAGTTCCGACTGGTCACCGGAGTGCCGGTTCACCGTCGACACGGTACGCCCACCGGCTCCGACGGTCACCTCCACCGACTACCCGTCCGGTCGGACCCAGCCAGGTCACGGCGGTCCGGGAATCCCCGGCGCCTTCCACTTCTCCGCGCCGGGCGCGGACGACATCGCCGGCTTCTACTACGGCGAAAGCGGCCCGACCTCCTACATGGCCGCCAGCGAGTCGGGCACGGCCACCATCATTCATACGCCGACGCGCAGCTACTCCAACCGGCTGTACGTGCAGGCCGCGGACCACACCGGCAACCGATCGGCGCAGACCCTCTACGAGTTCACGGTGCGCGACACCGCACCTCGGGTGACCGACGGAAACCCGGACGGCGCGATCGGTGAGCCCCGCGAGCTGACGTTCGCGCCCGGCATGGATGACGTGGTCGAGTACACCTACCGGCTCAACGACGGCGAGCCGGCCACCGTGCCCGCCGGCGCGAACGGCACCGCCACGGTGACGATCACCCCTCGCAAGTCCGGCATGAACCGGGTCACCGTGACCAGTCGAACCTCGGGCGGACTGCCCAGCGGCGAGGCGAACTTCCAGTTCTATCTGGCGACCGAGCCCACCGTCTCGTCTGAGCAGTACCCCATCGGCGGTGGCGAGGGCCCCCTCGTCGGCACCGCCGGTACGTTCGTCTTCCGCCCCGGCATGCCCGGCGTGTCCGAGTACGTCTGGTCGGTGGCCGGCGGGCCGGAACGGACGGTCGCGGCCGAGGCGGACGGCACCGCGAGCGTGACCTTCACCTCCACCTTCGGCGGGCTCCACTGGATGGAGGTCTACAGTCGGACCGCCGACGGCACCGTCTCCGAGACCGCCTCGGCGTACTTCCAGGCGACCTCGTGGGCACCGACGATCGAGTCGGCGGACTATCCCGAATACCAGGCGAGCGGCGGGCCGGGGGTCACCGGTGAGTTCACCTTCCGTCCGGCCCGTGAAGGGGTGACCGGTTACGTCTATACCTTCGAGGGCGAGGAGGAGCGGACGGTCACGGCGGGCGCCGACGGAGTAGCCAAGGTCGACTGGACGCCGCAGTCCTACCCCGCCGATCGTTCCGGCTGGGTGCGGCTGACCGTACGCGCCACGTCGGGATCGCTGGTCTCGGACCAGGTCGAGTACGCCTTCGTCCTCAACCCGCTGACGCCGACGGTCACCAGCGCGGACTATCCGCCCACCGGCGGCGGTGCCCCGAACGTTCCAGGTCAGTTCACGCTGACCGCGCAGATGCCGGGCAGCACCGAGTTCGTCTACCGGTAGAACGGGGAGGAGCAGACGATCGCTGCGGGAGCCGACGGCACGGCCACGATCACGCTGACCCCGCAGTACGACGGCGGCAACTACCTGTTCGTGTCGAGCAGGACCGCGTCGGGCATCACGTCCGGCGAGGACTACTACTACTTCTACGTGCGCAGCCAGAGCTGACCTCCGCAATGACAGGGGCGCCGGGCTTCCGCCCGGCGCCCCTCGTCATGTCGGGTGTACTCAGCGGCGACCGATGCTGAGAACCGGCTTGGTCACCTCGGCGAAGAAGTCGTTGCCCTTGTCGTCGACCACGATGAAGGCCGGGAAGTCCTCCACCTCGATCTTCCAGACCGCCTCCATGCCGAGTTCCGCGTACTCCAGGACCTCGACGTGCTTGATGCAGTCCTGGGCGAGCCGGGCCGCCGGCCCACCGATCGAGCCCAGGTAGAAACCGCCGTGCTGCTCGCAGGAGCGAGTCACCTGGGTCGACCGGTTGCCCTTCGCGAGCATCACCATCGAGCCGCCGGCCGCCTGGAACTTCTCCACGTACGCGTCCATCCGCCCGGCCGTGGTCGGACCGAACGAGCCGGAGGCGTACCCCTCCGGGGTCTTCGCCGGACCGGCGTAGTAGACGGCGTGGTCGCGGAGGTACTGCGGCATCGACTCGCCCGCGTCCAGCCGCTCGGCGATCTTCGCGTGCGCGATGTCGCGGGCCACGACCAGCGGGCCGGTCAGCGACAGACGCGTCTTCACCGGGTACTTCGACAGCTCGGCGCGGATCTCGTCCATCGGGCGGTTCAGGTCGACGCGGACCACCTCGGTGGCGTCCAACTGCCCCTCGGTGACCTCGGGCAGATAGCGGGCCGGGTCGGTTTCGAGTCGCTCCAGCCACACACCCGACGGGGTGATCTTCGCAACCGCCTGACGGTCGGCCGAGCAGGACACCGCGATCGCCACCGGGCAGGACGCGCCGTGCCGGGGCAGCCGCACCACCCGCACGTCGTGGCAGAAGTACCGCCCACCGAACTGCGCGCCGATACCGAAGTTGCGGGTCAGCTCCAGCACCTCGGCCTCCAGCTCCAGGTCCCGGAAGCCGTGCGCGGACATCGAACCGGAGGTGGGCAACGCGTCGAGGTACTTGGCGCTGGCGTACTTGGCGGTCTTCAGGGCGTACTCGGCGCTGGTGCCGCCGATCACCACCGCCAGGTGGTACGGCGGGCAGGCCGAGGTGCCGATCAGCCGCAGCTTCTCGTCCAGGAACTGCATCATCCGCGTCGGGTTCAGCAGCGCCTTCGTCTCCTGATAGAGGTACGACTTGTTGGCCGAGCCGCCCCCCTTGGCCATGAACAGGAACTTGTACGCGTCCGGGTGCCCGTCCGGGTCCTCCGCGTACAGATCCACCTGGGCCGGGAGGTTGCTGCCGGTGTTGCGCTCCTCCCACATGGTGAGCGGGGCGAGCTGGGAGTAGCGCAGGTTCAACCGCGTGTACGCCTGCCACACGCCCCGCGAGACCGCCTCGGCGTCGCTGCCGTCGGTGAGTACGTGCCGGCCACGCTTGCCCATCACGATCGCGGTGCCGGTGTCCTGGCACATCGGCAGCACCCCGCCGGCCGCGATGTTGGCGTTGCGCAGCAGGTCGAGCGCCACGAACCGGTCGTTCGGCGACGCCTGCGGGTCGTCGACGATCGCCCGCAACTGGGCCAGGTGCGCCGGACGCAGGAAGTGCGCGATGTCGTGCATCGCCTCGGCGGTCAACGCGGTCAGCGCAGCCGGATCCACGGTGAGGAACCGCCGACCACCGGGCCCGTTGACGACGTCGACGCCCTCGTCGGTGATCAGGCGGTACTCCGTCTGGTCGGGACCGGTCGGCAGCAGGGGGGCGTACGAGAAGTCCACGGCACTGCTCATGACGGCAAAGCCTAGGGCAGAAGGGTCGATCAGTCCCACCCGCCGGGTGGGGTGGTGGGGCGTCGCACTCATCCGCCCCGGTGACCGGCTCACTTGCCGGGATCGGGGGCGGCGCAGAGTTCGTTCTTGGGGCCGCAACTCTCCTGGGGCTGCGGCACCTGTCCGGTGTCGGCGGGACCCGGCACTCCCCCGTCACCGTCGCGCGCCGGGTCGCCCGTGGCGCCGAAGCGGACGTACCCGATCTCGCGGCCCTCGCCGATCACCATGCCGGCGGGGCCGACCGCGAGGGCGTTGGCGGAGGTCCGCAGCACGGCCAACTCCCGACCGGTACGCGGGTCGAGCGCCACCAGCCGGTTGGGCTTCTCGTCGGTGAGCACGGCCGCGTACGGGGTCAGCGCGGCACCCGTCTTCTCCCCGGTGGGCCGGTTCCACCTGGTCCGGTCGGTGCCGAGTTCCCGGCTGGAGACGGTGTCCCCGTCGGCGGTCCGCACCACGCCGTACCGGTCGTCGACGGCGAGCACCCGCTCCCCCTCGGCGGCCACCAGCAGCAGCCGCCCGTCGTAGCCGTCGAGAACCGTCTCCCGGCCGTCGGGCGCGACCCCGATCAGCACGTTGCGGGCACCGTACGGGTCCTCCCGCTGCAC
This sequence comes from Micromonospora sp. NPDC023869, assembly GCF_055559695.1. Classification (NCBI taxonomy): domain Bacteria; kingdom Bacillati; phylum Actinomycetota; class Actinomycetes; order Micromonosporales; family Micromonosporaceae; genus Micromonospora; species Micromonospora sp. NPDC023869. Next base: position 852,132 of record NZ_JBVHKD010000002.1, read on the forward strand.
GCAGCCCGCGCTGTCGGCGGTCCGCAGGTTGATCCCCGACCGCCGCCACGCCTCCTGGCCGGTGGCCGGATCGCGGCCGGTGATGGCGAAGTAACAGCTGCCGTCCTGCGAGCGGGCGGCGACGTGCAGCAGACGCCCACCGATCACGGCCAGCCGCTCGTCCCGGCCGGGCTCCACGTTCTGGAGCACCCGGCCGGTGGCGGTGTCGACCACGTGCACCCGGCCGTCGACCGGGAACCCGAGCAGCGGCGGCACCGACTCCGGGCCGGCCACCTCCTCATGGATGCGGTTGGTGCCGAGTCGACGGGTGTCCAGCAGGTTCGGGTTGTCGGCGAGCAGGCCGCTGCTGACTCCGGGCAGGAACGCGGTCCAGATCGGGGCGGAACCGCGCGGGTCCCAGGCGCTCAGCGTGCAGTCGGTGGCCTCCACGCACCGCGCGTCGAGCAGCATGTTCCGGTACGTCCAGACGGCCACCGCGTCGTCGTCGCGTCGTCGCGTCACTCCGGTGCTGGGGTCGAGGACCTCGTACCCCTTGACCAGCAGTTTGCCCACGGCGACGACGGACTCCGGGCCGACACCCGCCACCGCGCTCCAGTCGGCCTTGCGTTCCCAGAGCTGCGAGCCGGTGGCCAGGCTGCGGGCCTCGACGCGGGTGCGCTGCTCGACGACCACCGCCTCGCCGGCGATCGTGACGCTGCGCGGGGTGCCGCCGATGCGCTGCTGCCACTGCACGTCCGGGGAGGAGATGGGCTGACGCCGGTTCACCCAGTCCCACATCGTGGGGAAGGGGTTCCACACTCCGGTCGCGGCGAGCGCCACCACCGTGGCCAGCCCGAGCAGCAGGCCGCCACGCACGCCGAGCCCGCTGCCCTTCGCCACCGGATCACGGTAGCCACCCGCGCTCTGAACCGCGCGCACCGCTCCGCGTGTCGTGAAAGGAAGGGACCCTTTCTAACGCCTCCGGTGGTAAAAGGGTCCCTTCCTAACCTCATGCGGCGATCTCACGCGGCGACCCGACGCGTGCGGCCGGTCGGGGCGAGCACCGGCCACAGGATCAGCGTCGCCGTGGCCGACGCGGCACCGGCCAGCGCCATCACGATGCCCGGCGCGAGCACCTCGCTGAGCGCCCCCGCGCCCGCCGCAGCCAACCCCTGCATCGCCATCATGCCGGTGCTGACCAGCCCGAACGCCTGCCCACGCCGCCCCTCGGGCACCGCGTCGAGGAACCGCCGGGCCAACCCGAGCTGATAGGCGAAGCCCGCGGTGGCCACCGCGAACAGGGCCGCCGCCGGCACCAGCGACGGCCGGGCCACGAACGCGAGCATCGGTACGCCGAGCAGCAACGCGAGCCAGGGTGTCCAGCGTTCCCGCCGGGCCGGTGCCACGAACCGCCCCACCAGCAGGTCACCGACGAGCATGCCGCCCGCGCCGGCCATCAGGAGTACGCCCGCGCTGGCCCCCGGCCCCAGGTCGGCCGCGTACGGCACGGCCACCCCCTCCGCGCCCACCAGCAGCGAGCCGGGCAGCCACTGGGCGAGCAGCAGTCCCCGGATCCGGCGATCGGCGAGCAGCGTCCGGTTGACGCGCAACGTCTCGCGTACCGCCCCGCGCGCCGGCGTGTCGGTCGTCGGGGCGTACTTGACGCGGGCCGGGCGTCGGGTGAGACCGACCCGCACCAGCAGCGCCGAGAGCCCGCAGGTCACCGCGGTCAACCAGAGCGCACCGTACGGGCCGACCAGCCCGAGCAGCAGTCCGCCGACCGCGAAACCGGCGACCTGGGTCCCGCCGGCGGCGACCGAGAGCAGCGAGCGCCCCAGCACGTACGCGTCGCCGTGCAGCACCTCGGGCAACAGCGCGGTGCGGGCGGCGTTGCTGACCGGGCCGAACAGGGCCACCACCGCGACCAGCCCGAGCATGGCCGACGGGGACATCACCCCGACGGCGAGTACCGCCACCATGACCATCCGCAGCAGGTCGTAGCCGACCATCATGGCTCGGGCCGGCCACCGGTCGGCCAGCGCCAGCAGGAACACCCCGCCCAGGGCGTGCGGCAGGAACCCGGTCACGTACGCCAGGGCGGCCAGCAGGCCGGATCCGGTGCGCTCGTAGACCAGCACGGACAGGGCGAGCATCTTCACCGTCTCGCCGATCATGAAGACGCCGAAGCTGGCGAAGATCACCTGGAACTCGGCGACGGCGAAGACGTCCCGGAACGTCGCCGGCCGGTCGGCAGCCGCCTGAGCTGCGGTGGTACTGGTGCTGTTCACGCCGGCAAGCTTCGTGGTACGAGCGGTCCGGCTCTATCCTTTCGCCAGGGAGCGAAAGGTCGTGGCATGCGCATCGAGGTGACCCCGGCTGACCTGGCGGCGAGCCGGTTCGCCGTCTCGCCGCTGGGTGAGACGGTCTCCGCGCTGCGGCTGCTGGCCGGGCTGAACACCGCCCCCGGGCTCACCCCCTGGGTGGCCCGGCAACGGCCGGTGTACGAGCGGCTGCGGCGCGAGCTACCGGAGGTGGGCGCGCTGCTGGCGCTGATGCGCCGGGGCGGCTACAACGCCGACTTCATCCATCCGCCACCGGCCGGCACCGCCCAGGACTTCGCCGACGAGCTGGCGGTGGTCCGGGCCACCCCGCTCGCCCAGGCCCGGGACGAGCTGGCCCGCAACCTCGTCGCCCCGCACACCACACCACCCGAGTACGCCCGCCGGATCTACCGGTCGCCGAACGTGGTGGACCTGCTCGCGGACGCGATCGAGGCGGCCTGGACGACACTCGTACAGCCGGACTGGCCCCGCCTACGGGCGGTCCTGGAACGCGACCTGCTGCACCGGGCCGGTCGACTGCTCGCGTACGGCTGGGGGGCGGCGGTCGCGGACCTGGACCCCCGGTTGCGCTGGGTGCCCGGCGGCGACGTGGGCACCATCGAGGTCGACGACCCGCACCAGGAGGAGACGCATTCCTTGGCCGGGCGGGGTCTGCTCTTCGTCCCCACCGTCTTCGGCATCCTGATCAAATACCTCGAACCGCCCTGGCCGTTCGCGATCGTCTACCCGGCCTACGGTGCGGCGGAACTGCTCGGGCCACCCGATCCGGGCCGCCCGGACGACGTGCTGGACCGCCTGGTCGGGCGGTCGCGGGCGGCGGTGTTGCGAGCGCTCGCGCTGCCCGCCACCACCAGTCAGCTCGTCGCCCAACTCGGGCTGAGCCTGGGCGGGGTCGGTGACCACCTGACCGTGCTGCGCGAGGCGGGCCTGGTCAGCCGGGTACGTTCCGGCCGAGCCGTCCGCTACCGACGCACCCCGCTCGGCGACGCCCTAGCCGAACGCTGACGCTCCCGCACCGCCACGTCCAGCGCGTCCGCCGCGCCCGGTCCGGATGTTAGGAGGGGTCCCCTGCTATGCACCAGGCGTTAGCAGGGGACCCCTCCTTACACAGCACCCCCGGCGCGGCGCTACGACCCGCCGTACGACGGCCTTCAGGCGACGGCGGAGCGGACCAGAGGGAGGACTCGGTAGGGGATCTGCTCGGCGAGGGCGATGATCGTCGAGGCGCGGGTGATCCCCTCGTACGCCACGATCTGGTCGATCACCCGCTGGAGGTCGGTGTTGGACCGGGCCACGATGCGGCAGAGCACGTCGCCCGAGCCGGTGATGGTGTGTGCCTCCAGCACCTCGGGGATCGCCGCGAGGTGGCGGGTCACCGGGTCGTGCCCGAGCCGCTGGCTGATCTCCAGCGTGACGAAGCTGGTGACCGTGAAGCCGAGGGCGGCGGGCCCGAGGTCCGGCCCGAAGCCGGCGATCACGCCCCGGCCGATCAGCTTGTCCAACCGGGCCTGGACGGTGCCCCGGGCGACCTGGAGTCGACGGGAACACTCCAGCACACCGATGCGGGGTTCCTCGGCGAGCAACTCGATCAGTCTGGCGTCCAACGCGTCGAGCTGTACAACCTGTCCAGGGTTCATGCGTGAACACCATACCGTTTGCGCAACCTGACCAGCAGAGCAGGAGTGTGTTGCCCAGTCAGCCCGGTCACCGCGATGCTCGCAGCAGCAGACGACCCCGTCGGCCCACGAGGCCGGCCGGTACGCAAGGGAGGCCACCATGACCCAGGCGATCGACCGACCCCAGTCGACCGAGGAGGTCGACGTCGACGCCCTCGTCGGCGCCGTCGACCACGACACCAGCAAGGACCCGTTCCCGGTCAAGGGCATGGACCACGTGCGCTTCCTGGTGGGCAACGCCAAGCAGGCCGCGCACTACTACTCCACCGCGTTCGGCATGACCTGCGTGGCGTACCGGGGCCCGGAGCAGGGCTACCGGGACCACGCCGAGTACGTGCTGACCAGCGGCTCGGCCCGGTTCGTGCTCACCGGGGCGGTACGCCCCGACGCCACCGGCACCGAGCACGTCGCCCGGCACAGTGACGGTGTCTCGGACATCGCGCTGGAGGTGCCGGACGTGGACGCCGCGTACGCGCACGCCACCGCCCAGGGCGCGACGGGGCTGGCCGAGCCGCACGACGTCACCGACGAGCACGGCACCGTACGGCTGGCCGCCATCGCCACCTATGGCGACACCCGGCACACCCTGGTGGACCGTTCCCGGTACACCGGCCCGTTCCTGCCCGGGTTCGTCGCCCGCAGGCCGATCGTGGACCGGCAGCCGATGATCGACGCCGGGGTGCAGCCCAAGCGGTTCTTCCAGGCGGTCGACCACGTGGTCGGCAACGTGGAGCTGGGCCGGATGGACGAGTGGGTGGAGTTCTACCGGCGAGTGATGGGCTTCACCAACATGGCGGAGTTCGTCGGCGACGACATCGCCACCGACTACTCGGCGCTGATGAGCAAGGTCGTCGCGAACGGCACCCGCAAGGTGAAGTTCCCGCTCAACGAGCCGGCGATCGCCCGCAAGAAGTCGCAGATCGACGAGTACCTGGAGTTCTATCAGGGTCCGGGCGCGCAGCACATCGCCGTCGCCACCAACGACATCCTGGCCAGCGTCGACGCGATGCGCGCCGCCGGGGTCGACTTCCTGGAGACCCCGGACTCGTACTACGACGACCCGGAGCTGCGGGCCCGGATCGGCGAGGTCCGGGTACCGATCGAGGAGCTGAAGTCCCGCAAGATCCTGGTCGACCGGGACGAGGACGGCTATCTGCTCCAGATCTTCACCAAGCCGGTGCAGGACCGGCCGACCGTCTTCTTCGAGCTGATCGAGCGACACGGATCGCTCGGTTTCGGCAAGGGCAACTTCAAGGCGCTCTTCGAGGCGATCGAGCGGGAGCAGGACAAGCGCGGCAACCTGTAACACTGTCCAGCGTGACCCAGCCTCCCGTGCACCCGTCGGCGGCCGGTGGGCCTACGCCCCCGGCCGGCGGCGCACCGCCGCCCCTCGGCCCGCCGCATCCGATTCCACCCCAGTACGCACCACCGGGCCACTCGCCACCGGGCCACTCGCCGCCCGGCTGGTCGGGTCCGCCTGGACCGCAGCAGCCGCCGGGCGCGGGCTGGCCGGGTCCGCCCGGACAACCGCCGCCGCCGGGCTGGGCGCCGGGCGTGGCACCACCGGTACTCGGGCCGGGCGGGCAACCGCTGGCCGGTTTCGGCGACCGGCTGGTCGCGTACCTGATCGACGCGCTGATCGCCGGCGCGGTGCTGATGGTGCTGTTCGTGCCGGCCTTCCTCTTCGTCTGGTTCCGGATGTTCAGCACGTTGACCCGGACCAACCCGGACGGCACCCTCGTCGAGCCGGATCCGGGGACCATGGTCACCGACTTCCTGCTGCCGTTCCTGCTGCTCCAGGCCGGTCTCTTCGTGGCGATGTTCGGGCTGTACTGGGTCTACCACGTGGAGTACCTGATCCGGAACGGCGGGCAGAGCGTCGGCAAGCGGGTGATGAACCTGCGGGTGGTGATGCTCGACCCGACACACACCCTGGACCGCCGGGCGGCCGGTAAGCGGTACCTCGTGCAGTTCGTCGGCGGGTCCCTGGTGCCGGGTGGCAGTTATATCGACGGGCTCTGGCAGTTGTGGGACAAGCCCTGGCAGCAGTGCCTCCACGACAAGTTCGCCGGGACCGTCGTCGTTAAGGTGTCGAGGTGAACGAGCGCAGCGAGGCCGCGACGTGAGCGTGGCACCCGGTTGGTACGTCGACCCCGCCGACCCCGAGACCCGCAGGTACTGGGACGGTGAGGGTTGGATCGGCGCGCCCATCCCGGTGGACGCCACCCCACCCGAGGGCCCACCCCCACCGGAACCCGAGCCGACGCCCGAACCCGAGCCGGCGACCCCGGCCGCCGGGGCCGCCGCGCCGACCGGCACACCCACCGAGCCGGGCCCACAGACCACCTGGCCCGGCCAGCCCGGCGGCACGCCCGGACCACAGCCGGGCCAACTCGGCGGCACCGAACAGCACGGCGGCCACCCCGGACAGCAGCCGGGCTGGCCGCCCGGTTCGGGGCCGCCGCCGGGTTGGCCGTATCCGACCTGGCCCGGTCAGCCGCCCCCGCCCCGGCCGCACGGGCTGCCGCTGGCCTCGTTCGGTGCCCGCTTCGGCGCCCGGCTGATCGACTTCGGCATCGTCTTCCTGCTCAACGTGTTCGTCAACGGGATCTTCGTCTATTGGCTGGTGCAGGAGTACGCCACACCGCTCAACGAGTTCTGGCGGCGGGTGGAGGCGCAGGACCGCACCACCGATCCGCTGCCCCCGGCGGGTGACCAGGCCGGCTCGCTGGTGGTGGTGATCCTGCTGCTCGCCACCGCGCTGTGGTTGGCGTACGAGGTCCCGGCCATGGCGGCCAACGGACAGACCTTCGGCAAGCGGCTGCTCCGGGTCAAGGCGGTGCCGGTCGAGGCGGACGCGCCGCTGGGCTTCGCCCGGGCCCTGCGCCGGTGGAACACCCTCGGCCTGCCCACTCTGCTCTGGTACTGCTGCGGCCTCGGCCTGCTGCTCCAGTTGATCGACGCGCTCTCGCCGCTCTTCGACCATCCGCTACGGCAGGCCCTGCACGACAAGCGGGCACAGACCGTGGTGGTCCAGCTTCCCCGCACCCCTGACGACCGTGCAGACACATCGGGAGACACCCCATGACCGACACCGGACGACGGCCGACACCCCGGCTGACCCGCGCCGACCTGGACGCACTGCCCAACTACGTACCCGGACGCAGCCCGGCCGACCTGGCCCGCGAGCTGGGTCTGCCCGAGGCCATCAAGCTGGCCAGCAACGAGGTGCCGTACGGCCCGCTCCCCGGGGTCGTGGAGGCGGTCGCCGAGGCGGTCGCCGGTGTGCACCGCTACCCGGACATGGGTGTCGTCGCGCTGCGTCAGGCGCTGGCCGACCGGTACGACGTGGACCCGGACCGCATCGCGACCGGCTGCGGCTCGGTGGCGCTGGCCGAGCACCTGGTCCGGACCACCTGCCTGCCCGGTGACGAGCTGGTCTACTCGTGGCGTTCGTTCGAGGCGTACCCGATCATCGCAGCGACCAGCGGCGCGACCAGCGTGCAGGTGCCCAACGAGGCCGGGCACGGGCACGACCTGTCCGCGATGGCCACGGCGGTGACCGACCGGACGCGGATGATCCTGGTCTGCAACCCGAACAACCCGACCGGCACCGCGGTACGCCGGGCCGAGCTGGACCGCTTCCTGGACGCCGTGCCGGACGACGTGCTGGTGGTCATCGACGAGGCGTACCGGGAGTTCGTCACGGACCCGGAGGTGCCGGACGGGCTGACCTATGCCGACCGGCCGAACGTGGCGGTGCTGCGCACCCTGTCCAAGGCGTGGGGCCTGGCCGGTCTGCGGGTCGGCTTCCTCGTCGCGCAGCCGCAGGTGGCGGCGGCGGTCCGCAAGGTCGTCACGCCGTTCTCCACGAGCATGGCGGCGCAGGCGGGCGCGCTGGCCGCGTTGGCACAGGCGGACGAGGTGCAGCGGCGGTGCGCGCTGGTGGTGGCCGAGCGGGACCGGGTCACCGAGGCGCTGCGCAAGCTCGTCCCGGACGTGCCCACCAGCCAGGCGAACTTCGTCTGGCTGCCGTTGGGCGACCGGGCGCTGGCGTTCGGCAAGGCCTGCGAGTCGCGGGGCGTGATCGTCCGGCCGTTCGCGGGCGACGGGGTGCGGGTGACCATCGGTACGCCGGAGGAGAACGACGCCTTCCTGGCCGCCGCCGAGTCCGCGCTGGGCTGAGCCACGAGCGGTGCCGGGCCGATCCGCCATCCCCCAGCGGACCGGCCCGGAAGCCCACCGAGAGCATACGTAACTTTTGTCCGATTTGCCCGAGACTCGCTAGCTCCTAGGTCGCCGCCAGCACCAGCGGCTCCGAGGTGAGGAAGTAGCGCTGGTCGTCGGCGTCCGATGCGGACGGCTGCCGGAGCCTCTCCACCGCCAGGTAGCCACCGCTCGCGTACGCCGCCCCGGGCGTCCAGCCCACCCCGTCGGCCCCCACGTTGAGCACGAAGCGGGACCGCTCGGCTCCGGTGGCCGGGTCGACGGTGATCAGGTCGTTCGTCTCGGTGACCAGGTGCACCCGGTCGGGTTGGACCGCCACGATCCGGACCGGCCCGAGGTCGGTACGCCGCCAGACCTCCTCGCCGTCCTCGCCGTCACGGGCGGACCGTCCGGTGACCACGCCGTCCGCCGCCCGGACGACCCACTCCCCGGTCAACTCGGCGTCGGCCGGGTCGAGTGCGGGTGCGGCCACCGGGCCGTCGGCGGCCAGCAGCCAGCCTCGCCCCCCGTCGTCGCCGGGGCCGGTGACACGGAGGCCACCGCAGCGCACGCCCTCGGTGAGGCACCCGACCGGCGTGACGCTCCACTCGGCGGCGGCACCCGGCGGCTCCCACCGGTCCACCGGCTCACCGCTGCGCAGGTCGCGGAACTCGACCACCGCCGGTCCCCCGCACCGGTCCAGCGAGGCGAATCGGCCGGTCGAGGTGGTGCCGACGTCGGTGCGGCAAGCGCCGTCCACCTCCGTCGACCAGAGTTGCCGGCCGTCGTCGAACGCGAAGGCGGCGAGGCGCTGCGGCCCGGACACCACGAGCGTCGGCGAGTCGCCGGCTTCGGCGTGGAACAGGCCCGCCGGGCTCCAGACCGCACCGGCGCCGGTGCGGCGCGCGGTCCACCCCTGCGCGGGCGCCGGGCCGTCGACCTGCCAGGCCACCTGTCCGGTACGCGCGTCCAGCGCCACCAGCTTCCCGTCCGACCAGTGGCTCACCACCGTGGTTCCGGTCGCGACGACCCCGCTCACCTCGGCGGGCCAGCGCCGGTACGACCAGTACGGCGTGCCCCGGTGCCGGGCGTCCACCGGCCCGTCGGCGTACACCTGACGCTGCGCCGCGTACACGCGGAGGCGACCGTCGACGATCAGCGGCGCCACCGGCAGCCGGCCGACCACCCCGGCCTCCCGCTCGGCGGCGGCCGGGTACTCGCCCCGCGCAGTCGTGCTGACCTCGGCCGGAGCGAGTACGCGGTACGCGGTGATCGCGGTGACCGCGACCATGACAGCCACGGACACCACCGCCACGATCCGCCGCCGGCCCGTCGTCAACCCCATCCCGCACCTCCGACCGGCACCCTATCCAGCCGGGCTGAGTGCGCCGGGGCACGGCCCCGAGGGTACGGACGTCACGCCCACCGGGTAGGGCCGTCGCGGCACGGGGAACGGCCGTGTCGGGGCCGTCGCGGCACGGGAAGGCCGTGTCCCACGAGAGCGGTACGGCGCTCGCGGAACACGGCCGGTGGTGTCAGCGGGTGAAGCGCCCGTCCCGGATCGCGCCGACGAACGACGTCCAGTCCGGCGGGCTGACCACGAGGACCGGCCCGGCCTGGTCCTTGGAGTCGCGTATGCCCACCACACCGTGGACACGGGCCAGGTTGTCGGCCACCTCCACACAGAGACCCTGGTCGTTCGAGCGGCTGCTGGTGCGCCAGACCGCGCCCACGAGTTCGTGCATCGTCATCTCCTCGGTTTGTGACGTGTCGCCAGCCGGGGCCGGGCCGACCGGAACGGGGGGCACCGGCCGGCCCGGCGCGTCGTGGCGACGCAATTCCGAGTCATCAACGAAGTCGGTGACGGTCCTTGATCGCACATCGAGTGCGATCAAGGAATAGTGTCGGGTTGGGGTCAGTTCGCGGGCGTGACCGTGCCGGTGACCTCACCCAACTCGATGGTGCTGCCGTCCGGTCCGGGAGCGGTCGCGGTGATGGTCACCGTGTCCCCGTCGGCGAGGAAGGTTCGCTCCGCTCCGTCCACCACGACCGCCTCGGTGCCGCCCCAGGTGAGCTCCAGGAACGAGCCGACCTGGTCCCGGCGCGGGCCGGAGACGGTGCCGGAGGCGTACAGGTCGCCGGTACGCAGCGAGGCGCCGTTGACGGTCAGGTGCGCCAACTGCTGGGCCGGCGTCCAGTACATGCCGGCGAACGGCGGCTCGCTGACCGCCTCGCCGTTCCAGCGCACGGTCAGCCGCAGGTCCAGCCCCAGGCGCGACTCCTCGCGCAGGTAGTCGACCACCGGCGGGTCCTGCTCCGGGGCGGGTACGAAGGCGTCTCGCAGCGCGTCCAGCGGCGTGATCCAGGCGGCCACCGAGGTGGCGAACGACTTGCCGAGGAAGGGCCCGAGCGGCTGGTACTCCCACGCCTGGATGTCCCGAGCCGACCAGTCGTTGACCAGCACCACCCCGAAGACGTGGTCGGCGAAGTCGGCGGCGGCGACCCGGCGTCCGAGCGGGCTCGGCACGCCCACCACGAACCCCACCTCGGCCTCGATGTCCAGGCGCGCGGACGGGCCGTAGACCGGCCCCTGCGGACCGGGCCGCTGGCCGTGCGGGCGTACCACCGGGGTGCCGGAGACCACCACCGTGCCGGCCCGGCCGTGGTAGCCGATCGGCAGGTGCTTCCAGTTCGGCAGCAGCGGCGGCTGGCCCGGCCGGAAGATCAGCCCGACGTTCGAGGCGTGGTGCTCCGAGGAGTAGAAGTCGACGTAGTCGGCCACCTCGAAGGGCAGCTCCATCGTCACCTCGGCCAGCGGCACCAGCAGCGGCTCGACCGCCGCACGGTGGGTCTCCTCGGTGAGCAGCTCGGTGATCCGCTGTCGGGCGGTGGTCCACTGCGGACGGCCCAGCGCCAGGAACGCGTTCAGCGTGGACTGCCGCAGCGCGCCGCCGGCCAGCACCAGGCCGGCCTCCTCCGCGCCCGCCAGGTCCAGCACGAGGTCCCCGACGCGTACGCCGATCCGGGGCTCGCCGGAGCCCACCCGGAACACCCCGTACGGCAGGTGGTGCACCCCGTACCCGGAACCCTCGGCACCCGTCACCCAGCTCACGCCGACCCTCCGTTCCACCGTGCCCGCTCGCTCATCCCTCGAATCCTCCGTTCACCAGCCCGAGCCGGATCAGGTCGGTCAGTGGTTCGGTAATGCTGCACGAGCCGAAGCCCACCCAGAGCGGGCGCGCCGAGTCGCGTCGTCCCTCGGTGCCCTGGACCAGCGGTCGCTCGTCACGCACGGTGAGCAGCTCGGCGACGGCGTCCACCCCGGCGCCGTCGGCGGCGGCCAGCGTGGCGGCCAGCACGTTGCCGAAGCCGTGGTGGGTGAATCCGGTCTCCGGATCCACCTGCCGCACCGCGTGGTGCAGCCCGGCGGTCAGCTTGAACGGCAGCCGTCGGTCCCGGCAGGCGCAGATCACCGCGGCCAGCTCGGCGGGGGTGGGGAACAGCTCGGCGGCCAGCCCGCCGGTGCGGAACTTCGCGGCGACCGGCAGTCCACCGGCCCGCGCCTCGGCCAGCGCGTCCAGCGCCCCCATCAGTCCGACGGTCAGCGGGATCTCGGCGTAGACGGGTACGCCGTCCAGCCGTTCGGTCAGCGTCACCAGCTCGGCCAGGCCGGGCTGCGGGTCCTCGCCGCGCCGGGCGACGGGCGCTTCGACCTGCCGGGCGGTCACGCCGAGCGGAGGCAGGCACGACAGCGCGAGCGACAGGCGGTCGAGACCGGTGTCGCCGATCAGCCCGATGGCGAGCCCGGGATCGACCAGTCCGTCCAGCTCGCCTGCGGCCACGGTCGAGGCCGGCAGCAGCAGCGGGCCGACGAGGTCGGCGTACCAGGCGGCGCGGTGTTGCCGGTGGGCGGCGAGGGCGTCGGGCAGCGACGCGCTGCCCGGCGGGAAGACGGCGGCGTCGTCGACGAGTCCGGTGACGAGCGCGGGCAGCTGCGTTGACACGAGACAAGAATGTACGGGACGCTCTAAGAAGCGGACAACAGCGTCCGATTATCGGACGCGCTGGTGACGGGAGGCGAGATGCCGTACTACCGCAGCGTCGGCGAGGTGCCACGGAAGCGCCACACCCAGTTCCGGCAGCCCGACGGCAGTCTCTACACCGAGGAGCTGATGGGCCAGGAGGGCTTCTCCTCCGACTCGTCCCTGCTCTACCACCGGTACGCGCCGACCGCGATCGTCGCCGCCGAGGAGTTCATCCCACCGGCGGTGACCCGGGCGCCCAACCTGCCGCTCAAGCCCCGGCACCTGCGTACCCACAAGCTCGACGGCACCGGGGCGGACCCGGTCCTCGGTCGGCGCTACCTGCTCGCCAACGACGACGTCCGGATCGCGTACGTGCTGGCCGACCGGCCCTCCCCGCTGTTCCGGGACGCCACCGGCGACCACTGTCTCTACGTCGAGTCCGGAGCGCTGCGGGTCGAGTCGACCTTCGGGGTGCTGGACGTGACCGCCGGCGACTACGTGATCATCCCGACCTCGACGGTGCACCGCCTGGTGCCGACCGGTGACACGCCGACCCGGCTGCTCGCCGTCGAGGCGTCCGGTCACATCGGCCCGCCCAAGCGCTACCTCTCCGTACGCGGGCAGTTCCTGGAGCACTCGCCGTACTGCGAGCGCGACGTCCGGGGACCGGACACGCCACTGCTGGTCGACGGCACCGACGTGGACGTGCTGGTTCGTCACCGTCGCGGGTGGACCCGCCACGTCTTCGCCAACCACCCGTTCGACGTGGTCGGCTGGGACGGGCACATGTACCCGTGGGCGTTCTCCATCCACGACTTCGAGCCGATCACCGGCCGGGTCCACCAGCCGCCGCCGGTGCACCAGACCTTCCAGGGGCCGAACTTCGTGATCTGCTCGTTCGTCCCGCGCAAGGTCGACTACCACCCGGGCGCCATCCCGGTGCCGTACCACCACCACAACGTCGACTCCGACGAGATGCTCTTCTACACCGGCGGCAACTACGAGGCCCGGCGCGGCTCCGGCATCGAGCAGGGGTCCATCTCGCTGCACCCGTCCGGCTTCACGCACGGTCCCCAGCCCGGCGCCGCCGAGCGCTCGATCGGCGTGGACTTCTTCGACGAGCTGGCGGTCATGGTCGACACCTTCCGGCCTCTCGACCTGTGCGACGCGGCGAGCGAGTGCGAGGACGACGCGTACGCCTGGACCTGGGCCCGGCGGCCCTGAACCGACGCGTCACCCGGCCGGTCAGGCGACCGGTCGGGTGATGATCGCGAGCTGCGCGGCCATCGCCACCCCGATCGCCAGCACCAGCGGCCACGGGGTGCCCAGCAGGGCGTAGAGCAGGATCAGCACGGGCGCCACGCAGGCCCCGTAGACGGCGAACGCGAGCGTCCGGTCGGTCCGCCGCAGCACCGGCAGCACGGTCCGGGTCAGGCCGGGCAGCCGCGACGCCTGCCGCCACACCACGAAGCCGCCGCCAGCTGCGGCCAGCAGCGCCATCATGCGGGAGAAGCCAGGCCCGGTGGCGGCCGAACAGGCGACCATCACGGCGGCGATCACCGACCAGCCGGCACCCCAGACGACGAGCTGCCGCAACGCCGCCGGCACGGTGCGGTCGGCGACCGGACCGGCCGGACCCGCGTCGCCCGGCGCGGCGAAGGGATCACCCTGATACCCGCCGGCCGATCCGCTCTCGGACGGCCAGGTCGGCGGCTCGTCCCGCCCGTCGGCGGACCGACCGACGCCCGCCCCGGCCTGGCTCGTGCCACCCTGGTCCGCTCCACCCAGCGGCCAGCCGGCCCCGCTCTGACCGCCCGGCTGGCCCGTTTCCGGCCCGCTCGTGCCGTCCGGTCGACCCGTCCCGCTCTGACCCGCCGTGGGCCAGCTCAGGCCGCCGCTGGGCCAACTCAGGCCGCTCTGGCCCGCCGTCGGCCCGCCCGACCCACTCTGACCCGGTTTCGGCCCGTCCGAGGGGTCGTTCGGGCTCTGGTCGAGACCGCTCAGGTCGTCCGGGACGGTGTCCGGTCGGTTCGGATCGGTCCGCGCCCCGTCCCGGCGGCCCGAATCGGGCGGCAGGCTGGCCACCGCCGCCTCCGCGAGCTGCTCCAGAGTCGCGCTCCACCGGCGCTGCTCCAACCGCAGCACACCGACGTCCTCGCTCACCTCGGCCAGCCGTGGGTCCAGCCGCAGCGCCTCCCGGTAGGCGCGCTCGGCCAGGTCGTACATCTGCATGTTGGCCGCCACCAGGCCAAGCACCAGATGTGCCTGCGGCTCCTCGGGCGCCAACTCCACCCCGTGCCAGGCCGCGTTCAGCGCCGGCTGTCCGTTGCGGGAGCCGGCCAGGATCGCCGCGGCGCTGCGCTGCGCGTACGCGTCCTCCGGCCCCAGCGCCATGATCTCGTCGGCGGTACGGGCGGCGTCTGCGTACCGTTCCAGGTCGCCCAGGGCCAGGCCCCGCACGACGAGTGGGGCGAGCTGCCCCGGCGCGGCTGCCACGGCGGTCTCGGCGGCGGTGAGCGCCTCGGCCGGGCGGCCGGCGGCCAGGTGCACCCGGGCCAGCATCGTCGACACGTCGACGGCAGCGGGATCGAGGGCGAGCGCGAAGCCCAGCTCGGCGGCGGCCTCGTCGTAGCGGCCCAGCTCGCCGAGGAGGGTGGCGCGCTCAAGGTAGCCGTCGGCGGCGGGCGGATCGGTGGGGACGTCGGCGGACATCGCGCGAGCCTAGCTCGCCTGCTCGTAGACCAGGGCCACCGCGATCCCGGCGAGCCCCTCACCACGCCCGGTGAAGCCCAGGCCGTCGGTGGTCGCGGCGGAGACGGTGACCGGCGCGCCGACCGCCTCGGAGAGCACCCGCTGGGCCTCCGCGCGACGCGGGCCGATCTTCGGGCGTACGCCCACCACCTGCACCGACACGTTGCCGATGGCGAAACCGGCGGCCCGGACCCGACGGGCCGACTCGGTCAGCAGCGCCACCCCGCTGGCACCCGCCCATTCGGGCTGGTCCACTCCGAAGTTGGCGCCCAGATCACCGAGACCGGCGGCGGAGAGCAGCGCGTTGCAGGCGGCGTGGGCGGCGACGTCCGCGTCCGAGTGCCCGGCCAGGCCGTCCTGGTCGGGCCAGTGCAGACCGGCCACCCAGCACGGCCGACCGGCCTCGAAGGCGTGCACGTCGGTGCCGATGGCCACCCGAGGAACGATCATGAAACGAGGGTACGCGCTAGGCGTCGAGGGAGAGCAGGTGCTCAGCCAGCGCCAGGTCGAACGGCCGAGTGATCTTCAGGGCGTGGTCCGACCCGGGTACGCAGTACACCGGTACGCCCTGCTTCTCGACCAGCCCGGCGTCGTCGGTGAGCGGGTCACCGGCGGCGGCGTGCGCGGCGGCCAGCACCGCCCGACGAAAGCCCTGCGGCGTCTGCACGGCCCGCAACGCGGCCCGGTCGACGGTGCCGAGCACCACCTCGCCCGCGTCGACTTCCTTGATCGTGTCGACCACCGGCAGCACGGGGATCACTGCGTCGTGGCCGGCCCGGACCGCGGCGGCCACCGACTCCACGAGTGCTGGTGGGGTCAACGCACGGGCCGCGTCGTGCACCAGGACGATCTCGGGGCCGTCCGGCACGGCGGCCAGGGCGGCGGCCACCGACGCCTGCCGTTCCGCCCCGCCCGGCACCACCGTCACCGGCGCGACCGGGGCGAGCAGTTCGCGGACCGCCGAGACGTCGGCGACCGGGGCGGCCACCACGATCGTGTGCACCGACGGGGCGGCGGCGAGCCGGCGGACCGCGTGCACCAGCAGCGGCTCGCCGGCCAACAGCCGTAGTGCCTTCGGACGGCCGGGCCCCAGGCGTACGCCGGCACCGGCCGCAGGCACGAGGACCGCGACGTCACCGCGCGGATTCAGCTGCGCGGTCACGTCGCGGTCCTCGATGGTTTCTTCGCTACGAAGTGGGTACGACGATGCTGTGCGGACTAGGCCTCGGTCAGCACCTTGTCGAGCAGCGTCTCCGCCTCGTCCTTGGTGCTCTTCTCGGCCAGCGCGACCTCGCCGACGAGAATGTCGCGAGCCTTGGCGAGCATCCGCTTCTCGCCTGCGGACAGCCCGCGCTCCCGCTCCCGGCGCCACAGGTCACGCACGACCTCGGCCACCTTCAGCGGGTTACCGGAGGCCAGCTTCTCCAGATTTGCCTTGTAACGCCGCGACCAGTTGGTCGGCTCCTCGGTGTGCGGAGCCCGGAGAACGTCGAATACCTTGCCGAGACCCTCTTCGCCGACCACCTCGCGCACACCCACGATCTCGGCGTTCTCAGCGGGCACCCGGACCGTCAGGTCACCCTGCGCGACCCTCAGGACGAGGTACTGCTTGGGCTCGCCCTTGATGACCCGAGTCTCGATTGCCTCGATGAGTGCGGCCCCGTGGTGGGGGTAAACAACGGTCTCGCCGACACTGAAAACCATAGGTTCGAAACCCCTTTCGCTGTGTCTAGGGTAACACGCTCAGGCACCGATGTCTCACCGCTGTCCTGACCGTTGGCGCAGCTCAGGGGCCCTGTGAGAGGTATTTCTTCGGCTTGACAGACCGCCCAAACAATGATTCGACCACGCTGCGTAATCAGCAGATGACCCCCGGGTACCGCCCGGGGAAGAGCATCGAAGATCACGACTGGCATTGCACGTCAGGGCCTACGCCACCCGCCCCATGATATCCCGCCGTTGAAGAGTGTGGGCAGCGGTAGCGGGACCCGGGCCTGGTACGGGACGCTTGAGGGGTGCCCGCGTATGCACATCCGCGACGGGCGAGAGCGACCGGCGACAGGGCGGTCCCCACCGCCGGTCGCGCTGAGGAGGTGGTGATGGGCAAGGCCGACGCCGACGGTCCCGGGTTGCCCGACCTGCCGCCCGAGTGGGGCCGGGTGGTCGTCCCCGACGACGCCGCCGCCCTCGCGGACGAAGCCGAGCAGGTACGCCGCGAGCTGTGTGGCAGGGCCGCCGGGCACGCCCGCCGATGGCGTCCGTCCGCGTTGCCCGTGCTCGCGCTGCTGCTCGCGGTCGTGGCGACCGTCGCCGGCCTGGCCGCCGCCACCTGGCCCCGCGCCGGCCGCTCCCCCGGTCCGACCACCGGCACTGGCGACCCGGCACCGATCCGGCTCACCGGACGACCACTGCCCGCCCTGGACCTGGTCGACGGCGGTCAGTCCCCGGTGCCGCTGCGGGCCCTGGTGCCGACCGTGGTGCTGCTGGTCGACGGGTGCGCCTGCCCGGAGCGGGTCGCCGAGGCAGCGACGGCGGCACCGGCCGGAGTGAGCGTGGTCACCGTCGCCGCCGCCCGCCCCCGGGCCGCACCGGCCGGCACCGAGGTCCGCGCGCTGGCCGACCCGGCTGGTGGCCTCCGCGACTTCCTGCACCTGCCGGCCCGCCCGGACACCGTGACCGCCCTGCTCGCCGATCGCACCGGCCGGGTCGTCCTGGTCGTGCCCGAGGTCGACTCCCTCGCCGACTACCAGGCCGAACTCGCCCGCCTGGCGGGCTGACCTCGCGCCGCCGAGCCGGACCGCGAGCGCCCGGCCAGGCCCGACCCCGCCACCGCGACACCCGGCCCTTCCGGCACCGGCCGCCGGTCGGCGGGCACGACCGATCTCAGGACTGAGCGACCAGGCGGGCCACCAGCTGAGCCTGCGCCGCGTCGCCGGGATGGAACGTGACCCGCAGCCGCCCGCCGGCAGCGGTGATCCCGATCGTCGACACCGTCCCCGTGCACTCCACCCTGTGGGGGTAGAACGCTCCCCGGGCACCGTCGACGGCGACATTGACCTCGCCCGAGCCGGTGCACCTGACGAGCAGCGCCAACTGGTCGCCATCGCCGACCCGAGCCCTGCGGACCACAGGCTCGCCCGGACGCAGCACCGATCGGTCGATCCACACCACGTTGCCGCCGCCCGCTCGCCGCCGGCCCGACTCTCCGGTCTCCGGAGCGCTGACGTCGCCGGACCCGACCAGCATGCGTCTCGTGCCGTCGCGCGGTTCGAGCACGAGAGAGGAACCGGCGGCCGGATCCATCCCGATCACCGCGCCGGTGGCCGGATCCAGCCAGAACGACGCCGTCGCCCCGGACCGGACCGAGGCCGGACCGGAATTCTGCCGGTTCCCACCGACGAACGGATCCACCGGCCACTCGATCGTCTGCGGGGAGCCGTCGGACGCCGACCGGGCACCGGTGCCGACGCTTGGTGCGGTCGCCTGCCACCATCCGCCACCGGCAACGAGCGCCACCACGCCCACACCGGCGAGCAGGGCGCCTCGGAGCCGATGGACGGGATCATCACGCATGCCGGAAAGAGTAGATGCTCGAACGGCTCAGGACGGGGCGATCAGGCGGGCCTCCAGTTGCAACGGCTCCGCACCGGCGGCGGAGAACGAGATGCGTACCGGCCCGCCGGTGCCGGTGACCTCCGTCATGGCCGCCCCACCGTCGCAGCCGATCGTGATCGGATCGGCCGCCCGCGCTCCGTCGACCGTCACCAACAGATCTCCCGGCCCGACGCACCGGAAGCGGAGCCGGAACGTCTCCCCGTACCCGATCGGGGCCTGTCGGACCACCGACGCCCCCTCGGTCAGTTTCGTCAGCTCGGTCCAGACCACATTGGGGACCTCCGCCCGCCGTAGGCTCCGATGGTCGGCACTGGACGAGGCGTCCACCGTGCCGCCGGGTGGCCCGTACCCGCCGCCGGGGGGTGCCGAGACGACGGAGCCGGTTCGTGCGTCGAGTACGACACTGGTCCTGGTGCCGGATTCCATCCGCCACGTCGTCGCCGACCTCGGGCCGTCGCCGGAAGCGATCGACGCCGGGGCGCCCGTCGGCTCCTGCGCCTGCCACCACCAGCCCCCGAGCACCAGCGCGACCGCACCGAGCCCGGCGAGCAGAGCGCCGCGCAGCCGGTGAACCGGATCGACGTTCATCTCTAAAGAGTAGCCGCCCGCACGGTCAGACATGACGTTCCAGCAGGACCGCGTAGAGAGTCAGACCGGGGCCGAAGGCGAGCATCACCACCCGGCGCGGTGACGGCGCGGCCCGCAGCAGACGGTCGAGGATCAGCAGCACCGTCGGGGACGAGCAGTTGCCATGCTCGTCCAGCGTCGCCCGGGACGCCGCCAAACCGGTCAGCGGCAACTCCAGTTCGCGCTCCACCACGTTCAGGATGCGAGGGCCGCCCGGGTGCACCGCCCAGCCGTCCACCCCGGACACCGTGGCGCCGTGCCGGACCAGCAGATCCTCCACCAGCCCGCGTACGTGGGTCGACAGCACCTGCGGCACCTTCGGCGAGAGCCCCATCCGGAAGCCGGTGTCGGTCACGTCCCACGTCATGTGATCGGCCGTGGAGGTGTCGGTGACCGAGGTGACCTCGCGTACCGCGTACCCCCGACCACCGGGGACGAGCACGGCGGCGACCGCGGCGTCCGAGAAGAGCGCGTGGGAGACGATCTGCTGGGTGTCCACCCGGGCCGACGAGGGTTGCAGGTGCAGGCTGGTCAGCTCGGCGCAGAGCAGCAACGCCGGGCGGCCCCGGGAGACCACGAAGTCACTCGCCGCGCCCAACCCGGGCAGGGCCGCGTAACAGCCCATGTGGCCGACGAACATCCGCTGCGTCGTCGGGGACATGCCCAGGTCACGGGCGAGCAGGATGTCCAGCCCCGGGGTGGCGTACCCGGTGCAGGAGCAGACCACGAAGAGACCGACGTCCCCGGCGTCCAGACCGGCCGAGGTCAACGCGCGGCCGACCGCCTCCTTGCCCAGCGGCAACGCCTCCACCTGGTAGCGGCGCATCCGCCGCTCGGTCGGCCAGTCCGAGACGTCCTCGATCAACGGACTCACCGCCGCCTGTCGGCGGCTCACCCCCGAGTTCGCGAAGATCCGTTCGGCGAGCGCACGGGTGCTACCGGAATAGTGCCGGGAGAAGAACCTCTCCCAGAGTTCCTGCTGGTCGGCCGAGGGCGGATGAGCCGTACCCACACCCGCGATCACCGGTACGGTCACCGTCCCACCTTCCGCTCGCTCGGGCTCCTCACGCTCACCAACGAGGAGCCGACCCGTCACGGTCCGGGTCGCCGCCGAGCGCGGCGATGCCCAACCAGTCGGCGCAGACGTCGGAGGTGGCCGGGTGCAGCGACCCGCAACGGGCGTCCCGATAGAGGCGTTCCAACGGGTGACCACGCCGGGTGGCGGAGGTGCCGGCCGCCTCCAGCATGGACGCGGCCGCCTCCGCCGCGGTCGTACCGGCCAGCAGCTTGGCCCGCCACACCCAGCGGTTCGTCTCGGCGTCGCCCGGCGCCTCGTCCACCCGGCGGGCCGCCTCGGCGACCGCGAGCTGCGCCGCCGCCACCGCCGCGTCGGCCCGCCCCAACCGGGCGCGGACCGCCGGCAGGTGCGTCAGACCCCGGGCGTGCAGGTGTTCCGCCGCCGCGTCGATCGACGCGCGCGCCACCCCGACGTAGACGGCGGCGTAGCTGGCCACCAGCCAGTGCGGCATGAGTTGGGCGACCACCAGGGCCAGACCCTCCACCCCGCCGAGCAGCCGATCGGCGGGCACGGTGACGTCCAGGTGAAGGTCGTGCGAGGCGGTCGCGCGCATGCCGAGCGCGTCCCAGGTCGGCTCGACGGTCAGGCCCGCACCGGCCGGGACCAGGAACTGCGAGACCACCGACGGGTCGGCCGCGCTGCGGGCCGCCACCAGGTAACCGTCGGCGTGGCCGGCACCCGAGCAGAAGGTCTTGCTGCCCTTGATCCGCCAGCCGCCGTCGACCGGCTCGTAGACCGTGGTGAGCTGGGACAGCCGGGCACCGGCACCACGTTCGCTCATCGCGACCGCGTACCAGGCACCCTCGGCCGCCGCCCGCAGCAACCGGTCGCGGGCTGCGAGCGCCTCCTCCGGTACGCCCAACGCCTCGGCCAGTTCCTCGGTGACCGCGCCCAGGGCGCCGGTGACCGAGGCGTGCATGTTGAACACCAGAGCCGTGGCGCCGTTGCCCCGGGCCAGTTCGGTGGCGACGGCCGCGTACCCGGCGAACGTCGCCCCGGTGCCGCCCAACTCGGCGGGGACCATCAGCCCGAACAGCCCGGCCGCACCGAGATCGGCGAAGTCGTCGACCGGGAACGACCCGTCCCGGTCGTGCTCGGCCGCGCGAGCGGCCAGCCGGGGCGTCAGCCGCCGCGCGGCGTCCACCGCTGCAAAGCGCTCGCTCATGTCAGCACTCCGCTACGCTGCGTGCCGCCACGAGACACCCACGCACTGAGCCGATGACTCGCTCGCTGACGCTCGCTCATGTCGGCACTCCGCTACGCTGCGTGCCGCCACGAGACACCCACGCACTGAGCCGATGACTCGCTCGCTGACGCTCGCTCATGGAACCCCCTTCTCGGCTTCCCCTACCCCCGCCCGGACCGGCTACCCGCCGTACACCCCGCGTCCCTGGTAGAGCACGGCCGGCGAACCGGTCGGCACGATCCGGGGCGCCTGACCGGGCGGCGTCGCCGCGCCGCGTACCTGTCGAAACAGCCAGCGCAGCAGGCCCGGCACCGCCGGGCGGACACCCCGGACCCGTAGGTCCACGCCGTGGCGGGCACACTCGGCCACCAGCTCACGATGGTCCACGAACAACCGTGGGTCGTGGATGCCGCGCGGCACGGTCGGCAGCCGCTCGGCGATGCGGACCGCGACCAGCCGACACAGCGCGGTGTCGTTGAGCGTGTCCAGCACCAGCAACCCGCCGGGACGCAGCAGGCGGCAGGCCTGCGCCACCACGGCCCGCCAGTCGGGTACGTGTTCCAGCAGCTCACCGGCGGCCACCACGTCGGCGCACCGGTCGGCGAGGGGCACCGCCGTGGCGTCTCCGTTGACCACCGTCACGCCGTGCGCGGCCGCCTGGGCCAGCGCGGACCGGGTCAGGTCCACTCCCACGTGGCGGTAGCCCTTGCCGACCAGGTGCGGAGCGAGCAGACCGGCGCCGCACCCGAGGTCGACCAGAAGCGCGTCGGGTCGCGTCGCCGGTGGCACCATGGCCGCCCGCGCCTCGGCCAGCCAGTGCAGCATCGCGAACGCGCCGTCCGGTCGCCACCATTCGCCGGCCAGGTCGTCGTACTGACGCAGGTCGTTGCGGGGCAGGCTCAAGCCGGCGTCACGCATTCACCGAGCGTGGCACGACTAGCCGGTAACGACCAGACTTCCGTTATGTCGTCCACGGTGTTAGGGCTGGTCAGAGCGAGCCATCCAGAGCCGACGATGGCCGTCACCACAGTGGCCGGTCTGCTCGCGGCCGGCGTCGGGCACCCACCCGGCGGAATCGCCGTGGTGGCGCTGACGGTGGCGGCGAGCCAGTTCGCGGTGGGGTGGACCAACGACGCGCTCGACGCCGACCGGGACGCCGCGGTGGGGCGTACCGACAAGCCGGTGGCCGCCGGTGTCGTCAGCCGGCGGGTCGTCGCGGTGGCCGCCGGGCTGGCCGCCGTCACGACCGTGGGGCTGGCCCTGACCACGAACCCGGCCGCTGCGCTCTGCGCCGTCGTCGCGTTGGTCTCGGCCCTGCTGTACGACTGGCCGCTCAAGTGGACCCCGGCCTCGGTGCTGCCGTACGCCATCTCCTTCGGCGCGCTGCCCGCCTTCGTGGTGCTGGCGCTGCCCGGCGCGCCGACGCCGCCGGTGTGGCTGGTCGCCGCTGCGGCCCTGCTCGGCGCCGGTGCGCACTTCGCCAACGTGCTGCCCGATTTCGTCGACGACGCCCGAACCGGGGTGCGCGGCATGCCGCATCGGGTGGGTCCGGCGGGCAGCCGGGCGGCTGCCGTCGGGCTGCTCGTCGCGGCGACCGTCACGCTGGTGCTGGGCCCACCCGGCCCGCCGTCCGGCCTCGGGCTCGCGGCGGTCGTCGCGGCCGTGATCATCCTGGTTCTCGCCTGGTACGCCGGACGCACCGCCGACCGGCCCGGGGCCCGCTCGGTGGCCGCCTTCCGGGCCGTCATGCTGGTGGCCCTGATCGATGTCGTCCTGCTGGTCACGAGTGGTCGACTGGTCTGACCACGTCCCCCGGCAGGTGGCAGCACCGGGTCGCCGTGCGGGCCACGATCAGCTCCAACTACGCTGGGAATCGGTCTGCGCGGGTATGGCCAGCGGTTCCGGCGACGTCGCCGGGGTGTGATCGTGACGAGGAGGACCGACGTGACGCGCTCGATCAGGGGTTCCCGGCGGGCTGCCGTGCTGCTGCCCGGGATCGCGGCGGCAGCCGGCATGCTGCTGCTGTCGGGATGCGGCGCCGGTCAGATCTCCGAGACGGCGAACAAGGTCCCGTCGATCCAGGGCGTCGACCTCCAGGCCGAGGACGGCCGGTACGGCGTCCGCAGCGTGCTGGTCGCCTACCCCGGCGTGGAGGGCTACCAGGCCGGCGACGACGCCATCCTGAACGCGCTCTTCTACAACGACTCGCCCGACCCGGTCACCGTGACCGTCACCTCGTCGGATGCCCGCGAGGTGGTACTCACCACGGTCCAGGCCGCGACCAGCCCGTCGCCCACGGCCTCGCCCTCGCCGACCGGCTCCCCGTCGCCGGAGCAGTCCCCGGAGGGCACCCCCTCCCCGGGCGGTTCCCCGTCGCCGGACGAGACGCCCTCCCCGGACGAGACGCCCTCGCCCGACGCGACCGAGTCGCCGGCCGGCGGCCCGGCCCGGATCGAGATCCCGCCGCTGAGCTACGTGCAGCTCAACACCGAGGGCGAGCAGGTGCTCCAGCTCCTCGGGCTGAACTCGGCTCTGCTCGCGGGTCAGAACATCACGGTCAGCTTCGACTTCGGTGACGGCAACACGATCACCAGTCCGGCCCCGGTGGCCGTGCCGCTCAGCCCGGCCCCGCCGCCGTCGCCGATCATCGAGCGGCACACCGAGTTCGAGGGCGAAGGCGGCCACTGACCCGTCCCGCCGGAGTTTCCGACGGCACCGTCGGCGTGGTGCACCCATGCCGACGGTGCCGTCGTCGTACCGGGGGGTTAGCGTCGCTCGGGTGAGCATCTCCCGATCGACCCCGGCCCGGGGAGCGGGTGGCGGGCGCGGCAGGGCCGCCGCCCGTGAGCCCCGCCCCGCGTACGAGTGCGACGCCTGCGGGCACCAGCCGCCCAAGTGGGTGGGGCGCTGCCCGGAGTGCGGCGAGTGGGGCTCGGTGGTCGAGTGCACCGTCACCGGCCCGACCGTCTCCGGACGCGTGGTCAGCTCCCGGATGCCCGCCGAGCCGGCCCGGCCCATCGCCACCATCAGTGCCGCACCGGCGCGCGCCCGGCCCACCGGCGTCAGCGAGCTGGACCGGGTGCTCGGCGGCGGACTGGTGCCCGGGGCGGTGGTGCTGCTCGCCGGTGAGCCGGGAGTCGGCAAGTCCACCCTGCTGCTCGACGTGGCCCAGCAGTGGGCCGCCGGCGCGGGCAGCCCCTCGCTGGTGGTCAGCGGCGAGGAGTCGGTCAGCCAGGTCCGGCTGCGGGCCGAGCGGATGGGCACCCTGCACGACCAGCTCTACCTGGCCGCCGAGAGCGACCTCGCGGCGGTGCTCGGCCACCTCGACGCGGTCAAGCCCGGCCTGCTGGTGCTCGACTCGGTGCAGACCATCTCCACCACCGGCACCGAGGGTGTGCCGGGCGGGGTGACCCAGGTGCGGGCGGTCACCGCCGCCCTGGTCTCGGTCGCCAAGGAGCGCGGCATCGCCACCGTGCTGGTCGGCCACGTGACCAAGGACGGCCAGGTGGCCGGTCCCCGGGTGCTGGAGCACCTGGTCGACGTGGTGCTGCACTTCGAGGGCGACAAGCACTCCTCGCTGCGGATGGTGCGCGGCGTCAAGAACCGGTTCGGCGCGGCCGACGAGGTGGGCTGCTTCGAGATGCACGAGGGCGGCATCAGCAGCCTGGCCGACCCGTCCGGGCTGTTCCTCACCCGCTACAGCGAGCCGGTGCCGGGCACCTGCGTGACGGTGGCGATGGAGGGACGCCGGGCACTGGTGACCGAGGTGCAGGCGTTGATCGGCGCCACGGTGGCCGGTTCGCCCCGGCGTACCGTCTCCGGGCTGGACTCGGCCCGGCTGGCGATGGTGCTCGCGGTGCTCCAGCGTCGCACCGAACGACTCACCCTGCACGACCGGGAGGTCTTCGCAGCCACCGTCGGCGGCATCCGGGTGGTGGAGCCGTCCGCGGACCTGGCGGTCGCCCTCGCGGTCGCCTCCGGCGGCCTGAACCTGGCGATCGCGCCGCACCTGGTGGCGATCGGCGAAGTCGGCCTGACCGGCGAGGTACGCCGGGTGGGCGCGGTGCCGCGCCGACTCTCCGAGGCGGCCCGGCTCGGGTTCCGGCTGGCCCTGGTGCCGCCCGGATGCGGACCCGCGAGCACCGGCGCCGGGCCGGAGCAGATGCGGGTGGTGGAGGTGTCCGACGTCCGGGCGGCGTTGCAGGCCGCAGCCCGGGCTTCGGCGGAGTGAGCCGCGTCTCCGGCGGACGGGGCGGACGGGACGGGCCGAATCGTGACACATCCCAGTAACCACAGGAGCACCCACCGCAGGGCAGTCCGTAGACTGTGCCCGTGCCGATCGACCGCGAAACCACCAAGCCTGCCGGCGCGACACCCCACGCCCGCACCGGTGCCGTGGGCTCGCCCGCTCGTCCGATCAGCGTCAGCGTGACCGGGGGCGGCAGCGCCGGCGACCCGCTGCGCGCGAATCTGGCGCTGATGGCGCCGGGCACCGCGCTCCGCGACGGCTTGGAGCGCATCCTGCGCGGTCGCACCGGCGCACTGATCGTCCTCGGGTACGACAAGGTGGTCGAGGGTCTGTGCACGGGCGGTTTCCCGCTGGACGTCGAGTTCTCCGCCACCCGGGTCCGTGAGCTGTGCAAGATGGACGGCGCGGTGGTGCTCTCCAGCGACGGCACCCGGATCGTCCGGGCCGCCGTGCACCTGATGCCCGACCCGACCATCCCGACCGAGGAGTCCGGCACCCGGCACCGCACCGCCGAGCGGGTGGCCCGGCAGACCGGTTACCCGGTGATCTCGGTCAGTCAGTCGATGCGGATCATCAGCCTCTACGTCAACGGTCAGCGGCACGTGCTGGACGACTCGGCGGCCATCCTGTCCCGGGCCAACCAGGCGTTGGCCACCCTGGAGCGCTACAAGCTCCGGCTGGACGAGGTCTCCGGCACCCTCTCCGCGCTGGAGATCGAGGACCTGGTCACCGTCCGGGACGCGGTGGCCGTGGTGCAACGGCTGGAGATGGTCCGCCGGATCGCCGACGAGATCGCCGGCTACGTGGTCGAGCTGGGCACCGACGGCCGACTGCTCGCCCTGCAGCTCGACGAGCTGATGGCCGGCGTGGACGCCGACCGCACCCTGGTCATCCGGGACTACCTGCCCACCGGCCGTAAGCCCCGCACCCTCGACGAGGCCCTGGTCGAGCTGGACCTGCTCAGCGCCACCGAGCTGATCGACCTGGTGTCGGTCGCCAAGGCGATCGGTTACCCGGCCGCGTCCGACGCGCTGGAGGCGGCGGTCAGCCCGCGCGGCTTCCGGCTGCTGGCCAAGGTACCCCGACTGCCGGTGGCGGTGGTGGACCGGCTGGTGCTGCACTTCGGCAGCCTCCAGCGGCTGCTCGGCGCGACGGTCGAGGACCTGCAGGCCGTCGAGGGCGTCGGCGACGCGCGGGCCCGAGGCGTACGCGAGGGACTCTCCCGGCTCGCCGAGGCGTCCATCCTGGAACGCTACGTCTGAGCCCGACCGCGATCACCGGACGGCCCGGGTCCCCGCCCGGTGAGCCGTGAGCCGGTGCCGGTCAGCCGGTCAGCCGAAGCTTGGCCGGCTGGCTCAGTCGGGTACCCACCCGCGCGAAGACCTCGTACGTCCCGGCCTGCACGACCGGGCCGTTCGCCACTCCCTCGGCGCACCGGCTGCTGTCCTTGCCGTTCCAGCCGACCTGGTAGGAGCGCTCGAATCCCGGCGTGAAGGACTGGGTGTCCGACCCGGAGGCCGTACCACACGTGTCCGAGGACCAGACCACCTCGGCGCCGGACTTGATGAAGATCTCCTGCGCGTCCGCGCCGACGTCCCGGCTACACGTCCGTTCCGCCCGGTTGCGGATCTTGAGGTGCAGGTCGACGGCGGCACCGCGTACCACCTCGCCGGGCAGAGCCTGGGCGGTCACCACGATCTCGTTGTCGGTGCACGAGCCGTCGTCGGTCGAGGTGTTGTTGACCGGCGGGTCGTTGCTGAGCGACGGCTCGTTCGACGGACTGGCCGCCGGGTCGCCGGACGGCGTGGACGGACCGGCTCCGGCGTCACCTGACGGGGGCGAGCCGGTCTCCGGGGTCAACACCGACCCGGTCGGCCCCGGCGTACCAGTCGACGCACCGGGATCGGGCTGACCGTTGCCGGTCGCGCCGGGATCGCCGCTCTGCCCGTTACAGGAGTAGAGCACGACAACCAGCAGGAGCAGGACCGCGCCGAGCACGACGGCACGACGCCGCCAATACACCGCGGGAGACAGGGGGCCGACCGTCAGACGCATGATGCCCCCACCGTAGCGGCGTCGCACACGACGGACGGTAGCGACGCGCCGGGGTCGACAGCACCCAACGGAACCCACTCTCCATTCACGACGGTGTGAGGTGTGAGCGAGGCCAATTCGTCACTCACCGTATCTGTTCGGCCTCGGTCAGAGATACACCTTGCGTTGGTAGATCGCGTGCGCGCCGGCCACCCGGTCCAGGAACAACAGCCCGGCGCAGTGGTCGATCTCGTGTTGCAGGGCCCGCGCCTCGAAACCGTCGGTGACCAGGCGGACCAGCTCGCCACTGCCCGGCAGCGCCCCCTCGACCACCAGCCGGCTCGCGCGCTTGACGTCACCGGTCAGGTCCGGCACCGACATGCACCCCTCCCGGCCCGCCTTCCACCGGGTCGCCTCGACCACCCGCGCGTTGCAGAGCGCGAACGTGCCGTGCAGCGTGACCGCCTTGGGGTGGCCCGTCACGTCCACCGCGAACACCTGCGCCCCCACCCCCACCTGCGGTGCGGCCAGACCGACGCAGCCGGGCGAGACCCGCATGGTGGCGATCAGGTCGGCCGCCAGCCGGATCGTCTCCTCGTCGGTCGGGTCGACCTCCGCGCCGGCCCGACTGAGCACCGTGTGCGGGGCGGAGACCACCGGCAGGACCGCGCCGGCACCGAGCGACTCGGGCGTCCACGCCCCCAGCCCGGCGTACGCCTCGGCGGCCAGGTCCGGCGTACCCGCGTCGCCGCTCACAGCAGATCCGGTTCGGCGGGACGGAGAGTGACGTCGACACCGAGATTCGTGGCGGCCTCGGACAGCCGGGCGGCGAGCGATTCGGCCGCACCCGGCGGCAATTCGACCTCGGCCACCACCACGTAGAGCGACCCCACCAACCGGGTACTCAGATCGGTGACGTTGCCGCCCGCCTCGGTCAGCACCCGGGTCATCGCGGCCACGATGCCCATCCGGTCCGCACCGTGCACCGCCACCACGTACGGCTCGCCGGCCGGAGCCGTCTCCCCGTCCGGCGTGACCTCGCGTACGGTCGCCAGCAGTTGGCCGTCGGCGGTCAGCGTGGCCAGTGCGGCCTCCACCTCGGCGGCGGCCGGGCCCACACAGATCAGGGTCATCGCGAAGTGTCCGCGCAGCCGGGTCATGGTGCTGTCGGTGAGGTTCGCCCCGAGCCGGGCCAGCACCTCGGCGACGTCGGCCACGATGCCGGGTCGGTCCCGACCGATGACGGTGATCGCGAGCTCGTTCATCCGGGCATTCTCCCCGATCCACGTACGCCGACGGTGGCGGCCCGCCCGGACCGTCCAGTCGGCGGAATACCGCGCCCGTGGCCGGACCGTCCAGTCGGCGTAATCCGGCACCCGTGGCATGATCGGCGGCGCGATGACAGAACCCACCTTCGCCGGCCTGGTGAGCCGGTGGTACGAGCGCAACGCGCGGGACCTGCCGTGGCGCCATCCCGACGTCAGCCCGTGGGCAATCCTGGTCAGCGAGGTCATGCTCCAGCAGACCCCGGTGGTCCGGGTGCTGCCCGCCTGGCAGGCGTGGCTGGCCCGTTGGCCCACGCCGGCGGCACTGGCGCAGGACAGCCCGGCCGAGGCGATCCGGATGTGGGGGCGGCTCGGCTACCCCCGCCGGGCGCTCCGGCTGCGGGAGTGCGCGGTCGCCGTCGTGGATCGGCACGGCGGTCAGGTGCCCGATCAACTGGAGCAGTTGCTCGCCCTGCCCGGGGTCGGCACGTACACGGCGCGGGCGGTGGCGGCCTTCGCGTACGGGCAACGACACCCGGTGGTCGACACCAACGTGCGGCGGGTGGTCTGCCGGGCGATCGCCGGAGAGCCGGACGCCGGCCCGGCGACCCGGCCGGCGGACCTGGTCGCCACCGAGGAGCTGCTGCCGGTCGAACCGGCGGCCGCCGCCCTGGCCAGCGCCGCGTTCATGGAGCTGGGCGCGATGGTCTGCACCGCCCGCTCGCCTCGCTGCGGTGTCTGCCCCGTGGAGACGAGCTGTGCGTGGCGCGCGTCGGGCCAGGTGGCCCCGGACGGCCCGACCCGCCGCCCGCAGCGGTACGCCGGCACCGACCGCCAGGTACGCGGCCTGCTGCTCGGGGTGCTACGCGAGGCGACCGGCCCGGTGCCGCACCAGCGGCTGGACCAGGTCTGGTCGGACGATGTGCAGCGGGCCAGAGCGCTGTCCGGGCTGGTGACCGACGGCCTGGTCGAGCCGGTCGGCGAGACCGCGTTCCGCCTGGTCGGCGACGGCCCACCGGCCCCGGTGCCGACCTGACCTCGGACACCCGGCCGATCCGCTGACCTCGCACTCTCGGACGCCGCCTGGCCTCGGACTCCCGAAAGTCGCTTGACCTCGAACGGCGACCCGAACGGCGACCTGATGTCAGGGCCGGCCCGGTTGTGGGCTGGACAGACGAGCGGCCGGCTCCCCATGTGGGAAGCCGGCCCGCTCGGTTCTGCCTGGTGCGGCTGGCCTGCCCGGTCCAACACCGGGAAGCCTGCCCCGATCGGTGGTGCTCGGTCAGGCGGAGTAGCCGCGGCTGGCGATCCAGTCCGCCAGCACCTCGGTGTCCATCCAGTACTCGGCCTTGGCGGGATCCGCCGAGTCCGCGATCTTCACCTGGCTGCCGCCGTCGCGATAGCCGGTCACCGAGATGTAGTGGCCGGCCTCGAACGAGTGGCTGCCCCCGCCGGTGTCGAGAGCGGTGCCGAAGACGTTGGCGACCACGCTCCGGCCGTCGTCGACCGTACGGACGACGTCCTCGCGCAACCGCTCGGTCTCGGCCTCGTCGGCGACCTGGCCGGGGATCTCCACGGTGCGGTAGACGTCCTTACCGGCCTTGTTGTTCAGCGCCTTGGTGATCACGAACGCGGAGTCGGTGCCCCGCTCGGTGGTGCCCATCTCACGGGCCAGGTCGTCCTGGGAGACGTCCTTGTCCAACACGCTGAGGGCGTTCCGCACCGCCGCCGGACCGCAGTAGTAGAAGTTCGGCTGGGCCTGGTAGCGGACCTTGAGCTGCCGCTCACCCTTGCCGTGGCCGCGCTCCGTCACCGCGGACAGTGCGTCGGTGTTGTTCGTCGCCGTGCTGTTCGTCGCCGCCATCGCGGCCATCGGTCCGCTGATCATCCCGCCGGCACAGACGGCACCGGCGGCGGTCAGGGCGGCCTTACGCATCAACGTCGTCATGATCATGCCTTCCAGCTCGGGGGATCGACACGACACCCGGAAGTGCAGGAGGGTGCGGATACCGCATCGGAAGGAAGAAGCAGGTGGCACCACGATCGGTGGGGTGGCCTGCCATGGGTGCAACGGCTCGGATAGGCCACACATTCCGGGCTTACCGGGCGTACGCGAATCGCCCTGCGGGACAGCGAAGCCGTCGACACCGGCCGCGTACGAAAGCCGCTGCGAACACCCCCGGTACAACCGCTCGGGCTGCCCGCCCATGCCCGGACGGCGGGGTGACGGGGTCCATCCGCGCGATCGTGGGCGATGGGATGCGACCTGGTGCGGCCATGTCTCCCGAATGTCCGATTCTGGGCGCTTGGCCAGGCTGGCGACAGACGACGGCGGCCCGGTGGCAGATGCCACCGGGCCGCCGCTGGTCGAACCAGCCGGTTACCTACTCGTCCGCGCCTGCCGCAGCGGTGCTGCCGCCGAGGTCGGCCGGGACCGCGTCCGGCACGGTGACCGGCCGGTCGGAGCCCTTGAAGACGAGCTTGGACTTGTCGATGTCGTTCGGGTCGCCCTCGCAGTCGACCACCACGATCTGACCGGGGGTCAGCTCGTTGAACAGGATCCGCTCGGACAGGTTGTCCTCGATGTCGCGCTGGATCGTGCGACGCAGCGGCCGAGCGCCCAGGACCGGGTCGAAGCCCTTCAACGCCAGGTACTTCTTGGCGTTGTCGGTCAACTCGAGACCCATGTCCTTGTTGCGCAGCTGGGTCTCGATCCGGGCGATCATGATATCCACGATCTGGAGGATCTCGTTCTGACGCAGCTGGTGGAAGACGATGGTGTCGTCGATGCGGTTGAGGAACTCGGGCCGGAAGTGCTGCTTGAGTTCGTCGTTGACCTTCTGCTTCATCCGGTCGTAGTTGGACTCGGAGTCCTCCGACTGCTGGAAGCCGAGCGAGACCGCCTTGGCCACGTCCCGGGTGCCCAGGTTGGTGGTCAGGATGATGACCGTGTTCTTGAAGTCCACGATCCGACCCTGACCGTCGGTGAGCCGACCGTCCTCCAGGATCTGGAGCAGCGTGTTGAACACGTCCGGGTGGGCCTTCTCGATCTCGTCGAAGAGGACCACGCTGAACGGCCGACGCCGCACCTTCTCGGTCAGCTGGCCACCCTCGTCGTAGCCGACGTAGCCGGGAGGCGCACCCACGAGCCGCGACACGGTGTACCGGTCATGGAACTCGGACATGTCCAACTGGATCAGGGCGTCCTCGCTGCCGAACAGGAACTCGGCGAGCGCCTTGGACAGCTCGGTCTTACCGACACCCGACGGACCGGCGAAGATGAACGACCCCGACGGGCGCTTCGGGTCCTTCAGGCCGGCGCGGGTACGCCGGATCGCCTTCGAGACCGCCTTGACCGCGTCCTCCTGGCCGATGACGCGCTTGTGCAGCTCGTCCTCCATGCGCAGCAGGCGTGAGGTCTCCTCCTCGGTCAGCTTGTAGACCGGGATGCCGGTCCAGTTGCCGAGCACCTCGGCGATCTGCTCGTCGTCGACCTCGCTGACGACGTCGAGGTCACCGGCCTTCCACTCCTTCTCCCGCTGCGCCTTCTGGCCCAGCAGCTGCTTCTCCTTGTCGCGCAGCTGCGCGGCGCGCTCGAAGTCCTGCGCGTCGATCGCGGACTCCTTGTCGCGGCGCACCTGGGCGATGCGCTCGTCGAAGTCACGCAGGTCCGGCGGCGCGGTCATCCGGCGGATCCGCATTCGGGCACCGGCCTCGTCGATCAGGTCGATCGCCTTGTCCGGCAGGAACCGGTCGGAGATGTACCGGTCGGCCAGGGTCGCCGCCGCCACCAGCGCCGCATCCGTGATGCTGACGCGGTGGTGGGCCTCGTACCGGTCCCGCAGGCCCTTGAGGATCTCGATGGTGTGGGCCAGCGAGGGCTCACCCACCTGGATCGGCTGGAAACGACGCTCCAACGCGGCGTCCTTCTCCAGGTGCTTGCGGTACTCGTCCAGCGTGGTCGCGCCGATGGTCTGCAGCTCACCACGGGCCAGCATCGGCTTGAGGATGCTCGCCGCGTCGATCGCACCCTCGGCGGCGCCCGCGCCGACCAGGGTGTGGATCTCGTCGATGAACAGGATGATGTCGCCCCGGGTGCGGATCTCCTTGAGCACCTTCTTCAGGCGCTCCTCGAAGTCACCCCGGTAGCGGGAACCCGCCACCAGCGCACCCAGGTCGAGCGTGTAGAGCTGCTTGTCCTTGAGCGTCTCGGGCACCTCGCCCTTGATGATCTTCTGGGACAGGCCCTCCACCACGGCGGTCTTACCGACGCCGGGCTCGCCGATCAGGACCGGGTTGTTCTTGGTCCGGCGGGAGAGCACCTGCATCACCCGCTCGATTTCCTTCTCCCGACCGATCACCGGGTCGAGCTTGCCCTCCCGGGCCGCCTGGGTCAGGTTCCGCCCGAACTGGTCGAGCACCAGGCTGGTCGACGGGGCTGCCTCACCCGGGGCGGTGCCGGCGGCGGCCGGCTCCTTGCCCTGGTAACCGGAGAGCAGCTGGATCACCTGCTGGCGGACCCGGTTCAGGTCGGCGCCCAGCTTCACCAGCACCTGCGCGGCCACGCCCTCGCCCTCGCGGATGAGGCCGAGCAGGATGTGCTCCGTACCGATGTAGTTGTGGCCGAGTTGCAGAGCCTCGCGCAGCGACAGCTCCAGCACCTTCTTGGCCCGCGGCGTGAACGGGATGTGCCCGCTCGGCGCCTGCTGGCCCTGGCCGATGATCTCCTCCACCTGCTGGCGGACGCCCTCCAGGGAGATCCCCAGGCTCTCCAGGGCCTTCGCCGCGACGCCTTCACCCTCGTGGATCAGGCCCAACAGGATGTGTTCCGTACCGATGTAGTTGTGGTTGAGCATCCGGGCCTCTTCCTGGGCCAGGACGACAACCCGTCGCGCTCGGTCGGTGAACCGCTCGAACATGCCCTCGTGCTCCTCACGTGCCGTGCGCACTCGATCTTGGTGGTCAAGACTCTCGGCGGGGCCGGATACGCGAGCGCCCGGGACGGGCGTCCGCGCCTCTTTACTCTATCGCCGCGGACCGACTCGGCTGACCTCGTGTGTCTCCGCCGGTGGCCCGGTACGCGTCGTTTTGCACAACCATCCACGCTCAACCGGTGTTCCGGGCATGGTGCCTGTACGCGCAGAGCGAAATTCGAGCACGAGCCGTGGGCCGCCGAGAGCACCCTACGGAGCCCTTCCGGCACCGGACGGGCACCCCGTAGCCGCCGTCCACAGGCTGTGGACAACGCATCCACCGGCTGTGGACAACGTTCGGCCCGACCGCATCGTCCCACCAGACGACCGCGCCGGCCCGGAGACGCGCTCCGAACCGGCGTGGCGAACGACCCTGGTCTCAGTGACCGGCCTTGGAGTGGTACTCGTCGACGATCTCCTGCGGGATCCGGCCCCGGTCCGAGATCTCCTTGCCGGCCTTGCGGGCCCAGGCCCGGATGGCCTTGTTCTGCTCGCGGTCCGCCGTCGCGCTGCCCCGGCCCCGGGCGGCACGCCCTCCGACGACCACGCCACCGCGTCCCACCTTCGACCCACCGGAGATGTACGGAGCGAATGCCTCACGCAATTTCTCGGCGTTCGAAGTCGACAGGTCGATCTCGTACTGAACGCCGTCGAGCGCGAACTTGACAGTCTCGTCCGCGTCCCCGCCGTCCAGGTCATCGACCAGCCTCTGAATGATCTGCTTGGCCACGTCCCACATTCCTTTCGAGCAGGGTTCGGTGCACCTGCCAGTTACCAGAGCACAATAGCCCGTCAGATGCTTGTTGCGTCAATAGGATCGGGTATCGCGGCGGAAAGTTCCCTGTCGACTACTCGGGGCGAACCAAGGGGAACAAGATGGTTTCCCGAATTCCCAGGCCGGTCAGCGCCATCAGGAGCCGGTCGATTCCCATTCCCATGCCACCCGCCGGCGGCATTCCGTACTCCATCGCCCGGAGAAAGTCCTCGTCGAGCCGCATCGCCTCGTCGTCGCCACGGGCGCCCAGTTGCGCCTGCGCGACCAGCCGCTCCCGCTGCACCACCGGGTCGACCAGCTCCGAGTACGCGGTGGCCAACTCGACCCCGCGCACGTACAGGTCCCACTTCTCGGCCAGCCCGGGCTCCTCGCGGTGCCCACGGGTCAGCGGACTGGTCTCCTCCGGGTAGTCCCGCACGAAGGTCGGCGCCACCAGACCCGGCACGACCAACTCCTCGAAGAGTTCCTCGACCAACTTGCCCGACCCCCACTTGGGGTCCACGGTGAGGCCCACCTTGTCGGCGTACTCGACCAGGCGGGCGTGCTCGGTGCGTACCGTGACCTCCTCGCCGAGCGCCTCGGAAAGCACGCCGAACAGACTCACCGAACGCCACTGACCACCGAGGTCGAACTTCTGGCCGTCGGCGTGGGTGACCACCGTCGACCCGGCGACCGCCACCGCCGCCTGTTGCACGAGATTGCGGGTCAGTTCGGCCATCGTGTTGTAGTCGCCGTACGCCTGGTACACCTCCAGCATCGCGAACTCGGGCGAGTGCGAAGAGTCGATGCCCTCATTCCGGAAGTTGCGGTTGATCTCGAAGACTCGCTCGACACCGCCGACCACGGCGCGCTTGAGAAACAGTTCCGGCGCGATTCGTAGATAGAGATCGGTGTCGAGTGCATTGCTGTGGGTCACGAAAGGTCGGGCCGTCGCGCCACCGTGCAGCAACTGCAACATCGGGGTCTCCACTTCGAGGAAACCCGTGTCGTGCAGGGAATCGCGGAGGCTGCGGACCGCCGTCGCCCGGGTCCGTACCATCTGGCGGGCCTGCGGACGCACGATCAGGTCGACGTAGCGCTGCCGGACCCGGGCCTCCTCGCTCAGCGGCTTGTGCGCCACCGGCAGCGGGCGCAGCGCCTTGGCGGTGGTCACCCACTCCTGCGCCAGCACCGACAACTCGCCTCGGCGGCTGCTGATCACCTCGCCGGTGACCCCGACGAGGTCACCGAGGTCGACCAGCCGCTTCCAGTCCTCCAGCCGCTCGGGGCCGACCCGGTCCAGCGAGAGCATCGCCTGGAGTTCGGTGCCGTCGCCGTCGCGCAGCGTGGCGAAACAGAGCTTGCCGGTGTTCCGTACGAAGATCACCCGTCCGGTGACCGACACCTGGTCACCGGTGGCGGTGTCCGTCGGCAGGTCGGCGTAGCGCTCCCGCACCTGGGCCAGCGTGCTGGTCCGGTGGAAGCTGACCGGGTACGGCTCGACGCCGTCGGCGAGCATCCGGTCCCGCTTCTCCCGGCGGACCTTCATCTGCTCGGGAAGGTCGTCGGCGGGGTCGACTGGCACGGGGCTCTGCTGGGTCACGGCACGCTTCCTCAGTGGGAGATTTCGGGCGAGGTCAGGCCCGAGCGTACTCAAGCCCTCCGGCGGCCGTCGCCGGATAGCCTGCCGGTCATGACGCACCCCACCGGGGCCCGCTCGTTCGGTCCGGCGGCGGCCGACTACGACCGGTACCGACCTCGCTATCCGCAGGCCGCGCTGCGCTGGGCGCTGGACGGACCGGGCCGGCCCGCCCGGGTGGTCGACCTGGCGGCCGGCACCGGCATCCTCACCCGTGGCCTGCTGGCCCTCGGGCACCAGGTGACAGCCGTCGAGCCCGACCCCGACATGCGCGCCCACCTGGTCGCCACCACCCCGGGAGTACGCGCCCAGGCCGGCGCCGCGGAGGCGATACCGCTTCCCGACGGGTACGCCGACGCCGTCCTCGCCGGCCAGGCGTACCACTGGTTCGACCGGGAGCCGGCGCACGCCGAGATCGCCCGGGTGTTACGCCCCGGCGGGATCTTCGCCCCGATCTGGAACCTCCGTGACGAGCGCGTCGACTGGGTGGCCGAGCTGAGCCGGATCGCCGAGATCGGGGACACCGTCGACCACCTGCGCCAGACCGTCACCGACTTCGGCGACGCCTTCGCCCCACCCGAGTGGGCCGAATTCCCCCACGCCACCACGCTGACCCGCGACGACCTGCTGGGCCTGGTCCGGACCCGCTCCCACTACCTGACCGCCGCCCCCACCCGACAGGCCGAGGTCGACCACCAGGTCCGCGATCTCCTGAACACCCACCCCGCCCTGGCCGCCCAAGATCCCATAACTCTCCCCTACCGCACCCTCACCGCCCGCACCCACAAACCCTGACCCACCCACCCCAAACCCCAGCCCCGACCCATCCCCCGGCCCGAACCCCAGCTCGACGCGGACGCCCGCGCCCACCCACCCCGGCACCCGGACGCACCGCCCCGCCCCGCCCCAACGAACGGACGCACCGCCCCCACCCCACCCGACCACCCCACCGGAACGGATGACGCCGACCCGCGAGGGTTTCCGGGCCGCCCGACCGGCGCAGGGATCAAGCCTGACCGCCCGGAGCCGGTCGGGCGGCCCGGAAACCCCAACCGCAACAAACACAAAAACAGTCAGACGTTCCGCTCATACACCATGCGCAACCCGATCAACGTGATCATCGGCTCGTGGTGCGTGATCGTCCGACACTCGTTGAGCACCAACGACGCCAGCCCACCGGTGGCGATGACCGCCTTCAGCTCGCCCATCTCGGCGGCCATCCGCTCGACGATCCGGTCCACCTGTCCGGCGAAGCCGAAGTACAGCCCAGCCTGGAGGCACTCGACCGTGTTCTTGCCGATCACCGACCGGGGCCTGGTCGCTTCGACCTTGCGCAGTTGGGCGGCGCGGGCGGCGAGCGCGTCGAAGGAGATCTCGATGCCGGGCGCGAACGCGCCTCCGAGGAACTCTCCCCGACCGCTGATCACGTCGAAGTTGGTGGTGGTGCCGAAGTCGACCACGATCGACGGTCCGCCGTAGAGGGTGTAGGCCGCGAGCGTGTTGACCACCCGGTCGGAGCCGACCTCCTTGGGGTTGTCGATGGCGAGCTGCACGCCGGTGCGGACGCCCGGCTCCACGATGACGCTCGGCAGGTCCGCGTAGTAGCGGGTCAGCATGGTCCGCAGCGAACGCAGGGCGGCCGGGACGGTCGAGCAGGCGGCCACCCCGGTGATCTCGACGGCGTCCCCGGCGAGCAGCCCCCGGAACATCAGGCCCAACTCGTCGGCGGTGGATCGGGCGTCGGTCTTGATCCGCCAGTTGTGCACCAGCTTGTCACCGTCGAAGGTCGCCAGGACGGTGTTGGTGTTCCCGATGTCGATGCAGAGCAGCACGCACGAAGCCTAGACGGGTTCAGTCCGTGCGCAGGTCCAGGGCGATGTCCAGGATCGGCGAGGAGTGGGTGAGCGCGCCGACGGAGAGGAAGTCGACGCCGGTGGCACCCACCTCGGCGGCGTCGGCGAGGGTGAGCCCGCCGGTCGCCTCCAACTCGGCCCGGTCGCCCACGGCCGCCACCACCGCGCGCAGTGTCGCCGGGGGCATGTTGTCCAGCAGCAGGAAGGCCGCGCCGGCCTCCACCGCCTCCACCGCCTCGTCGAGGGTGTCCACCTCCACCTGCACCGGTACGTCCGGGAACGCCTCCCGGACGCGGCGGTAGGCGGCGGCGACTCCACCGGCGGCGAACTTGTGGTTGTCCTTGACCATGGCGACGTCGTGCAGACCCATCCGCTTGTTCGTGCCGCCGCCGGCCCGGACCGCGTACTTCTCCAAAATGCGCAGGCCGGGCGTTGTCTTGCGGGTGTCCAGGACCATCGCCTTGCTGCCGGCCAGGGCGTCGGCCCAGGCCCGGGTGTGGGTGGCGACGCCGGACATCCGGCAGAGCAGGTTCAGCGCGGTGCGCTCGGCCGTGAGCAGCACGCGGGTCGGGCCGATGACCGTGGCGAGCACGTCGCCCCGGGCCACCCGCTCGCCGTCGCGGGCCACCACCGACACCTCGACCGTACGTCCCGTCCCGGTCACCTCGCCGGCCAGCTCGAACACGGCGGCGGCGACGGCCAGCCCGGCGACCACCCCGTCGGCCCGGGCGACCAGGTCGGCGGTGTCGGTCTGGGTGGCCGGAATGGTGGCCACACTGGTGACGTCGAGCAGGTCCGGGCCGAGGTCCTCGACCAGGGCCGTCTCGACGATCCGGCGGACCTGCGCCGGGTCGAGACCGTTCTCGTGCAGCAGCCGTGCCGTGTCCGCCATCAGCTCTCCTCCCACCGGGTCGTCAACCGGCCCTGCGCGCCCACCGCGCCGACCAGGTGTCCCTGCCATCGCTCGTCGGTCGTCCCGTAGTCCTCCCGCCAGTGGCAGCCACGGGTCTCCTGCCGCGCGTACGCGGCGGCGACCAGCGCGGCGGCCACCGTGAGCAGGTTCGTCGCCTCCCAGTCGGCGGTACGCGGGGTGCCTCGGCCGGTGCCCAGCTCGACCAGTTCGGCGGCGGTCGCGGCGAGCGTGCCGGCAGAGCGGAGCACACCGGCGCCACGAGTCATCGCCGCTTGCAGCCTCGGGCTCGTGGCCGCCGGCGCCACCCAGCCGGTGCCGCCGCGCCACGCTCCGGTCTCCGCCGGTCGGGCCTGCTCGGGCAGGCCGGACGCGATGTCGTCGGCGATCCGCCGGGAGAAGACCAGCCCCTCCAGCAACGAGTTGCTGGCCAGCCGGTTGGCGCCGTGCACTCCGGTGCAGGCGACCTCGCCGCAGGCGTACAGGCCGGGGATCGAGGTCCGGCCGTGCAGGTCGGTGCGTACCCCGCCGGAGGCGTAGTGGGCGGCCGGCGCGACCGGGATCAGGTCGGCCCCCGGGTCGACGCCGATCGCCAGGCACGAGGCGACGATGGTGGGGAAGCGTCGGGCCAGGAAGTCCCCGCCGAGGTGCCGGGCGTCGAGGTGGACGTGGTCCTCGCCGGTGGCCAGCAGGACCCGGTGGATGCCCTTGGCCACCACGTCCCGGGGGGCCAGCTCGGCGAGTTCGTGCTGGCCGAGCATGAACCGCTTGCCGTCGGCGTCCACCAGGGACGCGCCCTCGCCGCGCAGCGCCTCGGAGACCAGTGGCTGCTGGGCGTGCCCGGCACCGGGTACCCGGGCGGCCGGCGGCACGATCAGCGCGGTCGGGTGGAACTGCACGAACTCCACGTCGGTGACGGCCGCGCCGGCCCGCATGGCCAACGCCACGCCGTCGCCGGTGGAGACGGCGGGATTGGTGGTCGCCGCGAAGATCTGCCCCATCCCGCCGGTGGCCAGCACCACGGCGCGGCCCAGGATGGCGCCGACACCGTCCTCACTGCCCTCGCCGAGCACGTGCAGGGTGATGCCGCACGCCGGACCGAGCCCGTCCGGGCCGTCGCCGGGGGCGCGGAGCAGGTCCAGCACCAACGCGTGCTCGACCAGCCGGATCCACGGGTCACGGCGTACCGACTCGTGCAGGGCGCGCTGGACCTCGGCGCCGGTCGCGTCGCCGCCGGCGTGCACGATCCGGTCGGCGCGGTGCCCGCCCTCGCGGGTGAGCATCAGCGAGCCGTCCGGGTGACGGTCGAACTCGGCACCGATCCGCATCAGCTCGCGCAGTCGGGTCGGCCCCTCCTCGACCAGTACCCGCACGGCCGCCGGGTCGCAGAGGCCGACACCGGCTATCTCGGTGTCCGAGGCGTGCATGGCCGGGGTGTCCGCCGGGTCGAGGACCGCCGCGATGCCACCCTGGGCCCAGCGGGTCGAACCCTCGTCGATGTTGACCTTGGTGACCACCGTGACGTGCAGACCGGCCTGGCGCAGGTGCAGCGCGGCGGTCAGTCCGGCCACCCCGGAGCCGACCACGATCACGTCGGTGGTCTCCACCCAGCCGGGCGCCGGAGCGGCCAGCAGGCTCGGCAACGTGGGCAGGCCGACGGTCGGTAGCTCCATGCCCCCAGTCAACCCGAGCGCCTCTCGGCTCGGACGGCGGGGGCCGGACGAGTGGTTCCGGCTACTTCGTCCGGACCGGCAGGCCGGCCGGGCCGACGCCCTTGAGCGATCCGGTCACCTTGCGGTCGCCGAGCCACAGGTAGCAGCGCACACCCCGGTCCCCGGCCCGCCACCGACCGGCCCCGGGTGGCCGGACCACCAGGTCGCTGCGGAAGACCAGGTACGCGTCGTCCGGTACGCCCGCGTAGCGCGCGATCACCGAACGGCAGCCCTCGTAGAACGGCGCCCACTGGGCGCTACGCGTCGGGTACGCCCGCTCGGGCGACTGCCACACGCCGACGAACTCGGCGTCGTGGCGCGTGGCGCAGTCCACCGCGACCAGGGTCTGCACCACCCTGTTCCGGTCGATACGCGCCTGCTGGCAGCCCAGCCGCACCGGCGACGGCGTCCGGAGCGCATTCCGCAGCGAGCCGGTACGCAGCACCACCGTGGCCGCCGCCTCGGTCGTGGTGACCTCCATCAGGTCGCAGCGGTACCAGCGCGATCCGGCGGCCCAGCCCGGCTCGGACGGCACCGCCACGGCCAGTCGCAGCCGGCCGGCCCGCCAGTCGTCGCCGACGAAGCCACTGGCCCGCTTGTCGCACTCGGCGAAGGCGGTACGCAGCTCGGCGGAGCCCACCGGGGGCGGCGCGGCACGCTCGGCCGGCAGCGCGCCGACGTGCACCGTCTCGACCCGGTGCGGCTGCGCGCAGTCCACCGGCGCGTACGCGGCCAGCGAGACCGTGGGGGTGAACTCGGGCTCGTGGCAGACCTCGGCGGCCGGGGTGAACGGACCCGGTGGCGGCAGGGCACCCCAGTCGTCGGTCAGGTCATCGTCGAGCCCACCGGATCCGCTGCAGCCCACCAACAGGGCCGCCACGGCGAAGGCCGCGACCAGGCTTCTCGTCGCACGCTGCATGACGCCGCCTCCCCCAGCCAGCGACCGTCTCCCGACGGCGCCCCCAGGGTAACCAAAAATGACCTTCCGGTGACAGACCGGATTCCCCGGCTTGGGTGTAAGGAAGGGACCCTTCCTATACACGAGGCGTTAGTAGGGGACCCTTCCTTACACCGTGAGCGGGTTGGGGACGGGGGCGCCGGCGGTGCCGGGGGCGGCGGTCGCCGGGTCGGCGTCCAGCTCGACGATCCGGTTCTCGGCGTCCACGTGGACCACCCGAGGGTGGTACGCCCGCGCCTCGGCGTCGTCCATCTGCCCGTACGAGATCAGGATCACCAGGTCGCCCGGGTGCACCAGGTGGGCGGCGGCACCGTTGATGCCGATCACGCCGCTGCCCCGCCGCCCCGGGATCACGTACGTCTCCAGCCGGGCGCCGTTGGTGATGTCCACGATCGCCACCTGCTCGCCGGGCAGCAGGTCGGCGGCGTCGAGCAGGTCCTCGTCGACGGTCACCGAACCGACGTAGTGCAGGTCCGCCTGGGTGACGGTGGCCCGGTGGATCTTCGACTTGAGCATGGTGCGGTACATCGGGAACGCCTTTCGCGAGCTGCGGGGTCAGGAGGTCGGGGCGAGCCGGACCGGAGCGTTGTCGATCAACCGGGTCTCGCCCACCCAGGCCGCGACGAGCAGCCGAGCCGGACCCTCGACCGGGCCGGGCGCCAGGTCGGGGTCGGTGAGCACCAGGTAGTCCAGCCGGACACCGGCGGCCTCGGCGCCGAGGGCCGCGTGCGCGGCGGTCAGCACCGCACCGGCGTCCCCGCCCGCCTCGGCGGCGTCGGCACCGGCGCGCAGCGCCCGCGACAGGCTCAGCGCCGCCGTCCGCTCCGCCGCGGAGAGATAACGGTTGCGGCTGGACAGCGCCAGGCCATCCGGCTCCCGAACCGTCGGCACGCCGACCACCTCGACCGGCACGTCCAGGTCCCGGCACATCCGCCGGACCAGGGTCACCTGCTGGTAGTCCTTCTCGCCGAAGAAGGTCAGATCCGGCCGGGTGAGCTGGAGCAGCTTCATCACCACGGTGAGCACCCCGTGGAAGAACCCGGGCCGGCTGAGTCCCTCCAGGTCCTCGCCGAGCGGCCCCGGATCGACCCGCACCGCCGGCTGGCCGCCGGGGTACATGTCCGTCACCGAGGGCGCGAAGACCAGGTCGGCCCCGGCCCGCCGACACACCTCAAGATCACTTTCCAGGGTACGCGGATAGCGGTCGAAGTCCTCGTTCGGCCCGAACTGCAACGGGTTCACGAAGACCGTCACGATCACGTGGTCGGCGCGGTCCCGAGCGGCCCGGATCAGCGTCTCGTGCCCGCCGTGCAGCGCCCCCATGGTCATCACCACCCCCACCGTCCCGGTGAGAGCGGACCGCGCCCGGGCCAGGTCGCCCCGGCTGTGCACCAGTTCCGTCATCTCGTCCACCCTCCCTGACCCCTGCCGGACCGCCCCGCCGCCCGACGTCACGCCGCCACTCCGGTCTGGTCCCGGCCGAGGACGCCGAGCAGCGACTCGGCGTCCACCGGGCGCAGCCGCCCGGCGGCCACCGCCCGGTCGGCGGTACGCCGGGCCAGCGCCAGGTACGCGCCGACCGACTCGGGCGCGGTGGCGGCGAGCACCGCCAGGTGACGCTCGACGGTCCCCGCGTCGCCCCGCGACACCGGGCCGGTCAGCGCGTCGTCGCCCAGCCGCAGCGCGTTCTCCAGGGCGGCCCGCAACAGCGGGGCCAGCACCTTCTCG
Source organism: Micromonospora sp. NPDC023869 (assembly GCF_055559695.1). Lineage (NCBI taxonomy): Bacteria > Bacillati > Actinomycetota > Actinomycetes > Micromonosporales > Micromonosporaceae > Micromonospora > Micromonospora sp. NPDC023869. Next base: position 895,692 of record NZ_JBVHKD010000002.1, read on the forward strand.
GGCCGACCCACCCCGGCGTCCCGCAGCCGGTCGGCCGCCTCGTTGACCAGGGTCACCAGGTGGTTCGCGCCGTGCGCCAGCGCCGCGTGGTACAGCGGCCGGTCGGCCTCCCCGATCCACTCGGGCACCCCGCCCAGATCCGTCACCAGCCGGGCGGCCAGCGGCCGAAGCTCGGCCGGGGCGGTCACGCCGTACGAGATGCCGGGCAGCCGACCGAGGTCGTCCGGCGTACCGGTGAAGGTCATCGCGGGGTGCAGCGCCAGCGGACGAGCGCCGACCCGGACGGCCGGCGCCAGGACGGACAGGCCGTGCGCGCCGGAGGTGTGCGCGACCACCTGGCCAGGATGCAACGCGCCGTCGGCGGCCAACGCGGCGACCACCCCGGCGAGCGCGTCGTCCGGTACGGCGATCAGCAGCAGGTCGGCGGCGGACCGGGCGACCGCCTCGACGGGCCGGCAGGAGGCAGCCGGCAGCAGCAACGCCAGCCGGGCCTGGGAGGCCCCGGAACGCCCGGTGGCGGCGACCACGTGGTGCCCGGCGGCGGCGAGCGCGGCACCCAGGGTGGCACCGACCCGGCCGGCGCCGATGACGCCGACGGTGAGCACGGCACGGTTCACGACCTGGGCCGACGGGCCGGTCGCAGGCCGCCGAAGGGCGGCCGGATGGTGGCGCAGCGGTGCGCTCATGTCACGATCCAGTCCTCGAGATGGGGTACCGGTCGAGGCAAGTATGCGTCGCTGACACGGATCTCAAACAAGGATGTGTGAAATCGTTCACCGGCGCCGAGGAGGTAACCCGATGTCGATGCCTTGGCGGGCCGCGATGCAGCAGGCGCTCTATGGGCCTTCGGGCTTCTTCGTCTCCGGCCCCGGGCCGGCGGCGCACTTCCGCACCAGCGTGCACGCCTCCCCGGTCTTCGCCTCGGCGCTGCTCCGGTTGATCCACCACCTCGACGCGGTCCTCGGCTTTCCTGAGCGGTTCGACGTGGTGGATGTGGGGGCGGGGCGGGGTGAGCTGCTCTGTTCGTTGGCTGTTGCGGTGGGGGTTTCCGGGGAGCCCACCCGCTCCGGGCGGTCAGGCTTGATCCCTGCGCGGGTGGGCTCCCCGGAAACCCTGACTCGCACGGCCGCCGTCCGTGACGCAGGCTTCCCCCCGGGGGTTGGGGGTACGGCTGGACGCGGGGAGGGTGGGTCCGTCACGCCTAGGGCCGAGGGGGCGGCGGGACGTGGGGAGGGTGCGGCCGTCTCGGCGGGGGGTGGGGGTGCGGGGGTTCCGCTGGTGGAGCGGGTGCGGTTCACTGCGGTGGAGGTGGCGCCACGACCGGATGACCTGCCCGAACAGATCGCCTGGACGGATGAGATCCCCGACGGCATCACCGGGCTGCTGCTGGCCACCGAATGGCTGGACAACGTGCCGCTGGACCTGGCCGTCCACGGCGAGGACGGCTGGCGCTACCTCCTCGTGGACCCGACGTCGGGCGAGGAGACGACAGGTGACCCGGTCAGCCGAGAAGACGCCGCCTGGCTCACCACCTGGTGGCCCCCACAGACTCAGCCCCACCCAACAGACCCACCGGCCGCAGACGCCGCCCCCCTCAGCCCACAAAGCCCGACCGGGCCGGGTTTCCGGGCAGCCCGACCGGCGCAGGGATCAAGCCTGACCGCCCGGAGCCGGTCGGGCTGCCCGGAAACCCCCACCGACGGCACCCAGACCGTCGAGCGCGCCGAGATCGGGCGGACCCGGGACGAGGCGTGGGCGACGGCGGTGGGCCACGTCGAGCGGGGGCTGGCCGTCGCGGTGGACTACGGGCACTTGCGTGCGAGCCGTCCCTTCGAGGGGTCGTTGACCGGGTACCGGGGTGGGCGACAGGTGCCGCCGGTGCCGGACGGGTCGTGCGACGTGACCGCGCACGTCGCCATGGACTCGGTCGCCTCTGCCGGTGAGCGGGTCGCGCGGTGTGCGTACTCCCTGGGAACTCAGCGGGAGGGGCTGCGCGCGCTCGGGGCGGACGGTGGGCGACCGCCGTTGAGCCTGGCCTATCAGGACCCGGCCGGGTACGTGCGGGCGCTGGCCGAGGCGACGGCGGCGGCCGAGTTGACCGATCCGGCCGGGCTCGGCGGGCATCTGTGGCTCTGGCAGCCGGTCAGGCTGGCCGTGGACCGGCTGCCACTGCGGCCCTGACGTTCATGGCACGATGGCGGGCATGACCACGGGCGACCTGCGCGAGCTGACCGTCGGCACCGGTGCCGGGCTGGTGGCGGGCACCGGCGGGGAGCAGCTCGGCACGGACATGGTGCTCAACATCGGGCCGCAGCACCCCTCCACCCACGGTGTGCTGCGACTCAAGCTCGTCCTCGACGGCGAGCGGGTGATCGCCGCCGAGCCCATCGTGGGCTACATGCACCGGGGCGCGGAGAAGCTGTTCGAGGTACGCGACTACCGGCAGATCATCGTGCTGGCCAACCGGCACGACTGGCTCTCCGCCTTCGCCAACGAGCTGGGCGTGGTGCTCGCGGTGGAACGGCTGATGGGCATGGAGGTGCCGGAGCGGGCCACCTGGCTGCGGATGGCCTTGGCCGAGCTGAACCGGGTGCTCAACCACCTGATGTTCCTCGGCTCGTACCCGCTGGAGGTCGGCGCGATCACGCCGATGTTCTACGCCTTCCGGGAGCGGGAGACGCTCCAGGCGGTGATGGAGGAGGTTTCCGGCGGGCGGATCCACTACATGTTCAACCGGGTCGGCGGCCTCAAGGAGGAGGTGCCGTCAGGCTGGACCGGGCGGGCCCGCGCCGCCATCGGCGAGGTACGTCGCCGGATGCCCGACCTGGACAACCTGATCCGGCGCAACGACATCTTCCTGGCCCGGACCGTCGGGGTGGGGGTGCTCTCCGCCGCCGACGCCGCCGCGTTCGGCGCCTCCGGGCCGGTCGCCCGGGCCTCCGGGCTTGACCTGGACCTGCGCCGCGACGAGCCATACCTGGCCTACGACCAGCTCGACGTGCCGGTGGTCACCCGCACCACCGGCGACTGCCACGCCCGCTTCGAGGTCCTGCTCGACCAGGTGTACGCGTCACTGGACCTGGCCGAGCAGTGCCTGGACCGGGTGGACCGGCTGACCGGCCCGATCAACACCCGGCTACCGAAGGTGCTCAAGGCGCCCGAGGGCCACACCTACGCCTGGACGGAGAATCCGCTCGGCATCAACGGCTACTACCTGGTGTCGCGGGGTGAGAAGACGCCGTGGCGGCTCAAGCTGCGCACCGCGTCGTACGCGAACGTGCAGGCGCTCGCCACGCTGCTGCCGGGCTGCCTGGTGCCGGACCTGATCGCCATCCTCGGTTCGATGTTCTTCGTGGTCGGCGACATCGACAAGTAGGCCGGTGACCGGTCAGCGCCAGCGACCCCGGTCGGGCTCGTAGCCCTGACGGTCGTAGCCGGGCTCCTCGGCCTGGTGCCGCCGTCCGTACGGCTCCGGTTCCGGCCGTCCCCGGACCGGTTCGGGTTGCTGACCACGCTGGCGGGGTGGCCGCCATTCCTGCGGCACCGGGACCCCGCCGGGCGGTAGCGCGGGCTGGCCCTCCGGCTCGCCCCAGCCTTCCCGCCACGCTTCCTCGCGGGCACCGCCACGCCGAGGCTCGTCCTGCCGCACGCTGGCCCAGCGATCCTGCATCCGGTATTCGGTGCCGCTCTGGTCGGCGTGCACCTCGGCACGCCGTTCACCGACCCGCAGTTCCCGGCCCTGGTCGTCGTCGCGTACGGCGGCCCAGCGGTCACCGGCGCGCATCTGCGCCCAGTATTCCCCGGTGTCGTCCGGTCGGGCCGTCCGGCTCGCGGCCGGAGCCTCGGGAGCCGCCTCCCACCGCGCGGCGCCGCCGTCCCACCCCCGGTCGTCCCGGCCCGTCTCCCGATCGTCCCGGTATCCGGCGTACTCGTCCCGGTAGGCGGCGCGGTCGTCGCGATGTCCGGCGCGGTCGTCCCGCTGACCGGCGCGGTCGTCCCGATGTCCGGCACGGTCGTCGTGCGAACCGGTCCAGGAACGTTCCTGGTGCGGTTCCGCCCGGGTGGCGTCCTCCTCGCGGGCCCTGCCGGAGCGGGGACGCTCGTCGGCCCGGCCCGCGCCGGACCAGGACCGCTCCTCCTCGCGGCCGGGCGGGGGCGACCAGGAGCGGTTCTCGCCACGGTGGCCACGCTCGTCCGCGTCGGACCAGGACCGCTCGTCCCGCTCGGCGGCGTGACCGCCCCGGGACCGCTCCTCCGGCCAGGACGTCCCGTAGCCGCCGTACCGGCCGCCGGACTCCCCGACGCCGCCGTCCACGACGGTGTGCCGCGTGGTGACGTGCACGGTCTCGGTGTGCCGGACCACCCCGTGCGGGCGGTGCGGGTGGTCACCCGTGCGGTTCTCCGCCTCCTGGCGGTTCGCCGCACCGTAGACCCCGGCGGTGCCGGCCGGGCGTTCGGCGCCGTACCCGGACGGCCGCTCGTCGCCGCCGCGCGACGCCGGGCGTTCGTCGTGGTATCCACCAGTCGCTGGGGCGTCTGGTTCGGCGGTCGCCGCCGCGCCGTACACCCCCGCAGCGGCGGGCTCCGCGACCTGGGCCGCGCCGTACGTGCCGGCCGAACCGGCGGGTCGCTCGGCGTACCGGGGCGGTGCCTCCGCGGCGGGCGCCGGCACGCGAGCCCGGCCGGGGCCGGGCGCCTCGTCGGTACCGGCCAACTGAGCGGCGCTGGCCTCCAGCCGACGCCGCAGCCCGGCCAGTGCCTCCTGGGCTCGCTGCGCCTCGTCGAGCGCCTGGTTGCCACGCTGGGCGGCGGCCACGATCTCGCCCCGTAGTTCACGCCGGAGTTCGTCGAGGTCCGCGCGCAACTCCTCGCTCCGCGCCGACCCGTCCCCCTCGGTCCGTAGCGCGATGGAGAGGCCGATGAGCACCACGGCCATGATGGCCAGCACTGCGGCGAAGCGGAGTGGGCCGTTGCCGTCGGCAACCAGCAGGATCAGCGCCGCGACGGGGGCCAGGGCCACACCGCCCCAGAAGAGCGCTTTGAGCATTTTCTTGTTGCGCGCGTCGACGGGTAGCGGGGCAGGCATGGGTCCCCACCCTACCGAGAGTTGCGGTGGGTGGGAACGGCTCGACCGAAGACCTTTCGGTCGGCGTTGCGCCGATATCGCCGTACTTGGCGGGGACCAGCGACGACGCGGCGCCCCCGGCCGAATCGACCGAGGGCGCCGGGTGTCGACGGGTCAGCTCTGCGCGTACGCCGCGTCGGTCGAGAAGACCAGGCCGACACTGATCGTGCCGTTACGCAGACCGGTCTTGGTCAGCGGGCCGCCACCGTCCAGCGACGAGAAGGAACCCACCGTCAGGCCGTACTTCTCCTCCAGGCCGGGCTTGCAGAACGGGCGCTCCTGGCACTCCGGCGGGCCGCCCAGCACGGTAGCCGTACCCGAGCACTTCTCGGCCAGCTCGGAGAGGGTCCGTACGCCGTACTTGTCGGCGAACTCCTGGGTCACCGCGAACGCGTTCTGGCTCTGCGCGGCGGCCGGGGCGCCGAAGGTGAGGCCGGCCTTCTCGCCGAGGCCACGCAGGGCGGTGACGGTGGCCTCCACGTCCGGCGAGGAGACCGGCTGACCGCCGCCTGCCTTGCCGTTGAGGAACTCGGCCATGGTGGCCGCGTACTCCGGGACGACCTGGATCTCGCCCTTCTCCAGCGCCGGCTCGTACAGCTCCCGGTTGCCGATCTGCTGAACGGTGACCTGGTAGCCGGCCGCGGTGAGCTGGATCTTGTAGAGCTCGGCGATGATCTCGCTCTCGGTGAAGTTGCCGGCGCCCACCGTGATGCGTCCGCCCGGCCCCCGCTCGACCCCGTCGGCCAGCGAGTTGGCCGTGGCGAACTCCTGCGCGGCCACCTGGGCGCTCTTGCGGTCCACGTCGACCGCCTTGTTGAGCTGCACCAGCTTGGGGGTGTCGAGCACGGACGAGACCTTGTCCAGCGCCGCGACGAGCTGCGGGTTGGACACCTCGCTGTTGATCGCCGGAATGATGTTGTCCGCGTTCTGCAGGGACTTGTCGTCGTCGAGCGCGATGAGCTGCTCGCCGGCCACCGGCGCGCAGCCCTCCCCCGAGGCCCCCTGCTGCGGCGCCTCGGTGCCGGACGAGCCGGCCTCGCCGCACCCGGCCAGCACGCCCGCGGCGGCGATCGCGCCGACGAACGCGATGGACAGTCTTCTACCTGCGCGCATGTGCCCGCCTTCCGTGTCCCGGCGCGACCCCCTCGGGCCGGCCGCGTGTCCGACGGGCGATCGCATCAGCCGCCCGCAGTCCCACCCAACATCGTCGCGGCAGGCACCGACAACCTGGAGAGAACTTCGTCACCGGAACGTCACCATCCGTCCACGACGGGCCGCGCGAACAGCCGCACGGACCGGTGGGAACCGGGCGGTTCAGGTGCCGGTGACCGCGTCCGCCGCGCGTCGTGCGGCCCGGCGCCGGACGCGACGCAGCGGGCGCGGTGTGACCATCCGCTCGACCCACGCGAAGACGAGTTCGACGCTGACCGCGAGCACGGCCACCAGCAGGCCACCGGCGAGGATCTGGCCACCGCCGACCGCGATGCTCAACCCGAAGCCGAATCGGATGATCTCCCCGAGGCCACCGCCGTTGACGAAGGTCGCCAGGGCCGCCGTGGCGACCACCTGCACGGCGGCGGTCCGGAACCCGGCGGCCAGGTAGGGCACCGCGAGCGGCAACTCGACCCGGCGCAGTACCTGCCCGCCAGTCATCCCCATCCCCCGGGCCGCCTCGCGGATCTGCGCGTCCACCTGCCGTACCCCGGTGTACGCGTTGGCCAGCAGTGGCGGCACCGCGAACACCGCCAGGGCGACCACCACGGCCGGGCGACCGAAGCCGAGGAAGGTCAACGGCAGGATGGTCAACAGCGCCAGCGTGGGCACCGCCAGGGTGACGTTGGAGACCAGCACCACCAACCCGCCGCCCCGGCCGGTGTGTCCCAGCCACAGGCCGAGCGGCCAGGCCACCAGGCAGCCCAGCAGGACGGCCGCAGCCGACATGCTCACGTGCTCGCCGAGCCGGTCCAGCACCCCGCCCGGGTTGGTCCAGTTCAACGGGTCGTTGAGCCAGAGCACCGCCTGCTCCACGGGATTCATGGCGTCCTCCCACCGGCCCGCCGGCCGGCCATCGCGCCCGCGCTCATCCGACCCGCCCGCGCAGCCACGGGGTGAGCAGCCGGCCGACGCCGACCAGGAACAGGTCGAGCACCAGCGCCAGCAGTACGCAGAGCAGCGTCCCGGTCATGATCTGGGCCTTGTAGAAGTTGTTCTGGAAACCCGCGAAGATGATCTGCCCGAGGCCGCCACGCCCGATCACCACACCGACGGTGACCAGCGCGACGGTGGAGACCGTGGCCAGCCGCAGGCCGGTGAGTATGCCGGGCAGGGCGAGTGGCAGTTCCACCCGCAGCAGGCGGCCCCAGCGGCCGTAGCCCATGCCCTCGGCCGCCTCGCGCACCTCGTCCGGCACCTGGTTGAGCCCGGCCACGGCGTTCCGGACGATCACCAGCAGCGCGTAGAGCACCACCACGCTGAGCACCGTCGCCACCCCGATGCCCAGGTACGGCGCGATGAACGCGAACAGCGCCAGGGACGGGACGGTGTAGAGCACCCCGGTGAGTGCGAGAATCGGGCCGGTCAACGGCCGGAACCAGTACGCCACGACGGCCAACGGGACGGCGATCAGCGCCGCGATCAGCACCGCCCGTAGGGTCAGCGTGGTGTGGTCCCGCAGGGCGGCCAGCACCGTGTCAGAGTTGTCCCGCACGTACTGCCAGGAGAACCACGGGTTACCCGGGTCGGCCCGGTAGCTCAGGCGGAAGGACATACGTGGACGTTACCCCGGTCGTCGACGACGGTCAGCGCGCGGCGTCGATCACTCTCGTCGGTATCGGCAAGCGGTATCCGGACGGCACCGAGGCCGTCCGCGACCTCAGCCTGCACATCGACGCGGGCGAGCTGGTCGTGCTGATCGGGCCCTCCGGGTGCGGCAAGTCGACCGTGTTGCGGATGGTCAACCGCCTGATCGAGCCGAGCGCCGGCCGGATCGTGCTCGGCGACTCCGACGTGACCCGGGTCGACCCGGTGAAACTGCGGCGGCAGATCGGGTACGTCATCCAGAACGTCGGCCTGTTCCCGCACCAGACGGTGGCCGCCAACGTGGCCACCGTGCCCCGCCTGCTCGGCTGGCCCCGGGACCGGGCCCGGCGCCGCGTCGACGAACTGCTGGAGCTGGTCGGCCTCGATCCGGCGCAGTTCGGCCGGCGCTACCCGCACGAACTCTCCGGCGGTCAACGGCAGCGGGTCGGCGTGGCCCGGGCGCTGGCGGCCGACCCGGTCGTGCTGCTGATGGACGAGCCGTTCTCCGCCGTGGACCCGATCGTGCGGACCCGGTTGCAGGAGGAGTTCCTGCGGCTCCAGGCCGAGGTCCGCAAGACCATCGTCCTGGTCACCCACGACCTGGACGAGGCGGTACGCCTCGGCGACCGCATCGCGGTGCTCTCCGAGGGCGGCCACCTGGAGCAGTACGACACCCCGGCGGCCCTGCTCGGCAGCCCCGCCACCCCGTTCGTCCGCGAGTTCGTCGGCGCCGACCGGGGCATCCGGCGGCTGGCGGTCACCCCGCTGACCCGCGAGGTGCTCGAACCGCTGCCCGCCGACGGCACGGCGGAACTGCCCTCGGTGCCGCTGGGCCGTTCGGCGTACGACGCGTTGGCGGTGCTGCTCACCTCGACGCAGGGCCGGGCCGTCGTCACCGAGGAGGGTCACCCGGTCGGAGTGCTCAGCCGGGAACGTGTCCTCACACTGGCCGAACCGACCGGCTGAGCCACGCCACACCTCGGGTCCGCACCGAGCCGGGCCCGCCGGTGCGGCAGGCCCGGTCCCGGTCGACGGACGAGGTCAGCGGCGTCCCCGGTAGCCACCGAGGGTGGCGATGCCGATGATCCAACCGGTGAACAGGCCGTACTCGGCACCGTCACCGGCGGCCTGGAGAGCGCCGAGCAGCGACGGGTTGGTGCGGATCAGCGCGGTGAGCAGGGCCGCGAAGGCCGCCGCGAAGACGTACGCCGCCCAGCCGGCGAAGAACTGGCTGAGCGTGCCCCGGGCCCGGGCCAACTGCGAGCCCGGCAGGAGGTACAGGAAGACGAAGGTCATCACGACCACGAGAATCGCCTTGAGATCAGCGGCGAAGATCTCCTGGATCGAGTCGGAGGAGTCGAACCGCCAGGCCGGCCAGGCAAGGAGTCTCAGAAACCAGCCGCCGGCGCTGTCCGGGTCGGTGTTGTCCCGTGCCCAGTCGGCGTACCAGGGGCTGCCGAAGACCAGGACCAGAATGAGCGCGGCGAGCGTGCCGGCGCCCGGTGCGGACTTGTATCGATTGGTGAGAGCCATGGCCCCGCTAGTTCCCAGCACATCGACATGGGCAAACGCGAGGCGCGCTTTATGGTGGTACGCCCTGTTCCGCGGCGGGCTCCGACCCGGTCGGTCAGTGCTTCATCAGGTAGTCGATGAAGGCGGCACGCAGCAGCGGAGCGGACTCCTCGTAGCCGTGGCCGGTCATCTCCCGCCACAACGCGACGGCCTCGTCGATCGTCGGCCCCACCGAGTTCGGCGCGCCGTCCAGGGCGGCGGCCTCGTCCGCATTCGGCAGACGCCGCAGCACCGACCAGAAGAACTTGACGTCCCGGTTCTCCCGGGCGAGCGCGAACGCCTGCTCGCGCAGATCCTCCGTGGAGAGGGCGTCCAGCTCCTCGAACGACCGGCCGCCGGAGATCGATGATGTGTCGGTCATGAACCGAGCCTAACCGTCGAGATCACATTCGGCGCGTCGACGGCACGGGGGAACCGCCGCCCGTCAGCGATCCTCGGCGTCCCACGGGCGCGGGCCGGGCTCCCACCGGCGGGGCCCCCACGGGTCGGTGGTGCTCATCGGCGGCTCTGCCGGAGGCATCGGCGGCCAGTCACCGACCGGCTCCGGCCGTGGCAACGTCCACCCGCCGCCGTTGGTGGCGTCCGGCGGCGGGGGCGGCGGCGCGGCCCGGAACATCGGCGCTGGACGCCCGTACGCCTCGACCAGCCGGGTGACCACCAGACCGGTGGCCAGCACCACCCCACCGACCGCCCACCGGCTGACCGTCCAGCCACGGGTCTGCGCGTACGCGAGGAACAGGCCGATCGCGCCGGCCGTCAGCAGCGTGCCGAACACCCCGCCGCGCAGCCCGAAGGCGCTGGTGCCGGCGAGCACGGCCGCGCCCACCGCCAGCACCGTCCAGTCCAGCCCGGTCGCCGGGGTCACCGCGCCCTCGGCGGAGGCGACGAGTGCACCGGCGAGCATCGCCAGGACGGTGGAGACGACGTACCCCAGGGTGGTGACGACCGCCGCGGCCGTCCCCCGCCGCCGGGCCGGATCGGCGACCGGACGGAACCGGCCGACCAGCCGACGGATCGGTCCCAGCGCCCCGAACAACGCGCCGAAGACGGCGATCGCGGCGAAGCCGACGAAGAGCTGGCCGGCGACGCCGCGCGGGTCGAAGTCCCCCTGCACCAGCACCGGCGCGGAGCGCTGCTCGATGTAGACGATCACGCCGGCCGCACCCGCCAGGCTGGCCGCCCAGCCGGGCACCTGCAGCACCACGACGAGCAGCCCCAGCAGCAGTCCACCGAGGGCGGCCACGCCACCTGCCAGCCCGACGGCCTCGACCAGGCCCCGGTCCGATTGTTCGGCGAAGTGCAGCCCGGCCGCGACCGCCACCGGCCCGATCGCCAGGTTCACCGCAGCCGTCCGCAGGCTCAGCCCGGCGGCCAGCGCCAGCAGGCCGAGAGCGACCACCTCGACGATGAGTACGCGCAGCCCACTGCCCCGCAGGACCGCCGGGTCCTCCCGCCAGACCAGGTAGACCAACGCGGCGAAGCCGAACAGCAGGAGCGTCTCCCAGACGATGTGCACACCGAAACGGTCCGGGCCGGTCTCGCACTCAGGGTCGTCGGGACCGGGCTCCGCCACCGCGACGGGGGCGGCGGAGATCGGTTCCGGGAGTTGACTCCGGCCCGAGTCGTCGTACGCCATGATCGTTGCCTCCCAGCAGCCGCCGGGAACCCATCGACGCACCGGCGGTGACCGTCACCTTCTGGTCGCAGGCACCGTACCCGCGCGGCGGAGCCGGGCGTAACCCCGCGTTCAGCGTCGAGGCGGGCGGCTCTCCCAGTCGTCCGGCTCCTGCTCGTCCTCCGGCCGCTCCGGGACCCGGCAGGAGCGCTCCAACCAGAGCGCGGCCGCCACCAGCGCGACCGAGGCCACCAGTCCGGCGATCGCCGCCGGCCGATCCGCGCCGGCGGCCCGGGTGCTCTGCACCAGCAACCAACCGACCAACCCGGCGTACGCCCCGGCGAAGATGGCCCCGACCAGCGCGGACGCCTTGGCCAGCACGACGAAGCGGGCGACCATCAACGGGTTGACCGGGTCGCGGCCGGGCCGACGGTCGATGCGACCACGGGTGTTGACCGCCGCGTACGCCTCCAGCACGGCGAGCCCGGCCAGGGTCACCACCGGCAGCCAGGGCAGTGGCGGCAGCCCGCTGTAGTAGAAGCTGCTGATCAGCAGCCAGGTCACGGCGGCGGCGGCCAGGGCGGCGACCACCAGGGTCGAGATCCGCGTGGGACCCATCCGCGACTCGTCGTCGGGGGGCGTGGACCGCGTCATGCCGGTCCTCCGTCACGCCGCGTGCCGGTCAGGGCCACCGCGGCGCCGCGCCACACGGCCGACCCGCCGTGCTCGCCGGTGTCGACTCCGCTGCGCTCGCTCATGGCGTCGACTCTAACGTCAGATCCGGTCGTGGGCTCAGTTCCGCGACCTCGGCGGCGAGCGGCCCGGCGGTGAGCAGATCGGTCAGCCAGCCGTGTCCGGGCAACCGGCCGTAGGGCTGGATGTCGATCCACGGCCGTAGCACGAAGGCGCGCAGGTGCGCCCGAGGATGCGGCAGGATCAGCTCGGGATCGTCGCTGAGCACCGGTTCACCGTCGTCGCCCCAGACCGCGATCACGTCGACGTCGAGCGTGCGCGGACCGAACCGCCGCTGTGGGTCGCGGACCCGCCCGGCAGCCTGCTCGGCGGCCCGGGCCCGCGCCAACCAGTCGTACGGGCCGGCGGCCGGGTCGCCGACCAACACCACCGCGTTCAGGTACGCCGGCTGCGCGATGTCACCCCAGGGCGGCGTCTCGTACACCCCGGAGACCATCAGCACGCTCTCGCCGAGCGTGGCCACGGCGGTACCCAGGTGGTCGAGGCGGTCACCCAGGTTGCTGCCCAGGGAGAGCACCGCCCGCGTCATCGGGTACGCGTCCGGCGCATCGTCACGGCCACGTCGCCGAAGGCGTGCGACACCGGCGCCTCGGGTTTGTGCACGGTCACCGTCGCGGCGGACACCCGTGGATCGGTCAGGCAGACCGCGATCAGGCGGTCGCCCAGCGTCTCGATCAGGTTGACCGGCTCGCCGGTGATCACCGCGACCAGCCCGTCGGCCAGTTCGCCGTAGTGCACCGTGTCGGCCACCTCGTCGGAGCGGGCGGCGGGGCCGAGGTCCAGCTCCAGGACGACGTCGACGACGAACTCCTGTCCTCGGGCCCGTTCGAAGTCGTACACGCCGTGCCGGCCGTAGGCCCGCAGGCCGGTCAGCTCGATCCGGTCGGTCATCGCCGTACCTCCCGGTCGGTCGCGCCGACAGGCGGTCGGCTCTGCGGCACGCCGTCGAGCCAGGGAGCGCCGGTGGCCTGCCAGACCGCGAGCGCGTCCACGGTGGCGCGCACGTCGTGCACGCGTACCCCCCAGGCGCCGGCGGCGACCGCGAGCAGGCTGGTGGCGACGGTGGCCGCCGCCCGTCCGTCGGTGGGTCGCGGGGTGCCGTCCGGGCCGGCCAGCAGCAGGCCGAGGTAGGACTTGCGGCTCGCGGCGAACAGCAGCGGGTAGCCGAGGTCGAGCAGTTCCGGCAGCCGGGCGCTGAGCTGCCAGTTGTGCGCCGCCGTCTTGGCGAAGCCCAGCCCCGGGTCGATGATCAGTCGGTTCTCGGACACCCCGGCGGCAAGCGCCGCCGCCACCCGCTCGCCGAGTTCGGCGCGGACGTCGGCGACCACGTCGCGGTAGCTGGCCAGCTCGCTCATCCGCCGGGAGTGGCCACGCCAGTGCATCAGCACCCAGGGGCAGTCGGCGTCCCGGACGACGCGGGCCATGTCCGGATCGGCCAGGCCCCCGGAGACGTCGTTGACCACCACCGCCCCGGCCGCCAGCGCGGCCTCGGCGACCCGGGCCCGGGTGGTGTCGATGCTGACCGGTACGCCCGCCGCCGTCAGCTCCCGGACCACCGGCAGCACCCGGGCGCTCTCGGTCTCGGCGTCCACCCGGTCGGCGCCGGGCCGCGTCGACTCTCCACCGACATCCACCAACGCCGCTCCCTCGGCGCGCAGCCGGACGCCGTGTGCGACGGCCGCGGCGACGTCGGCGTAGCGTCCGCCGTCGGAGAACGAGTCGGGCGTGACGTTCAGAACGCCCATCACCACCGGGGCCGGGGCCCGTACCAGATCGGTCACGACTAGACGGTACCGGTCCGTCCCACCGCCCTGAGCAGGCCCGCGATCCGGGCGCTGACATGGTGATTAGAACGTGTGTACTATCGGTCGTCCGGGCGGCTTCGGGCAGACTCTTCGCGGCTTGTCGCAAAGGGGGGCGGCCCGTACGCTGTGGAATTGCCCAGCATCGAGATGGCGAGGCGTGGAGGGGAGGGCCGAAGCGGGGTAATTCGCCCAAAAATCGCCACTTTCCGTGGCGAGTGACACACGCAGGGTCTCAGTCGCTGTACGACCGAGCACCGATCCCGCAAGGCTTGCCTACTGCACCACCGCGGCACCGCCGGCCGCGACTTGGGGAGGTTCCAGTGATCGCCATCGAGCTGATGGAAGCGGCGTCGAGCAACGCCGCCCACCTGCTCTCCACTGTGGCGTCGTCGATCCCGCTCGCCGCCGACGAGCCGACCGGGATCAACACCGAAGGCGTCGTCACCTTCTTCGCCAGCAAGATCGCGCCGATCCTGCTCGCCGTCCTGGGTGTCATCTTCATCGGGCGGGCCAGCCGGGGCGAGATCTCCAAGGTGTTGACAAGCTCCGCCATCGCGATCGTCGGGTTGGCCTTCATCGCCGGAGCCGCCACCCTCTTCTTCATCGGCGACTTCCTGATCAACCTGATCTTCGAATAGGCGCGGGCTCGACATGCGGCTGCGCACCGACGACGACATCTACCGGGCCCGCCTGGTCTATCTCGGGCCGCCCGGCTACACCCTTCCGGTCCACCTGCCGTACGCCCAGTACGGGCTGTTCATGCTGCTCGTTCCCCTCTACATGTTCATCCACTGGTTGTTCACGTTGCAGGTCGAGCTCTTCCCCGCCTGGGAAATCGCCCTCGCCATCGTGACCACCTCGTTCGTCTTCCGGTACGTCGACCCGGACCGGCCGGCGCGCATGGTGATCCGTACCGCGCTGACCGACTGGCGACGCACCCGGGAGCCGGCCGCCGAACAGCGCGATCCGCGCCTGGTCGGCAGCAGGATCAGGATCCGGGAGGAACTCGCATGACCGGCTGCACGCCGTACCGGCCGTCCCACAGGTTGCCGGGCCGCCCCGGTGCCGCCGAGGCGACACCCGGCTCCCCCACGGCCACCACGGACGCGGGCAGGGCAGTCGCATGAGCCCCTCCTCCACGCCGGGATCCCCGGCCGGGCGTCCGGCCGCACCGCACGGTAACCGTGCGCGATCATTCGACTACCCGCAGGCCGGTGAGCTCGACGACGTCGAGCTGGATCCGGCGCTCGCCACCACCCCCGGCCACGGCGGCGTCGGTGTCTTCCAGGCCCCTCGCCCGCCGCAGCGCCTGTCGGTGTCGGCCGAACCCGCACCACCACCCCCGGCCCCCCGCGACGGGGCCGACATCGACTCGCCCTTCCTGGACCTGTTCGGCGGCACCTACGCCCGACAGGGTTCCGCCCAGCGTGCCCTGCCCGGGCGGACCGTGCCGCAGCAGGCGCTGCCCCCGCCACCGCCGGTCGTCCCCCCTGCGCCGGTGACCCAGCGGCCGGCAACACCACACCTGCCCGCACAGGCCACCGGTCCGGCCCCCACCGTCGCCCGACCGACCGCCGAGCCTCCCGTGGTCGCCGCGCCCGCCGTACCGCCGCCGCCCGCCCGGACGCCGGCACCGGCTCCCGACCGGCTTCCGAACGCCCGCCCGCCCGTCGACGACCAGCCGACCCGGGCCGAACGGTCCGCGCGCCCCGGCGTCGACGAGCGCCCGGCCCGCGACGACCGTCCGCAGCGCGAGCCACGGCCGGCCCGTGAGGAACGCCCGCCAGCCGACGAGGCCCGACCGGCCGAGACCGCCCCGCCGTCGCGGCGGACGCCCGCACCCGCCGCCCGGACGACCGCCGCGCCCCGGCAACGCTCGGTGGAGCGGCGCGACCGTCCGGTGAAGCCGGCCCGCGTCCGCCCACCGAAGATCAAGTTCGGCGACCGGGATCCGTCGGTCGAACTGGCCATCACCGAGATCGCCGGTCACCTGACCTTCACCCCCAACACCGTCACCGCCTGGTACTGGCTGCCGGAGGTGCGCTGGGCGTTCCGGCCCGACGCGGAGCGGGAGGCGTTGCTCTCGGCCATCTCCGAGCAGTACGCCGGCCTGGCCGGATTCCGGTTGCACCTACGGCGCACCACCCGGCCCTTCCCGGCCGACGAGTGGGCCCGCACGATCGATGCCCACACCGCCGCCCCGCTTCCGGACGTCCCCGACACCCCCAGCTGGGCCGACCACCTGGTCGCGGCGCAACGGCACCTGCTCTCGGTCAACCACGCCGAGGGGCAGACCTACCTCGGCGTCACCTTCGCGCGACGCTCGCTCGGCGACTCGCTCACCGAACGGGTGCTGCGCACCTTCGGCCGAGGCGTGGCCGAAGGCGAACGCCGCAAGCTCGGACGCACCGTCGAACAGTTCGACGAGGTCCTGGGCGCGTTCGGCATGCGGGGCCGCCGGGTCACCTCGCAGGAGCTGGAATGGCTGCTGTACCGTTCGGTGGCGCTCTGCATGGCACCGCCCGGCGCGCTCTCGCCCATCACCGACGGGCGCTGGGAACGCGGCGACCTGCTGGCCCTCACCGAGCAGGTCGAGCGTTACCGCACCCCGTACGGTTCGACGGTCAAGCTGGTCAACCGGATGACCGGCGAGGAACGGCACGTGGCGGTGCTCGCCGTCGGCCGGATGGAGCCGCTGGAGATCCCCGAGCGGCACGAGCCCTGGCTGCACTTCCACGAGCGGCTACCGTGGCCGATGGAGCTCTCCACCCGGGTAGACATCCTCGGTTCCGGCGACTCCTTCCGGAACCTGGAGCACCGGCTCCGGATGATCCGGTCACAGCAGCTCGACTACGCCGAGCACGGCATCGACGCGCCGCCCGAGCTGGAACGCCTGGCCAAGCGTGCCCTGGTGATCGGCGACGAGATGACCACCGGGCTGCCGGTCGACTCCGCCCGGGCGCACGGCTGGCACCGCATCGCGGTCGGTGGACGTACCCGTGAGGAGTGCCTGGAGCGGGCCCGGCGGCTGATCCAGCTCTACTCGCGCGAGCTGCGCGTCTCCCTGCAGCACCCGAAGAGCCAGGACTGGCTGGCCCGCGAGTTCATCCCCGGGGAGCCGATCGCCAACACCGGATACGTCCGACGGATGCCGGTCCCCCTGCTGGCGGCGGCGCTGCCCCAGGCCGCGTCGACGGTCGGCGACCGCCGGGGCGACCTGATCGGGCGGACCGCCGGCACCTGCCGCCGACCGGTCTTCCTCGACCTGCACTTCCCGATGGAGGTCCGCGAACGCTCCGGGTTGGCGGTCTTCGTGGCCGAGCCGGGCGGTGGCAAGTCGACCCTGCTCGGCGCCCTGGGCTACCTCGCCGCACGACGCGGTGTGCAGGTGACGCTGCTCGACCCGTCCGGTCCGCTGGCCCGGCTCTGCGCGATGCCGGAGCTGCGCCCGTACTCTCGGGTGCTCAACCTGACCGGCTCCGAGCACGGCACCCTCGCGCCCTACTCGCTGATCCCGACGCCGCTGCGCAGCGAGTTCAGCAGCGGCGCGGCCGGTGACCGCGAGTTCGAGATCGCGGTCTCCAACGCCCGCGCCGAGCGGCGGATGCTGGTGCAGGACATCTGCATGATGCTGGTGCCGCCGCAGGTGGCCCGCGAGGCGTCCACCGCCACCCTGTTCCGGCACGCCGTACGCCAGGTGCCCGCCGAGGAGACGTCCACGCTGGACGACGTGGTCACCTGCCTCGGGCAGCTCGACGACGACGCCGGCCGGGAACTGGCCAACCTGCTGCTGGACACCGCCGAGATGCCGCTGGCCATGCTTTTCTTCGGCCGGCCACCGGAGGGCCTGCTCGGGCCGGACGCGGCACTCACCGTGATCACCATGGCCGGCCTGCGGCTGCCCGACCTCAAGATCGAACGCGAGTACTGGTCGGCCGAGGAGGCGTTGGCGCTGCCGATGCTGCACACCGCGCACCGACTGGCGGTACGCCGCTGCTACGGCGGCTCGATGTCGTCCCGCAAACTCGTGGGCCTGGACGAGGCGCACTTCATGGAGGGGTGGCGCTCCGGTCGATCGTTCCTGGTCCGGCTCGCCCGTGACTCTCGGAAGTGGAACCTCGCCGCGCTGGTCGCCTCCCAGAACCCGCGGGACATCCTCGGCCTCGACGTGCAGAACCTCGTCTCCACCGTCTTCGTCGGCCGGATCGCCGAGGACGCCGAGATCGCCTCCGAGGCGCTGCGGCTGCTGCGCGTGCCGGTGGACGACGGGTACGAGGCCACCCTCGCCTCGCTCTCCACCGCCGACGCGACCTCCGCCCACCGACTCGGCTTCCGTGAGTTCGTCATGCGCGACGTGGACGGCCGGGTGCAGAAGGTCCGAGTCGACGTCTCCTACGTGGACGGACTGCTGAGTCACCTCGATACCACCCCCGCCGCCATCGCCGCCGCCGCAGGGGTGCTGCCGACCGTCCTGCCTGACATGGAGGCGTGACATGGCGAGGGCCCGGGCAAGGATCACGGCGTTCCTCCTGGCACTCGGCGTCCTCGCCGGGGCCACGATCAGTTGGCCCGGGCTCACCGCCACACCCGCGTACGCCGCCCCGGTCGCATACCAGGCTTCCGCCGACCTGTGCACCGTGCAGGAGTGGCAGGTCGACTTCCGGGCCTGCGTCGCAAAGCTCCAGCAGGTCGCGGAGTCGGAGGCCACCTGCCTGAACCCCCCGACACCGACCGCACCGGACTCCGGCATCGCTGGCTGGTTCGCCTCGAGACCCCCAACGAACACAATGCGTGGGTCTGGCGATTACTACAGCAACTACGGCTACGCCGGCTACAGCTACAGCACCTACAAGGTTGAGTCCGGCTGCGCCACGACCCTGCTGCACCCGGACTACAAGTTCACCAACACCATCGCGAACGGCGAGTTCATGATGGCCACAGCGATCATCGGCGCCTCAAACGCGCTTCGTGAGCGCGCGTGGGAGCCCGGAACGATGTGGGGTTGGGCCGATCCCCTCGTAGAGCAGGCGACCAAGGCGATCTACCAGAAGGTGTTCAGCGTCTTCGGCATCGTCACGCTCTGCGTCGTTGGGTTGTATCTGCTCTGGCGATCCCGCCAGTCCGACATGAGCAATGCCATGACCACCGCGGGGTGGGCGCTGGTGGTAATGATAGCGGTAACCGCGCTAGCCGCTTGGCCGGTCAAGTCGGCTAACCTCGCCGACGGAGCATTAGTTTCCACTCTAGGCGTCGTGCATGATGCCGTAGGGCCTGCTGCGGAGACAATTCCGCCTGAAAGATGCGTAATGCCAAATCCGGATGCCTGCGTGGACAAACGGCCACCTGCAGTCCGGGCGAGTGATACCGCAACCGAAGCACTTCTTTACCGAAACTGGCTTCGCGGCGCATTGGGCTCAGCAGACAGTGAGACTGCTCGCAAATACGGCGAGGCCTTGTATGATGCTAAGTCGTTATCGTGGGAAGAGGCAGAGAAGTTGAGGGCCAGTCCTCAACTTCGCGAGGCCACCATTAGTGCCAAGAAGCAGCAGTGGATGACCGTCGCGGCGCAGATCGAGCGGGAGGATCCGGAGGCGTTCGAGTACCTGCAGGGCGTCCGGGACATGGATCGGGTCGGCGCGGGCTTCATCGCCGTACTGGCCGCCCTGCTCTTCGCGATGTTCGACCTGACCGCGTCACTGCTCGTCCTGCTCGGCTTCCTGATCTTCCGGTGGGCGGTGATCGCCGCGCCGATCCTGGGCACGATCGGTCTGCTCCGTCCAGCCAGCGCCGGGCTGCGTCGTCTCGGCAACGCTGTGGTGGCGGCTCTCTTCAACATCGCGATCTTCGGCACCGGTGCCGCCATCTACCTCTTCGCCGTCGACCTCATCATGAGCACCGCCACGCTGCCGGGCTGGCTGCAGGTGGTCCTGGTCTGGCTGTGCGGAGTGGTCGGTTGGCTGCTGCTGCGCCCCTACCGCCGGATCACCCAGTTGGGCGGGAAGGACAGCAGCGAGGCGGTCAGTTCCGCCGGGTCCTGGCACCGGAGGTTCTTCCGGGACATGCGTACCGCCGCCCGGCTCGACGTGGCCGAGCCGGGCGGGACCACCGAGCCGGGCATGGGGCGGCGCCGAGCCCTGGCGCCGGAGCAGCCGAAGGTGCGCCCCGAGGCCCGGCCGGACCCGGTCCCCGTCGGCGGCCCGGGCACTCCACAGCGTCCGGACGCTCCGCAGCGCCCGGACGGCCGGGAACCCAAGGGCACACCTTCCCCGGCCGAGGAGCAACGCCCCGAGGGCCGGCCCTCCGCGCCGCGCCCGCGCCGTCGTCAGCCCGCCTCCTGGACGGCGCCGGACGTTCCCGAGGAGAACCCGTCGTTCGCCATCTACCGGCCGGGCTCGGCTGAGCGGGCACCCGAGAAGGTGACGCCGCGGGTTCGTTCCGAGGCCCGGTGAGCATCGTGCGGCGCGCGACCGAGTTCGTCTTCACCCGGTTGTTGCGGTCCCGGCTGGGCGTCGCGCTCGGCATCGCGGTCCTGGTGATCGGCGTGGTCGGGGCGGCCCGGGTGGTGTCCGGCCCGGACGGCTCCTCCGCCGGACTGAGCAACCGCCCGCCGGCGCCGATCACCACGGTGCACCCGACCACCGGCGACGACGGCGCGATCTCGACGACCACGACGCCGTCACCGGTCACCCGCCCCGGCGAGCCCACACCGGAGCGGATCGCGGAACGCTTCACGACTGCCTGGCTCGGACAGCCCGGACAGTCTGCGGAGCAGTGGCATCAGGAGCTACGCCCGTTCGCCACCCCGGCTCTCCTCGACAAGCTCGCCGGCGCGGACCCCGCAGGCGTGCCCGCCGGGGAACTGACCGAGGAGGTGACCGTGCGTCCTCGGGGCGAGACATTCGTGGAGGCGCTGGTCACGCTCGACACCGGGCGGCTCCGGCTCGAACTGGTGGCGCCGGACGGGCGATGGTTGGTCGACGCCGTGGACTGGGAGCGAGCATGAGCGAGCGTCAGCGAGCGAATCATCGTCACGGTGCAGTGGTGCCTCATGGCGGCACGAAGCGAAGCGGAGTGCCGTCATGAGCAAGCGTCAGCGAGCGAATCATCGTCACGGTGCAGTGGTGCCTCATGGCGGCACGAAGCGAAGCGGAGTGCCGTCATGAGCAACGGAAGTAGTCCGCGTCGGCCGCCGGTGCGGGTGGGCGCACTCGCTGCAGCGCTCACCGCCGCGCTCGCCTTACTGTGCTGCACGGGTGGGGCCGGTGCCTTCTTCCTCACCGAGTTGGGTGGTGAGTCCGCCGAGCAGATCGACCCGGTCAGCATGGAGTGCACCGGGGACTTCACGGTCGACGTCACCGGCAAGATGCCCCGGTTCTCCGATTACGGGGAGCGGCAGATGCGCAACGCCGCAGTCATCATCAAGGTCGGCCAGGAGATGAAGGTGCCGGCCCGGGGATGGGTGGTCGCCGTGGCGACCGCGATGCAGGAGTCCCGGCTGCTCAACCTGGCCAACCGTACTGTCGCCGAGTCGAATGACATCCCCAACGAGGGCGTCGGTGCCGACCACGACTCGGTTGGTCTGTTCCAGCAGCGCGCCTCATGGGGGTCGGTCCGGCAGCGGATGAACCCGGCGTACGCGTCCCGCAAGTTCTACGAGAAGCTCGTGGACGTACCCGACTGGGAGAAGCTGCCACTGACCGTGGCCGCCCAGCGGGTCCAGATCAGCGCCTTTCCCGACGCGTACGCCAAGCACGAGGAACTCGCCTCGCGCATCGTCGACGCGCTCGCCGGTGGTGCCGCCCGAACAGCACTGATCGCTGGCCAGCAGGTGTGCGACGCGGCCGCGTCGGGCGACATCGCCGCCTCCGGCTGGACCGCGCCCATCCCCGGCGGCGTGGGCTCCGGTTTCCGGACGGCCAGCCGCCCCGGGCACAACGGGGTGGACATCGCCGCGCCGAAGGGCACCCTGATCAGAGTCGCGGCCACCGGCCGGGTCATCGTCTCGCGGTGCGACCCAGACCGGCGCGGACGTCTGAGCTGCAACGTGGACGGTTGGCCGAATAAGGGCGGCTGCGGCTGGTTCGTGGACGTGCTGCACGCCCAGGGTGTCATCACCCGATACTGTCACCTGGTCAGTCGTCCCCGCGTCCAGGTAGGTGACACCGTGCAGGCCGGTGAGGTGATCGGCGAGGTGGGCAGCAGCGGCAACTCCTCCGGGCCGCACCTGCACTTCGAGGTGCACGTCGACGGAGACCGCAGCAGCCGGGGCGCCATCGACCCGGTGCCCTTCATGCGCGCCAAGGGCGCACCGCTCAAGGGCGCGGGGTGAGAGACCCGTCGTCATGACCGGGCCCCTTCCCGACCCCTTCGCCGACCAGCCGGACTGGGCGCCACGACCACCCCGCCCGATCGAGATCGTGCCCGCCGCCGGCCGCGTCGATCTGCGCGGGCAACGCGTCCTGGTCGGGCTGCCCGGCCTCGGATGGCGCACCGACCTGCGGGCCGACGAGCGGGTGGTGCAGAACAGTCGCACCTACGTGCCGGTCATCCCGGAGCACGAGTGGTATCGCGCCGAGTCCGACC
Organism: Micromonospora sp. NPDC023869; assembly: GCF_055559695.1. NCBI lineage: Bacteria > Bacillati > Actinomycetota > Actinomycetes > Micromonosporales > Micromonosporaceae > Micromonospora > Micromonospora sp. NPDC023869. The sequence continues at coordinate 917,944 of NZ_JBVHKD010000002.1, forward strand.
AGGTGGAGGTCTTCGCACCACTGGTACCGGTCGAGCGGGTCTGGGTCGAGACGGTGGGCTCGCGTACCCCCCCTGCCGACGACAACGGCCTGCGGCTCGTCTCGCTGGACGCTCCCGCGCACCGGTCCCCCACCCCGGTCTTCGAGGCCGACGCGGTCACCGGCCGACGCGTCGTACACATGGTCGACACCGTCGAGCACCGCGACCTACGCGCGGTCACCGAGACCTACTCCGGTGCCGAAGGCGACATCTGCGTACGGGTCGCGCCCGAGTTGGAGTGGTACCGCTGGGCCTGGCGCGGCCAGTCCCCGACCACACTGGAGGTACCCGTACACCTGCTATGGGTCGAGTAGTAGTTCAGCCCTCGACAACTGCAGAGCACACACGCCACTCATCGCCGAGTCTCGTTGTGAACAACCAGGTCTGACGGTCATTCTGCCGGACACCATCAACACGGGCCGAGAATAGAAGATCAACTCGAACCTTGGCTGTGTCGCCGTCCTCTTGCGCCCGTGGGTTTCCCCAACTGACCATGATGCTGACGCCGAAGCGCTGTTCCCGGGCTTCTAGATCACTCCTCAGCTGGCTGAGCTGTTCCAGATCCGTGTTGCCCTCGCAGGTGAAAAGATCCGCCCGCACCTGGTTCTCGTCGATCAGGAACGCGCGCAAGTAACTGTCCACTACCACCGTTGGCGTACCCCGGTCGGGGGTGGTGGCGCGGTCGTACATGACGAAGCCGGTGATACCGCCCGCCAGGCAGAGCGTCGCCACCGCCCCGGTGATCACCATCAGTACCTTCCGCAGTCGCCGCCGAGGCTGGGGTGGCGCCGGCGCGGTCGAGGGCGGCGCCAGATCCTCCTCCGGCGGGGTCCGTTGCGCCGGTACGCGGGAGACCTGGGAACCGGCGGGGGGCGGCACTGATTCCACCCCCTGAGGCTATCGGCTGGACGCTGTGGACCCAATGCCCCAGATTCAGCAGATCGTGACGGACCACTGGCGACCGGTGAGATCCACGACAACACCGGCGCTGCAGCGCCGCGCATCCCCGAGGAGGGGCCGCGACTGGGATACCGTCGTCTCTGCCCGGGACCTGGTGCCGACCTCGGGCGGAGGAGGTGGACGCGGTGGGCGGTCCGAAGGCACGGACGCTCCGTGCCGCCGCGCTGCACCGCCGAGCTGCCGCGACGGTCACCGCGGCGGCAGCCGTCCTCGACGAAACCCGTCCCGCTCCCGCCGACCAACGTCGCCAGTACGCACTCGCCGAACGGCTGCGCGGCGCCGCACTGATCCTCGCGCCCGGCTGGGCCGGTACCGAGCTGGACGCGATCGTGCCGACCTGTCCCGCCGGGGAGGGCCCACCGCCCTTCGTTCGGGTGGGCACCGCCGCGCCGCTGGACGACGCTCGCTTCCCCGCGCTGGTCCCGCTGGTCGGCACCGGGCATCTGGCCGTCGACGTCGACGCGCACGATCCTCGGGTGGCCGGGCTGCTGCGGGCCGTACTGCTGCGACTGGTGGCGGCGACACCGGCGGGGGCGCTGCTGGTGCGGGCGGTGGACGCGACGGGTGGGGTGCTCGGGCCGTTCGGGGCACTTGGCGACGCCGGGGTGCTCCCGCCGCCGGCCACGGACGTCGACGGACTGCGGGCGGTGTTGACCGAGGCGGAACGGTGGGTGACGCCGGGGGCCTCGGGTACCCGCCGGCACGACCGGTCGATGTTGCTGGTGGTCGCCGCCCTGCCGGACGGCACCGAGGCGACCGACCTGGCGCGGATCGAGGCGCTCGCCGAGCAGGGCACCACCGCCGGGCTGCACCTGGTGGTCGCCGGGTGGCCGACGGGCGGACGGAATCCGCTGCCCCGGGCCACCGCGCTCTCCGTCCGGACCGCGTACGCGCTGTTGGGCGACCCGCCCGGGGCACCCTTCGCCAGCGCGGGCACCGGCTCGCCGGGTGGGTTGAACTCGCCGGTGTTCGTCGAGCCGGATCCACCGGCTGAGCTGGTCGACACCGTCTGCCGCCGACTCGCCGCCCAGATCGAGGCCGGTACCCGGCTGTCGCTGTCGGGCCTGCTGCCGCCGGAGAGCGACGAGTTGTGGCAGCTGGAGGCGACCGACGGGCTGAGCACCACGGTCGGCGACGCGGGTGGGCGTCCGGTGCCCCTCGGCTTCACCGAGTTGACGCCGCACTGGCTGGTCAGCGGCCGGTCCCGGGTCTGTCGCGCCACGTTCCTGACCACGGCGCTGCTCGGTCTCGCCGCCCGGTACGGCCCGGAGGAGCTGGAGCTGTACCTGGTCGACCTCGGTGCGGGCGAGTCCTTCGCGGAGTTCCTGCAGACCGAGCGGGACCGGTCCTGGGTGCCACAGGTACGGGCCGCGGCGATGGCCGCCGACCGCGAGTACGTGCTGGACCTGCTGGAGCAGTTGACGGCGGAGGTGCAACGGCGGTCCGACGCGGCGACCCGCGCGGGTGGGCAACGTTTCGCCGAGCTACGGCGACACCGACGGCTGCCCCGGGTGGTCTGCGTGGTGGAGAACCTGCCGCTGCTCTTCGCCGAGCGGGACCGGTTGGCCGCCGACGTGGTGGCCCGGCTGGACGCGCTGACCAGGACGGGCCGGGCGTACGGGGTGCACCTGGTGCTGGCCGGTGAGGGCGATCTGGGGTTGGGCGTACGCGACGGTGGGCAGCGGGACTCGCTGCTCGGCCAGTTCCCGGTGCGGGTGGCGCTGCCGGGCGGCGGGCCGGTGCTGGAGCCGACCAACGATTCGGCGGCCGGGCTGCCGGTGGGCAGCGCGGTGGTGAACACCGCCGGGGGGCTCGGTGGTCCGCGTGGCGCGATTCGGGGACACGAGCGGATGGTCCGGTTCCCCGATCCGCAGGACGAGCCGGACGTCGTGGAGGGCCTGCGGCACCGTCTCTGGCAGGCGCGTCCGGAGGGCAGCGTCCCGCCGGTGGTCTTCGCCGGGTACGCGTACCCCTCGTTGCGCAACGATCCGCGCCACCGCTCGGCCGAGTCCGGGCAGACGTTGGCGCCGGCGGCGCTGCTCGGGCGGGCGGTGGACGTGGCACGGAGCACCGTGATGGTGCCGCTCGGCCCGGCCGCCGGGCGCAACCTGGCCGTACTCGGGCCGCGACCGGAGGCGACCCGGCTGCTGGCCACGGCCGCCCGGAGCACTGCGGCGCACCACCCGCCGGGAACGGCACGCTTCGTGATCGCCGTACCGGATCCCGAGTCGCGGTCGTCAGCCGACGACCTGGCGCAGGAGTTGGCGCACCGGCATCCGGTGGAGACGGTAGACCTGGCCGGGCTGCTCGCGGTCGTCGACGCCGGGCAGCCCGCCTACCTGGTGGTGTTCGGGCTGGACGTGGCGCCGCCGGAGCAGCTGCCACCGGATCGGCTGCGGATGCTGCTGCGGGAGGGCCCACCGGCGGGGCAGCATCTGCTCGGGTGGTGGCGCACGGTGCCGTCGTTCGCGGCGCTGCTGGGGCCGGAGGAGACGGTCGACAAGCTGACCGCGGTGGCGGTCGCGGGTGTGCCGGGGGCGCAGCTCACGCCGGTGTTCGGTCGGCCGGTGGAGTGGCGGCCCCGGGCCGGGCGGGTGGTCCTCTGGGACGGCCCGGCCGAGCGTGGGCTGGTGCTGGTGCCGTACGACGTGCCGGATGACGTGGACGGGGAGGCGGCGTGACGGGAAGCGGATCGTCGACCACGACCGCCGGGCCGGTCCGACAGCGGACCGGTGGGACGTCGCCGTCCGGTTCCACGGATCCGGTGGCGGCGGCGTGGACCGACTATCTGGCCGCGACCCGTCAGCTCGACGGGGTACGCCGGGACGCGGCGACCGCCGCGAGCGAGCAGGCGCGCACGGTCCAGGCCGCCCGCGAGGAGTTGACGTCGGTGCGTACCCGGTTGGCGCCGCAGGAGGCCCGGCTGCGGGAGTTGGGCGTACCGCCGATGTCGCTGATGCCCGCGCCGCCGGAGCTGACCGAGGCGACCCGTGCGATGACCGGTGGGTCGGGGACGGTGCTGGCCGCGTTGCGGGAGGCGAACCGCTGGGCGCACGGTGCGGACGACGTCCTGGCGGCCCGAGGGTTGCCCGGGGCGGCCCACTGGTCGACCCGACCGCGCAACCTGCTCCTCTACGGGCCGTTGGGGCTGCTGGTGCCGCTGCTCCAGATCGTGGCGTACCTGGTCGCCGACAGCGACGCGGTGGCGGTGCTGGCGCTGCTGGTCGGCCTGCCGGCACCGGCGGTGGCGTTCGGCGCGGGCTGGCTCGCGGTGGGGCGGCTCTTCCCGCCTCGACCGGGTGAGCGGGTGGACCGGACACCTCGGTTCGGCGCGCTGGTCTGCCTGGTCCCGGCGGTGCTGGTCACGGCCGGAATCGTCCTGGCGATGCTGGCCGCCTGAGCGGGCCGGGCTCCGGCGGCACCGGTGCCCGGCCGGTCCCCGTGCCGGGGAGATCCCGAGCCGCTCAGCGCGGGATGATCAGGGCCATCGCCTCGGCACGGGACTTGGCGTCCCGTTGCAGGGTCCCGCGGACCGCCGAGGTGATCGTCTTGGCGCCCGACTTCTGGATGCCGCGCATGGCCATGCACATGTGCTCACACTCCAGCACGACCACCACACCCCGTGGCGCCAACCGCTCCATCAGCAGGTCGGCGATCTGGGAGGTGAGCCGCTCCTGCACCTGCGGACGCCGCGCGAAGACCTCGACCAGCCGGGCCAGTTTGGACAGGCCGGTGATCCGACCGTCGGGCCCGGGGATGTAGCCGATGTGTGCGCTGCCTCGGAACGGCAGCAGGTGGTGCTCGCAGAGGCTCATCACGTCGATGTCCCGGACCAGGACGAGTTCCTCGTGGTTGGCCTCGAAGGTGGTGGTGAGCACCGTGGCCGGGTCGACCCGTAGGCCGGCGAAGAGCTCGGCGTACGCCCGGGCCACCCGGGCCGGGGTCTGCTGGAGGCCGTCGCGGTCCGGGTTCTCGCCGACCGCGATCAGGATCTCGCGGACCGCCTTCTCGATCCGGCCGAGGTCCATGGTGTCCTCGACCGGGCGGCCGGTGAGCCGGCCGTTGACCAGCCGGGCGGCGATGTAGTCGAGATCGTCGAGGTCATCGATGTCGGGCTCGGTTGCCGAGGCGGCCGATCCCCGTGGCTGGGGACCGGCCGCCGTGTCGTCGGTGCTCAGTGCGGGCCGTCCGAGTTGTTCGAGCTGACGCCACCGACCGTGGTGGCCTGGGCGCCGTCGGCCTCGGCCTGCACCTTGAGCGCGTCCTTCTCGGCCGGGGTGAGCACGGGCGGCTCGGTGGAGGGCTGCCGCTTGCCGAAGCCGTTGTACGGCGCCATCGGCGGACGCTTCACCACCCGGGCGCAGATCCGGGCCATGTCGGCGGTGGAGAGGGTTTCCTTCTCCATCAGTTCGAGCACGATGTTGTCCAGGACGTCCCGGTACTCGACCAGGATCTCCCAGGCCTCGTCGTGGGCCAGTTCGATCAGCGCCCGCATCTCGCCGTCGATCTCGGCGGCGACGGCGTCGGAGTAGTCCCGCTCGTGGCCCATGTTGCGGCCGAGGAACGGCTCGTCGCCGCTGGTGCCGTACTTGATCGCACCGAGCTTGGAGCTCATGCCGTACTGCGTGATCATCGCGCGGGCCAGTGCGGTGGCCTTCTCGATGTCGTTGCCGGCACCGGTGGTGGGCTCGTGGAAGACGAGTTCCTCGGCGGCCCGGCCGCCCAGCGCGTACGCCAGGGTGTCGATCATCTCGGCGCGGGTCTGGGTGTACTTGTCCTCGGTGGGCAGCACCAGGGTGTGCCCCAGCGAGCGACCGCGCGACAGGATCGTCACCTTATGCACCGGCGCGGCGTGCGGCAGTGCCCAGGCGACCAGCGCGTGGCCACCCTCGTGGTACGCGGTGATCTTCTTCTCCTGGTCGCCCATCACACGGGTCCGGCGCTGCGGACCGGCGATCACCCGGTCGATCGACTCCTCCAGCGACTCGTTGCTGATCGCCCGCTGGTCCTTGCGGGCGGTCAGCAGGGCCGCCTCGTTGATCACGTTGGCCAGGTCGGCGCCGCTGAAGCCCGGCGTCCGCTTGGCCACCGAGTCGAGGTCGACGTCGGGCGTGAACGGCTTGCCCTTCGCGTGCACCCGCAGGATGGCCTTGCGGCCCTCCATGTCGGGGGCGTCGACCGGGATCTGCCGGTCGAACCGGCCCGGGCGCAGCAGCGCGGGGTCGAGGATGTCCGGCCGGTTGGTGGCGGCGATCAGGATGACGCCGCCCTTGACGTCGAAGCCGTCCATCTCGACGAGGAGCTGGTTCAGGGTCTGCTCACGCTCGTCGTGACCACCGCCCATGCCGGCGCCACGGTGACGACCGACGGCGTCGATCTCGTCGACGAAGACGATCGCGGGAGCGTTGGCCTTGGCCTGCTCGAACAGGTCGCGGACCCGGCTGGCGCCGACACCGACGAACATCTCGACGAAGTCGGAACCGGAGATCGAGTAGAACGGCACCCCCGCCTCACCGGCGACCGCCCGGGCGAGCAGCGTCTTACCGGTTCCGGGCGGCCCGAAGAGGAGTACGCCCTTCGGGATCTTCGCGCCGAGCGCCTGGTACTTCGCCGGGTTCTGCAGGAAGTCCTTGATTTCGTGCAGCTCCTCGACGGCCTCCTCGGAGCCCGCGACGTCCGCGAAGGTGGTCTTCGGGGTGTCCTTGGTGATCATCTTCGCCTTGGACTTGCCGAAGTTGAGCACCCGGGAGCCGCCACCCTGCATCTGCGACATGAAGAACAGCAGCAGCAGCACGAGCAGCACGATGGGGAGCAGGTTGACCAGCAGGCTGACCCAGATGCTGTCCGACGACACCTCGGTGTCGGCCGGCCCGGTGACCCGGTTGTTCGCCTTGGCGTCGAGGACCTGGTTCCAGACCTCGTTGCCGACCTCGTACGGGAACTGGGCCTCGATCAGCTTGGTCTTCGTCTCGCCGAACTCGGCCTCTTCGGCCAGGTTCAGCTGGATCGTCTGTTCCTTGTCCTGGAAGACGACCTTCTCGATGCCGCCCTTGTTGAGCTGGTCGAGCGCGACTGAGGTGTCCACGCGGTGGTAGCTGGGCCCACCGGTGAACAACTGACTGAGCACGACGGCGCCGAGGATGACCAGGATGACCCAGAACACCGGTCGGCGGAAGAAACGCGTACGTTCCATGCTGTTGTCGAGCGCCGAGACGCCCGCATCCTCCTGATCGACGTCCTGACCGACTGTGGGTGTCGCCGCCTGGGCGGCTGCCGGAGCCGCCGTGCGGGCCGGCCTCGACCCCGGGGCACGAATTGTCGCGCCACGGTCATTCGACGGTACACCGTATGAGACGGATCTGAGCTGGCGAGCCCAGCACTTACGCGTACGGCGAACCGGGTGTCGACCGGCGTGACGGAGAGCGGATCCCACCGTCACCGGAGTCCACGGTAGCCCGACCAGCTGAAAGTCGGCTGAACGTCGGCCGGACCGGCGGCACCGGACTCGGCCGCCGCGCCGATCGGGCCGGGGTCAGGACCGGGCGTACACCTCCGGCTTGAGTACGCCGACGTACGGCAGCTCGCGGTAGCGCTCGCCGAAGTCCAGGCCGTACCCGACGACGAACTCGGTCGGGATGTCGAAGCCGACGTACTTCACCGGCACCGTCACCTTGACCGCGTCGGGCTTGCGGAACAGCGCGACCACCTCGACGCTCGCCGCGGACCGGGACTCCAGGTAGCGCAGCAGCCAGGAGAGGGTCAGCCCGGAGTCGACGATGTCCTCCACGACGACGACGTGCCGGCCGGCGATGTCCCGGTCGAGGTCCTTGAGGATCCGGACCACCCCGGAGGAGGTGGTGCCCTGGCCGTAGGAGGAGATGGCCATGAAGTCCAGCTCGGCGGGGGGGCCCTGGCGGCCCAGCGCCCGGGCGAAGTCGGCCATGAACATGACCGCGCCCTTGAGTACGCAGACGAGCAGCAGCCCGTCGGTGACGTGGGCGTAGTCCGCGGAGACCTGCTTGGCCAGTTCCGCGGTCTTCTCGCGGATCTGCGCCTCCGAAATGATCACGTGGTCGATGTCGGCGTCGTACCAGGAGCCGTCAGCCATGGCCCTAGCCTGCCGTACGCCCCGGGTTCGTCGTCGGCGGGGCCGCCTCTTTCGGGCGACCCCGGCCCGGATTTTTGGGGACGAAGAGCACTAATCAGTTCAGGACGGGTGGGACCGCCAGCGGTGGCCGCCGTCGGACGGCTTCCAGTCGGCCGAGTCGCGGCTGTCCGCGGTCAACCCGGCGGCCGAGAGCAGGGCGAGGAGCAGGAAGAACACGAGGAAGAACAGGAGTCCCATGGCGACGCTCGCTTTCATCTGATTTATGGTGATCTCGCCGCCGGTGCACCGGGCTGACACCAGTCTCCGCGCCTCGCCACACGCCGGACAGTGGCAGGAATGCCATTCACCCTCGATTTCCCGCCACCCCTCGGGTTACCCTCGTCACATGCTCCGCTCGGTCGCAGTACTCGCCCTGGACGGCGTCGCCCCGTTCGAAGTCGGCGTGCTCGCCGAGGTCTTCGGCACCGACCGCACCGCCGACGGCCTGCCCGGCTACCGGTTCGACCTGTGCAGCCCGCAGGGTGCCCCGGTGCGTACCATCGCCGGTTTCGGCCTGGTGCCCACCGCCGACCTGGGCCCGATCGACCAGGCCGACCTGGTGGCCGTGCCGGCGCACCACGGCACCGGAGCGCCCGCCGAGGTGCGCGAGGCGCTGCGGCGGGCCGCCGACCGGGGGGCACACCTGTTCAGCGTCTGCACCGGGGCGTACCTGCTGGGCGAGGCCGGGCTGCTCGACGGCCGGGAATGCACCACGCACTGGCGGCACGTCGACGAGTTGCAGCGCCGCCACCCGAGTGCCCAGGTCCGCTGCAACTCGCTCTACGTGCAGGACGGCCGGCTGCTCACCAGCGCCGGCACCGCCGCCGGCATCGACGCCTGCCTGCACCTGGTACGCCAGGAGCACGGCTCGGCCGTCGCCACCCGGCTGGCCCGACGGATGGTGGTGCCGCCGCACCGCGACGGCGGCCAGTCGCAGTACGTCGAGGCGCCGATTCCGAAGGCACCGGAGGCCCCCACCCTGGAGCCGGTGCTGGAGTGGCTGATGGAGCGGCTCGACCAGCAGCTCACCGTCGACGATGTTGCCGCCCGCGCGGGCATGGCGCCCCGGACCTTCGCCCGCCGGTTCCGGGCGGAGACCGGCACCACCCCGCACGACTGGCTGACCGGCCAGCGGGTGCTGCTGGCCCGGCGGCTGCTGGAGGACACCGCACTGTCGGTGGAGGTGGTCGCCGAGCGGGCCGGCTTCGGGGACGCCGCCACGCTGCGGCACCACTTCACCCGCCGGGTCGGCGCCACCCCGCACGCGTACCGCACCACGTTCCGCGACCGAGTTCCAGCGGGCTGACCCCGCTACGCCTGGGGCCTGTGTCGAAGTCCTCGGTCGAGCCGAGGCGGAGTCCAGGCGGCGGTCCGGCAAGGCGGGAATTGGTCCGGATACAACACCGGTATCCGGACCAATTGCCAACGCGGCCGGTCGTCGCTTGGGCCCGCCGCAGGCCGGCCAGGGACTTCGACGCAGGACCTAGAAACCGCCGGCCGCACCGTCGACGCAGGACCTAGAAACCGCCGGCCGCACCGTCGACCCGGGACTCCGAGCCGACGACGTAGCCGCCGTCGGGACGCCGCCAGATCGCCTGGCCGTACCCGAAGACGGCCGGCTCGTCCGCGACGGTGACCCGGTGACCCCGGGCGCGCAGGTCGGCGACGAGTTCAGCACCGCCCGGCCCGGCTGCCAGGTGCTCCTCCACCAGCACCGCCCGGCCGGCGTGCCAGTACCAGCGCGGGGCGTCCAGCGCCGCCTGCGGGTCGAGACCGGCGTCCACGGTCGACGAGATCAGTTGCACGTGTCCCTGGGGCTGCATGTGTCCGCCCATCACCCCGAACGGCCCGACCGGCGCGCCCTCGCGGGTCAGGAACCCGGGGATGATGGTGTGGTACGGCCGCTTCGCCGGGCCCACCACGTTCGGGTGGTCGGCGTCGAGGCGGAAGCCGAGACCTCGGTTCTGCAGGGCGAAGCCGTGCCCGGGCAGCACCACGTGCGAGCCGAAGGCCAGGTAGGTGGACTGGATCAGGCTCACCATCATGCCGTCGTCGTCGGCCGTGCAGAGGTACACCGTCCCGCCGCGCTCCGGCACCCCGGCGACCGGATCGGCGGCGTCCTCGGTGATCGAGGACCGGCGCGAGGCCAGGTGCTCGGGGGTGAGCAGCGCCTGGACCGGCAGCCGCATCCGGTCGACGTCGGTGACGTGGGCGTGCGCGTCGGCGAAGCCGAGCTTGACCGCCTCGATCTGCCGGTGCCGCCACGACGCGTCGGCCGGATCGAGCCCGTCGAGGATGCCCAGGGCGATCAGGGCGGCCACACCCTGCCCGTTCGGCGGAAGCTCCCACACCTCGTGGTTCCGGTAGCCGACCGGCACCGGGTCGACCCAGGTGGAGGCGTGCGCCGCCAGGTCGTCACCGGTGAGCAGCCCACCGGTCCGGGCCGCGTGGTCGGCCAGGGCCGCCGCGATCCGGCCCCGGTAGAACTCCTCGGCCCCACTCTGCGCGATCAGTCGCAGGGTCCGCGCGGCGTCCGGGTTGCGCCAGCGTTCGCCGGAGCGGGGTGCCCGTCCCTCCGGGGCGAAGACCCGGGCGAACTCGGCGTACTCCCCGCCGGTGCGGCCGGCGTGTCCGGCGACCGCTCGGGCCCAGGTCTCGGCGGTACCGGTGGAGACCGGATGGCCGTGCTCGGCGTACCCGATCGCGTCGGTGAACAGGTCCGCGAAGGGCAGCGAACCGAACCGGTCGTGCAGGTCGCGCCAGCCCGCCGGCACGCCCGGCACGGTCACCGGCAGCCAGCCCCGGGCCGGCATCGCCGGTCCCCGGGCCTGCGTCCCGCCCAGCGCGTCGGCAGGATCGGCACCCCGGCCGTCGGTGGCGGCCAGGACCAGGTCCCGGGTCAGTGCGGCCGGCGACCGGCCGGAGGCGTTCAGACCGTGCAGCCGGTGGCCGTCCCAGACGATGGCGAACAGGTCACCGCCGATGTCGTTCGACGGCGGCTGCACCACGGTCAGCGTGGTCGCGGTGGCCAGGGCGGCGTCGACCGCGTTGCCACCCCGGCGCAGCACGGCCAGCCCGGCCGCCGTGGCCAGCGGATGACTGGTGGCGACCGCGCCGTGCGGGGCGAACAGCGGCCTGCGGGGGTACGTCACGTGTCGACCTCGTCGTCGTCCGTCGGGGGTGCGGCGGGCCGGTCCGCCGGCAGCAGCCGGTCGCGGTGCCGGCGAATCCGCAACCCACCCGGCAGGTACGCCGCGCCCTGTCCCCGCCAGTCGGTGACCAGCGTGTCCAGCGCGACGACGTGCCGGTGCGACAGGGCGGCCGGTGCGACGCCCAGTTCGTGCGCCCAGGCACGCAGCACCCGACCCCGCAGCGCGGGAGCGAGGTCGGCCAGCGCCTTGACGGCCAGTCCATCGTCGGGATGCCGGGCGGCGGTCAGCGCCTCGACGGCCAGCCCGTCCAGCACCGCGTTGTCCGCCGCGACCAGCCGGGCGGTACGGGCCAGGTTGTCCACCACCGCCGGGCCGAGCGCCTCGACCAGCGCGGGCAGCACGTCGGCCCGTACCCGCGACCGGGCGTAGGCCGGATCGGTGTTGTGCGGGTCCTCCCACGGAGTCAGGCCCAGCGCCGTGCACGCCGCCCGGGTCTGCTCCCGAGCGGTCTCCAACAGCGGCCGGAGCAGCGGCACCCCAGCCAGTTCCCGGTACGCCGGCATCCCGGCCAGCCCACGGGGGCCGGCACCTCGGGCCAGCGCGAGCAGGACCGTCTCCGCCTGGTCGTCCCGGGTGTGCCCGGTGAGCACCGCCGCCGCCCCGTACCGACCGGCGACCTCGACCAACGCCTGGTAGCGGGCCTGGCGGGCGGCGGCCTCGGGGCCACCGGGTCGGCCGGCGACCTCCACCCGGACCACCTCCACCGGTGCCAGCCCGCTCTGCCGCGCCCAGTCCGCGACCGCCTGGGCCCGCTCGGCGGATCCGGGCTGCAACCCGTGGTCGACGGTGACCAGCCCGGCGACCCGTCCCGACCGGGGTGCCACGAACGCGGCGGCGGCGGCCAGGGCGAGCGAGTCGGCTCCGCCGGAGCAGGCCACCAGCACCGGTCCGGACGCCGTCAGCTCGGCCAGCGCGCGACGGACCGCGACCCGGATCGCGGCGACCGACGGGGCGAGTGGGGCCATGCTCAGTCGGCGGGGGGCTTCGGCCCGACGGGACCGTGCACCCGGGCCACCCAGGCGTCCGGTTCGCTCAACTCGGAGAGGCGGGGCAGCGTCAGCGGGGACTGGAAGATCCGGTTGAAGCCTTCCATCCCGACCCGGTCCACCACCGCGTGGACGAACTTGCGGCCCTCCGCGTACTGCCGGAGCTTGACGTCGATGCCGATCAGGCGGCGGACCGCCTTCTCCACCGGGTTGCCGGCCTCCCGACGACGGTCGAATCCGGCCCGGATCCGCTCGACACTCGGGATCACCTGGGGCCCGACGCCGTCCATCACGAACTCGGCGTGCCCTTCCAGCAGCGTCATCAGCGCGGTCAGCCGGTCCAGCACGGCGCGCTGCCCCGGGGTCTGCACGATGTCCAGCACGCTGGCCCGGCTCTCCGGGTTGCGGACCACGTCGGCGAGGGTGCCCACGCCCCGGCGCAGCCGTTCGACCAGGTGCTCGCCCCCCTGCGAGGCGTCCACGAACGCCTGCACCTCACCCAGGAAGTACGCCCGCATCCACGGCACCGCGGTGAACTGCGTCCGGTGGGTCACCTCGTGCAGGCACACCCAGAGCCGGAAGTCCCGTGGCTCGGCGCCCAGCTTCCGCTCCACCTCGACGATGTTCGGCGCGACGAGCAGAAGCTGACCCGGGTCGGCGGAGAAGACCTCGTACTGACCGAGCACCCGGCCGGACAGGTACGCCAGCACCGTTCCCGCCTGGACTCCGGTGACCCGCGACCCGATCGCCTCGGTGAACGCGCCCGGCTGCTTGTCCTCGGCGAGCCGGCCGACCAGCGGGGTGATCACCTCGCGCAGGCCGGCGATGTTGGTCGCCGCCCAGTCCCGCCGGTCGACCACCCGCACCGGCGGATGGGCCACCTGCGACGTCAACCCGGTGTAGTCGGCGACGTGCCCGGCCGCCTCGTCGGTCAACCGGCGCAGCTCGGTGACCACCTCGGTGGCCTCGGCATACGACACCCGGGGGCCCGACTTGCCCAGCGCCCCCGCAGTAGCGGCGGCCAGATCCCAGTCCACGAACTGCGCCATGCCACCCACCGTACCCGCGCCACGACACCCGTCCCCGGATCGCGCCGGGTGCACCGGCCTTCCCGGTCAGGGGCAGCCGCAGGTGGCGAGCGCCGCGGCGATCCGGTCCAGCGCCAACCGGGCGGGTTCCATGCCCTCCGGCGGCACCTGGTCGGTGAGCACCGCGAAGGTGAGTAGCCGTCCCTCGGCGGTGGTCACCACACCGGCGATGGCGTGCACCCGGGTCAGCGTGCCCGTCTTGGCGCGGACCACCCCTACACCGGCGTCCGTGCCGGGTGCCGAACCGTAGCGGTCGCGCAGCGTGCCGGACCAGCCACCGACCGGCAGTCCACCGAAGATGCCGCCGAGTTCGGGCCGGTCCGGACCGGCCGCGAGGGCCAGCAGTTCGGTCAGCAGCGCGGGGCTGATCAGGTTCTTCCGGGACAGGCCACTGCCGTCGGCGAGCGTCAGCCCGTCCACCGGCAGGCCCAGTTCGGGCACCATCTCGGCCATCGCCGTGGCGGCGCCGGCAAACGACGCGGGCTGGCCGCGGGCCAACGCGACCTGGCGGGCCAACGCCTCGGCGACGATGTTGTCGCTCTCGCTGATCATGACATCGACCAGACGGATCAACGGTGGCGAGTGCACCACGCCCAACTCGGTGCCGGGTTCGGTGCCGCCGGTCGCGTCGACCGGGGCCACCGGGGCGGTGCCCTTGCGTACCGCACCGGCCGGTACGCCGAGCAGCTTGGCGAAGGCGCGCCCGGCGGTCAGGTCCGGCTCGGGCACCCGCTCGGCCCAGCCCCGCCCCGCCTTGGGGTCCTTGCGGGCACCGTCGAGCATCAGCGCGGTGACCGCGCCGCCGTAGCCGCCGGTGGGGATGTCGTCGTCCCAGCCCGGCCCGAACACCGGCCCGGGATAGAGCGACGAGTCGACCACGACGCTGGTCGGCGGGGTGCCACCCAGGGCCGTACGCACCTGCTCGGCGAGGCTTTCCAGGCTCGCGGCACCGGTGTAGAAGCCCTTGGCACCGGCGGACAGGGAGGGGTCACCGCCACCGACGATGACCACCTCACCGGGCTGGGCACCCGCCACCACCCGGGTCGGGATCCGATGACCGGGGCCGTGGGCGGTCAGCACGGTGACCGCCGTCAGCAACTTCGTCACCGAGGCCGGCACGGTGGCCTCGGCACCGCCCCGGTCGAAGAGCAACTGCCCGGTCAGGGCGTCGGCCACGGCGAGGTTGACCCGGTCGCCGAGCGCGGCGTCACCGATCAGCGGGTCGAGCAACACACGCATCCCGTCGGCACTGGGCACGGGCGCGCCGATGTCGGCCGCAGCCAGCACCGCGACCGGATCGGGCTCCGGCGACTCCGCGACCGTCGACGTGTCGTGGTCATCGCCCAGCCACTGACCGACGGGGCCGGGGCGTACCACGACCACTCCCACCCCGACCAGCACGAGCGCCAGCACGGCGGCGAGCACCAGCGGCAATCGTCGGCGTGGGGCGGACGGCGGCGCGGGCGGTGTCCCCTGGTCGGCCGGGGCGGCGGTGTCCCCGGCTGGGGCCGGCGGCACCGCGCCGGAGTCAGCCTGCGGGCCGGACGGCGTGTCGGCCGCCCCGGACGTAGCTGCGGCCGGGACCGCCACGGAACCGGCCGGAACGCTCACCCGACCGACCGGACCGGACGTGGTACCGGGCGGCACGGACGCGGTGCCGGAGGCGGGTGGGGTGGCACCGGGTGCCGGGCTCGTCGGAGCGGGGTCCGCGGGTGTCGGCGACGGTGTCCGGAGCAGGTGCGCGCCAGGCACCACTACCCGCCCGGTCGCCGGTGCGACCGGCGGTGTCGCGGTACCACCTTCGGCGGCACCCTCCGGACGGTAGTGTGAATCTTCCCTCCCCACGACCCCCTCCTCCCCCACCGGAAACCGGCCTGGGTGACACTACTTCGGTCCGAAGACTATGCGGCGGCCGGACTCGGTGGGCGAGCATTCGCCTGTCCGGGCTGGTCGCCGGTTCCGTCAAGCCAGCGTCGGCGAACGAGGGAGCGTGCGAATGGATTTCGACGTCACGGTTGAGATCCCCAAGGGTCACCGCAACAAGTACGAGGTGGACCACGTGACCGGCCGGATCCGGCTGGACCGCACGCTCTTCACCTCCACCCAGTACCCGGCCGACTACGGCTTCATCGAGGGCACCCTCGGCGCGGACGGCGACCCCCTGGACGCCCTCGTGCTGGTGCCCGAGCCCACCTTCCCCGGCTGCCTGATCCGGTGCCGCACCATCGGCATGTTCCGGATGACGGACGAGAAGGGCGGCGACGACAAGGTCCTCTGCGTGCCGTACGAGGACCCCCGGCAGGAGCACCTGCGCGACATCCACCACCTCGGCGAGTTCGACCGGCTGGAGATCCAGCACTTCTTCGAGGTCTACAAGGACCTGGAGCCGGGCAAGTCGGTCGAGGGCGCGACCTGGGTGGGGCGCACCGAGGCCGAGACCGAGATCCTGGCCTCCTACCGGCGAGCCAAGGACGCCGAGGAGCGCGGCGAGACCACGCACTGACCCGACCTCGCGACGGGCCCGCCGGATTGCTCAGCCGAGCAGTCCCAGGGCCCGTTCGTAGAGTCCGAGCACCGCGCAGGCGACCGGCACCACGGAGATCACCAGAGCGGTGTCGGTGAGGTCGGCGATCCGCCCGACGTAGGGCGAGACCGGCCGGTGGGCGTAGCCGGTGCCGGCCGCCGCGACCGTGAGACCGACCAGCAGGCCGCCAACCGGCAGGAGCAGCGGTCCGGTCGCGGTGTCGACGGCGAGCACCGTGCCGAGGGCCGCATACCCGGCCAGCCCGGCGAGCAGCGGCGGCACCCGGTGCCGTGCCGCCGCGAAGAGCCGGGCGCGCAGCAGGAACACCATCGAGGTCACCCCGACCAGCAGCCAGCCGGCGACGCCACCGGTGACGGCGAGCACCAGACCGGCCACGCCGGCCAGCACCGCGTGCCCGATCAGCATTCCGGTCAGCATCTCCTCGGTGCGGGCGACCGCCGCGTACACCCGGCCGCGATCGGGCAGGTCACGAGCCTGGTCCAGGTCGTGGGCGGTGCCGGTCGGCAGAGTGGTCGGCGGCAGCGGCACCCGGCCCAGCCGGATCGCCAGCAGCGGGACCGCGCCGATCGCGAAGGCGAGCACGCAGAGCAGGACGGCCGTCGCGCCGGCCGGGCCGAGCAGCACCCCGCCGAGGGCGGTCGGGACACCGACCGCGCCGACCACCACCCCGGCCACGAAGACCCGCTGTCGGGTGGCCACGCCGAGCAGCCCGAGCACCGACACCAGCAGCAGTGTCACCGCTGCGGCCAGCGCCTCCTCCGCACCGACCCAGCGCAGCAGACCGAGCGGACCGACCGGGTCGCCCGAGCTGACCGCCAGGGCACCGGCCACGGCGGCGTACGGCAGTGCGTACCCGCCGAGGACGGCACCGGCCGTGCCGTCGCCCCGGGCCCGAGAGAACACCGTGCCGGCGAGCACCAGCAGGACCGTGACCAGGGTCGTCACCGGCCAAGTGGCCTGAACGTCGGGGCCGGAGGCGATCAGGGCGACCAGGCCGACGCCGAGCGGCACTCCGGCGCCGGCCAGCGCGGCGACCCGGGTGGCCTCCGGTGACCAGGCGGCACCGCGTTGTCGTGCGCCGTCGGCGATGGCCTCCACCACGTCGTCGTACTCGGGCTCGGGCCACTCGGCGCGGCCGGGCACCAGATGCAGCACCTCGCCGTCGCGGACTCCCTGGGCGAGCAGCGCCTGTCCGGTGGCGAGCGTGCTGCCGTCGGCCCGGCGCAGCAGCCAGCCGCCGTGCCGTTCGCCGTCGTCGGCGAGCCCGACACCGGCGTGCCGGAGCACCTCGGGCAGCAGCTCGACGAGCGGTACCTGCTCGGGCAGGGCCACGTCGACCCGGCGGAGGGGGGAGCTGACGGTGACCCGGGCCAGCCCGATCGTCATCGGCTGATCTCCATATCGAGCGGGGTGACGGCCTGCGCGGACGGAAGGAGATTACCTACCATGAGCCAGGCTCGGGTCACCGTGCGTCGTCGGGAGGTCGAGTGTCCACTGTCGTCGTCCGGCGGCCGGCCCGACGTCCGGCACCGGAGATCCCCGTCGGCGAGGTGCCGGTGCAGGCCCCGCCGGAGATCCCGGCCGGCACCGGTGGACGCTGGCACCAGATGCTGATGGTGCTGCCGATGCTCGGCGGCACGATCGCGATGGCGATGATGTTCGGGCGGGGCGGCGGCGCGTACGCGTACGTGGTCGGCGCGATGTTCGGCCTGTCCACGCTGGCGATGCTGGTGACCTCCTGGGGCAGCGCCTCGGGCAGCCCGCGGAAGTCCGAGATGATGGCCGCCCGCCGCGAGTACCTGCGGCACCTGGCGACGTTGCGACGGCAGGTCCGGCAGACCGCGGCCCGGCAGCGCAGCGGCCTCTGCTACCGGCACCCGGATCCGCAGGGCCTCTGGTCGACGGTCGAGAGCCACCGGGTCTGGGAACGTCGCCCCACCGATCCGGACTTCGCCGTGGTGCGGGTCGCCGTCGGGCCGCAGACGCTGGCCACTCCGCTGGTCCCACCGGTCACCCGGCCGCTGGAGGAGTTGGAGCCGATGACCGCCGGGGCGCTGCGTCGCTTCCTCGACGCGTACTCGGTGGTGCCGGACCTGCCGGTGGCGGTGTCGCTGCGCAGCTTCGCCCGGGTGTTCGTCCGGGCCGCGCCGGCCGGTCCCGCCGGGTCACCGGCCGCGCAGTCGTTGGTCCGGGCGATGCTCACCCAGCTCGCGGTCTTCCACTCCCCGGACGAGCTGCTGATCGCGGTCTGCGCCGGGCCGGAACGGCGGGCTGCCTGGGAGTGGGTCAAGTGGCTGCCGCACGCCGGTCACCCGTCCCGGGGTGACGCCCTCGGCCCGGTCCGGCTGGTCGCCAGCGCGGCGGTGGACCTGGAGAAGCTGCTCGACGAGGTGCTGGCCAGCCGGTCCCGGTTCAGCCCGGCCGGTCCGGCCACCGACGGTCCGCACCTGGTGGTGGTGCTCGACGGCGGCGACCTGACCGGTGCCACCGAGCTGGCCGGTGACGGCGGCATCGACGCGGTCACCCTGATCGACCTGAGTTGCCCGCCGCCACGCCTACTGGACCGTTTCGCCCTGCTGCTGGAACTGCGCGGGGGCCGACTGCACTCGCACTCGGCGGACGGACCGGCCGAGGTGGGCACGGCCGACGCGCTGGGGGTCGCCGAGGCGGAGGCGGTGGCCCGCCGGCTGGCGCCGTTGCGCCCGGCCGCCGCCCGTGGTCCGGACGCCGCGACCGGTGCCGAGCCGAGCCTGCCGGAGCTGCTCGACATCGGCGACCCGGAGAGCTTCACCACCGAGCAGGGCTGGGCGCCCCGGTCGGTCCGTGACCGGCTGCGGGTGCCGATCGGCGTCGGGGTGGACGGCGCCGCCGTCGAGCTGGACCTGAAGGAGTCGGCGCAGGACGGCATGGGTCCGCACGGGCTGCTGATCGGGGCCACCGGCTCGGGCAAGTCCGAGCTGCTGCGGACCCTGGTGGTGGGGCTGGCCGCCACGCACTCCTCCGAGCAGCTCAACTTCGTGCTGGTCGACTTCAAGGGCGGGGCCACCTTCGCCTCGTTCGACCGGCTGCCGCACACCGCCGCCGTCATCACCAACCTGGCCGACGCGTTGCCGCTGGTGGACCGGATGGTCGATGCGATCAACGGCGAGTTGGTACGCCGGCAGGAGCTGCTGCGTCGCGCCGGCAACTTCGCCGGCCTGCGTGACTACGAGCGAGCCCGGGCGGCCGGCAGCGCGCTGGCCCCGCTGCCGTCGCTGCTGCTGGTCTGCGACGAGTTCTCCGAGCTGCTGTCGGCCAAGCCCGACTTTGTCGACCTGTTCGTGCAGATCGGCCGGTTGGGGCGGTCGCTCGGGGTGCACCTGCTGCTGGCCAGCCAGCGGTTGGAGGAGGGCCGGCTGCGAGGGCTGGACACCCACCTGTCGTACCGGATCGGTCTGCGGACCTTCTCGTCGCTGGAGTCGCGGACGGTGCTCGGCGTGCCGGACGCGTACGAGCTGCCCCGCTCGCCGGGTCACGGCTACCTGCGCTCCGGCACCGAGCCGCTGGTGCGTTTCAAGACCGCGTACGTCTCCGGGGCGGTCCGTCGACGTACTGCGGCGGTCGGCGCGGCCGGATCCGAGCGCCCACGTCTGCTCACCTTCACCACCCACTTCACACCCGAACCGGAGCCGCCCGTCGCTCCGGTCGTCGAGGAGGACGAGGAGCCGGGCCGGGAGACTCTGCTGGACCTGCTGATCGGACGCCTCGCCGGCCAGGGGCCGCCGGCACACCGGGTGTGGCTGCCGCCGCTGGACGGCGCACCGGGGCTGGACGAGGTGGTCGGGCCGGTGGCCGTGCACCCGTCCCGGGGGCTGAGCTCCGGCAATCCGGAGCTGCACGGGGCATTGCAGGTGCCGGTGGCGGTGGTCGACAAGCCGTACGAGCAGCGGCGCGACCTGCTCTGGCTGGCGTTGGACGGTGCCGCCGGGCACGTGGCGGTGGTCGGCGGTACGCAGAGCGGGAAGTCCACCGCGCTGCGGACGCTGATCTGCGCGCTGGCGCTCACCCACACTCCCGCCGAGGTGCAGGTCTACGGTCTGGACTTCGGCGGCGGCGGGTTGGCCGCGCTGCGCGACCTGCCGCACGTCGGCGGGATCACCGGTCGTGCCGACCCGACCGGTGTGCGACGCACCGTGGGCGAGATGGCCACCCTGCTGACGGACCGGGAACGCGCCTTCGCCGAACTCGGTGTCGAGTCGATGGCGGCCTGGCGGCGTCGGCGTGTCGAGCAGGCCGCCGACGAGGCGCCCGGCTCCGACCGGTTCGGCGACGTCTTCCTGGTCGTCGACGGCTGGACGACGCTGCGCGGCGAGTACGACGACCTGGAGCCGCTGATCACCGACCTCGCCACCCGGGGACTCTCCTACGGCGTGCACGTGGTGGCCACGGCGGTGCGGTGGTTGGACTTCCGACCGGCCATCCGGGACCTCTTCGGCTCGCGGCTGGAGCTGCGCCTCGGTGACCCGTCGGACTCGGTGGTCGCCCGGCGGGCGGCAGCGGACGTGCCGGAGCGTACGCCGGGTCGCGGCATCACCAACGGGAGCCTGCATTTCCTCACCGCTCTGCCGCAGCTCGCCGACGCGGACACCGCCGCTCTGGTGCGACGGGCGGCGGAGGGCTGGTCCGGTCCGCCGGCGCCCCGGGTGCGACTGCTCCCGGCGGTGCTGCCCTATGCCGAGGTCGACCTGGCCACCACCGCCGGGCTGCGGATCCCGGTCGGGATCGCCGAGGCGGACCTGCGTCCGGTGGTGCTCGACTTCGTCACCGAGCCGCACTTCGTGGTCTACGGCGACGCCGAGTGCGGCAAGTCGTCGTTCCTCCGCGCGCTGGCCCAGACGATCGTCACCCGGTTCACGCCGGAGCAGGCGCGGGTGATCCTGGTGGACTACCGGCGCAGCCTGCTCGGCGCGATCGGGACCGAACACCTGATCGGGTACGGCACCGCCGCCTCGCACACCGCCGACCTGGTGGAGTCCGCAGCCGGTTATCTCCAGGACCGTACGCCCGGTCCGGAGGTCGGTCCGGCGCAGTTGCGCGACCGGTCGTGGTGGACCGGCCCGGAGTTGTTCGTCCTGGTCGACGACTACGACCTGGTGGCGAGCGGGCCGGCAAACCCGCTGCGGGCGTTGGAGGAGCACCTGCCGCACGCCCGCGACGTCGGGTTGCACCTGGTGCTGGTACGCCGCTGCGGCGGTGCCGCCCGCGCCCAGTACGAGCCGGTCGTGCAGCGACTACGCGAACTGTCCACCTCGGGCCTGGTGATGTCGGGCAGCCCCGAGGAGGGTGCGTTGGTCGGTGCGGTCCGGCCCGGTCCGCTGCCGCCCGGACGTGGTCGATTGTCCACTCGGCGGGAGGGCGTCCGCCTGGTTCAGCTGGCCTACCTGCCGCCACAGTGACGTCGAGTCCACGGAACGTCCCTGGAAGCCGGAGCGAACCGGTAATCTCCGATCGTCATGTGTCCCTGCGACGAATGGCTGAGGATGTGACCAGGGTGCGGCAGAGCGGCCCGCCGGGGCCGCGACGGTTCGCGCATCGCGTGCTGCTGGCGGCGGCGGTCACGGCGCTGTCGGTCGCGGTCGCGGTCGTGCCGGCCGCCGCCGTGCCGGTCGCCCCGACCTCGTTCGGCGTGCCGGTGGCCTTCGCCCCGGACACCGCCGAGCGCGCCGACCAGGTCCGTGACGAGCAGTGGCAACTCGACAAGCTCGGCGCGCAGATCGCCTGGCGTACCTCGACCGGGCGCGGTGTGATCGTCGCGGTGATCGACTCCGGCGTGGACGGTTCCCACCCGGACCTGGCCGGTCAGGTGCTTCCCGGTCTCGACCTGGTCTCCCCGGACGGTGCCGCCGAACCCGATCCGGTCGGGCACGGCACCACGGTCGCCGGCCTGATCGCCGGACGCAACGACGACCGCCGGGGCGTGGTGGGGCTGGCCCCCGACTCCCGCATCCTGCCGGTACGCGTGCTCGACGAGGAGAACCGGTACGACGACGCGTTGATCGTCGCCAAGGGCGTCCGGTGGGCGGTCGACAACGGCGCCAAAGTGATCAACCTGTCGCTCGGCGGCAACGGCGACAGCCCCGCCCTGGCCGCCGCCATCGACTACGCCTTCGCCAAGGACGTGGTGGTGGTCGCCTGCACCGGCAATCTCGCCACGTCACCGGAGGCGAAGGTGTGGTACCCGGCCCGGGAGCCGGGCGTCATCGCCGTCTCCGGGTTGGAGCGCAACAGCGACAACCTGTGGAGCGGCGCGATCACCGGTCGCGCCACCGTCCTCACCGCCCCGGCCAGCGGCCTGGTCGGCGCCCGGCCTCCGCAGGGGTACTGGCGGGTGCAGGGCACCAGCTTCGCGGCGCCGCTGGTCGCCGCCACCGCCGCCCTGGTCCGGTCCCGCTACCCGCAGATGTCCGCCGGGGACGTGGTTAACCGGCTGCTGGTCACCGCCAAGGACATCGGGCCCACCGGGCGCGACGACCGGTTCGGCTACGGGCTGGTCGACCCGATCGCGGCGCTGACCGCGGACGTCCCGCTGGTCGGTGACAACCCGCTGGACGACAACGACTCGCCCGGGGTGACCGGCTTCGGCCCGGCACCCGGCTCGGTGCCGGTCGGCGACCACGACGCCGAGCAGCTCGGCCTGACCGGGTCGCAGCAGGAGACCCGGTGGCGGGCGCGCGCCGCTGGGGCGGCGGAGGACACCGGCCCGGTACGCCTCTGGGTCGGCTCGGCGATCCTCGTCGCCCTGGTCACCGGCGCGGCGCTGATGGTGCGCCGGCTGCGGCGACGCTGAGCGGGTCCACGGGCAATCCGGCGATCCCGGGTCTTCGATCCTGCTCGGCGGGGTACAACCGTCGGCGTGAGTGCCTCAGGCCGGCGTACGACAGCGCCCCCGCCGGTCCGCGACCCGTTCGGTCCCGCGGACGGCCCGGCGGGCCTGCGTCCCGGTCACACCGCCTCCGGCCTGTCGATGCTCGTGCCGTTCGTGCTGCTCGCCACGCTGGTGGTGGGCGATTGGCCGCCGCTGCGCCGGCTGGACGCGGCGATCACCGCCGACCTGCACGACTTCGCCCACGACCACCGGGCCTGGGTGTCGGTGATGGGCCTCTGGACGGACGTGTTCGCGCCGATGCCGCTGCGTGCCGGGGCGTTGGGTCTGGTGGTCTGGCTGGCCTACCGGGGTGCGCGGCGGCTGGCCGTCTGGGTCACCACCACCATGGTGCTCGGCGGCCTGCTCGGGCCGCTGCTCAAGCTCGTGGTGGGCCGTCCGCGACCGGATCTGCCCGAGCCGGTGGCGCTGGCCCCCGGCCTGTCCTTCCCGTCGGGACACGCGCTGAACGCGGCGCTGGCCGCCGGTGTGCTGCTCGTGGTGTTCCTGCCCCGGACCAGGGCCCGGTCGGCGGCCCGGGCGGCGGTCTGGTCCGCCGCGCTGGCCATCGCCCTGGTCACCGGGTTCAGTCGGGTCGCGCTCGGCGTGCACTGGACCAGCGACGTGGTCGCCGGATGGCTGCTCGGCACGGCGGTGGTCACCGCGACCACCGTGGCCTTCACTCTCCTGGCCCGGCGCTCGCCGCCCGACAACTGACCATCAGGTGCACTCGCCGGTGCCCACGCCCCGGGTACGCTCCGCACCGGCCAGCGCCACCGGCCGGGCCTCGGCGGCGGTCACCGCGAAGCCGGTGTTCGGGTCGTACGCGGCCGCCGCGAAGATCACCCCGAGCACCAGGCCGTTCGAGGAGACCAGCGGTCCGCCGGAATTGCCGCTGCGCACCAGGGCCCGGATCGTGTAGATCTCCCGGGTCACCTCCCCGGACGAGTAGATGTCGGGCCCCTTGATCCGGTCGACGTCGCGGATCCGCGCCGACTGGGCGTTGTACGGCCCGTCGAGCGGGAAGCCGAGCACGATGGCGTCCGCTCCGGAGGTGGTGTTGCCGGCGGCGAACCGCATGGACGGGCCGGGCAGGTTCGGCACGTACAGCACCGCCAGGTCACGGTCCGGGTCGTAGACGACCACGACGCCGTCGTACCGCTCGCCGCGCAGTTCCACCGCGACCGAGTCGGTGCCGGCGACCACGTGCGCGTTGGTCATCACCCGGTCGTCGGCGTACACGAAGCCGGAGCCCTCGATGCGGCGCGAACAGCTCTTGGCCGAGCCGAGCACCTTGACCACAGACTGTTGGCCGTTGGCCACCACGGGCGATCCGGCCAGCGCCGGGTCGGGCGGCTCGACCTGCCGGGCCTGGGTACGGCGCAGCCCGTCGAAGACGTCCGGGAAGCCGTTGGTGTCGACGGTGTCGCGCAGCGCGGTGGAGAGCTGTTGGGCCTGGTCCGGCATCACCTGGTCGACCACGTTGAGCAGTGCGCTGCTGCGTACCGAGTTGGCGAGCCAGGGCACCGAGGAGGAGCCGAGCGGCACCGCCACCAGCCAGGCGACCAGGAGCACCGCGAAGAGCGAGACGAAGGCGCCGCCGATGTCGTCGAGCCGTCGACCCGTGTCGCTGGCGATGGTGCGGCGCAGATGGGAGCCGAGCCATCCGGCGAGCGCCTGACCGATCACCGCCAGGCCGAAGATGGCGACGAGTGAGATCAGCACCCGGGTGCCGCTGTCCACGAACTGCTGGGCGATCATCGGCCCGATCTGGAGCCCGATCAGCGCACCGAGGAAGAACCCGGAGAACGAGAGCACCCCGATGACGAACCCCTGTCGGTATCCGCTGATCGCGAACACGAGCATGAGTAACAGCAGAACGAGATCAACGGCCGACACGGGGTCAAGCGTACGGGCCGCAGGCTCGTGGGAAGACGATCGCTTGCGGAAGGTGACTACGCGGTCAGCGGACCGCGCTCTCGTCCACCTCGTCGGTCCCGGCCGAGGGGGCGGGTGACGCGCCCGACGGGGGCAGGTCGATCACCCGTCCGTGCGGCCACGGTCGGCTCCAGCCACCCATCTCCAGCAGCGCGGCGAGCACCCCGGCGGTGAAGCCCCAGACCAGCATGCCGCGGACCGAGAAGGCGGGGCCGACCCAGCCGCTGGAGTGGCGTACCCGGACCCGGTTGTCGGGGTCGACCAGTTCGGTGACCGGCAGTCGGGCCACGTGTGCCACCTCGGCCGGTTCCCGGGGGTGCACCCGGTGCGGCGAGTGCCACCAGGCGAGCACCGGCGTCACCACGAACTCGCTGACCGGGATCCACAGTCTCGGCAACTCTGCCAGCACGGTGACGCTGGCCGGGTCGAGGCCGACCTCCTCGTTGGCCTCGCGCAGCGCGGTCGCGGCGGCGTCGGCGTCGCCCGGGTCGGCGGCACCGCCCGGGAAGGCCGGCTGGCCCGCGTGGTTACGCAGCGTCGCGGCCCGCTGGAGCACCAGCACGTCCGGGCCGGTCTCGGCGTCCTCACCGAGCAGCACCAGCACGGCGCTCTCCCGGCCGCCCTGCTCCGGGGTGCGGACCTGGGTGAAGTCCTCTATGCGTGCGGTACCGAGCCGGACCAGCAGCGGGTCCAGCCAGTCCGGCACCGGCCGCCGCGTGCCGGACGCCGCCCGGCCCCCGGTCACGCCGGCTGGCACCTCGCTCACGCCGGTACCGCGATGTCGAGGTGCTGCTGGACGAGTTCGGCGAGGCGGGCGTCGTCGAGGACGCCCGAGGTGTCGATGTGCCGCACACCGCCGTCGGCGCCCACGAACACCGTCATCGGGAACGCGTTGCGTTCCAGAGCCCGCTGGAACGCCTTGCCCTGGTCGAACAGCATCGGGAACCGTACGCCGAAGTCCTCGCCGATGGACTGCGCGGCGCGGCGGCTGTCCTGGGTGTTCACCCCGATCACCCGCAGTTGCCCCTCGGTCTGCTCGCTGAGCCGCTGAAAGGCGGGCAGTTCCTCGCGGCAGGGCGGGCACCAGGAGGCCCAGATGTTGATCACGGCCGGCCCGGGGATGTCGCGCACGGCGACCGGGGTGCCACCGGTGAAGCAGGTGAGGGTCAGCTCGGGCAGCCGGTCGCCCTGCGGAGTGCCGTTCCCGGCAGCGCCGGGCTCGGCGACGAGGGAGGTGCACTCCTCGAACGGGGACGGCCGGCTGGTGCCCGTGTCCGGCCCGGCAGCGGAGGGCTGGTCATTCTCGGGCGTGCACGCCACGGTGCCGAGCAGCAGCAGCGGCAGGGACATCAGGGCCAGTCGGCGGATCACGGCGCCTCCGCCCGGACCGCCTGCACCGGCACCAGGTCGGGGTCGACTCCGGCGGCGACGGCCAGTTCACGGGCCCGGGGACCCTTGAGCAGCTTCGCGGCGGCGGCGGCCTCGGTCGGGCCGGTGCCGTACGACGGGCAGAGCTTGGCCAGCGTGCACGCGCCGCAGGCGGGCTTGCGGGCGTGGCAGACCCGTCGGCCGTGGAAGATGATCCGGTGCGACAGCATGGTCCAGTCGCGCTTCGGATACATTGCCCCGATCGCGTGCTCGATCTTGACCGGGTCGGTCTCGGCGGTCAGTCGCCACCGCTGGACCAGCCGCTGGAAGTGCGTGTCGACGGTGATGCCGGGCACGTCGAAGGCGTTGCCGAGGATGACGTTGGCGGTCTTGCGGCCGATCCCGGGCAGGGTCACCAGGTCGGCCAGCCGGCCCGGCACCCGGCCGTCGTGCCGCTCGACGAGGGCCTGGCCGAGGTGGATCAGCGAGCTGGTCTTGTTGCGATAGAAGCCGGTCGGCCGAATCAGCTCCTCCATCTCGTCCCGGTTCGCCCCGGCGTAGTCGGCGGCGCTCGGGTAACGGGCGAAGAGCTTCGGCGTGACCTCGTTGACCTTCTTGTCCGTGCACTGAGCCGACAGGATGGTGGCGACGGCCAACTCCAGCGCGTTGCCGTGGTTCAGCTCACAGTGGGCGTCGGGATGCGTCTCGGTCAGCACGCGGCCGATCCGCCGCGCCCGACGCGTACGACCGAGGTCGGTCTCGGGGGCGCTTCTGGTCACGACGGCCAGCCTACGTCGCCGCGCCGACGCTCCGATCGGCCCACACGGCCGAGTCGGCGATCAGCCCTCGTCCGGCGGGCTGATCTTGCCTGCCTTGGTGAACTGCGCACCGGTCTCCGGGAAGTCGAGCTTGGTGAGCTCGCGGAGCAGACCGAGGCCTCGGTCGTCCGGGTCCATGGTCGGCTTGCCGATCCCGTTCATGTACGTCGAGACGAACGACCCCTCGGACCAGGTGCCGTCCGGCTCCAGGGTCACCTTGAGCACGCCGCCCCAGCCGAGGCGGCCGTTGTTGCTCAGCATGCCGCCGCCACCGGCGAAGTTGCCCAGGCTGTACGCGATCAGTCGGCCCTTGTAGAACTCCATGCCCCGCAGCACGTGCGGGCCGTGGCCGACGATCAGGTCGGCGCCGGAGTCGATCATCGCGCGGGAGAACTTGATCGGGTCGCCCCGGTTCTCGCCGAGGAACATCTCGGTGCCCGGACGGGTGCGGGTCATCTCCGAGCCCTCGCCCCCCATGTGCACCTGCACCACCACGATGTCGGCCATGGTGGCGGCCTTCTCGATCACCTTCTTCGCGGACGGGATATCGACCAGGCTGTTCGACCAGCGGTACGACGAGAAGCCGGCCACCGCGACCTTGACGCCGTCGGCCTCGACCACGGTGATCTGGTCGGGCGCCCCGGTGTGCGCCAGGTCGTGCTCCTCCAGCGCCTTCTGGGTGTTCTCGTACCCCTTGGGCCCGAAGTCGTAGCCGTGGTTGTTGGCCTGGTTGAGCAGGTCGAACCCGGCCTCGGCGAGGTGTGCGGCGTACTCCGGCGGCGCACGGAACTGGAAGCAACGGGTCGAGTTCGCCCCGCACTTGCCGGTGCCGGTGTCCACCGTCAACGGCTCTTCCAGGTTGCCCATCGCCACGTCGGCGGCGATCGCCTTCTTGACCGAGTCGAAGAAGCCCTTGCCGCCGTTGGGCGGCAGCCGGTTGGGCGCGTTGCCCATCACGATGTCACCGGTGGCGGAGAGGGAGATGGTCTTGACCTCGGGCGGAGTCGACTCGACCGGCCCGGCGGTCCCACCACCGCCCGCGCCGGGCTGCCAGACCGGCTCCTGACCGAGATCGGCGCAACCGGCGAGCAGCAACACGGCGAGCAGCGCACCGAGCGCAGCCGGGAAACGGCGACGCGAACGTGACGCGAGTGCGGCGTGGGGGCGCGGACGCGACGCGAGGGGGGCGCGGCGACGCGAACGTGACGCGAGGGGGGCGCGAGCATACATCGGGGGCGACCCTACCGGGCGGGAAACACCGCGACGACGGCCGATCGGGTGGAGGATTCAGCCTCGGAGCCGATCCGACCATGGGACGACGGTGTCGGTGCCGACCGCCGCGACCGCCGCGTGCACCGCGCGGGCCAGCGGGGCGCCCCAGGCCGAGCGCGGGCCGCCGTACGCGCTGACCGGCCCGTCCGGCGGGCAGAGCACGGTGACCGCGTCCGTCGGGGTGCCGGTGCCGGGCAGGCCGAGGTCCGCGATCGCCTGCGCCTTCGCCTCCGTCGCGGTGGCCACCGCGTTGACCAGGGCCGCGTCGCCGAGCCGGGCCGGCACGTACACCACGATGTTGACCGTGCCGACCCGCTGGGCCGGGGCCGCCACGTCGGGTGCCGCCGCGGGCACCGGGGTACCCAGGCCGACGGTGGCCCAGACCTGCACGCCGGTGTCGGTCCGGGCGACCACCTCGGTCACGTCGACGCCGGTCAGCAGGCCCACCCCGGGTCCGTCGAGGCCGAGCCGCCGGGCCATGCCGGCCAGGTGGTCGGCGGGGTCGTCCCGGTCGTACGACATCGGCACGGTCGCGTTCAGCACCCATCGCCGTACGCCGAGCCCGCCACCGAGCGGGCCGGTGCCGACCGCCCGCAACGGCCGCACGGCGCGCCACACGAGTAGCGGAATGTCCCTTCCGTCCTCGTGGCGGGTGGTCACCTGGGGCTCGCTCAGCACGCCGTGACCCTACGGCCGACGGCCCCGCCGGTCGTCGGCGGCCCGCGCGGGCGAGCGATGGTACCGGGCGACCGACACGGGAAGGTTACGCCCAACGATCAAGATTCCAGGGGTGCACCTCTGATTCCTGCTCACGTGCGCCTAGACTGGGCGGCGCGCGAGGGATCAGCGGACGGCGACCCGGCCGACAGACGGCACGCGCAACCGGAGGTGCGCGATGGACGAGGTACTGGCCCGCAGCGGGATCTTCCAGGGAGTCGACCCGGAGGCT
Source organism: Micromonospora sp. NPDC023869 (assembly GCF_055559695.1). Taxonomy (NCBI): domain Bacteria; kingdom Bacillati; phylum Actinomycetota; class Actinomycetes; order Micromonosporales; family Micromonosporaceae; genus Micromonospora; species Micromonospora sp. NPDC023869. The sequence continues at coordinate 947,167 of NZ_JBVHKD010000002.1, forward strand.
GCCGAGGCGCTCGCCAAGGAGATGGAGACGATCGAGGTCCGCAAGGGCGAGGTCGTGTTCAACGAGGGCGAGCCCGGCGACAGTCTCTACATCCTGCTGTCCGGCAAGATCAAGGTCGGTCGACGGGCCGCGGACGGCCGGCAGAACCTGATCGCGGTGATGGGCCCGTCGGACATGGTGGGCGAGCTGTCGCTGTTCGACCCGGGTCCGCGTACGGCCACCGCCACCGCGGTGACCGACAGCCGCCTGGCCCGGCTGCGCAAGCAGGCGCTGCGGCCGTGGCTGAACAACCGGCCGGAGATCGCCGAGCAGCTGCTGCGCGTACTCGCCCGCCGACTGCGCCGGACCAACGACGCCCTGGCCGACCTGATCTTCACCGACGTCCCCGGCCGGGTCGCCAAGAACCTGCTCCAGATGGCCGGCCGCTTCGGCACCCGGGACGGCGGCGTGCTGCGCGTGACGCACGACCTGACCCAGGAGGAGATCGCCCAGCTCGTCGGCGCCTCCCGCGAGACGGTCAACAAGGCGTTGGCCGACTTCGCCTCGCGGGGCTGGCTCCGGCTGGACGGCAAGAGCATCATCATTCTCGATCCGGAGCGCCTGGCCCGTCGCGCGCGGGTCTGACCACCCTCTTTCCTCCACCGCCCGGTCGCCCACTCGCGACCGGGCGGTGTCGTGTCCGGGCAGCCGCGTTCAGGCGGGGTCGCGGCCGGGCGGTTTTCGTGTCCGGGTTCGCCACCGTCGCCGGTGACCGTGACGGGCGGCGCACCGCTCGGCCGCAAAAAAGTCAGTCTTGACTGTTTGTTTTTCGGGCGGCAGGCTGTGTCCGTGCCTCCCGCATCGACCCGCGTCCCTCAACAGCAGCGCAGCCGCGCCACCCAGGCCCGGCTGCTGGAGGCGACCGTCGAGTGCCTGGTCGAGCACGGCTGGTCCGGCACCACGACCACGGTGGTGGCGGCCCGGGCCGGAGTCTCCCGAGGCGCCCAGCTGCACCACTACCCGACCCGGACCGCCCTGGTCACCGCCGCCGTGACACACCTGACCGAACGCCGGGCGGCGGAGTTGCGGGCCGAGGCGGAGGCACTGCCGGCCGGCCCCCGCCGGCTGGACCGGGTGGTCGACCTGCTCGCCGCCGCCTTCACCGGACCGCTCTTCGTGGCCGCCCTCGAACTCTGGGTGGCCGCCCGCACCGACGCCGAACTGCGGGCCGCGTTGCTGCCGTTGGAGACCCGGGTCGGGCGGGAGATGCACCGCCTGACCGTCGAGCTGCTCGGCGTGGACGAGCGACGGCCAGGCGTACGCGAGGCGGTGCAGGCCACCCTCGACCTGCTCCGAGGACTCGGCGTGGCCAACCTGCTCAGTGACGACTCGGCCCGCCGGGCCGCCCTCCTGCACGCCTGGAAACGCCAGTTCACCGCACTGCTCACCCCCGCCGACACCCGGCCGGAAGGCGAGCGGGACTGATCCCCCACCGGAGGCACCGTGGTCGACCTGGCCGTCCTGCTCACCGACCTGGCCGCCGAGTCCGCGCAGCTCGACGCGCTCGTCGCGCCCCTGCCCGAGGCGGAGTGGGAGCGGCCCACCCCGGCGGCGGGCTGGACGGTCGCCCACCAGATCGCCCACCTGGCCTGGACCGACCACGTGTCCCACCTGGCCGCGACCGACCCGGACGCGTTCCACGCCTCGATCGCCGCCGCCCCGGACCCGGCCCGTCTGGTCGACGCGGGCGCGGAGGCGTTCCTCGCCCCGTCGGAGGTGCTGCTGAGCCGCTGGCGGGTCGGCCGCAGCACGCTCGCGGCGTCGCTCGCCGCCGCTCCGACCGGACAGCGACTGCCCTGGTACGGCACCCGCATGTCGCCTGCCTCGATGGCCACCGCGCGGATCATGGAGACCTGGGCGCACGGCGAGGACGTGGCCGACGCGCTGGGCGTGTCCCGGCCGGCCACCGCCCGGCTGCGGCACATCGCACACCTGGGCTCCCGTACCGTCGGGCACAGCTTCGCCGCACACGGCCGGACGGTGCCGACGGCGCCGGTCCGGGTCGAGCTGCGGGCGCCGGCCGGTGACACCTGGGCCTTCGGCCCACCCGACGCGACCGACCGGGTCACCGGCCCGGCGCGCGACTTCTGCCTGCTGGTGACCCGGCGGCGACACCGCGCCGACACCGCCCTGGTCGCCGACGGGCCGGTGGCCGACGCGTGGCTCGACGTGGCGCAGGCGTTCGCCGGACCCCCCGGTCCCGCCCCCGCGCCCCGGTCACCGGGCGGCGACCCTGCCGGAGCCACCGCGTGAGCGCGTCCGGCCGGCCGGCCGGCACCGACGTGCTGCGGGTCGGCAATGCGTCCGGCTTCTACGGCGACCGGTTCTCCGCCTGGCAGGAGATGCTCGACGGCGGCGAGCTGGACGTGCTGACCGGCGACTACCTGGCCGAGTTGACCATGCTGATCCTCGGTCGGGACCGGATGCGCGACCCCGACCTGGGGTACGCGAGGACGTTCCTGCGACAGCTCGAAGGATGCCTCGGCACCGCCTTGGACCGTCGGGTCACGCTGGTCACCAACGCCGGCGGACTCCACCCGGCGGGGCTGGCCGCCGCGATCCGCACCCTCGCCGACCGGCTCGGGCTGCCCGTGCGGGTCGGGTACGTCGAAGGCGACGCCCTGGCCCGCCCGGACGCGCTCACCGCGAACGCGTACCTCGGGGCGTTCGGTATCGCCGCCTGCCTCGACGCCGGGGCGGACGTGGTGGTGACCGGCCGGGTCACCGACGCGTCCCTGGTGGTCGGCCCGGCCGTGGCCCACTTCGGCTGGACGCACGACGACCTGGACGCGCTGGCCGGCGCCACCGTGGCCGGGCACCTGATCGAGTGCGGGGCACAGGTCACCGGCGGCAACTACAGCTTCTTCACCGAGCTGCCCGACGGCGGCCACCGGCCCGGCTTCCCCGTCGCCGAGCTGCGTCGCGACGGCTCGTCGGTGCTGACCAAGCACCCCGGCACCGGCGGCGCGGTCACCGTCGAGACGGTCACCGCGCAACTGCTCTATGAGGTCGGTGCGCCCGCGTACCTCGGGCCGGACGTGGTGACCCGGCTGGACACGGTCGAGCTGAGCCCGGACGGGCCGGACCGGGTACGCGTCTGCGGTGTCCGGGGCACGCCACCGCCGGAGACGCTCAAGGTGGGCGTCAACAACCTCGGCGGGTTCCGCAACTCGATGACGTTCGTGCTCTGCGGGCTGGACATCGAGGCGAAGGCGGCCCTGGTCCGGGCACAACTGGAGGCGGCGGTCGGCACCGACGGGCTGGAGTTCCAGTTGGCCCGTACCGACCACCCGGACGCGACCGACACCGAGGTGGCGAGCGCGCTGCTGCACGTACACCTGCGGGACGGTGACCGGACGCGGGCCGGACGGGCCTTCTCGGCGGCGGCGGTGGAGTTGGCGCTGGCCTCCTACCCCGGCTGCACGCTGACCACGCTGCCCGGCGACGCCACCCCGTACGGCGTCTTCACCACCGACACCGTTCCGCAGGACGCGGTCACCCACGTCGCCGTACTGCCCGACGGCACCCGCCGCACCATCCCCCCACCCCCGGTGCGGTGTAAGGAGGGGTCCCTTCCTATACACCAGGCGATAGCAGGGGACCCTTCCTTACCTCCGGCGGCCGGCGCGGGGACGCGGCGGGGGCCGCTCGGGGAGCTGGTCGGGGCGCGCTCGGGCGACAAGGGCGGCGACGCGAACCTCGGCGTCTGGGCGCGTACCGACGCGACCTGGGCGTGGCTGCGCGGCTGGCTGACCGTGGCCCGGATGGCCGAGCTGCTGCCGGAGACCGCCCCGCTGACCGTGCGGCGGTACGAGCTGCCGAACCTGCGCGCGGTCAACTTCGTGGTCGAGGGACTGCTCGGGCCCGGGGTGGCCGGATCGACCCGGTTCGACCCGCAGGCCAAGGCGCTCGGCGAGCTGCTCCGCGCCCGGGTGGTCGACCTGCCGGCGGAGCTGCCCACCGGGCCGCAATCAGCCGGCGCAGAGTTGCCCGCCGGGCCGGCGGCGGCCGGGGGGCCGCAGGCATGACCATCGTGGACACGCCGGAGCGGCGTCAGTTGCGCGAGCTGACCCGGGCCTTCGTGACCCGGGAGGTGCTGCCGCACCTGGCCGACTGGGAGAAGGCCGGTGAGGTGCCGCGCGCGCTGCACGTCAGCGCCGCGCGGACCGGGCTGCTCGGCGTCGGGTTCCCCGAGTCGGTCGGCGGCAGCGGCGGCGACCTGCTCGACTCGATCGTCGTCACCGAGGAGGTGATCCGCTCCGGCGGATCGTCGGGGCTGGTCGCGGCCCTGTTCACGCACGGCATCGCGCTGCCGCACATGGTCGCCGCGGCCGGCGGCCGGCTGGGCGGCACGCTCCCGGGCGCGGCCGGCCCGCCGGTGCAGCGCCCGCCGGTCGATGACGACCTGGTCGACCGGTACGTCCGGCCGACGCTCGCCGGTACGACGATCGGTGCGCTCGCCGTCACCGAGCCGGAGACCGGCTCCGACGTCGCCGGGATCCGCACCCATGCCCGCCGGGACGGCGAGTACTACGTGGTCAACGGTGCGAAGACGTACATCACCAGTGGTGTCCGGGCGGACTTCGTGACCACGGCGGTGCGGACCGGCCCACCGGGCGGCGGCGAGTTGAGCCTGCTGGTGATCGAGAAGGGCACGCCCGGGTTCACCGTCGGGCGACGGCTGGAGAAGCTCGGCTGGCACTGCTCGGACACCGCCGAACTCTCTTTCGTCGACGTACGCGTTCCGGTGGCGAACCGGATCGGCGAGGAGGGCACCGCCTTTCTCGCGATCATGCAGCACTTCGCCGCCGAGCGGCTCTCCCTGGCCACCCAGGCGTACGCGATCGCGCAGCGCTGCGTCGAGCTGTCCGTGCGCTGGTGCCGGGACCGGTCCACGTTCGGTCGTCCGTTGGTCGGACGGCAGGTGGTCCGGCACCGGCTGGCCGAGATGCACACCCGCGCCGAGGCTGCCCGGGCGTACGTGCACCAGGTGGCCGCCCGGGTCGTCGCCGGGGAGCCGGTGGTGACCGAGGTGGCGATGGCCAAGAACGTGGCCGTGGCGGCGAGCGACTGGGTGGTCGACCAGGCCCTGCAACTGCACGGCGGCTTCGGCTACCTGCGCGACGCCGAGGTGGAGCGGCACTACCGGGACGCCCGGATCCTCGGCATCGGCGGCGGCACCACCGAGATCATGAACGAGATCGTCGCGAAGGGCATCGGCCTATGACCACGTTGCAGAGCACGGTCGACCTCACCTCGCCGACCCACCGGGCCAACCGGGAGGCGTTGCGGGACCGGATCGCCGAGCTGGACGCCGCGCTCGACCAGGCACGGGCCGGCGGTGGCGAGAAGTACGTGACCCGGCACCACGCACGCGGGAAGCTGCTGCCGCGCGAGCGCATCGAGCTGCTGCTGGACCGCGACAGCCCGTTCCTGGAACTGTCCCCGGTGGCCGCGTACGGCACGGACTTCCCGGTCGGGGCCAGCGTGGTGACCGGCATCGGGGTGGTCGAGGGCGTCGAGTGCCTGATCGTGGCGAACGACCCGACGGTACGCGGGGGCGCGGTGAACCCGTGGTCGCTGGCGAAGACCCGGCGGGCCGGGGAGATCGCGCTGGCCAACCGGCTGCCGATGGTGAACCTGGTCGAGTCGGCCGGCGCGGACCTGCCCACCCAGGCGGAGATCTTCATTCCGGGAGGGCGGGTGTTCCGTGACCTGACCCGGCTCTCGGCCGAGAAGATCCCCACGGTCAGCGTGGTCTTCGGCAACGCCACCGCCGGTGGTGCGTACGTGCCCGGGATGTCGGACTTCACCATCATGATCCGGGAGCGCTCGCAGGTCTATCTGGCCGGGCCGCCGCTGGTGAAGATGGCCACCGGCGAGGACGCCGACGACGAGTCGCTGGGCGGTGCGGCGATGCACGCGACCCGCAGCGGTCTGGCCGACTTCCTCGCCGCCGACGAGCGGGACGGCATCCGGCTGGCCCGACAGTGCGTCCGCAGGTTGAACTGGCGTAAACAGGGGCCGGGTCCGCGTACGCCGCACCCGCGCCCGCCCCGGCACGACCCGGAGGAGTTGCTCGGCATCGTCAGCGCCGATCTCAAGGTGCCGTTCGATCCGCGCGAGGTGCTCGCCCGACTGCTCGACGGCAGCGAGTTCGACGAGTTCAAGCCGGCGTACGGCACCGCCCTGGTCACCGGGTGGGGTGAACTGCACGGGTACCCGGTCGGCGTACTGGCGAACGCCCGGGGGGTGCTGTTCAGCGAGGAGGCGCAGAAGGCGACGCAGTTCATCCAGCTCGCCAACGCCGCCGACACTCCGCTGATCTTCCTGCAGAACACCACCGGATACATGGTCGGCACCGAGTACGAGCAGCGCGGCATCATCAAGCACGGCGCTCTGATGATCAACGCGGTGTCGAACTCGACGGTGCCGCACCTGACGGTCAACCTGGGTGCCTCGTACGGGGCCGGGAACTACGGCATGTGCGGCCGGGCGTACGAGCCGAGGTTCCTGTTCACCTGGCCGAACGCGCGCTCCGCGGTGATGGGTCCGGCCCAGTTGGCCGGGGTGCTCTCCATCGTGGCCCGGCAGGCCGCCGCCGCCCGGGGCCACGAGTTCGACGAGGACTCCGACGCCGCCATGCGGATGATGGTCGAGCAGCAGATCGAGTCCCAGTCCGGCGCGCTGTTCCTCTCCGGACGGCTCTACGACGACGGGGTGATCGATCCCCGGGACACCCGTACCGTCCTCGGGCTCTGCCTGTCGGCAGTGCACAACGCACCGGTACGCGGTGCCGCCGGCTTCGGCGTCTTCCGGATGTAGACCCGTGAGCGCGAGGAACGCAGCGAAGCGGAGTCCCGCAGTCGCGAACAAAAGACAGCACCGTGAGCGCGAGGAACGCAGCGAAGCGGAGTCCCGCAGTCGCGAACGAAAGGCCGGCCCGATGAGCGCGAGAAAGGCTCTGCTGCCATGATCACCAGGCTTCTGGTCGCCAACCGGGGCGAGATCGCCCGCCGGATCATCGCCACCTGTCGGGTGCTCGGCATCGAGACGGTCGCGGTGCACTCCGACGCGGACGCCGACGCGCCCTTCGTCACCGAGGCCGACCGGGCGGTACGCCTGCCAGGGAACACGCCCGCCGAGACGTACCTGCGGATCGACCTGATCCTGGCAGCGGCCCGCCGGTCCGGCGCGGACGCCGTGCACCCGGGCTACGGCTTCCTCGCCGAGAACGCCGACGTCGCGGCGGCGGTGACCGACGCCGGGCTGACCTGGGTCGGTCCTTCGGCGAAGGCGATCGCGGCGATGGGTGACAAGCTCGCCGCCAAGGCGCTGCTCGCCGAGGCGGGCGTGCCGATGCTGCCCACCTGGACCGATCCGGGCCAGGTCACCGACTTCCCGGTGCTGGTGAAGGCGTCCGCCGGTGGTGGCGGGCGCGGCATGCGGATCGTCCGGGACGCCGACGGTCTCGCCGAGGCGGTGGCGAGCGCGGGCCGCGAGGCCGCGTCGGCGTTCGGCGATGGCACCGTCTTCATCGAGCGGTACGTCGAGCGGGGCCGCCACGTCGAGGTGCAGATCGTCGGCGACCGGCACGGCAGCGTGCTGGCGCTCGGCGAACGGGACTGTTCGATCCAGCGCCGGCATCAGAAGATCGTCGAGGAGGCTCCGGCGGTGCTCGCCCCGGAGCTGCGGGAACGGCTGCACGCGGCGGCGGTGTCCGCCGGCCGGGCCGTCGACTACGTCGGCGCGGGCACGGTGGAGTTCCTGCTCGCCCCGGACGGCGACTTCCACTTCCTGGAGATGAACACCCGTCTCCAGGTGGAGCATCCGGTGACCGAGGCGGTCACCGGGCTGGACCTGGTCCGGCTCCAACTGCTGGTCGCCGAGGGCGAGCCGCTGCCGCTGACGGTGACGCCGCCGGTCGAGGGTCACGCGATCGAGGTGCGGCTCTGCGCCGAGGACCCGGCCCAGGACTTCCTGCCCGCCACCGGCACCCTGCACCGGTTCGCGGTCCCCGGGGTGGTCGGTGAGTTCGCGCCGACCCGGGGCCTGCGGCTCGACTCCGGGGTGCGGGACGGCTCGGCGGTGCAGGTGCACTACGACTCGATGCTGGCCAAGCTGGTCGCCTGGGCGCCCACCCGGGCCGAGGCCGCCCGTACGCTGGCCGCCGCGCTGGCCCGCGCCGAGCTGCACGGCGTGACCACCAACCGGGACCTGCTGGTCCGGGTGCTGCGCAGCCGGGAGTTCGGCGTGCTGGAGGTCGACACCGGGTTCCTGGAACGCCATCCCCAGGTCTTCGCCCCACTGCTGCCGCCCGGCGAGGTGCCGCTGGTCGCGCTCGCCGCCGCGCTGGCCTCGGCGGCGGCCCGGCGTGCTGCCGCGCCAGTGCTGGCCGGGCTGCCCTCCGGGTGGCGCAACGTGCCCGCCTTCCCGCAGGTCGCCCAGTTCACCGGCCCGGACGGGGAGGTCGAGGTGCGCTACCGGCTGAACCGCGACGGCTGTCTCGCCGAGTGGTCGGCAACGTCGGAGACCGGGACGCCCAAGACCGGGACGCCGGAGGACGGGGCACCGGCGGTCACCCTGGTCGAGGCGAGCCCGGAGCGGGTGGTGCTCGACGTTGACGGGGTGCGCCGGGCGTACCGGGTGCATCTGGTCGGTGCGGCGGTCTTCGTGGACGGCCCGGACGGGACGGCGAACCTGACCACGCTGCCGCGCTTCCCGGCGCCCGGTGCGGAGCTGGCCGCCGGGTCGCTGCTCGCCCCGCTGCCCGGGGCGGTGGCCCGGGTGCACGTGGAGGTCGGCCGGCGGGTGGCCGCCGGTGACCTGCTGCTGACCCTGGAAGCGATGAAGTTGGAACACCCCGTGCTCGCCCCGACCGACGGCGTGGTCACCGAGCTGCCGGTAGCGGCCGGCGGCCAGGTCGACACGGGCGCGGTGCTGGCCGTGGTCACCCCCATCGAGGAGGCATCGTCATGAACGTCGACCTGAGCCCGGAGCAGGAGCAGCTCCGCGACGCGGTCCGGTCGCTGGGCCGGCGGTACGGCCACCGCTACTTCGTGGAAAAGGCCAAGGCCGGCGAGCACACCACCGAGCTGTGGCACGAGGCCGGCCGGCTCGGCTACCTCGGCGTCAACATCCCCACCGAGTACGGCGGCGGGGGCGGCGGCATCACCGACCTGGCCATCGTCTGCGAGGAGTTGGCCGCTGCCGGTTGCCCGTTGCTGCTGCTGGTGGTCTCCCCCGCCATCGCGGCCACCGTCATCGCCCGGCACGGCACCGAGGACCAGCGCAAACGCCACCTGCCCGGCCTGGCCGACGGCTCCCAGAAGATCGTCTTCGCGATCACCGAGCCGGAGGCCGGGTCGAACTTCCACCGCCTCGGCACCGTCGCCCGTCGCGACGGCGACGACTGGGTCCTCTCCGGTCGCAAGTGCTATATCTCCGGTGTCGACGAGGCCGGGCACGTCCTCGTGGTGGCCCGGGCCGGGGATGAGAACGCCACGGACGGCGCGGGGCAGCGGCTGAAGCCGGCCCTGTTCATCGTGCCGACCGACGCGCCCGGGTTGACCTGGTCCAAGCTGGACATGGAGATCCTCTCCCCGGAGAACCAGTTCCTGCTCTATCTGGACGAGGTCCGGCTGCCCGCCGACGCGCTGGTCGGTGAGTCGCTCGACGCCGGGCTGCCGGCGTTGTTCTCCGGGCTCAACCCGGAACGCATCACCGTCGCCGCGATGGGCGCCGGCACCGGCCGGTACGCCATCGAGCGCGCCTCGGAGTACACCGCCACCCGCAAGGTCTGGGGCGGACGCACCATCGGCACGCACCAGGGCGTGTCCCATCCTCTGGCACACGCGGCCGTCCAGGTGGAGCTGGCCCGGTTGATGATCCAGAAGGCGGCGGCGCTCTACGACGCGGGCCGCGACCTGGAGGCCGGGATCTCCGCCAACATGGCCAAGTACGCCTCGGGCGAGGCCGCCGCGCTCGCGGTCGACACCGCCGTGCAGGCGCTCGGCGGTGCCGGCATGACCACCGAGTACGGCGTGGCCACGCTGCTCGGGGCGGTACGGGCCGGTCGCATCGCCCCGGTCAGTCGCGAGATGATCCTGAACTTCGTCGCCCAACACGTGCTCGGCCAGGACAAGTCCTACTGAGCCGGGGGTTCACCGGCAGGCGGCGTCCACCCGGTGCACCGGGCGTACCCGCCTGCCCAGCCCCTCCAGCAGCGAGTCCTCGACGTGGAAGTCGTGGATCCACAGACGGTAGCGGGGCAGCTCCTCCTCGGAGGGGCAGAGCACCTGTTCGCGTACGAAGTCGACGGGTACGTACCGGACGCCGCCCCGCTCCTGGAGGATCACGGTGTGCACGTCGTCGGTGGTCACCACGTGTCCCCGGATCTCCTCGGTGGCCTCGGCGGTGGCCCCGACGGTGGTCACGGTGAGCGGCAGCACCGGTGCGCTGATCACGGGCAGCGCCGCCCAGACCAGCACCACCAGCACGGCGGCCTGACTCAATGGGGCGAAGGCCCGCAGCACCACCCGGGGCAGCGGCCCGGCGACGAAGAGCGCCAGCAGCGGCGGCACCACCAGCAGCGCGATCGGCAGCGGTTCGGCCTGCCGCCACGCGTCGCGCATCGTGGGGACGAGCAGCCACAGGTAGCCCGCGTACCCCGCCGTGATCATCAGGACGCGGACCACCGGACGCTCGTGCAGCCGGACCGGCGTGAGCCCGAACGCCGCCGCCAGGGTCGGCAACAGCAGCGGAAGGTACAGCAGCGGCCAGGTGACCAGGGCCATCAGGAAGCTCGCCGCGATGAACCAGCTCGGTGTGACGTCCATCCAGCGGGCGAAGAGCGAGCGGCGGGCGGTGGCCTCCCGGCTGGCCGCGAGCACCCCGCCGAGCGCGAACACCGCGACCAGCGCGGTGCAGAGCAGGCGGGCCGCCGTGGTGAGGAAGCCGGCCAGCATGTTGACCGGTCCCACGTTGGCCACCAGCAGCAGCGTGGTCTGCAACTCGCCGCCGGCCTCGACGCCGAGCCGGAGCACCGAGAAGATCGCCGGTACGCCGACCACCACCGTCCAGAACGACTGGCTGGCGCGGGCCCGGCGCTCGGTCCGGTCCGCGTCGACATCGACGTCGACGTCCAGGCGCCCACTCGACCTGGCGGGACCGTCCACCGGCAGATCCGCCGGGACGGAGGGCGCCACCTGGTACGGCACCGGCCGGTCGGCGTCCGGGGCGTTGCCGGTGGTCGCCGCCGGCGTGCTCATCGCCCCGGCACCTTGTCGTCGAAGTCGACCAGCCGGGGCACGTCGAGCGGTTGTGGTTGCCGCTTCTCCGTCCGCAGCCACGGACCCAGCGTCCGGTTGTACGCGACCTGCCACGGACTGATCTCCCCGTTGCGTCCCTGCCGGTAGCTCTTGTCGAGGAAGTACGCCACCAGGTCACGGAGCGCGGGGTCGCCGATGGGCACGCCGATGCCGAGCAGTTCGCTGGTGCCAAAGGGCATGTCCACGATCTCGAACTCGGTCGGGTACCGGGCCACGAAGCCGGCGAGGATCGTCTCGTCCGAGCTGACGGCGTCGTACCGGCCGTCCAGGATGCCCTCGACGCAGTCGCCGACGTCCTTCACCACCGCCGCGCGCACCTGGTGCTGTTCCAGCTCCGCCTCGGTGGTGGAGCCACCGCTGGTGCAGATCTGGAACTTCGGGTTCCGCAGGTCCTCAATGGTCCGGATGGTGTCCCGGTGCCGGCTCGGGACCAGCACCTCCTGCGTGGTCACCAGGTATGGCCCGGCGAAGCTGACCTCCTTCTTGCGCTCCTCGGTGATGGAGAAGCTGGACACCACCAGGTCGACCATGCCGCCCTGGAGGGCGGGGATGCGGTCCTCGGTGGAGACCGACACGAACTCGATCCGCTGGTCGCCCTCGAAGCCGAGCGAAGCGGCGACGTAGCGGGCGATCTCGACGTCGAAGCCGACGTGCCCACCGTCGCGTACGTCGCCCATCAGCGGCTCGTTGGTCGCCACTCCGATCCGCAGGACGTTCTGTTCCCAGATGTGGGACTCGCGGAGCTTCTCCTGCACCGAGGGCAGTTCCGGCTCCTGCTGACTGTCACAGCCGGCCGCCGCGCCCAGGAACAGCGTCAGGGCGACCGCGAGGGTGGTGGCCACCGAGCGGAAGCGGGTGGTGGAGAACCGACTGACCATGGATCACCTCGCTACCTTCCGAAGTTGTCATGACACCGAAAGTAGCGAGCGCCTGCCAGTCGACACCGCCGTGAAACGCACCGGGGTGCGGCGGGCATCCGACTGCCCGCCGCACCCCGGAGGGTGTGTCGCGACCTCAGCGCGCCATCAGCGCGCCGATCCCCGGCATCGGCACGACCACCGGCGGGAGCTGCTTGGGCGCACCGCGGCGCGGCGCACCCTTGGCCGCCAGGTCCTCCTTGGAGGTGTCGACCCGGACGGCTGCCGCCGACTCCGGCAGTTCCTCGAACGGCTGGATGTCGCCGTGGCAGACGGTGCCCTTCTTCGGCAGCGTCAACCGCAGCAGGTACGCGTCGATGGCGCCGGTCGCGCAGGCCGACGTGCCGTACGCGGTGTGGCCCCAGTTGTCGCTGGACAGCAGTCGGCTGTTCGGCAGCAGCGTGGCGGAGGCGACGGCACCGCGGTAGTTGGTCGCCGGGTCCCAGTAGTTGCCGACGACCAGGACCGGGTTGACGGTCCGCCGGTCGAACGGGCCGGTGAAGCGGTCCTCGTCCCGCACCGTCCAGGTGTCCCGGGCACAGGGTGCGGTGACCCAGGTCCAGTACCGGCCGAAGTACGGATCGCGCTTGTCGGCCTTCGCGGCCCGGGCCGCCCAGGAGGCGGCGTCCTTCGGGTGGTTCGCGTCGGTGCAGTCCACCCCGAGGAAGGTTTCCAGCCCGTTCTCGTACGGGAAGTCGTAGGCGCGGACTTCCTCCCGCGCCCTCTCGGCCCGCTGGAGCAGCGAGGTGCGTGCCTGCGTACGGGCCGCGCCGGCCGCCGACGGGTCGGTTAGGACCAGCAGCTCCTCGGTGAGGTAGGCGACGTCCATGTAGCCGTACGGGCCGTACAGGGAGCCCGCGATGATGGCGACGAAGTCGGCGTAGGTGAAGGTGTACTCGCCCAGGTCCGGGTCCTCCAGCACCAGCGGCTTGGCCTTGAGTCGCTTCGCCACCAGCTCGAACAGGGCGGCCGGGTCACCGGAGGCCAACGGGCAGGCGTCCACCCCGGCGGTCTTGCAACGCTTGAGGATCTCGCGAAGCGCCAGGTACGCGCCCTGCGCGCTGCGCATCCGGTCCTCCTGGCCCAGGTTGCCGGCGGCACCGGCACCCAGCCACGCGGTCGGGTCCAGCACGCCGTCGATCGCCACGGCGCGCACCCGGTCGGGGAACATGTTCGCGTAGTACTGCCCGAGCACGCTGCCGTAGCTGAAGCCCACGTAGGACAGCAACTTGTCGCCGACCGCCCGCCGCAGCACGTCCATGTCGCGGGCGACCTCAGCGGTCGACATCGCGCCGCTGAGCGGCTTGCCGGTGGTCGAACAGCCCTTGCCGATCCGGATGGCAGCGGCGACGTACGCCTTCTCCTCGGCCTTGGTGTACGGGAAGGCGACGTTCGCCCCCTCGTACGCCCGGGTCTGCTCCTTGACCGACCGGAAGCACCGGAGCTGCTCGCCGGCGCCCACGCCACGCGGGTCGACGCCGACGATGTCGAACCGGTCAAGCACCTCGTCACCGAAGACGTACGGCGCGGCGAGGGCGAAGCTGGTGCTCGAACCGCCCGGGCCGCCCGGGTTCACGAAGAGGCTGCCGATCTTGCGCTTCTGGTCCCGTGCCTTGACCCGCAGCACCGCGATCTCGGTCGTCTCGCCCTTCGGCTGGTCGTAGTCCAGCGGCAGGTCGACGGTGGCGCACTCGGCGTAGTCATAGCACTTGTACCAGTCCAGCTTGGGCGTGGGCACGCGGTCGACCCGCAGCCGCTCCAGCGGACTGGTGCGGTGGGAGACCGTGGCGATGCCCCCGCCGATCGTGGTGGGTGCGGCGCTGGCGGGTACGACCGCCGCTCCGGCGAGGAGCGCGCCGACGAGCCCTGCGGCGGCGAGGTTCCGGATTGGTCGTGGCATGTGGACGCCTTCCGGTGGGATACGGGACGCGTCGAGTCGGACTCGACCCCCGCCACTCTAGAGACGTCGGGCGATGAATGCGGTCCGATGAACAGCAACATGTCCGACAATGCAGGCGTCAAGGTCATGATTCCCGCATCGCGTAGGCTGGAGTTATCAGGTGTTACGCAGGTGCTCGACCGGCTGCTGTTGACAGATCGGCAATCTCCGACATTCTGGACGCGTGAGACGCCTCCCCGGACCTGACGCGCGCACCGTGGCAGTGGTCGCCGCACTCGGATCACTGTGGCTGCTGGTGGCACTGGCCGTCGAGCCCCGGCAGGATCTGCTGGGGGTCGCGATGGCCCTGGGCTGCGTCCTGCTCGCCATCGTCACCGGGGTGGCGGTCACCGCCGCCCGGCAGGCCCGTCCGGCCGAGCCGCCGCCGCCGACCCCACCGGTCCATCCGATGGCCCAGGCGCCCGGCATCGACGCGGACACCCTGGAGACGTTGGGCGACCGGGAGGCCGTCCGGGCGATGCGCGACCGCTACCGCCGCGACGCGAGCCACTGACCTCGCTCAGCCGCCGCCGGTGAGGGTGGGGGACGCCAGCCCGTCCAGACCTCGCCCGGCCAGGCAGCGGTAGGTGGTGTCGGTCTGCGCGTCGGCCGGCGGCAGCACCTCCAGATTCCACCCGGTGGGCTTGTCGATGCCGCTGACCAGGCGGAACGTCTCCGTGTTGCAGATCTTGCGAACGGCCGGATCCGCCACGATCTCGTCGTGGTCGGCGTCGAGCAGCGTGCGGGGCAACTCCCCCTCGGCGTAGCTCTCCCAGGTGTGCCGGATGTCGCAGGGCACCTGGCTGGCCTCGGCCCGCTGGGCGCGTACCTGCACCGGGCCGAAACACTCCAGCTCCTCCGCGCACCGGGCGCCCTCCGGCAGCGCCTCGGGCAGAGCGGCGCAGCCCGGACGGTGCACACCGGTGGTGATCGGCCGGGTCGGACCGGTGGGCTGACCTGACGAGAGCCCTCCGGCGGCCCAGGCGCCCACACCCGCCGAGGCGGCCAGCGCGATCACGCCGGTGGCGCCCAGGAACCAGCGCCGTCCCCGGCTGCGCTCGGTAGAGGTGCCGGTGGCCCCGGCGTCGGGTGGCGTACCCGGGCCCCGGAAGCCGCCGTGGTGTCCGCCGCCGAGCAGGCCGATCGGCGGGCTCGGCGGGCCGGCACCCTCCAGTTGCAGGCCGACCAGCATGTCGTGCAACTGCACGACGGAGGGGCGGTCCGCCGGATCGTTGGCCATCCCGGCGCGGAGCACGTCGACCAGCTCCTCCGGGATGCCGGGGATGCCGGGGATCGGCTGGTGGAACATCTCCAGCACGGTGACCAGGCTCGGGTTGCGTTCGGTCTGCCAGCGTGGCGGCCGGCCGTGCATCACCGCGTAGAGCGTGGCGCAGAGCGCGTAGACGTCCACCGCCGGTGAGGGCGGGCTGTGGCTGAACATCTCCGGCGGCGCGTACGCCGGGGTGAGCACCTCCAGGGCGACCGTGGCGTCGCGCATCTCGGCGACCACGGCCAGCCCGAAGTCGGCCAGCACCGCAGTGTTGAAGTGCGAATAGAGGATGTTGGCCGGCTTGACGTCGCGGTGCAGCACCCCGGCCGCGTGCGAGTGGGCGAGCGCGTCAGCGATCTTGATGCCAAGGTCCCGCGCCTCGGCGGCGCCCAACGGCGAGGTACGCATCCGTTCGGCGTACGACCCGTCGCAGAGCTCCATGATCAGGTAGGGGTGCTGATCGATGGTGACCCCCACGTCGAACAGGTCGACCACGTGCGGGTGCGACGACATCCGACCGGCCGCCCGCGCCTCGCGCAGGAAGCGGGCCTGGTCCCGGTCGCTGGCGAGAGTGCGGTTCTCGACCTTGACCGCGACCTCGCGGTCCACCGAGATCTGGGTGGCCCGGTAGACGGTCGCGTAGCCTCCCCGGGCAAAGACCTGCAAATCAGTCAGACCAGGCACGATGGGCGTCGGCAGGGCGCCGGGCGGGGTGTCGGTCACGGTTCCGAAAATACCCAACTGGACCGGCGGCTCAGTGAACCGCATCGGCGGGCGACCGCTCCGGCGAGGTTTCCGCACTGCGCCGGGAGTCCCACCGGAGGCCGGCGGCGGTGGCCAGAGCGCCCACGCCCTCCCAGGCCGCCACGCCGAAGAACCGGCCGGGCGCCACGTCGGCCAGCACCGCGAGGGTGAACACGGTGAACGTGACCAACCGGAACACCACGGTGAAGCGGTAGAACGCCCGCCACTCGGTGGCGGTGGCGAGCAGGTAGTAGACCCCCATGTTGAACGAGGCCATCGACGAGGCGGTCACGAACACGCCCGTGTAGTCGCCGGGCGCCCGGGTGGCCGGGATCTCGAAGCCGAGCATGCCGAGCATCGCCTCCGGCCAGAGCAGCCCGACCGCGCCCATCACCAGCGCCAACACGCCGAACACCGCGATCGTCCAGCCGGCGACCGAGCGCGGCAGCCTCATCTGAGCCCTCCCCTTGACGGCACGACCGCCCATGTTGACCGCCGCGTGCACCGTGCACGGTAGCGGTCGACCCGGACAGACGACATCACCGGAACCGACAGAACCGGCCGGACCGCACCATGTCGACAGGCCGGCGGCGCGGCTCAGCGCGCGTCGCGCAGCCGGGTGTACAGCGCCTCGGCGTCGGCGCGCTCGCTGCGCTGCTCGGTGGCGTACGACAGCCGGACCGCCTCCTCGGCACTGGTCAACGCCTCCGCCGACCGGTCGCAGGCGGCCAGCGCCTCGGCGCGTACCCGGGCGGCGACCACCTGGCTGCGGACGTCCTCGGCCGGTGTGGCCGCCGCCCGCCGGGCCCAGTCCAACGCCTGCTCACACTGCCCGTGTGCGAGCAGTGCCGAGGCGTAACGGGCCATCGACTGCCGACGGGAGAACAGTAGCGACGGCGAGGTGGCGGCGGCGGTGGCCACCGGGGCGAGCAGTCCGACCGCGGTGCCGGAGTCGCCGGCCGCCAGCCGGGCCGTCGCCAGCAGCACCCGGGGCCCCACCTGTGCGGGCGCCTGCGGGTTGTGCGGCTCCACACTGGTCAGCACCGTCCGCGCGTACCGCTCGGCGCCGTCCACGTCGCCCATGTCCAGCGCCACGAAGCCGCGCAGCGTGCCGGCCATACCGGTGAGCAGCGGATGAGCCGTCCGGCCGGCGTACTCCAGCGCGTCGGTGAGCAGGTCGGCGGCGTGTTCCGGCTCGCCCAGGCCACGCGCCACCACACCCCGGACGACCAGCGCGAAACCCTGCCCCCACTCGTCGGAGGCGGCGGCGAACTCGCGGTACGCCCGCCGGGCCTCCCGGTCCGCGTCCAGCAGCTCGCCCAGCTCCGCGTTGGCGTACGCGTCGACCGCCCGCAGCGTGCCCACCGCCCACGCCTCGCCGACCCGCTCCCCGAAGGGCAGGAAGATCCGGGCCAGCCGACGCGCCTCGCTCAGCCGACCCGCGAGCAGCCGGGCGAAGGCGGTGGTGCCCCGCAGCCACGCCCGCCCGTACGGGTCCTTGAGCTCGGCGAAGAGTCGGGCGGCCCGGCCGAGCACCGCGTCCGTACCCGCGAAGTCGCCCCGGGTGGTGGTCACCCAGGCCAGGTTCTGCAACGACCACGCCTGACCTCGACGGTCCTGCACCGCCAGGCTGACCTGGTAGGCGGCGGCCAATCGGCTGCTCGCCTCGCCGAGTCGGCCGGCCAGGAAGTCGGCCATGCCCAGCCGACGCATCGCCGACGCCCGCAGGCTCGGCAGGTCCGCGTCGGAGGCCACCTGCAACGCCTCCCGCCAGCAGGTCTCGGCCCGCCGCAGGTCACCCATCGCCTGCTGGGCCTGCCCAGCGAGCAGCAGCGCGCTGACCCGGGTGGTCGCCTGGTCCCCGGCGTTGGCGGCGATCTTCTCGGCCGACGCCAGCGCGTCGGCCACCCGGCCGACCTGGAGCAGCGCCCGCGCGTGCACCACCCGGTCGGAAGCCGGTACGCCGTCCACGCGGGCCAGTTCGGCGGCGCGCTCGGCGTACTCGACGGCGAGGGCCGGCTCGCCCTCGTGCAGGGCGCGTCGGGTGGCCCGGCCGAGCGCGGCGACGCCCAGCGGGGCGACCGCCCGGGCCGGCGCGTCCGGACGCAACGTGACCGCGTCGGCCAACGCGGTGGCCCGCTCGACGTGCTGCGCCACGAAGTCGTCCCGAACCGCCTCGGTGAAGCCGCTCGGACCGGCCGTGGTGCCGGTCGCGACCAGGTCGGGGCCGCCCAGGCCGCTGCTGACGCTGGCCGCCGGGCTCGCCCACCGGGCCAGCGCGGCGTGCCGCTCGGCCAGCTCCGCCTTGCTGATCCCGGCGTACGCGGCCTCCCGCATCAGCGGGGTGGCGAAGGCGTACCCGGTGCGGGTGCGGTGCAGCATGCGGCGTTGCAGCAGCTCCTCCACGGCCCGGTCCAGTTCCAGCGCGGCCACCGCGGCCGGTCGGCCGTCGCGTCCGGCCCGCTGCTCGCGCAGCGCCTGCAACGCACCGTCGGGCACCGTGTCCCCGACCACCGCGGCGTCCCGCAGCACCGAACGGGCCTCGGCGGGCAGCGCGTCGATCCGGGCCGCGAGCACGGCCGCGAGGTCGCGGGAGAGCAGCCGACTGCCGAGCGAGCCGGGCGCCAGCCGCCAGTCGTTGCGCGCCCCGGCGGTCAGCGCGCCGCGCTCCATCAGCAGGGTGACCAGCTCGGCCAGATAGAACGGGTTGCCCTGGGCGGTGGCGAGCAGCCGGTCGGCGTCGGCCTGCGTCAGTCGCCCGCCACCGAGGTAGCTGGTGAGCAGGCGGGACGCGTCGGCGCCGCGCAGCGGCGGCAACGGCTGCACCTCGGCGTCCGCGACCCGGGCCAGGGTGCCCGCGGTACGCACCAGCTCGGGCCGCCCGAGCAGCAGCACCAGGACCGGCCCGTCGAGCCGGGACAGGGTGACCTCCAGCGCGCCGATGGTCTCCGCGGTGGCGTCGTGCAGGTCGTCGACCACCACCATCAGCGGCGCCTCCTCGGCGAGCGCGCTGAGCAGGTCGGCCACCGCGTTGGGCACCGCCTCGGCGTCGGGTGGCGGTTGGGTGCCGGTCCACTCGCTCTGGTCGGTGTGAGCGGCGGCGGGCAGTTCGGCGTACCCGAGCAGGGCCAGCAACTGGTCGACGGCGACCGGGGCGGGCGCGGTGCGGGAGCGGCTGAGGCGCTGCCCGAGTCGGCGCAGCCGCTCCTCGACGGCGGCCCGGGTGACTGCGGTGGCCGTGTCGTTGGGCAGGCCGGCGGCGGCGCGTACCAGGTCGGCCAGGGGTGCCAGCCGACGGCGCTCACCGAACGCGGCGCAGCGTACCGAGAGGACCCGGGCGCCGGTGTGCGCCGCGTACCGTCCGGCGCCGACGTCGTAGCCGGCGGCCAGGCGCTCCACCTCGGCGGCGAACCGGGACTTGCCGATGCCCGCCTCGGCGGTCATCAGCAGCACCCGGGTCTCGCCCCGGTCGATCACCTCGGCCAGCCGACCGGCGACCCGGCCGATCTCGGTCTCCCGGCCCACGAAGGGCGCCTCGTCGCCGAGGCCGGAGCGGGTGCCCGGCGCGTCCAGCAGGCCGAGCAGCTCGTACGCCTCGACCGGCTCGCGCTTGCCCTTGAGGCGCAACGGTCGCAGCGCCCGCCAACTGGCGACGTGCCGGGTGGCCGCCGCGGTCCGCGCCCCGGCGTAGACCGCGCCGACGGCGGCGGCGTCGGCCAGCCGCGCGGCGGTGTTCACGGTGTCGCCGATGACGGTGTACTCGATGGCGGCCTGGATGCCGGCGATCACGTCACCGGTGTTCAGCCCGACGCGCAGCCCCAGCGGCGCACCGCCGCCGCGCTCGTCGTCGAGCACCCGACGGACCGCCCGCTGCATGGACAGGGCGGCCCGGACGGCGCGTTCGGCGTCGTCCTCGTGCGCGACCGGGGCGCCGAAGACCGCCATGATCCCGTCACCGGTGAGCTTGTCGACGTGCCCGCCGAACGTCTTCACCGCACCGGCCAGGGCGGCCAGCACCCGGTCGGTAACCGCGCCGACGCGTTCCGGGTCGAGGTCCTCGGACCACGAGGTGAAGTCGGAGAGGTCGCCGAAGAGCACGGTGACCACCCGACGCTCGGTGGCGGGCAGGGTGGCGGCGGCCGGCAGCGCCGCGCCGCAGTTGTGGCAGAACCGGGCGCCGGGCACCGCGACGGTTCCGCACACCGGGCAGGTCACGGTCGGTCCAACCTCGCGGCGTCACCTTCGGATTCCCGGCCCAGGTATTCGAGTTGGGCGCGCACGGACCACTCCGCCGCCCACCACAGCGACCGGTCCACGTCGGCGTACACCACGGCGACCACCTCGGCCGGGGTCCGCGCCCCGCCGTCGCACGCCGCTCGGACCTGGTCCAGCCGGGCCCGCCGGTGGGCCAGGTAGAAGTCGGCGGCGGCACCGCAGTCGGCCAGTGCCGGCCCGTGGCCCGGCAACGCCGGAATCCCCCGGTACGTCGCGAGCAGTTCCAGGCTGGCCAGGTAGTCACCGAGGTGGCCGTCCGGGTGGGCGACCACGGTGGTGCCCCGTCCCAGGATGGTGTCGCCGGTCAGCACCACCTGCCGCCCACCGTGCGCGACCAGGAAACAGACCGAGTCGGCGGTGTGCCCGGGGGTGGGTACGAGCCGGATGTCCAGCCCGTGCCCGTCCACGTCACCAGCGGCGTCGAGCGCCGCTCCGCCGATGCTGTGCGCCGGGTCGGCGGCGCGTACCGGTGCCCCGCCGAGCAGGTCACGCAGGCGCGGCGAGCCCTCGGTGTGGTCCGGATGCCCGTGGGTGATCAGCACCAGGCCGACCGGTCCCCACTCCGCTATCGCGGCCAGGTGCGCTTCGTCGGCCGGTCCCGGATCGACCACCACCCCGAACTCCGCGCCCGGTGCGCGCAGCAGCCAGGTGTTGGTGCCGTCCAGCGTCATCGGCCCCGGGTTGGGTGCCCGCAGCAGCGTCACCCATTCCGGCAGCTCGCTGGCGAGGGCGGTCACCGCCCCCGTCACATGCCCTCCCATGGCTGCGATCGTACGACCCCGGGGACGCACCTCCGCGATCTTGCGGTTCCGCTCCCCGATTCGCCCTCGTTAGGGGCCTTCGTCCGGGCGGAACCGCAAGATCACGGTGACGTCGGGTCAGGCGACCTCGACGATGACCTCGACCTCGACCGGCGCGTCGAGCGGCAACTCGGCCACGCCGACGGCCGACCGGGCGTGCCGACCGGCCTCGCCGAACACCGCGCCGAACAGGTCGGACGCGCCGTTGATGACACCGGGCTGACCGGTGAAGCCGGGCGCGCTCGCCACGAAACCGGTCAACTTGACGATCTTGACGACGTTCTCCAGGCCGACCAGCGCGTCGATCGCGGCGAGCGCGTTGAGGGCGCACCGCTCGGCGAGCTGCTTGGCCTGGTCGGCGGAGACACCGGCGCCGACCTTGCCGGTGGCCAGCAGCTTGCCCTCGGCCATCGGGAGCTGCCCGGAGACGTACACGTGCTGGCCGGACTGCACCGCCGGGACGTAGCTCGCCACCGGCGGCACCACCTCCGGCAGCTCCAGCCCGAGTTCCGCCAACTTTGCGTGCGGTCCGTTGCTCACGGCCTCACGCCTTCGGGCGCTTGAGGTAGGCGACGAGCTGCTCCGGGTTCGGCCCGGGTACGACGGAGACCAGTTCCCAGCCGTCCTCACCCCAGTTGTCGAGGATCTGCTTGGTCGCGTGGACCAGCAGCGGGACCGTGGCGTATTCCCACTTCTGCATCGGTGGAGAGCTCCCTCGGTGGCATGGACACTTCGGGGCACAGCCTACGGTCCGCCGGCCGGTCAGGACGCGGGACGCTGCTCCGAGGTCGGCCACTGCTCTGCGGCGGGACGCTGCTCGGGGGCGATCGACACGTCCCCGCAGAGGCCCTTGTGGTCGTACGGCTGGGGGCACCGGCTGCGGTCGGGCAGCAGCAGGTCGCAGAAGACCTGGTGCCGGTTGTTCTGGTCGTCGGCGGTCGACACCTCGGTCTCCCCCGCGTCCAGTTCGGGCAGGAAGTTCAGCGAGGTCGCCACCCGGGCGGCCAACGCGGTCGCCGCGGCCAGGTCGGCCACCCGGACGGGCAGGTGGATGACGTAGCCGGGAACCTCGTCGTCCCGCCCGCCGGCCGGCTCGACCATCCCGACCGGGTCGGCGGTACGCCGGTACGACCGCTCGTTGACCGGAAGCCGGCCGGAGGATTCGCCGCCGGCCGTCCGGCTGCCCCGCCGGCCCCCGGCGGAGAACTGGGCTCGGGGGGTGTTGTCGATGTCGCGCATGCACTGCCTCCGGGCGTCGTACCTGGTCACGGCGCCGCCGGCCGGTCCGGCACCGCTGCGGCCAGCCCAGTCAGGGCGTGCCGGAGCGACGGTAGGGCCGCCGTGGCGGTCCCATCAACAGGACGCGCACGCCCATCGGCCTTTCGTCACATTTGCGACACCTCACCAGCAGGAAACTGATCGCGCCGCCC
This sequence comes from Micromonospora sp. NPDC023869, assembly GCF_055559695.1. Lineage (NCBI taxonomy): Bacteria > Bacillati > Actinomycetota > Actinomycetes > Micromonosporales > Micromonosporaceae > Micromonospora > Micromonospora sp. NPDC023869. The sequence continues at coordinate 969,911 of NZ_JBVHKD010000002.1, forward strand.
GCACAGGTGACACCGGGACCCCCGCACCCCACCGATGGACCGCTACCCTTCCCGTCTGGACGGGCGCCCGGCCCGGCCGCCCCATCCCACGCCCGTCGCCGTCGCGCGGCGGTGCGCCGCACCCGGGGGTACGCGATGACCCAGCCACCCGCTGGCGGCCCGACCGGCCCCACCGACCCGCTGCCGGCCGGCCCACCGGTCGCCCCCTCCTCGCCGGCCGGTCCGGGACCGGCTGCGGCGTCGCCCGGCGGTTATCCGCCGTACCCGCCGCCGACCGCGCCGTCCCGCAGACGGGGCGGTGCCCTGGTGGCCTCGATCGCCCTGGCCGTGGTGCTGCTGCTCTGTGCCGGCGGCGGTGTGGTGGCGTTCCTGACCGTGCGCAACGCCGAGTCCGGCGAGGGCGCCCAGGATCCGTCGGTCGCGGTCGACGACTTCCTCACGGCGGTCTACCAGGAGCGGGACGCGGCCAAGGCGGCCCGGCTGGTCTGCACCGGCGCACGCGACCAGGACAAGATCCGGGCGAAGGTCGCCGAGGTCGAGGAGTACGTGGCGGCGCACCAGACCCCCCGATTCCGCTGGGACACCCCGAAGGTGGACAACGAGACCGGGGACCGGGCCACCGTCACCACCACCGTGACGGTGACCACCGCCGACGAGAAGATCGCCGACCAGGACCTGCGCTTCACGGTGATCCGGAAGAGCGGCTGGTGGGTCTGCGAGGTCGCCTGAGTCGACCGGCTGGATAGGCTCGGCCGGTGGGAGCAGCGCAGCGCCCGGCCGACCGGGCCGGTACGGAGTGGCCCGCCCGCCTGCACGTGGTGACCGGCAAGGGCGGCACGGGCAAGACCAGCGTGGCCGCCGCCCTGGCCCTGGCCCTGGCCGCCGATGGGCGGCGCACGCTGCTGGTCGAGGTGGAGGGGCGTCAGGGCATCGCCCAGCTCTTCGGCACCGACCCGCTGCCGTACGCGGAGCGGCACCTGGCCGACGCGGCGGACGGCGGCGAGGTGTGGGCACTCGCGGTGGACGCCGAGGAGGCGCTGCTGGAGTACCTGGACATGTTCTACAAGCTGGGCGCCGCCGGGCGGGCGCTACGCAAGCTCGGCGCGATCGACTTCGCCACGACCATCGCTCCCGGCCTGCGCGACGTGCTGCTCACCGGCAAGGTCAAGGAGGCCACCACCCGCCGGGTCGAGCAACGGCGGGTGTACGACGCGGTGGTGCTGGACGCCCCGCCGACCGGCCGGATCGCCCGCTTCCTGAACGTGACCGCGGAGACCGCCCGGCTGGCCAAGGTCGGCCCGATCAAGACCCAGAGCGAAGGGGTCTCGGTGCTGCTGCGATCGCCGATGACCGCGGTGCACGTGGTGACGCTGTTGGAGGAGATGCCGGTCCAGGAGACCGTCGACGCCATCGCCGAGCTGACCTCGCTCGGGTTCGGGGTGGGCCGGGTGATCGTCAACGGAACCCGGCCGCCGCTGCCGACGGGACGCATGGTCACCGAGGCGGAGCTTGCGCGGGGGCTGCGCGCCGCCGGGTTGCCCGCCGACCGGCGGACCCTCGCCGGGCTGCGCGACGAGGCACGGGACCAGGCCGTCCGCCGGGAGCTGGAGGACTCGCTCCGCGCCGACCTGGCGGAACTGGACGTGCCCCGGGTGGAGCTGCCGCTGCTGCCCGACGGGGTGGACCGCGCCGGCCTGGACGTGCTCGCCGCCGCCCTGGTGCGGGGCGATTGACTCACACCTGACCTCGGCCCGCCGCGCGGACCGGGTCGGGCCGATACGCTCGATTGGTGCCTTCCGACAACGCCGCGCCGCCGCTGGACGTCGACCGGATCCTGGCCGATCCCGGCGTACGGATCGTGGTCTGCTGCGGTGCGGGCGGGGTGGGTAAGACGACCACAGCCGCCGCGCTCGCGCTCCGTTCGGCCGAGCGACACGGTCGCCGTACGGTGGTGCTCACCATCGACCCGGCTCGGCGACTGGCACAGTCGCTCGGCCTGACCGAGCTGGACAACACGCCCCGACAGGTCAAGGGGATCGACGTCGAGGACAGCGGCGGCGAGTTGCACGCCATGATGCTCGACATGAAGCGCACCTTCGACGACGTGGTGCTCGCGCACACCGACCCGACGAAGGCGTCCGAGATCTTCGCCAACCCCTTCTACCAGGCGATGAGTTCCACCTTCGCCGGTACGCAGGAGTACATGGCGATGGAGAAGCTGGGTCAGTTGCACGCACGCGGCGACTGGGACCTGATCGTGGTGGACACTCCGCCGTCGCGGTCGGCGCTGGACTTCCTGGACGCGCCGGCACGGCTGTCCCGGTTCCTCGACGGGCGGATGCTGCGGCTCCTGCTGGCCCCGGCACGGACCGGCGGGCGCAGCATGTTCAGCCTGGTCACCGCCTCGTTCGGGATGTTCTCCCGGGTGGTCCAGAAGATCCTCGGCGCGCAGTTGCTGACGGACCTGTCCGGCTTCGTGGCCGCGCTCGACTCGATGTTCGGCGGGTTCCGGCAGCGGGCGGAGCAGACGTACCGCATCCTCCAGGCGAGTGAGACGGCATTCCTGCTGGTCGCGGCCCCGGAACCGGACGCGGTCCGGGAGGCCGCCTACTTCGCCGGGCGGCTGCGGGAGGAGAACATGCCGCTGGCCGGTCTGGTGCTCAACCGGGTGCACCGTCCGGCCGACACCGGGTTGGACGCGTCGGCCAGCCGGGCCGCCGCCGACCGGCTGGCCTTGACCGGGGGCCACGAGGGCGTCGTCGAGGTGTTGCGCGCCCACGCGGCCCTGGCCGAGCAGGCGGTACGCGAGCAGCGGGTGGCGGCGCGGTTCACCGAGGCGTTCCCGCAGGTGCCGGCCGTGTCGGTGACGGCACAGCCCGCCGACGTGCACGACGTCGACGGGCTGCGGACGATCGGGGCGGCGATCGGCCGCTCCTGACCGCGCCGGTCAGGTGGTGGCGAGAATCTTGTCCTTGCCGGCCTTGTCCTTGGCGTTCTTCTTCATCGCCGCCTCGAACATCTTGCGCCAGCTCGTCACCTGCGGGTGCCGGCGCAGCAACGCCCGACGTTCGCGTTCGGTCATGCCACCCCAGACACCGAACTCGATCCGGTTGTCCAACGCGTCGGCCAGGCACTCGTAGCGGACTGGGCAACTCCGGCAGATCCGTTTGGCCACGTTCTGTTCGGCGCCCTGTACGAACAACGCGTCCGGGTCCCCGTTCTGACACGCCGCCAACGACGGCCAGTCAGTGATCATGCCCATCTGTACTCGTCCCCCCTTGCAGTACTACCGACGCCGTCGCGGGCCAGCCGGCAATTCCCCCCGGTCATCCGGCACGCCTTACCCCAAGGCGGCACAGACGACATGTGGCGCTGTCGCCGCAACCATCATGCTCTGTAGTCACCCGATTACGCAACGTTGTCGGCCAAATCCATCATTCCGGACACTCCCGACCTCTCGGGCTCGGGACCCCCGCTTACCCCGCCGGAGTCCGCGAAAACGCTGCGCGGCACCCGGTAGGCGGAGGAAACTCGGCACGGATCACAGGCAACCAGATCGCCGGTGCCACGCGTCTAGCACAACGAGGACGGCGCGCGCAGGAAATGGGGAAAGATGCCCAAGCGCCCCTCGTTACCTGTTCGCGTACCCTGTCGAGGTGACCTGGATGCGGAAGCGTGACCACAACATCCTGACCAACGCCGCATCGCTGCTCATCTGTGGGTTGTTGGCCGGCGTAGTGGTCGCCGCAGCGGCATTTCCCGCAGTGGCGATGTCTGGCCTGGCCGCCAAGGCCGGCGCGGAGACCTTCGGCGCACTGCCGAAGGAACTGACGGTGTCCCGCGCCCCCCAGATCAGCTACCTGCTGGCGTCCGACAAGAAGACACCGCTGGCCACGATGTACGACGAGAACCGGCGCGACATCACGTTCGCCGACATCGGCGAGAACATGCGCAACGCGATCATCGCGGCCGAGGACCACGACTTCTACAACCACAACGGAGTCGACCTCAACGGCGTCGCCCGTGCCTTCGTCAACAACAGCGCCGCCGGCAACGACCGGCAGGGCGCCTCGACCCTGACCATGCAGTACGTCCGGATGGGCATCGCGTACTCGGCGACGCACCCGGCCGACGTGGTCGCCGCGACGGAGGACACCAGCGCCCGCAAGCTGCGCGAGATGAACTACGCGTTGCAGATCGAGAAGACGCTCAGCAAGGACGAGATCCTGACGAGCTACCTCAACCTCGCCGCGTTCGGCAACGGCGCGTACGGCGTCTACGCCGCCAGCCAGGTCTACTTCAACAAGCCGCCGAAGGACCTGACGGTCGACGAGGCCGCCATGCTGGCCGGCCTGGTGAAGGCGCCGACCTCGTTCGACCCGACCACCAAGAGCGGTTACCCGCAGGCGGTCGCCCGGCGCGACTACGTGATCGACAACATGGTCAAGACCGGCGCCGTCAGCCAGGAGGACGCCGACAAGGCCAAGGCCGTCAAGCTGGTGGTCAAGGGCAAGCGGGCGCCGAACGGCTGCGTCGCCACCAAGAAGAACGCCTGGGGCTTCTTCTGCGACTACTTCTACCGCTGGTGGATGTCGCAGGAGACGTTCGGCTCGACCACGTACGACCGGGAGCGGCTCCTCAAGAGCGGCGGCTACACGATCGTCACCACGCTCGACACGCAGGCCCAGGACGGCGCCGACAAGGCGGTCCGCAAGGCCAAGTCGGTGAAGTCCAAGGAAGCCGCGATGATCGCGGTGGTCGAGCCCGGCACCGGCCGGGTCCGGGCCCTCTCGGTGAACCGCAACTTCAAGCTGGACAACCCGAACAAGCCGAAGAACCTGCCGCACAGCGATCCCAAGCAGCGCGAGAACGGCAAGCGCGGTAACTACCCGAACACGGTCAACCCGCTGTTGACCGGCGGTGACGGGATCACCGGCTACCAGGCCGGCTCGGTCTTCAAGATCTACACGATCGTGGCCGCGTTGGAGAAGGGCATCCCGCTCAGCTACACCATCAACGCGCCGCAGCAGTTCAAGTCGGAGTACATCATCAGCCCCAGCAGTCCGGCCGCCTGCCCTGGCACGCACTTCTACTGCCCGACCAACTCCAACCTGCAGCCCGGCGGCGTGAAGGACATGTGGAGCGCCTTCTCCGCCTCGACCAACACGTACTTCGTCCCGCTGCAACAGCAGGTGGGCGCGGCGAACGTGGTGGACGTGGCCAAGCGCCTGGGTATCGAGTTCCGGGAGCGTGAGGACGCGGACCTCGCGCGCACCAAGGAGTCGGCGAACCAGTGGGGCGCCTTCACCCTGGGCGTCTCGCAGGTCACCCCGCTGGAGTTGGCGAACTCCTACGCCACGCTGGCCGCCGACGGCAAGTACTGCGAGCCGACCCCGGTGCAGGAGATCCGCGATCTGGACGGCAACAAGCTGGACGTGGCGAACCCGCGCTGCGAGAAGCGGATCAGCACGGACGTGGCCAGGGCGGCCGTGGACGCGGCCCGCTGCCCGGTCGGCGACAGTTCCCCCACGACCAAGTGCGGTGGAAGTCGGACGGCGGCCGAGGGGCGGGGCATCGTCGGTAAGCCGATCGCTGGGAAGTCCGGCACCACCGACTCCGAGAAGACCGCCTCCCTGGTCGCGATGACCAAGCAGTACGCGGTCGCCGGCATCCTGGCCGACCCGGACTGGCCGCAGACGAACGTCAAGATGAGGCACAAGACGGCGGACGGCATCAACCCGCCGGTCTATGAGGCGTTGAAAGCCGCGATGGACGGCAAGAAGGGGATCAACTTCGATCCACCCGGCAAGAAGATCTCCGAGGGTGATCAGCGCAGCATCCCAGGTGTGAAGTGCACCTCCGTCGACCAGGCCAGGTCACGCATCTCCGGCGCCGGGTTCCAGCCGGTGGTCTCGAGTAACCGGGTCACCTCGGAATGCCCGGCCGGCACCGCCGCCGGCACCAGCCCCGAGGGCCGCACCATCAAGAACGGCATCGTGACGATCCTGGTCAGCTCCGGTGGTGGTGGCGGCAACAACGACGCCGGCAACGGCAACGGCAACGGCGGACCGGGCGGACCGCCGAGCAACCCGGGTCGGCCCCCGGACCGACCGGGCGGCTGACCGCCGGTCGAACCGAACCGCACGTGAACGGGCGGGCACCCCTGGAGAGGGATGCCCGCCCGTTCTGTCTGGTCGGCGTGGTCGGCGGCCCGGCGCGTACCCGTCGGTGCAGGGTCAGAGGCCGAGCTGTCGGCGTACCTCGGCGGCGACCCGACCACCCTCGGCCTGGCCGGCCACCACAGCCTGGGCCGCCTTCATGGCCGGTCCCATCTGCGCCTTGCCGGTGAACCCGCCCGCGGCGAGCGCCCCCGTGACCAGCTCGGTCAGCTCGGCGTCGGAGAGCTGCTTCGGCAGGTAACGCTCCAGCACCTCGCCCTCGGCGGTCTCCTTGGCGGCCTGCTCGGCGCGACCCGCGTCGGCGAAGGCGGTGGCGGCCTCGCGGCGCTTCTTCGCCTCCTTGGTCAACACACCCAGCACCTCGTCGTCGCTGAGCTCACGCTTGGCCTTGCCGGAGACCTCGGCCGTGCCGACGGCGGCCAGGGCCATCCGCAGGGTGGAGGTGGTCAGCTCGTCGCGGGCCTTGAGGGCGGCGCGCATGTCGGCGGTGAGGCGGTCCTTCAGCGTGCTCATGGTCGCCCAAACTACCCTGATCGGCATGCGAAAGCGCACACTATTCCGGCTCGCGACCGCCACCGTCGCGACGGGCGCCGCCGCCCTGGCGTACGCGTCCCTCGTCGAGCGCAACATGTTCACCCTCCGGCGCTTCGACGTCCCGGTGCTACCGACCGGCACCGAGCCGCTGCGCGTCCTGCACCTCTCCGACCTGCACATGACCCCCAACCAGGTACGCAAGCAGAACTGGGTGGCCTCGCTGGCCGCCCTCGACCCCGACCTGGTCGTGGTCACCGGTGACAACATGGCCCACCCGGGGGCGGTGCCGGGCGTCCTGCGGGCGCTGCAGCCGCTGCTCGACTACCCGGGCGCCTTCGTCTTCGGCTCCAACGACTACACCGGCCCGGTGCTGAAGAACCCGTTCAGCTACTTCCTGCCCGACCGGGAGTACACCGAGGGCGTCGAGCTGCCCTACGAGGAACTGCGTGACGTCTTCACCGGGGCCGGCTGGACCGACCTGAACAATCGACGGGTCACGCTCAAGGCCGGCGGCCGGGCGATCGACATGGCCGGTGTGGACGACCCGCACATCGAACGCGACGACTACCCCTCCGTGTCCGGCCCGGTCTCCGCCTCGGCCGATCTCTCCATCGCCCTGACCCACTCCCCCGAACCGGCGCTGCTCGACGAGATGGCCGCCGACGGCTTCGGGTTGCTGCTCGCCGGTCACACCCACGGCGGCCAGGTGTGCGTACCGGGAGTGGGCGCGCTGGTGACCAACTGCGGGCTGCCCCGGTCAATGGCCAAGGGCCTGCACCGCTGGCCCGGCTCCGATTCCTGGCTGCACGTCTCCGCCGGCCTCGGCACCCACCCGACCGCCCCGGTCCGGTTCGCCTGCCCGCCCGAGGCCAGCTTGCTCACCCTGATCCCCCGCTGAACTCCCGCCCCGGGGGTACCGAGTTTGACCCCCGGGGCGGGTGGGCTAGTATTTGTCCGCACGCCTCGGGGTGTGGCGCAGCTTGGTAGCGCGCTTCGTTCGGGACGAAGAGGTCGTCGGTTCGAATCCGGCCACCCCGACAGATGTGAGGCCCTGACCGGCATTATCGCCGGTCAGGGCCTCACTCTTGTGCGCAGCGGGTCCGGTGCGTGCCGTCGCCCGCCGGCCCGCCGGCCCGCCGGCCGGATAGTGGCGCACGTCATTCGGCCGAACGGTCCGGGCGTCGCCGGAGCCACGTCGACCGCGCGTCCCATCCCCCGAGAACGGTGATGGTGCACTACAGTCCGAGGACACCCGAAAGGCCGCCTGACCTCACTCGACACGGCCGCCAGCACAATCGGGGCACCTCGTTTCGAACACAAATACCTACGCGCAAAGTCGCTGAGATCAGTTCAATGTTTGCTGGTTCGGGAATCCTCCACTCAACCCAGGATAAACCAGACAGGCGATAATTCCCGCGGTCGACCCTTTTTCCTCCACCACTGTGCGTGTTACCGTACTCACGCAACAACGGCCGTAGATGGGTTGGGGGCCCCGGCTGAAAATTCTCAATGGGGGGAACAGTGCGTTGTCCAAGCTCGGCGCGCTCCGAGTTGACCCCGCAGATGCTTGTTTACGATGATTTCGACCAACGCGGCCAGGCACGCTGGATGTCCTATGTGATGCATTTTCACCGCGTGGACTACCGCTCCCCGGTCATCAATACGGATCGTCTCGGTTTTCGCCTTTCGCACGGAGCGGACGACCATGCGTCGGCGGGCGGGAAGCCGGCCGACGGTCCGATCCGGCTGGTGGCCGGCAGTTCCATGGCGATGGGCATCGGAGCCACCTGCGATCAGGCGACACTCGCCTCGCGACTGTGGACCACCCACGCACCGGCGCTGCCCTGGTTGAACTTCGCGGGCCGCAGCCATTCCTCCGCCCAGGAGCTGCTGCTCTTCCTCTTCTATCGGCACCTGCTGCCGCCGGTGGAGGAGATCGTTATCGTGTCCGGGCTCAACAACCTGGCCCTGGCCCGCCTGCCCGCCGCTCAGCGCGGCGACGACGGCGCGTTCTTCAACTGTGGCGACTTCTTCGGCCAGATGGACAAGCTCAAGTCCCAGTACCGGACGCATCCCTTCGGCTCCGGCGTCTCGCCGACCGGCGGCGACGAACCGGTTCGCACGCTGGAGGTCCGCATCGCGGACGCGGCTGCGCTGACCGTGCGGCATCTGGAGTCGTGGCAGCAGCTCGCGGCCGCCACCGACACCAGGATCACGTTCGTGCTCCAGCCGCTGGCCACCTGGGTACGCGAGACGGCCGCACCGCAGGAGAAGCGGCTCTTCGACGAGCTGGACAAGATCTCGAACTTCTGGGAACTGTTCGGTGACATCGCCACCAGGGATTCGGTCCGCAGATATGCGGAGCTGCTGCAACTGGGTTGCGAAAAGATCGGCGTCAGGTTCCTGGACATCAATCCGCTCCTCGCGACCAGCGTCAAGGACGACAGCTGGCTGTTTGTCAACCGAGCCCACATGACCGACCACGGGTTAGACCTGGTGGCCCGACTGTTGGCCGAGCAGTTGAATTTCTCGTCCTAGGGCCGACACCGGCCCGTCTCAGGTGAGGGCAGAAGAATGAACGTGGTACGCAGAATTCTTAACAAGATCTTCGGCCGCAAGAAGAAGCCGAAGAACGACGCCTCGATCTACCCGATGTTCTAGCTTCCCGAGACGACGACACCTTCCCCGTCGCGACAAGTGGCATGTTTGTCGCGCGGACCCTCCGTGCCGTCAAGATTCCGTCCGAACATTTGATTACCACATTGTTTCGGGATAGCAGACACGGATAGAGCCAGGAGCTGGCAGTGTCAACGAAAGAAGTCGTTCCGTCGGGTCGGCATGTGGGCCGACCGCTTGATCAGCAGACCCGGTCCCGTGAGTTGTTCGTCATCGCGGTCGACCCCGAGACCTCCTTTCCGGGCGACCCGTTCGTCGCGCGGCTGCGGTCGGAGATCGGCGACACCGCCGACCGTGAGTCGCTGCCGGCAGCACTGGACGGGCTGCGGGACGAGGCGGTGCGCTGGTCGACCGCCGAGTCCCGCCGGTTCGAGGAGTTGGTCTCCTCGGCCACGGCTCCGCCGGCCACGGAGTCCCTGGTCCGTCGCACCGCGCTCGCGGCCGCACCACTCGCGCTGCGGTCCGGGGCCTGGTTGCAGTGGCAGAGTGCGCCGGGAAACGCGGACGACGCGACGACGTTGCGCATCCTGACCCTGTACGCCTCCGACGTCGGTGTCGGACGGCCGCAGGACTCGCGCGGCAGCGTGTACCTGGCCCTGCTCCGTCACCTGCACCTGTCCGAGCACGCCGTGCCGGTGGCCCGGCTGGTGCACGACCCCCGGGTGGCCGACCACCACTTCTGTCTGCCCGCGACCCTGCTGGCCATGAGCCGGAGACCGGCCGAGTTCCGCCCCGAGATCATCGGCGCCGACCTGTGTCTGCGTACGGTCGGACTGCTGCCCGCTCTGCGGCTGGTGCGTCAGGCGCATCCGCAGCTCGTGGACTGGAGCGCGATCGATCCGTCCGCTGCCCGGGACGGTGAGACGCGGACCGGGCTGGAGCTGTGCCTGGACGTCGTCGAGCACGGTTTCGACGACGCGGAGCTGGCCCGGGTGACCGACGGTTTCCGGTGGGCGTTCACCGTGCTGAGGCGGTGGAGCACGAGTCTTCTCACCGAGTTGGAGGAGGCCCTCGACCCGGCGTACGAGATGGCCGAGTTGCTCCGCCACCGGGCGCGGGAGGGCGCCGTCTACCACCGGGACTTCACCGTGGCGGACCGGCCGCTGTCGAGCTGGTTGGAGGAGGCTCGGACGGATCCGCGCGGGTTGCTGGCCGAGCTGGCCGCCAGCCGCCTGGTCAAACCGGGCCGCTCCGCGCAGAGTCCGCTGGTCAACGGCCTCGTCGGGGAACGGGGCCCGATGTTCCGGGTGTTCTCCCCGGCCGACCTGGTCGTCATCCGCCGCTGGATCGACTCGCTCCCCACCGGGCAGCCGACGCGGGCTCGCCTCGGGCCGGTCCACGAGGAGCGGACGGTCTCCCCGGAACTGCTGGCCTCGGTCACGGTCGGCGCGGTCGCGGGCGGTCCGGTCACGGGCGACCGGGAGCCGGCTGACGTCCGGGAGGCGTACCACCTGCTCCAGCAGCGGACGGACACCCCGGCCGTGCGCCGGTTCGCGGTCGACTACGTGCGGGGCTGGCTGGCGCGGTCCCGACACAACATGGCGACGGACCCGCAGCGGCTGCCCGACGTGTGGGGCCGGGAGGGCCTGCGCCCCTGGCTCGTCGAGCAGCACGACCGGCAGGGGCGTGACTTCGAGGAGTCGGCCGACGCGCCGATGCCGACGCGGGAGGATCTCGTCGACTCTACCGTGCAGTTGGCCCCGTTGACGTTGATCGACGGCGCCTGGCTCCAGGGGTTCACCGACTACGAACACGCGGCGTCGGAGCAGGGCTACTTCCTGTTCGAGACCTACTGGGACGAGCTCGGCAACGGCGTGCCACGGATGAACCACCCGTTGATCTATCGGGAGGTGCTCGCCGAGATGGACGTCCAGGTGCCACCGACGGCGTCGCGGGAGTTCGCCGAGTGGGACGGGTTCCGGGACGGGTCCTTCGAGCTTCCGGTGTACTGGCTCAGCATCGGGCGCTTCCCGCGTACGTTCATGCCGGAGATCCTCGGGCTGAACCTGGCCATGGAGCTGTCCGGCGTCGGCGGGACGTACCGCCGGGCCCGCCAGGCGCTGAAGAGCTACGGCTTCTCCACGAAGTTCGTGGACATCCACAACACGATTGACAACGTCGCCACCGGGCACTCCGCCTGGGCCGCCGACGCCGTGGACACCTATCTCGCCTCGCTGCCGGTGTCCCACGGCGCGCAGGCGATCACCGAGGTCTGGGACCGGGTACGCACCGGGTTCCGCTCGCTCAACCCACCGACCGGCCTGCTGGCACGACGGGCGTTTCGCCGCGCCCGCAAGGCCAGCAGGTCACTCGCCGCCATCTGACCGTCCACCCACCCACACCCACGATCGAGGGGAACGCCAGTGGGAAAGCTGGTTCTGGGGTTGTCCGCCTACTACCACGACAGCGCGGCGGTGCTGGTGCGGGACGGCACGCCCATCGCGGCCGCCCAGGAGGAGCGGTTCACCCGCAAGCGCCACGACCCGTCCTTCCCGGCCGAGGCCGTCAGGTACTGCCTGGCCGAGGGCGGCGTCACGCTGAGCGACGTGGACGCCGTCGCCTACTACGAGGACCCGGAGCTGAAGTTCGGCCGGGTGCTGACGAGCTTCGCCGGCTCGGCACCGTTCTCGCTGGAGGCGTTCACCAGGGTCCTGCCCGAGTGGATGTCCTGGAAGCGCGACACCATCGGCGAGGTACGCCGGTCGTTGGCGGCGCTCGGGTCGGCCGAGGTCCCGGAGATCAGCGTACGACGGCACCACGAGTCCCACGCGGCCTCCGCGTTCCTGCCCAGCCCGTACGAGTCGGCGGCGGTGCTCTGCATCGACGGCGTCGGCGAGTGGGCGACCACCACGCTGTGGCACGGGCAGGGCCGCGAGCTGCGCCAGGTGGCGGAGATCCGGTACCCGCACTCGTTGGGCATGCTCTACTCGGCCTTCACCTACTTCTGCGGATTCAAGGTCGACTCCGGCGAGTACAAGCTCATGGGGCTGGCCCCGTACGGTGTGCCGCGCTACGCGGACGTGATCCGGCAGCACCTGATCGACGTCAAGGACGACGGTTCGTTCCGGCTGAACATGCGCAACTTCGAGTTCCTGCGCGGTCGCGTGATGACCGGCCGTGGGTTCGAGCGGTTGTTCGGTGGCCCCCGGCGCGAGCCGGAGAGCCCGCTGACCGAGCGCGAGTTCGACTTGGCCGCCTCGGTGCAGTTGGTGACCGAGGAGGTGGTGACCCGGCTGGCGCGGACCGCCCGCGAGCTGACCGGGGAGACCAACCTGTGTCTGGCCGGCGGCGTGGCGTTGAACTGCGTGGCCAACGGCAAGGTCGTCCGGGAGCGGCTCTTCGACTCGGTGTGGGTGCAGCCGGCCGCCGGTGACGCCGGGGGCGCGTTGGGTGCCGCCCTGATGGTCGCGACGGAGTCGGGCGCGCCCCGCGCACACCTCGCCGAGGGCGGCGACGGGATGTCCTCCGCCCTGCTCGGTCCCGCGTTCGACGACGAGGAGATCGCCCGTTTCCTGGACGACCTCGGTGTGCCGTACACCCGGTTGGCCGAGGACGCCATCGCCAAACACGTGGCGGAGGAGTTGGCCACCGGCAAGATCGTCGGTTGGTTCCAGGGTCGGATGGAGTTCGGGCCCCGGGCTCTGGGCGCCAGGTCGATCATCGGTGACCCGCGTGACGTCGACATGCAGTCGACCATGAACTTGAAGATCAAGTTCCGGGAGTCGTTCCGACCGTTCGCGCCCTCGGTCCTGGCCGAGGACGTCGAGGAGTACTTCGACCTGGCCCAGGAGAGCCCGTACATGCTGATCGTGGCGCCGGTCGCCGGGCGGCAACGCCGGGAGGTGTCGGAGTCGGCGACGGCCACCGGGCTGGACCGGCTCAAGGTGCACCGGTCGACGATTCCGGCGGTGACCCACGTGGACCATTCGGCGCGGGTGCAGACGGTGACGGCCCGGTCCAATCCGGCCTATCACCGGCTGTTGACCTCGTTCAAGCAGATCACCGGCTGCCCGGTGTTGGTGAACACCTCGTTCAACGTCCGGGGTGAGCCGATCGTGGCCACTCCGCACGACGCCTACCAGTGCTTCATGCGCACCAACATCGACCTGCTCGCGATGGGCAACTTCCTCCTGCACAAGGCCGACCAGCCCGCATGGCGGGAGCAGGGCGACTGGCGCGACGAGATCGCCCTGGACTGACCGACCGCTTCCGCACCGACGAGGGTTGATCATGAAACTTCTGTGGATCCTGGCCTATCTTCTGATATTCGTTCCGGTTGGTATATTCTTCCGGGTGTTTCGCGATCCGCTGCGCAGAAAGCTGCAGCCGGAGCTGAGCACCTACTGGGATTTCCACGAACGGCCGCTGTGATTTCGGCTGCCCATTATCCGAAGCAGGAGAAAAGACGTGATCGACGTCAACGCAGGGCTGGGCATCGCCGCCGTCGCCCTGGCAATGGTGCTCACCCCCGGGCCGAACATGATCTATCTGGTGTCCCGGTCGATCACCCAGGGCCGCCCGGCCGGCCTGGTCTCCCTGCTCGGGGTCGCCGTCGGATTCTTCGTCTACCTGCTTGCCGCGGTGACCGGCGTCTCGGCGGTGTTCGCGCTGGTGCCCGCGCTCTACACGACGATCAAGATCGCGGGTGCGTGCTACCTGCTGTGGCTGGCGTGGAACGCCCTCAAGCCCGGTGGCCAGTCCGCCTTCGCGCCCAAGGACCTGCCCGTCGACGGGCCCCGGAAGCTGTTCACGATGGGCCTGATGACCAATCTGCTCAACCCCAAGATCGCAGTGCTGTACGTGTCGCTCCTCCCGCAGTTCGTCGACCCGGCCAAGGGCGACATCGCGGCGCAGAGCCTTTCCCTGGGGCTGATCCAGATCACGGTGGCACTGACCGTCAACTGCCTCATCGTGCTCACCGCGGGTGCGGTCGCCGCCTTCCTCTCCCGGAAGCCGGCCTGGCTGCGGGCACAGCGCTACATGATGGGCACCGTTCTGATCGGTCTCGCGGCGAGCATGGCATTCGACCGGACGGAGGCATCGGTACCGCAATAGTCGATTCCGGCAACGTCGGGCAATTACTGCGTGCCGCCGAGCGACTTCCTGACTACGTGTTCGGTGGCGACCTCGAACTCGCCGCCTATTCGAATCATGGGATCGACGGAAAGGCGAGGAGCACGCCCCGATGAAGCCACACATTCTGATCATTCACCGTTGGCGCGATCACTATGCGGGGTACGCGGAATACCTCGATCACGACCTGCACCACGTCACGTACGTCTGCACCGAACTGGCCACGGCCGCCGTACCCGCGTCGGCTGCGGCCGTGGCGCTCGTCGCCGCCACCGACCGCCTGGACCTGGTGAGCGCCGCCGCCGACGGACTGATCGCGCGATTCGGCGTCCCCGAGCGGATCGTCGCCCTCAACGAGGGCGACCTGGACACGGCGGCCGAGCTGCGGGCCCGCCTGGCGGTGGCCGGTGACCGGCCCGACCGACTGGCCCGGTTCCGCGACAAGCTGGTGATGGCGCAGACCGTCGTGCGCGGCGGCGTCGCCGTCCCGACGTTCGCCGACGCACCGGACACGCAGGCCGTCGTGCGGTTCGCGGACTCCCACGGCTGGCCGCTGATCGTCAAACCCCGTCGGGGCACGGCCAGCCGTGACGTGCTGCGGCTGAACTCGGTCGACGACCTGGCCGCGCTCGACCGGTTGCCGCCCGAACCCCGGATGGTGCAGACCTTCTGCCCGGACCAGGTCTTCCACATCGACGGCCTGTGGACCGGCACCGAGCTTGGTCCCTGGCGGGCCTCGCGTTACGTCAACACCTGCATGGAGTTCGCCGCCGGAGACGTGCTCGGTTCGGTGGAGGTGGACGACGCCGACCTGCTCGGTCCGCTCGGTGGGTTCCTCGCCGACGCCTGCGCCGCCTTCGGTGACGCACCGTGGGTGTTCCACATGGAGGCGTTCGTCGGCACCGAGGCCGACGGCACCGTCCGGATCAACTTCCTGGAAGCGGGCTCCCGGGTGGGTGGCGCCGAGATCCCGTTCGTCTGGCGCGAGGTGCACGGCGTCGACCTGATGGAAGCGGCGATCCACATCCAGCTCGGCCGCAGCCCGATCGTGCGGCAGATCAGCGACCAGCGGGTCGGCGGTTGGCTGCTGGTGCCGACGCCGGTGCCCGCGCCCTGCCGGATCACCGTCGCGGAACTCGACCTGCCGGTGTCCGAGTGGCCCTACGCCCGGGTGATCCCGGCCGTCGGCACCGAGATCCCCAAGGCCGGCGGCTACGAGCACGTCGGCGCACGGTTCCGGTTCTCCGGCGCGGCCACCGACGACGTGGAGAAGGCCATCCGGCGTACGGCGGGCCAGCTCTGGTTGGAGTGCGTGCCCAGCCGGTCGGACCTGCCGCCGGCACGCTGACGCCACGATGAGCACCTCCGTGTCCTGCGTCCACCAGCAGCGTGGCCCGCTCAGCAGCGCCGAGTCCGCCGCGTACGAACACGCGGTGCTGGGGAGTCGGCTCCACGCCGACCGCCCGCCGCCGGAGATCGGCATCAGCCGGGGCGAGTGGGCACACGCCTGCGAGAACCTGGTCCGGCGTCGCCTGCTCTCCCGCGCCGAGGACGGTGGCCTGACCGCAGTGCATCCCGACGTCGCGTTGAGCATCCTCAACGCGCCGCTCACCGACGAGATCCGCCAGCGGGAACAGGCGATGGCCGCCAACAGCCGGGTGCTCCAGTCGATCGGCCGGCGGCTGGCCGAGTACGGCCGGCAGCACGACGGCGTACGGGTCGTCCAGGGCGAGAAGGCGATTCGCGACGAGATCGACTCGGCGATCCTGCGCTGCGCCACCGAGATCCTCTCGCTGCGTCCGGGAGGTCCCCGGTCGACGGACCAGTTCAGCGCCTCCGAGGCGTCGGTGACCTCGATCTTCGTACGTGGGCTGCGGTGCCAGTTCGTGTACCACCACACCGCCCGCGCGAATCCGGGCCTCGCGGCCCGGGCCAAGGCGGTCGCGGCGTACGGCGGGGGCATCCGCACCACGGCGGCGAGTTTCGAACGTCTGATCATCTTCGACCGCCGGGTGGCCTTCGTGCCCGTCGACGCACCGGGGACGGCGGATCACGCTGCCGCCGTGATCTCCGACGACGTGGTGGTGGAGTACCTGCACCGCACGTTCACGCACCTCTGGGCCAACGCGATCCCGCTCGAACTCGCCGAGGACCAGATGGACGAGGTGTCGCTCGGCACCCGGATGGCCATCCTCCGGCTGATGGCCGCCGGGCTCAAGGACGAGGCCATCGCCAACCGGCTGGGCATGGCGCTGCGCACCTGCCGACGGCACATCTCCTCGATCCTCAAGGGCCTCAACGTGTCGAGCCGCTTCCAGGCCGGCATCAGGATCGCCCAGCTCGGGATCCTCGCCGACGAGGTGGCGGACTCCGACCAGTCCGGCCGGACCGACGTCAGTCCGCTCTGGTGACCCCTCCGCCTCTTCCCTTCCCCTTCCGACAAGGAGAACCGACGACGTGAAACTCCAGCGCGAGATCCTGACGCCGCAGATGGTGCAGTACGACGACTTCTCGTCCCGTGGGGAGACCCAGTACCTCCCGTACCTGATGTACTTCAACCGGCCGGACTACCGGTCGGAAGCGATCAACACCGACCGGCTGGGCTTCCGGATCTCCCACGGCGTCGACGAGCAGGCCTCGGTCGGCAGCACTCTGCCCGACGGGCCGGTCCGCCTGCTGGTCGGCGGGTCCGTCCCGCTCGGGTACGGCTCCACCAGCGACGCGACCACGATGGCGTCGCGCTTGTGGACGAAGCACGCCTCGTCCCGCCCGTGGCTCACCTATGCCGGCCACTGCTACAACTCGACCCAGGAACTGCTGTTGTTCCTGCTCTACCGGCACCTGCTGCCGCCGGTCGAGGAGATCGTCATCCTCAGCGGCTTCAACACCCTGGTGATGTCCCGGCTGGTCGAGATGCACCGCGCCGACCAGGGACCGTTCTATTTCTGCGGCGAGTTCTTCGAGCAGATGGAGGAGGTACGGGCCCGGCACCGTAAGACGTCACGCGGTTTCGGTCGCCGGGCCAAGCCGGCCGTACCCTCCTGGCCGTCGCCGGACGAGGTCCGTCCCGAACTCGACGACGCGATCGCCAGCGCGGTCGACCTGGTCGGCCGGCACCTCGCGAGCTGGCAGGTGCTCGCCGCCGCCACCGGCGCCCGGGTCTCCTTCGTGTTGCAGCCGATGGCCACCTGGCTGCGGGCCGAGCCGGCGCCCGAGGAGAAGCTGATCTTCGACGAGCTGGACCGGATCTCCAAGCTGGGCACGTGGGAGGCCCTCTATGGCGACGTCTCCTCGGTGGCGGCCGGGCAGCGCTACGCCGACGCTCTCGCACCCGCCTGCGAGCGGCAGGGCGTCCGCTTCGTGAACCTCAACCCGGTCCTGCGCGCGGCCGTGACCGACAAGTCCTGGCTGTACGTCGACCGGGCCCACCTGACCGACGAGGGCAACGACATCGTCGCCGCGCTGCTCGCCGATCAGCTCGGCCTGTCCTGAGCCGGCAGCGATGGCCGGGCAACCCCTCAACCCCACGAGAAGGTGCGGAACCGATGTTTAGAGTAGCCGTGATCGGAGGCCGTCCCGCCCCGATCAAGGGCGCCCGGGACCTGGGCGTCGACGTGGTCCTGGTGCACCAACCGGGGCAGTACGAGGAGTCGATCCGCCAGCACTGCGAGCGGATCGTGCACGCCCCGCTGGCCGACGGCGAGGCGATGCTCGACGTGCTGCGCCCGCTACACGAGCAGCGCCCCTTCGACCGGGTGCTGACCGTCTCCGAGCCGTGGGGCGTACCCACCGGACACGTGGTGGACGGCCTGGGCCTGCCCGGCACCTCGGAGAAGACGGCCCGCCTGCTCAAGGACAAGGCGCTGATGCGCGAGCGGCTCGCCAAGTACGACCTGAGCCCGGTCCGGTTCCGGGTGGTGCGCTCCGAACGCGAGGCGCGCGACTTCCTCGCGGAGGTCGGCGGCCCGGTCGTCCTCAAGCCGGTCGACGGCGCCGCCAGCCGGAACATCCTGCGGGTGGCGGACGCGACCGAGCTCGGCCACGCCTGGCGCGTGCACACCGAGGCCGGCAACACCTCGGTGCTCGCCGAGGAGTTCCTCACCGGTCCGGTGGTGAGCGTCGAGTCGTTCTCCTTCGGCGGCCGACACCTGCCCGTCGGCTACTCCGAGTACCTGGTCAACTCGTACCACGTGGAGTGGCAGGTCAGCGTGCCGAGCCGGCTCGTCGCGCCGTACCTGCCCGAGCTTCGGGACCTCACCGTGCGACTGCTGGACGCGGTCGAACTCACCGAGGGCCCCTCGCACAGCGAGTTCGTCCTGACCGAGCGGGGTCCCCGCGTGCTGGAGTCGCACGCCCGGATGGGTGGTCACGCCATCCCGGAGCTGGTCCGCCGGGCCTACGGCCTGGACCTGGCCCGGATGTGGCTGACCGTGCCGCTCGGCATCGACGCGCTGCCCGCCGAGTCTCCGCAGCCCACGGCGGGTGCCGCCATCCGGTTCCTACGGCCCGAGCCCGGGGAGATCCGCGCCGTCACGGTCGCCGAGGACATCCCGGCGGTGGTCAAGCGGGTCCCGCCCGGCGAGCTGGCCGACGTGTACCTCCCGCTGCTCGGCGAGCTGGTCGACGTCCCGGTCGGCGTGGTCGTGCACAAGAATCCGGGCGACGTGATCACCCCGATCCAGACGCTCGCGGACTGCAGCTCCGGCTACGTGCTGGCCACCGGTGCGGACGCCGATTCGGCGGTGGCCACCTGCGTCCTGGTCGACCAGCAGATCCAGTTCCACACGTGACGCTCCTGGTGCACCGCGACTTCCGGCTGCTGTGGGCCACGCAGACCCTGGGGCAGTTCGGCGCGCACTTCAGCCGGGTCGGCCTGCCCCTGGTGGCGATCCTGGCCCTGGACGCGACCGCGTTCGAGGCCGGGCTGCTGGCGACGTTCCAGACCGTGGCCTTCCTCGTGGTCGGCCTGCCCGCCGGTGCGTGGGTGGATCGGCGGCGGAAGCGTCCCGTCATGATCGTGGCGAACCTCGGGCGCGGTCTGCTGTTGGCGTGGGTGCCGGTGGCCGCCTACCTGGACGTGCTCTCCCTGACCCAGTTGTACGTGGTCGCGCTGGGGGTGAGCGTGGGGACGCTGCTGTTCGAGACCGCGTACGTGAGCTACCTGCCGCTGCTGCTCGAACGCGGGCAGTTGGTCGAGGGCAACGCGAAGTTGGAGAGCACCCGGTCCGTCGCGCAGGTCGGCGGTCCCACGCTCGGCGGCTACCTGGTCCAGTGGCTGGGGGCGCCGCTCGCGGTGCTCACCGTCGCGGGCGGCTATCTGGCCTCGGCGGTGGTCCTCTGCGGGATCCGGATGCGGGAGGCCGTTCCGGCGCGTGGCACCGACCGCCACCTGGTCCGGGAGATCCGGCAGGGGCTGTCGTTCGTCTTCGGACACCGGTCCCTGCGGGCCCTCGCCGTCTCGGGCGCCCTGTTCAACCTCGGGGTCTTCGTCACCGGGACGGTGGTGGTGGTCCTGCTCGCCCAACAGTTGCGCATCGCCCCGGGAACGGTGGGACTGTGGTTCGCCGTCGGCGGGATCGGCGGGCTGGTCGGGGCGTTCGTCGTCCGGCGGGTCACCGCCCGGATCGGGCCGGGACCGGCGGTCTGGGTCGGCATGGCGGTGGCCGGCGTCTCCGGTCTGGTCGTGCCGCTCGCCGACGCCGACTGGCGACTCTGGCTCGCCGGGGCGGGCAACGCGTTGGTCTCCACCGGCCTGGTGATCAACAACGTGAACAGCATGGCGATCCGCCAGCAACTGTGTCCGCAGGAGTTGCAGGGCCGGATGAACGCCACCATCCGTTTCCTGGTCTTCGGGGCCATGCCGGTCGGCTCGTTCCTCGGCGGGTTCCTCGGAGAACGCGTCGGGCTCCGGGAGGCCCTCTGGGTGGGGGCCGTACTCAGCCTGGTCGCCGTCCTGCCGGTCTACTTCTCGCCGCTGCGGACCATGCGTGGCCACCCGGGCGACGATCCGGGTACGCCTCGGGACGGTGCCCCGCCCGGACGTCGAGCGCGTCCCCGCGACCCGGACGGCGTGGGTTCTCGATGAACCGGGCTTCCGTCCGGCCTGCCGGGTGTGTCATCCTGACTTCAACAGTTCTAGAACAGTTGGAGTCCACGTGACCGACCTGACCGTGCTGCCCAACGGCAGCGTCATGGCCGATCCCGGCGAGCGCGGCAGATTCGGCGGGCACGGGGGTCGCTTCGTCCCCGAGTCGCTGATCCCCGCCTGCACCGAGCTGGAGACGGCGTTCCGGGAGGCATGGGCGGACCAGCGCTTCCGCCGCGACCTCGACCGCCTGCTCGCGGTGCACGCCGGACGCCCGACCGCGCTCACGCCCGCCTGGCGGCTCTCCGAGGAGCTCGGCATCAACGTGCTGCTCAAGCGGGAGGACCTCGCCCACACCGGCTCGCACAAGATCAACAATGTGCTCGGCCAGGCCCTGCTGGCACGCCGGATGGGCAAGACGAGGTTGATCGCCGAGACCGGCGCCGGCCAGCACGGCGTCGCCACGGCCACCGCCGCCGCGCTGCTCGGCCTGGAGGCGACCGTCTACATGGGGGCCAAGGACGTCGAGCGTCAGGCGCTGAACGTGTTCCGGATGGAGTTGCTCGGCGCCGAGGTCGTTCCGGTCACCGGCGGCAGCCGCACCCTGAAGGACGCCACCAGCGAGGCGCTGCGGCAGTGGGTCACCCGGGTCGACGACACCCACTACTGCATCGGCTCGGTCATGGGCCCGCACCCGTACCCGTGGATCGTGCGGGAGTTGCAGCGGGTCATCGGCGAGGAGGCGCGCGCACAGTGCGCCGCCGAACTACGCACCGGCGTGCCCGACTACGTCGTGGCCTGCATCGGCGGCGGCTCGAACGCCGCCGGCACCTTCGCCGGCTTCGTCGACACCCCGGCCCGACTCGTCGGCGTGGAGGCCGAGGGTGGGGCGGCGGTCGCGTTCGGCCGGGTCGGCGTGCTGCACGGATTCCGCTCGTACGTCCTGCAGGACGAGCACGGCCAGGTCAGCGAGGCGCACTCGATCGCGGCCGGGCTCGACTACCCGGGCGTGGGCCCCGAGCACGCCTTCCTCAACGACTCCGGCCGGGCGCGCTATGTCACCGTCAACGACGCCGAGGTCATCCCAGCGGTCCGGCGGCTGGCCCGCACCGAGGGGATCCTGCCCGCCCTGGAATCGGCCCACGCCATCGCCTGGGTGATCCGCGCCGCGGAGAGCGGCGAGCTGCCGCCGTTCAGCACCGTGCTGGTCGCGCTCTCCGGCCGGGGCGACAAGGACATCCACACCATCCGGGAGACCGCATGAGCGGCAAGCTGCTGGTCCCGTACGTGACCGGGGGCATCCGACCCGACTGGACCAGGTACGTCGAGGCGTACGCGCGCAGCGGCGCGGACATGATCGAGATCGGGCTCCCCTTCTCCGACCCGATCCTCGACGGGCCGACGATCCAACAGGCGTCCTACCGCGCCCTGCAACAGGGGGCCACGGTCCGGTCGATCCTCGACGATCTCGCCGAGGTGGACGTCGACGTACCGCTGATCGCCATGACCTACTACAACCTGGTGATGCACGACCCGGCGTTCTGCGCGGACCTCGCGGCGGCCGGGGTGAGCGGGCTGATCGTGCCCGACGTGCCGATCGACGAGGTGGACGAGCTGGCGGCCAGTGCCACGGCGGCCGGTGTCGACCTGGTCCTGCTCGCCGCGCCCACCACCCCCGGCCCTCGGCTGGCCGCCATCGCGCGGCGCAGTCGCCGCTTCGTCTACGCCGTCTCGGTGATGGGCACCACCGGTGAGCGCGACCGGCTCGCCGAGGACGCCGTCCGGCTCGCCCGCGACCTACGGGCCCTGACCGACCTGCCGGTGCTGCTCGGCTTCGGCATCTCGCAGCCCGCGCACGCGGTGGAGGCGGCCAAGGCCGCCGACGGTGTGGTGGTGGCCTCGGCACTGATGCGGATGGTCCTCGACGGTGCGGACCCCGCCCAGGTCGGGGCCGTGGTCGCGGAGTTCCGCGCGGCGTTGGACGAGGTGGGCGCGCCAGTTCCCGGGTGACGCGAGCCGGGCGGGTGCCCGGTGCGGCCGGTCGCCGACCGTGGGCCACACTGGGCACCGGTACGGCCGCAGGGACGGGAGACACCCATGGGTGAGGCGACGGCGGGTGGGCGACCGACCGCGCGCTACCGGCAGATCGCGGCCGACCTGGCGGCCCGGATCCGGCAGGGCGAGTACGAGCCCGGCGAGGCGCTGCCGGCGCAGCGGGAGCTGAGCACCCACTACGGCGTCACGCTGATGACGCTGCGCCAGGCCCTCCAAGAACTGTCCGAGCAGGGGCTCATCGTCCAGCAGGCCGGGCGGGGCACCTACGTCACACCGGTCCAGGCCGCGTACCGCGTGGACACGCTGCGCAGTTTCACGGAGGACCTTCGCGAGCAGGGCCACGACGTGGTCACCCAGGTGTTGTCCGGTGCGATGCGCCGACCGCCGGCCTGGGTGGTCGATCGGTTCGGCGACGGTGGCGGCGAGCGTTCCCTGCGGCTGGAACGGCTGCGCCTGCTCAACGGCCGTCCCGCCATCCACCAGGTCTCCTGGGTCCGGCCACCGTACGCAGCGACGATCCAGGACCGCGACTTCGTCCGGACGTCGCTCTATGCCGCGCTGGCCGACGCCGGGGTCGCCATCCTGCGCGCCTCGGAACGGATCGTCCCGTCCCTGCTGGCCGCGCCGGCCGTCGGGCACCTGCGCCAACCACCCGGCAGTCCCGTCTTCGTCAGCGAACGGACGACGATCGCCCTGGACGGGACCGCCGTGGTGGTCGACCGGGCGGTGGTCGTCGGCGACGCCATGGAGATCCGTGCCGAGCGGGCGGCAACGCGGTTGTCGGTCCGGTGGGGCGCGGTGCGCTCCCCGGTCGCGCCGGGCGACGGCACCCCGTAGGTCTATTCACCTCCGGCCGGTGAGCAGAGACGGCAGCAAGGTGCCTGGCCACTTCTGGCCTCCGTGACGGCGTTGTTACCCGCTGTCGCCGTGCGGCATCGTGAGGTCTCGGGTGCACGACGACTGGACGTGGCACCTGATCCGACCGCGAGTTGGTGATTCGCGGCGACCCCTCATGATCGGAGCCGACGATGACCCGTGCACTCCGGGTGGCCCGTCACCATCTCAACGACCGGACCCGTGACCTGCTCGACAAGGAGCTCACGGCCGCCGTCTGCGACATCGAACTGGATTCGGACGCCCACGAGGCGATCCTCGCCGGCATCGGTGCACACGCCCTGCAGACCCACCTGCCCGGCGAGATCCTCCAGGCACTGACGTTCTACCCGGCCACCGGCTCGCACGTCCTGACCATCGGCAACCTGCCGCAGCAGGAGTTCCCGGCCACGCCGCGCGACGGCTTCACCGACGAACCCGCGATGGCCGTGACCAACGCCCTGCACTTCGGTCTGCTGCAACTGCTCTCGCTGACGCCGTTCGCGGTCGACTACGAGAACACCGGCCGGTACATCCGCAACGTGGCCCCGAACCCGGCGGCGGCGGGCACCACCAGTTCCTGGGGGGCGGATTCCGAGTTCTCCTGGCACACCGACAACCCGCACCTCCCCTTCGGCGGCAAGGGCGTCGACCCGCGCCGGTACGTCCCGCGCTATCTCAGCTTCTATGCGGTCCGCAACGACGAGCAGGTGCCCACCGAGGTCCTCGCCATCGAGGAGGCCGTGGCCGCGCTGGACGAGACCACCGTGCAGGAGTTGCAGTCGGCCCAGTTCACCGTCGGCCCACCCGCCTCCACCGACGAGACGGCGCCGCTGCGGGACACCGCATTGCTGGAGCAGAGCTACGAGGGAACGCGGGCGCGGTTCGACCTAGGCACGGTCGCACCGAACACGCCGGCGGCGACCGCCGCCCTCGACCGGTGGGTACGAGCCCTCGACCAGGCGCGGTCCGAGGCGTTCGTGCTGCGACCCGGCGACTTCCTGATCTTCGACAACTACCGGGTGCTGCACCGCCGTCGGGCGTTCCGGCCCGGTCCGGCGGACACCGCCCGCTGGTTGCGCCGCTGCTATGCAAGCTGACCCGGACACCAGGAGGATGACCATGGGTGAATATCGCGTCGCCGTCATCGGTGGCATGCCCGCGCCGATCCACGGCGCCAAGGAACTCGGCATCGACGTCGTGCTGGTGCACGAGGAGGGCAAGTACGAGCCGTCCATCCTGGCGCACACCGAACGGGTCGTACACGCTCCGCTGGACGACGGCCCGGCCATCCACGCCGCGCTCAGCCCGCTGCACGCCGAGCGCCCGTTCGACCGCGTGATGACCACGACCGAGGTCGCCGCGATCTCGTCCGGCTACGTCGTGGACATGTTCGGCCTGCCCGGCGTCACCGAGTTCACCGCCCGCGCGCTCAAGGACAAGTCCCTCACCCGGGAGTGCCTGGCCAAGGCCGACGTGGAGAACGTCCGCTACCAGGTGGTCAACTCCGTGGAGGAGGCCGTCTCGTTCCTGGAGCAGGTCGGCGGGAAGATCGTCCTCAAGCCGATCGACGGTGCGGCGAGCCTGCACATCAAGGAGGTCGGGACCCCGGCGCAGGTGGCCGAGGCCATGTCGGAGCTGGCCGCCGCCGGCATCACCGCCCCGATGGCCGAGGAGTTCCTCTCCGGCCCGGTGGTGAGCGTCGACTCGTTCTCCTTCGAGGGCCGGCACCTCACCATCGGCTACTCGGAATACCGGATGAACGACCGGTTCGTCGAGTGGGAGGTCAGCACCCCGAGTCGGGTCGCCGTGCCCCACCTCGCGGAACTCCGGGAACTCACCGCGAAGCTCCTGGACGCCGTCGGTGTCACCGAGGGGCCATCACACAGCGAGTTCGTCCTCACCCCGAACGGACCCCGGGTGCTCGAATCCCACGCGCGCCTGGCCGGCAGCGGCGCGCCGGAGTTGGTACGCCGTGCCTTCGGTCTGGACCTGAACCGCATGTTCCTGACGGTGCCGTTGGGCATCGACGAGCTGCCGCTCGAATCGCCCGCACCGATCGGGGGCGCGGTCGCCCTGTTCCTGACCCCGAAGCCGGGACCGATCACGTCGATCACCGTCAGCGAGGACATCCCGGCGACGGTACGCCGGATCCCGCCCGGCGAGTCGGCCCGGGTCTTCATGCCGTACCTGTTCGAGCTGGGCGCCGAGGACACCGCCGTGGTCATCACCAAGAACCCCGGCGACGAGGTCGCACCGCTGTTGACGGTCGCGGACTGTAGCAACGGCTACATCCTGGCCTCCGGCACGGACGCGCTCGACGCCATCGCCAAGGCCGAGGCGATCAACGCGCAGATAGACTTCGTCACCGGTTGATGAGGGAGAACACCATGAAGCGCACCGCAGTGGTGACGGGTGCCAGCAGCGGGATCGGCGCGGCCACGGCGTGCCGGCTGGCCAAGGACGGATTCTTCGTCGTGGTGGCGGCCCGCCGGTTGGACCGACTCGAAGCGCTGGCGGCCGAGATCGGTGGACAGGCCGTTGCACTCGACGTCACCGACCAGGCGTCCGTGCAGGCCCTCGCCGCCGGGCTCGACCGCTGCGACCTGCTGGTCAACAACGCGGGCGGGGCGGTGGGCGCCGACCCGCTGGCCACCACCTCGCCCGCGGACCTCATGCGGAGCTTCGAGATCAACGTCCTGGGCATGCTGTACGTGACCCAGGCGCTGCTGCCGCTGCTGCGCGCCTCCGACGCGCCGACCATCGTGACCGTGACCTCGACGGCCGCGCACGTGACCTACGAGTCCGGCGGCACCTACACCGCCGCCAAGCACGCGGAACACGCGCTGGTCGAGACGCTCCGGCTGGAACTCTGCGGCGAACCGGTGCGGGTCATCGAGATCGCCCCGGGCATGGTCCGCACGGACGAGTTCGCGGTCAACCGGTTCGCCGGCGATGCGGACAAGGCCGCCGCCGTGTACGCGGGCGTGGACCGGCCGCTGGTCGCCGAGGACGTCGCCGAGTGCATCGCCCTGACGGTGGCGCTGCCCAGCCACGTCAACGTGGATCGTCTCGTCGTCCGCCCGGTCGCCCAGGCCGCCCAGCACAAGGTGCACCGTCAGCCGATCTTCGGCGGCTGACGGACGGGACTCCGCGCTGGGTCGCGCCGCGAGCGGTGCGACTCAGCCCAGGTCCTCGGGTTTCACCTTCCCCTGGGCGACAAGACTCTTCGCGAGACGGACCCGCCCCAGCATGACCGCCTGCACGTAGCCGAGCACGACCAGCACGGCGGCGAAGATCTCGCCGCGCTCGGCCAGGATCCAGGTGGGAATGATCGCGAAGAGGACCACCGGCACCGCGAAGACCCACAGCGGGTAGCGCAGGTGGTTGCTGAGTGTGGCGTCGAAGAACTTGGGCACGAGATCATTAGATCTCACCCGGCAAGGACTCCCTCGCACGTCCGCCGACCAGCACCATCGGAGGGCACGTCCCGTGGCGGGACGTGCCCTCCGATGTACGTGGTCACCACCACTTGGGGTAGTGCCGGAGTACCCGGTCCGCCGGTTCCGGCGACTTCGACCTGCGTTCCCGCCACTCCTGAACAAGGCTCGGACCGTGGACGAGTGCGCCTGCGGCGATCAGAAGCAGGGACCCGTACCGACCGGACCAGCCGAACCACAGGCCGAGACCGGCCACCAGCCAGAGCAGGAGACCGAGACCGAACAGGATCGATCGGAGGCGTGGGCGGCGCACGACTCTCAGGCTACGGCTCGCTGCCAAGGAGGCACATCATCCGTGATCCCTTGGCCCACGGACAGAACTCGATCTCACCGAGAACCGCGACGCCTCGGTGAGATCAAGCCCGTGCGAGAGACTCCCCTCGACGCCACAACGCTTGCGCCGAACAACGGTTACCCGTTCAGCAGGCGGTGTATCCCTTGCCCTTCTTCGACCAGGCGCACTTGTCGATCAGCTTGCCGCTGGCGTTGCGCAGGTACGCGGTGTCGCCGGTGTTGTTCCAGACGTAGTTGCCCGAACCCCAGTAGCGGTTCTTGGCGGTGTTCGTGCCCTTGCCGGTGCGGATGACCACGCTCTTGCCCTTGGCGAGCTTCACGTCCCCACTGAACGTGTAGACGTGGTTGGCCTTGTCGCGCAGCGTCCAGTTCTTCAGGTTGATGGTGCGGGCGCGCCGGTTGGTGAGCTTCACGTACTCGGCGTTCAGGCTGGCGTTCGAGCGGTTGTCCGTGCCCGGCGAGTCGTAGTAGACCTTCGTGATCTCGATGGCCGGGGTGGCGGCCTGCGCCGGAGCGCCGACGGCCAGCGAGCCACCGAGCGCCACGGCGAGCGCGGACACCAGCCCGATGAACCTTCTCGACATGCGTGTTACCCCCACGGGAAGCGCCGAATTGCGGCGCGGACATGTCACGCCGACGCGTGACGGAGCGAGGTTAACGACGAGTTGCGGCAATGTGAGGTACTCACGCACCGCGCGCCACTGATTACGGCCGGGCGGCTGTCGATCGACAGCCGGCCGGGTCGTCTCCGCCGACCGCTCCGCGCCCCACCGTGCGGCGAGGGGCGGACCACATGCCGGCCGAACGGTGACCTGGTCCGATGCGTTCGGCGACCACTGTGGACCTTCGGGCGGGAACCTCTCGTCGCCCCGTGCAACCGGGTCGGCGTACCCGACGTCCCATCATCAGGCCGAGGGAACGAGGGGACCATGCGCCGATACCTGATCGGCACCATCGCCGCGACCGCGTTGGTGCTCACCGGATGTGCACAGCACGACACCACGTCGACCGGACCGGATCCGGTCACGATCGACGCCGCCTCGGCGGCACAGCAGGAACCGACCGCGCTGATCGGCTCGTGGACGGCGGCCGGTACGGACGTGGGGTCAGGCACCGTCGTCCAGTTCACCGACCGCTCTCTCCGGGTCTTCGACGGCTGCGGGGTACGGCACGGGAGCTGGAACGCCGACCAGAGCGGCCTCCTCATCGCCGACATGCACACCGTTCCCACCAGAGACGGTGGGGGCTGCACTGCCGCGCCGGACGCAGGACCGGGCTGGCTGCTCCGGGCCGACGGGTTCCGCGCCGACGGTGACACCCGCGTCCTCCTGGACGACGCCGGTGCGGAACTGGCCCGGCTGCGCCCCGGTGGGCGACCGGACAGCGAACCGGACATGGACCCGTCCTGGCTCCGGCCGCCGACGGTGACCGACGAGACGCGACGCTGGTTGGCCGCGCCCCCGGCGCTACCCGCCCACCTCGCCGGCCCCACGTCGGAGGAGTTGGTCGGACGTTGGGTGCCGGTGGGGGCGGCGGCTGATTCAGCAGGCCGATGGCCGAAGCCCGCCTCCGTTGAGTTCGTCGCCGACGGCACCTGGACCGGCTCGGACGGCTGCAACAGCTATGCGCCCGGACGCTGGGCGACCGGCGGTGACGGCGCGTTCCTGGCGACCGGGGGCGTCTCCACCATGATCGGCTGCGACAACGTGCCGACCGGTCTCTGGCTCATCACCGCGCGGCAGGCGGGCCTGGACGGCGACGTGCTGGTGTTGCGGGACGCGCAGGGTGCGGAGACCGGCCGCCTGGCTCGCGGCTGATCCGCCGGCTCGGCGCGCTTGCCGGCACGCTGTCGCCGCAGGCGTCCGCGCTGGTCCACAGCCTGCATCCACAGCCTGTGGATAGCACATGTGTACGAGTCCAGCTCGCTCCCAGTTTCCGGTGAGTACGCTTGGTCATCCTCCCGGTGCCGCCGGGAGGCGTACCCGACCTGGAACGACGTGCGAGTGGATCAGCAGCAAGTCCTCCGCGACGTGACGGTCCGCCTGCCGATGGCGTCGACCGTCGCCGAGGTGTGCCAGGCCACCGTCGATTCGCTGGCCCGCCACACCCCCGCCACCATCGCCGTCCTGCTGCACGTGCACGACCGGCTCCGGTGTGTCGCCGCCACCGGCTCCTGGCAGGTCTTCGCCACCGTCGCGCCGGACGCCGGGATCGTCGGCCGGGTCTACACCGGTGGCACGGCGGTCGTCGCCCCGGACGTGACGACCGATCCCGATCACATCCCGGTACGCCCCGACGTCACCGCCGAGGTGTGCGTGCCGGTTCCGGATCCGGCCGGGCGGGTCATCGGCGTACTCGACGTGCAGTGGACCGGCCCGGCCGACCTCGCCGCCTGGCGGACCACCGCCGAGCGGGTCGCCGCCCGCCTCGGCGCGCGGATCGTCGCGCTGGGCGGACCGACGGAGAGCCGCAGCGAGAAGCTGCTCCGGCACGCCGCCGCGATGACCGCCGCCGGCACCGAGTGGGATCTGATGACCGCCGCGATCGGGGCGGCCCGGGACGTCTCCACGCTCGGCGCGGCCGTCCTGGTGCTCGGCGGCCGGGGTGGCGTACGGCTGGGTGCTCCGACCGTGGCGCCCGGCGAGCTGGAGAGTCGGATGCGGGCCGAGCTGACCGAGGCGGGTCCGGAGGCGCTGCGCGGCATCATCGACCGGGCGCATCGCTACGGGGCCGGGTACACCCTCGGCGAGGCGGGCCACCCGCCGACCGTGGAACACGAGCCGCTGGTGCGGGCCGGTGTCCGGACGCTGGTCACGGTGCCGGTGGGCCCGGCCCGGCGTGGCGGGGTGCTGCTGGTGGCCGACGACCGGCTGCTGCGTCCCGATCCCACCACGGTCAACCTGATGGAGCTGCTGGCCGGTCAGGCGTGGAGCTGTCTGGACCGGTTGCGCACCCTGGATCGGCTGCGCGAGCAGGCCAGCTCCGACCCGTTGACCGGGCTGCGGCACACCGGCCCGTTCGGCCAGCGGATCGCCAGCGCCACGCCGGGGCGGACCGCGCTGCTCGCGATCGACGTGGACGGCTTCAAGACGATCAACGACACGTACGGGCACCAGGCCGGTGACCGGGTGCTGGTCGGCCTGGCCCGGGCGTTGGAGGGCGCGCTGCGCCAGGGTGACGAGCTGTACCGGGTCGGCGGCGACGAGTTCGTCGCAGTGATCGAGGTGAGCCGTCCCGAGGAGGCCGTCCGGGTGGCCGAACGGCTCACCGAGGCGGCCCGCCGGATCGGCCGCACGATCAGCGTCGGTGTCGCCCTGCCCCGGCCGGGCGAGTCGCCCGAGGTGACGCTGCGCCGCGCCGACCAGGCGCTCTACGCGGTGAAACGGCAGGGTCGCGACGGCGTCCGCCTCGCCGCCGCCTGAGTGCGACGCTCAGCGCTGGGTGATCTCCTTGGCCAGGAGTTCGGCGATCTGGGCGGTGTTCAGGGCGGCGCCCTTGCGGAGGTTGTCGCCGGTGACGAAGAAGTTCAGCGCGCGGGGGTCGTCGAGGGCACGACGGATCCGGCCGACCCAGGACGGGTCGGTCCCGACCGCGTCGATCGGCATCGGGAACTCACCGGCGGCCGGGTCGTCGACGACGATCACACCGGGGGCGTTGCGCAGCACGCCACGGGCCCCCTCGGCGTTGATCTCGGTGCCGAAGACGGCGTGTACGGCGACCGAGTGACCGGTGAGCACCGGCACCCGTACGCAGGTGGCGGTGACCTTCAGGTGCGGCGTACCGAGGATCTTGCGCGACTCGTCGCGCATCTTCATCTCCTCGGAGGACCAGCCGTCGTCGACGAGTGAACCGGCCCACGGCACCACGTTGAGCGCCATCGGTGCGGGGAACGGGCCGAGGTCGTCACCGACCGCCTGCCGCACGTCACCGGTACGCGAGCCGAGCAGCCGGTCGCCCGCCACCTTGGCCAACTGGTCGTGCAGCGTGTCCGCGCCGCGCTGACCCGCCCCGGAGACCGACTGGTACGAGGCGAGCACCAGCTCACGCAGGCCGTACTCGCGGTGCAGCGGTGCGACCGCGACGATCATCGCCAGGGTGGTGCAGTTCGCGTTGGCGACGATGCCCCGGGGCCGCTCGTGGACCTGCTCGGGGTTGATCTCCGGAACCACCAGCGGAACGTCCGACGCCATCCGGAAGGCGCCCGAGTTGTCCACCACGATCGCGCCCCGGCGTACCGCGATCGGCGCCCAGTGCGCGGCGACCTCGTCCGGTACGTCGAACATCGCCACGTCGACGCCGTCGAACGCCTCCTCGGTCAGCGCCTGGACGGTCAACTCCTCGCCCCGACAGCGGAGCTTGCGCCCGACCGACCGCTCGGAGGCGAGCAGGCGGATCTCACCCCAGACGTTGCGACGCCCGGTGAGCAACTCACACATCACGGTGCCGATAGCGCCCGTCGCCCCGACCACGGCCAGGGTGGGCAGCCCGGCCATCCGCGCTACCGTCCCGTTCCCGCGTACACCACGGCTTCGGTGTCGCCGCCCAGGTCGAAGGCCTCGTGGATGGCCCGGACGGCCGCGTCGAGGTCGGTGTCCCGGCAGACCACGGAGACCCGGATCTCCGAGGTGGAGATCATCTCGATGTTCACGCCAGCCTGGCCGAGCGCGGCGAAGAAGCCGGCCGCGACGCCCGGGTGCGAACGCATCCCGGCACCGATCAGGGAGACCTTGCCGACGTGGTCGTCATAGAGCAGACCCTTGAAGTTGACCGACTCCTGGATCTTGCTGAGCGCGGCCATCGCGGTCGGGCCGTCGGCCTTGGGCAGGGTGAAGGAGATGTCCGTGCGCCCGGTCCCCTCGGTGGAGACGTTCTGCACGATCATGTCGATGTTGATCTCGGCACCCGCGACGGTGTCGAAGATCCGCGCGGCGGCGCCCGGCTCGTCGGGCACCCCGACGATGGTGATCTTGGCCTCGCTGCGATCGTGGGCGACGCCGGTGATCAGTGCCTGCTCCACAGGAAGCTCCTCCGTCGATCCGATGACCATGGTGCCGGTGTTGGTCGAGTATGACGAGCGGACGTGGATCGGCAGTCCCGCCCGGCGGGCGTACTCCACGCTGCGCAGGTGCAGCACCTTTGCGCCGCAGGCGGCCAGCTCCAGCATCTCCTCGTAGGTGATCTGCTTGATGTGCCGGGCGTTGGGGACGATCCGCGGGTCGGCGGTGAAGATGCCGTCCACGTCGGTGTAGATCTCGCACACGTCCGCGTGCAGCGCGGCGGCCAGCGCCACGGCGGTGGTGTCCGAGCCGCCCCGGCCCAGCGTCGTCACGTCCTTGGTGTCCTGCGAGACACCCTGGAACCCGGCGACGATGACCACGGCGCCCTCATCCAGCGCGCCCTTGAGCCGCCCCGGCGTGACGTCGATGATCCGCGCCCGGCCGTGCACCGAGGTGGTGATGACACCCGCCTGCGAACCGGTGAACGAACGGGCTTCGTAGCCCAGGTTGTGGATCGCCATGGCGAGCAGCGCCATCGAGATCCGCTCCCCGGCGGTGAGCAGCATGTCCAGCTCGCGCCCGGGCGGCAGCGGACTGACCTGGTTGGCCAGGTCGAGCAACTCGTCGGTGGTGTCGCCCATCGCCGAGACGACCACGACGACGTCGTCGCCGGCCTTACGGGCGGCCACGATCCGTTCGGCCACCCGCTTGATCCGCTCGGCGTTGGCGACGGAGGACCCGCCGTACTTCTGCACCACGAGTGCCACGACGGCGCACTCCCTCCCGGTTGCCCTGAGCGTGCCGACGCCGCCGGCACCGGGGCCGGCGGCGCGGGTCGGACGACCTCAGGGTATCGGGCCGCTCTGACCGCCGGGTCAGGTGATCCCACGATCCGGCCCGGCGCGGCGGGCGAGGTGGTGTGCGACACGCCGGAAAGGCCGACCTTTCCGGGGGTGTCCGCAAGCGCACCCAACGCCGAGAATGGCCGGGTGTACGCCGCCCACCGTCCCGCCGTCCGCCTGACCGCCCCGATCGCGTTCGCCCTGCCCGTCCTGCTCGCCGGCTGCTCCTCGGACCCGCCGGACGATCCGCCGCCACCGCCGAGCGCCTCGCCACGACCGGTGGGCCAGGACGCGGCCCGCGACGAACTGGCCGCGCTCGCCGCCGCCGCGCAGGATCGGCACATGGTCGCCCGGTACACCCTGCGGGTGGCCGACACTCCCGACCGCTCGGTCGTGGTGACCAGCGCCAACGACGGCAGTTGGCGGGTGGACGTACCCGGTGGCGCGCTCGGCGGCACGGCGGACGTCTCGCTCGCGGCCACCGCCGACGGACTGTTCCAGTGCGCGTTGCCCTCGGCGACCCGGCCCGAGGCGGCGAGTTGCGTACGCGTCGGCGAGCGCGACGACACGCTGCCCCGCCGACTCGACCCCCGCGTGCAGCACCCGTTCACCGACTGGCTGGACGTGCTGACCGACCGGCGTGCCCCGCTGTCGGTCTCCCCCGCGATGGCTCCGCCCGAGGCCACCGGCGTCTGCTACTCGGTGGAGACCACGGCCGCCTCGATCAACCCACCGCTGGACGTCGGCATCTACTGCTTCGACGAGGACGGCACCCCGACCGCGGTCCGCGCGGCGTTCGGCACCCTGACGCTGGCCGGTCCGCCCGAGCCCGCGCCGGCCACCGTGCAGCTCGCGGGGCCGGTGGTCGACGGCGAACCGCTGGGCATGGAGGCACCGCCACCGCCGCCCACGCCGTCCGATCTCGATCCGGGCGGCACCGATCCGGGCGGCACTGTGCCGGGTGAACCCGGAGCGGGTGACGCCGAACCGGGAGACACCGAGCCGACCGGCGGCGGGTAGGCCCGGGCCGGGTCTCCAGATCCGGGCCACCACTCCGGGCCTGGTGCTTGGTCCGGCGGCGGGTCGGGGCAGGCCCCATCGGCAACGTCCGGCCGGCCGTCCCGTTACGGGTGTCGTTTCCCACATTCGGCGGCCCCGACATAACCGCCAAATGCCTCATACGGGACGCTTCTACGCATGACCGACCTCACCCCCGTGCTGGCCTTCCGCTGGAGCCCCCGGTCCTTCGACCCGGTGACGGAACTGCCCCGGGCCGAGGCGGCCGCCCTGCTGGAAGCCGCCCGGTGGGCACCGTCGGTCGACAACCGGCAGCCGTGGCGGTTCGCCCTCGGACACCGCGACGACCAGACCTTCAAGCGGATCCTGGTCAACCTGGCACCGGCCGAGCAGCGGTGGGCCGGACGCGCCGCCGCCCTGGTGCTCGGCGCGTACCGACGGACCGAGCAGGCGTACGCCGCGTACGACCTGGGGCAGGCGGTGGCCCACCTGAGCGTGCAGGCAACCGCGCTGGGACTGCACGTACGCCAGGTGACCGATTTCGACCGGGCCGGGCTGATCGCCGACCTGGACCTCCCCGGCGAGGTGCGACCGTACGTGGTGGTCGCGGTCGGCCAACTCGGCGATCCGTTGAGCCTTCCGGCCGACCTGCTGGCCGACGAGACCGCTCTACGCCACCGTCGCCCACTCTCCGAACTCGTCCTGAGCTGCGGCGAGGCCGTCGACTGAGCGGTTAGGCGCAATTTCCATCTCACACTCCGGACGGGTCTTTCCCACACCACGTCCCATCACGTAGGGTCACCCTGTCATGTGGCAGGCGTACCTCCTCCTTGGTCGCCGCGACGAGGCCTGACGGCCGGCACCTCGTCGCGGAGTCGAACCGCGCCGCCAGCACAGTCCCGGATCTTTCGCTCGGCATCCCTGCCGACCCCCGTCGCTGACGACACATGACCCCAGGAGAAATCCGCCATGGCTCACCCAGCCGGCACCACCGACGTTGACTCCGATGCCATCGCCCGGCAACGTCCCAGCCAGATGCCGCACCGCCGCTACCAGCCCTACCAGCAGCAGTTCCGCATCGACCTGCCGGACCGCACCTGGCCGACCCGGCACGTCGAGACCGCACCGCGCTGGTGCGCGGTCGACCTGCGCGACGGCAACCAGGCGCTGATCGACCCGATGTCGCCGGAGCGCAAGCGCCGGATGTTCCAGCTCCTGGTCCAGATGGGCTACAAGGAGATCGAGGTCGGGTTCCCGTCGGCCAGCCAGACCGACTACGAGTTCGTCCGGCAGCTCATCGAGCAGGACATGATCCCCGCCGACGTCACCATCCAGGTGCTGACGCAGTGCCGGGAGCACCTGATCGACCGGACCTTCGAGGCGCTGCGCGGCGCGCGCCGGGCGATCGTGCACTTCTACAACTCCACCTCCACGCTGCAACGACGGGTGGTCTTCGGGCTGGACCGCGACGGCATCGCCGACATCGCCACCACCGGCGCCCGGCTCTGCCAGAAGTACGCGGAGATCCACACGCCGGACACGGAGATCCACTACGAGTACTCGCCGGAGTCGTACACCGGCACCGAGCTGGAGTACGCGCTGGAGGTCTGTGCCAAGGTCATCGAGGTCGTCGACCCCACGCCGGACCGCAAGCTGATCGTCAACCTGCCCGCCACGGTCGAGATGGCCATGCCCAACGTGTACGCCGACTCGATCGAGTGGATGCACCGGCACCTGCCCCGCCGCGAGAGCCTGGTGCTCAGCCTGCACCCGCACAACGACCGGGGCACCGGCGTCGCCGCCGCCGAGCTGGGCCTGCTGGCCGGCGCGGACCGGATCGAGGGGTGCCTGTTCGGCAACGGCGAGCGCACCGGCAACGTCGACCTGGTGACGCTGGGCCTGAACCTCTTCTCCCAGGGCATCGACCCGATGATCGACTTCTCTGACATCGACGAGGTCAAGCGGGCCGTCGAGTACTGCAACCAACTGCCCGTGCACGAGCGCCACCCGTACGCCGGTGACCTGGTCTACACCGCCTTCTCCGGCTCCCACCAGGACGCCATCAACAAGGGCTTCGCCGCGCTGAACGCCGACGCGGCGGCGGCCGGCGTACCCGTCGACGAATTCACCTGGGCGGTGCCGTACCTGCCGATCGACCCGAAGGACCTGGGTCGCAGCTACGAGGCGGTGATCCGGGTCAACTCGCAGTCCGGCAAGGGCGGCGTCGCGTACATCATGAAGACCGAGCACCAGTTGGACTTGCCCCGACGGCTCCAGATCGAGTTCTCCGGCGTGGTGCAGCAGGTCACCGACCACGACGGTGGCGAGGTCGGCCCGGACACCATGTGGCAGATCTTCGCCACGCAGTACCTGCTCGACCACCAGAGCGACCCGGCGGTGACGCTGACCGAGTACGCCATCGGCAGCGCCGACGGCAAGGTCGAGAT
The DNA here is from genome assembly GCF_055559695.1 of Micromonospora sp. NPDC023869. Taxonomy (NCBI): domain Bacteria; kingdom Bacillati; phylum Actinomycetota; class Actinomycetes; order Micromonosporales; family Micromonosporaceae; genus Micromonospora; species Micromonospora sp. NPDC023869. The sequence goes on from NZ_JBVHKD010000002.1 coordinate 1,006,483, forward strand.
CACCGCGCAGGTTGGTGTGGGCGGCCAGGCCCGCTCGGTGACCGCGATCGGCAACGGCCCGATCGACGCGTACGTCAACGCGCTCGGCTCGGCCGGGGTGAGCGTACGGGTGCTCGACTACCACGAGCACGCGCTCTCCTCCGGCGGTGACGCGCAGGCGGCCGCGTACGTGGAGTGCGAGGTGGACGGGCGGACGGTCTGGGGCGTCGGCATGGACGCGAACATCGTCACCGCCTCCGTCAAGGCGGTCACCAGCGCCGTCAACCGCGCCCGTCGCTGACCGGCCGGCTGCAATGTAAGGAGGGGTCCCCTGCTAACGCCTCGTGCATAGCAGGGGACCCCTCCTTTCACCTGTCCCGGGCGGCCGAGTCGTCCGGGGTGGAGACGGGCATGGAGTGGCAGGGTTGTGCGGGCGGTGGTCGGCGGTTCGGACGGCGTACCAGCAGGGCGGCGATGACCGCACCGGCCACCAGCAGGCCGGCGCACCAGAGCAGCGCGCCCCGGTAGGCGGCGGTGAGTTCGGCGGGCTGCTCGTAGCCTGTGCCGCTGAGCCCGACCAGCAGCGGCAACGCGGCTACCGCCAGCAGACCGCCCACCCTGGATGCGGCGTTGTTGAAGCCGCTGGCCACCCCGGCGAAGCGGTCCGCCACGGCGGCCAGCACGGACGCGGTCAACGGCGCCACCACCAGGGTCAGCCCGGCACCGAACAGCACCACCCCGGGCAGCACCTGCCGCCAGTACGACGCACCCGCGTCCACCTCCCGCAGCATCAGCAGCCCGACGGCGGCCAGCACCGGGCCGACGGCCAGCGGCAGCCTCGGCCCGATCTTCGCCGACAACGCTCCGGCCTTCGGCGAGCCGACCAGCAGCAGCACCGTCATCGGCAGCAGGGCCAGGCCGGTGAGCAGCGCCGACCAGCCGACCACGTTCTGCAGGTAGACGGCGAAAAAGAACGTGAACCCGCCGAGTGCGGCGTACACCAGCACGGTGAAGACGTTCAGCACCGAGAAGAGTCGACTGCCGAACAGCCCGGTGGGCAGCATCGCGGTCTCGCCGCGACGGCGCTCCACGAGCACGAACGCCAGCGCGGCCAGCACCGCGACCAGGGCCGACACCAGCACGGCAGGTGAGCTGATCCCGCGACCCGGCGCGTCGACGAGCGCGTACGTGACCCCGGCCAGTGCCACCGCGCCGAGCAGCGCACCGGCCACGTCGAAGCGTCGACGCCCGCCCCGGCTACGCGAGGCGCTCTCGTCCCGGCTCTCCGGCACCCAGCGCAGCGCGGCCAGCACCACCAGCACGGCCAGCGGCAGGTTCAGGAAGAAGATCCACCGCCAGGAGAGCGCGTCGATCAGCCATCCGCCGATGAACGGGCCGAGTGCGGTGGAGACGCCGGAGAGCCCGGACCACGCCCCGATCACCTTGCCCCGGTCGTCCGGGTGGAAGCTGGCCTGGAGCAGCGACAGCGAGCCGGGGGTGAGCAGCGCGCCGCCGGCACCCTGGAGGAACCGCGCGGCCACCAACCAGTCGGTACGCAGTGCCAGCCCGCACAGCACCGAGGCGGCGGTGAACCAGACCACGCCCAGCAGGAAGATCCGCCGTCGCCCGAAGCGGTCGCCGAGCGCCCCGCCGAGCAGCACGAACGCGGCCAACGTGAGCAGATAGCCGTTGACCGTCCACTGTAGTCCCGCCACCGAGGCGCCCAGCTCCGCGCCGAGTCGGGGCAGGGCCACGTTGACCACGGTGGTGTCCAGGAAGACCATGCCGGAGGCGAGGACGGCGGCGGCCAGCGTGCCTCGGCCGGCGTGCGACTTCAGCCGGAGTGCGGGCGCGGTGTCGGGCATGACTACCAATGTGCCGTGCGCCATACGTGAGACACCACGAATCGCCGAAACTGGGCCCGGGTACTGTGCGGGATCGCCGAAAGCCCGCAAGCTGGAGAGGTGTCGTCTGTGCGTACCAGATCAGGACCTCGCGCCCTGGGGGCGCTCGCGCTCGTCGCGGCGCTGACCCTAGGCGCGGCCGGTTGCGTCGAGTTGGTGGAGCCGGAGGTGTCGCCCACCAGCGGTGACGGTGGCACCGCCACCCAGATGCTCTCCGAACTGACCGTCGCCGAAGCCAACCCGATGCGCGGCTACAGCCGCAACCGTTTCTCGCACTGGCGCAAGACCGGCCAGAACTGCGACGTCCGTGACACCGTCCTGGAACGCGACGGCAAGGACATCCAGCACTCCGGGTGCAACGTGGTGGGTGGCAACTGGGAGAGCGTGTACGACGGACGGACCTTCACCGACCCGTCCAGCGTGGACATCGACCACATGGTCCCGCTCGCCAACGCGTGGCGCTCCGGCGCGGACGAGTGGGAGGACTCGAAGCGTAGTGATTTCGCGAACGACCTCGACCGGCCGCAGCTCTTCGCGGTTTCGGCCTCCTCCAACCGGGCAAAGGGTGATCAGGATCCGTCCCAGTGGAAACCGCCAAACCGGTCATACTGGTGCCAGTATGCCGGCGACTGGGTGGCGGTGAAGCACCACTGGAAGCTCACGATCACCAGTGCTGAGAAGGCCGCGCTGGCCGACATGTTGGAGGGCTGCACATGGGAGAGCAAGCCGTAACCGGAGCCGGCGGCACCCCGGCACCCGAACGGACGCCCGACGCGGGCGGAGACGACGCCGCGGCGGCCGGCGGCAGCCCGGGCCCGGCAACCGCCGGGATGACCGCCGACGGCGCGGCTGCGGGTGAGGTGGAGGTACCCGGTGCCGGGATGACCGCCGACGCCGGTGGTGCCACCGGTCCGCAGAGTCGGACCACGGACATCGTGCCCGGACCGGGCGGGGTGATGACCGACGAGGTCGGCGTGGTCACCGGGGAGTTGACCCTGCGCACCGACCTCGCCGACGGCCGGGTCACCCTCCACGTGCAGTACAAGGACGCCGACGAGTGGTACGCGGTCACCGGCGGCAGCGCCGCGCTGGCCGACGCGGCCGGGCTGGACGCGGTGCACAGCATCGCGGTCGGCCTGCTGAACCGTCCCGAGGGCTGATCCTGGTTGCACCCGGATGTAAGGAGGGGTCCCTTTCTAACGCCTGCGGCATAGAAAGGGACCCCTGCTAACAGCTCAGCTAGACGAACGTGCCCGGCTCGCTGGGTGCGGAGACCACGCCGGGCTCCTCGCCCTCGCCCTCCGGGCGGACGATCTCCGCACTCACCTTGTGCGGCCGCATCTCGCCGCTGGCGATCTGCTCGGCGAAGTGACAGGCGACCCGACTGCCGCCGATCTCCCGCAGCACCGGCCGCTCGTCGGCGCACCGGGTCGGCTGCGCCCACGGGCACCGGGTGTGGAAGCGGCAACCCGACGGCGGGTTGGCCGGCGACGGCAGGTCACCGGAGAGCAGGATCCGCTCCCGGCGGTCCTCGACGTCCGGGTCCGGCACCGGCACCGCCGACATCAGCGCCCGGGTGTACGGGTGCAGCGGCTCGGTGTAGAGCCGGTCGCTGGGCGCCTCCTCGACCAGGCCGCCCAGGTACATCACCCCGACGGTATCGGAGATGTGCCGCACCACCGCCAGGTCGTGCGCGATCACCAGATAGGTGAGGCCGAGGCTGTCCTGCAACTCGTCGAGCAGGTTGATCACCTGCGCCTGGATCGACACGTCCAGGGCGGAGACCGGCTCGTCGGCGACGATCAGCTCCGGCCCGAGCACCAGCGCGCGAGCGATGCCGATGCGCTGTCGCTGACCGCCGGAGAACTCGTGCGGGTAGCGGGACAACGCCCAACGGGGCAGGCCCACCTTGTCCAGCGTCTCGCCGATGATCTTCCTGCGGCCGTCTCGGTCGCCACCGATGCCGTGCGTCTGCAGGCCCTCGGTGAGGATGGACTCGACGTTCTGCCTCGGGTCGAGGCTGGACATCGGGTCCTGGAAGATCATCTGCATCCGTCGCCGCATGGTCCGCAGCCTGCGCGGCGCCAGCGTGGTCAACTCCACCCCGTCGAAGCGCACCTCACCTGCGGTGGGCGGGTTGAGCTGGAGCAGCGCCCGGCCGAGCGTGGACTTGCCGCAGCCCGACTCACCGACCAGGCCGTACGTCTTGCCGCGCGAGATGCTCAGGTCGACGCCGTCGACCGCCTTGACGTGGCCGACCGTCCGGTCGAACAGCACCCCCCGCTTGATCGGGAAATGCACCTTGAGGTCCCGCACCTCGACGAGGACGTCGCTCTCGGTCATGACTTCTCCTCCTCGCGCGGCGCGGGCACCTGGCCGGTACCCGACGCCTCGACGGGCGCGGCCGCCTCGGCGACCGACGGTGCCTCGGCGACCGCCGCAGTCCCGGCGGACGCCCGGGCCTCGGCAGACGGCTCGACCTCGGCGGACGACGGTGCCTCGGCGGACGACGGTGCCTCGGCGGACGACGGTGCGGCTTCGGCGGACGGCGTAGCCGGCGTGGGGTCCGGCAACGGGGCCGGGTTGACGCAACGGTAGCTGCGGCCGGCGTGGGTGAGCACCAGCTCCGGCGGCTGGCCGACGCAGGCGTCCACCCGACGGGTGCAGCGCGGCGCGAAGGCGCAGCCCTCGGGCCAGGGCAGCAGGTCACGCACCGAACCGGGGATCGGCGTGAGCCGCTCGCCGCGCCCGGCGTCCAGGCGCGGCACGGAGCCGAGCAGCCCCACCGTGTACGGGTGCCGGGGCTCGCGGAACAGCGGACGCCGCCGGGCGGTCTCGACCACCCGGCCGCCGTAGAGCACGTTGATCGTGTCGCACATGCCGGCGACCACGCCCAGGTCGTGCGTGATCATCACCAGCGCGGTGTCGGAGTCTCGGACCAGGTCCTTGAGCAGTTCGAGGATCTGCGCCTGGATGGTCACGTCGAGCGCCGTGGTGGGCTCGTCGGCGATCAGCAGCCGGGGCTGACAGGCCACCGCCATCGCGATCAACGCGCGCTGCCGCATCCCGCCGGAGAGCTGGTGCGGGTACTCCTTGAGCCGCCGGGTGGGGTCGGGGATGCCGACCCGGTCCAGCAGTGCGGCGGCCTCCTTCGCCGCGGCGGCGCCCTTCATCCCCCGGTGCCGGGTCAGCACCTCGGTGACCTGGAGTCCGATTGGTACGACCGGGTTCAGGGACGACAGCGGGTCCTGGAAGATCATCGCGACATCGCGGCCCCGGATGTCCCGCCGCGACCGGTCGTCGAGCTGGAGCAGATCCGTGCCGTCGAACACCGCCTTGCCGCCGACCCGCAGGCCGGGTTGCTTGGGCAGCAGGCCCATGATGGCCAGCGAGGTCACCGACTTGCCGCAGCCGGACTCACCGACCAGGCCGACCACCTGACCGGCGTCGACCGAGAAGGACACCCCGTCGACGGCGTGCACGGCGCGCTGACCGCGCCGGGCAAAGGTGACGGAGAGGTCGTCCACTTCGAGTAGTGCCATTACGAACCCTCCTACTTCCGCAGCTTCGGATCGAGGGCCTCGCGCATCGCCTCACCGAGCAGGGTGAATCCCAGGGCGGTGATGATGATGGCGACCGCCGGATAGATGGCCAGCTCCGGCCGTACTCCGAGGTACTGCTGCGCGTCGGCCAGCATGACGCCCCACTCGGGGGTGGCCGAGTCGGGGTTGCCGAGCCCGAGGAAGGAGAGCGCGGCGGCCTCGATGATCGCGGTGGCCAGGGTCAGCGTCGCCTGGACGATGACCGGGGCGAGCGAGTTGGGGAGTACGTGGGTCAGCGCGATCTTCGACTTGCGTACGCCGAGCGAGGTGGCGGCGAGGACGTAGTCGCTGTTCGACTGCACGATCATCGAGCCGCGCAGCAGCCGGGCGAAGACCGGCACCGAGACCATGCCGACCGCGATCATCACGGTGGTCAGGCTCCGGCCGAGCAGGGCGGCGATGCTGACCGCGAGCAGCAGGCTGGGCAGCGCCAGCAGCATGTCGATGAACCGCATCAGGACGCTGTCGATCCAGCGCCCCCAGCGGCCCCCCAGGCCGGCGGCGGCACCCGCGACGCCGCCGATCAGCGCGCCGACGGCCAGACCGATCAGGGTGGCCACCACGCCGACCAGCAGGGTCTGCCGGGCGCCCACCACCATCCGGCTGAACACGTCCCGACCCTGGTGGTCGTAGCCGAACCAGTGCTCGCTGGACGGGCCGGGGATGGTGCCCGGTCGGATCACGCCTTCGCGGATGCCCATCGTGTCCGTCGGGCCGTACGGCACCAGGAACGGGCCGATCAGCGCCACCAGCACGAAGATGGCCAGGATGACCGCGCCGATGATGGCCGCCGGGTTGCGCCGCAGCCGCCGGAAGGCGTCCTGCCACAGGCTGACGCCCCGCTCCTCCTCGCGCGCGGCGAGTTCGGCGAGCCGGTCGATCTTCTCGCGCTTCTTGCCACTGATGATCGTCATCGGACCCTCACCCTCGGGTCGATCAGGCTGTACGAGAGGTCCACGATCAGGTTCACCAGCACGTACACCACCGCAATGATCATGATGAAGCCCATCAGGACCGGATAGTCGCGCTGGTTGATGGCCTCGGCGAGGAAGGCGCCGATCCCGCTGAACGCGAAGACGGTCTCGGTGAGCACCGCGCCGGAGAGCAGACCGCCGGTGAGCAGACCGATCGAGGTCACCACCGGGAGCATCGCGTTACGCAGCACGTGCCGGCGGCGTACGACGTTCTCGGTCAGGCCCTTGGCCTCGGCCGTACGCACGAAGTCCTCGTTGAGCACCTCCAACACGCTGGCCCGGGTGATCCGGACGATGATCGCCAGGGGGATGCTGGCCAGCGCGAGCCCGGGCAGGACCAGATGCCACAGCGCGTCGGCGGCGGCGTCCCACTCCCGGGTCATCAGCCCGTCCAGCACGAAGAAGTTGGTGATCCGGGTGGCGCCGATCGTCGGGTCCTGCCGTCCGCTGGAGGGGAACCAGCCGAGGTTCTCCGAGAAGATCGCCTTCAGCACGTACGCCAGGAAGAAGACCGGGATGCAGATACCGATCAGCGACCCGCCGACGGAGGCGTGGTCGAGGAAGCGGCCGCGTCGGCGGGCGGCCAGGTAGCCCAGTGGGATACCGATGCCGATCGCGATCACCATCGCGGTGACGGTCAGCTCGACGGTGCCAGGGAAGCGCTGGAGGAACTCGGTGGTGACCTCGCGCTTGGTGGAGATCGACGTACCCAGGTCCAGGCGGACCATCCGCCGCACGAACCGGCCGTACTGGATCAGGATCGGCTCGTCGAGGCCGAGATTGCGGCGGATCGCGGCGCGCATCTCGGGTGTGCCCCGCTCGCCGAGGATGGCGGTCTCGGGGCCACCGGGCAACCGCCGGAGCCAGATGAACAACAGGATGGAGAGCCCGAACAGCGTGGGTATCAGCTGCAGGAGGCGTCTGACGATGAACCGGAACACGGCGGCCTCGAAGGGTGTGCTGAGGGTAGCGGGCGGGCGCTGTGGTACAGCGCCCGCCCGCGTTCTATATGCGTCAGATCAGGACTTGAACTCGGCGGTGGAGAACCGCTCGTCGGTGAGCGGGCTCGCCTTGACCCCGGTCACGTCCTTGCCGAACACGATGGCCGGCGGTGCGTGCGAGATCGGCACACCGGGCAGGAAGTTCATGATGTCGGCGTTGATCTCCTTGTAGAGCGCCACCTTGGCCGCCTGGTCCGCGGTGGTGTCCGCCTGCTTGAACTTCTCGAACAGCGCGGGGTTGTTGAAGCCCCACTCGTCCTTCTGCCGGTCGAAGAACGTACCGATGAAGTTGTAACCGTCGCCGTAGTCACCGGTCCAGCCGAGGAAGTGCAGGTCGTGCGCGGAGCCGGAGGTGGTGGCGTTGAGGTAGTCCGGGCTCCACTTCAGCGGGATCGGCTCAATCTTGATGCCGGCCGCCTGGAGGTCCGCCGAGACCAGCTCGAACAGGTCCTTCGGGTTCGGCATGTAGGGCCGGGTGACCTCGGTCGGGTAGTGGAACCGCAGGGTCAGGTCCGACGCGCCGGCCTCGGCCAGCAGCGACTTGGCCTTGTCGACGTCGTAGTCGTACTTGGTGACGTCGCCGTTCCAGCCCTCGACGGTCTCGGGGAAGAAGTTCACCGCGACCTGGGCGCCCGGGGGCAGCTTCGAGTCGACCAGCGCCTGGCGGTTGATCGCGTGCGCCAGCGCCTGCCGGACCTTGAGGTCGGCCAGCTTCGGGTTCCCCTTCTGGTTGATCGCCAGGTAGAGGATGTTGAAGGCCGGACGGGTCAGGACATTGAAGCCCTCGCCCTTGAGCGGCTCGACGTCGGCCGGTCCGACCAGGTCGTAGCCCTGGATGTCACCGGAACGCAGCGCCTGCTTACGAGCGTTCTCGTCCGAGATGGTGCGGAAGATCAGGCTCTTGAGCTTGGCCTTGTCGCCCCAGTAGTCCTCGTTGCGCTCCAGGGTCAGCGTCTTGTTCGGGACGTCCCAGGACTTGAACTTGAACGGACCGGTACCGGTCGGGTGCTCGGTCGCGTACGCCGGGTACTTGATGTCGTCCGCGCTGCCCGTGACGTTGCTGGCGTCGTGCTCCTGCAGCGCCTTCGGGCTGTGGATCGAGAAGGACGGCAGCATCAGGGCGGCCGGGATCTTGCTGGAGACCCGGGTAAAGGCCAGGCTGACCGTGGTCGCGTCGGTGGCGGTGCAGGACTTGAAGAGGCTCTCCGGGAGAGTGTCGTCCTCGTTGGCGGCGAAGCCACCCATGATGTCCTGCCAGTACGCCGTCACGTCCGGGCTCTGCATGAGGCCCTTGGCGTTGTACCAACGGTCGAAGTTCGTGCAGACGGCCTCGGCGTTGAAGTCGGTGCCGTCGTGGAACTTCACGCCGGAACGCAGCTTGAACGTCCACGTCGTACCCGCCGCGTCGGGCTCCCAGGACTCGGCGAGGCCGGGGCTGACCTTGGTGCCGCCCTCCTCCGGGCGGACCAGCGTCTCGAAGACCTGACGCGCCACACGCAGCGACTCACCGTCGCTGGCGAAGCTGGGGTCGAGCACCTTCGGGTCTCCGGCGACGCCGAAGACGAGGGTCTCGTTGCTACTACCGCTGGAACCTTCGCGATCGCTTTCGGCACAGCCTGCTACCGCGAGGGCCGCGGCCGCCACAGCCGCGATAGCGACCTTCGGCCTGGATGCACGCATGGGTGCTTCACCTCGTCCTTGGGGTTACGGACAACGTGGTGACAGGGTCACCGATGGCGGTGACCATAGCTCCCACTTCGACCGCCGGGAAACGGCGCGCGAAGCTCTTGGTACCGGATCGTGTCCTTAGTGACCGGCCACCAGCAGACACACTCAGAGGCTATGCGACAAAAGGGGCCAATCAACCCATACAATCGATATCAATCTGTTACGTGGTCGGGTGAGCCGCCGCCGCTGGTGTCACACCCACCCGCCCTCGGTCAGACCGCGCGGCGGCCCTCGAAAGCACGGCCCAAGGTGATCTCGTCGGCGTACTCCAGGTCGCCGCCGACCGGGAGGCCACTGGCCAACCTGGTCACCGAGATCCCCATCGGCTTGACCATGAGGGCGAGGTAGGTCGCGGTCGCCTCGCCCTCGGTGTTCGGGTCGGTGGCCAGGATCAACTCACGGACCTCGCCGCCGCTCAGCCGAGCCAGCAGCTCCCGGATACGCAGGTTGTCCGGCCCGATGCCCTCCAGCGGATTGATCGCCCCGCCGAGCACGTGGTACCGCCCCCGGAACTCACCGGTCCGTTCGATCGCGACGACGTCCTTCGGCTCCTCCACCACGCAGATCACCTCGTTGCCGCGACGCGGATCACGGCAGATCCGGCACTGCTCCGACTCGGCGACGTTGTAGCAGGTGGTGCAGAAGCGCACCAGGTCCTTGACCTTGCGCAGCGCTCCGGCCAGCCGGTTCACGTCGGCCGGATCCGCCGACAGGATGTGGAAGGCGATCCGCTGGGCGCTCTTCGGGCCCACACCCGGCAAGCGCCCCAGCTCGTCGATCAGATCCTGGATGGCACCCTCATACATCGGGTGGCTCAGAACCCGGGCAGGCCGAGGCCGCCCATCCCACCCGCGACCGGGCCCATCTTCTGGTCGGTCAGCTCACGGGCCGCCGCGGTGGCGTTGTGCAGCGCCGCGAGGACCAGGTCCTCCAGGGTCTCCACGTCCTCCGGGTCGACCGCCTTCGGGTCGATCTTGATGCTCTTGATCTCACCGGCACCGGACACGGTCGCGGTGACCAGACCACCACCGGCGGTGCCGGTCACCTCGGCCTCGGCCAACTCGGCCTGCGCCTTGGCGATCTGCTGCTGCATCTTCTGCGCCTGCTTCAGCATCTGCTGCATGTTCGGCTGTCCACCAGGCCGCACGATCGCTCCCTCGACTCGTCTACAAGACCACGCCCACCCTAACCATGCCCACCGACCACACTCCGGCGGCCACACCCGCCCACCGGGCGCGGTGCGTGGGTCAGCGGGTCGGCACCTCGTCGATCTTCTCGGCGCCGAACGCCTCCCGCAGCAGACGTACTGCCTGCGCCTCGCCGGACTCCCGGGCGGTCTTCTCGTCGATGACCTCGTCCCCCGGCTCGTCGCCCGGGTCGAAACCCTCGTAGACCGGCGCCGTGGCGGGCGGGCCACCGCTCGGACGCCCGCCGCCGCGCCCCGGACCGTCGAAGTCCGGATCGTACGGGGGCTCACCGGCGAACTCCGCGTCCGCGGTCCGCCGGCCCGCCGCAGTGGTACGTGTGCCCGCCCCAGCGGTACGCGTACCCCGCCCGGCCGCCGCAGCCCGGGCCGCCGCGATCGCGCTGCTGACCGGTGCGCCACCGGCACCGCCGCTGCCATTGCCGTTGCCGTTGCCCGCCGGAGCCTGCCGGGGCGGGGCCGCCGCACCGGACCGGCCTGCCGCGGCCTCCACGGCGTGACCGCCCGACGCCGGAGCGGACCGGCCATCCGCGACCGAGGCCTGCGCTGCCGGGGCGACGGTCGACGCGGACGCACCGCCCGGCCGGGCCGCCTCCGGCCATGCCTCGTCCGACCCGCCCGACCCGCTTGAACCGCCCGACCCGGCGGGCGGCGTCGAGCCACCGGGACGCGCCGGTTCCGGCCAGCCCCCGTCGTCGTCCTCGCTCGACGCGGCCGACGGGCCTCCACCGCCACCGGCCCGGCCCTGCGGTCGTCCGGCAGCACCGGGGTGCGCAGAACCGGGCGCACCCGTGTGGGCCGCACCACCGGAGCGTGCGCTACCAGTCGCGCCACCGAGGCTCCCACCGGCCGTGCCCCCGGCACGGCCTGCGTCAGCAGCATCGGGGCCAGCGTTCGCACCACCGCCAGTGCCCGCGTCGACGCCGCCGGGTCGACCGGCCGCTGCCGCACCGGCGGGACCCGCAGCAGCGGCACCTCCGGGAGCGCGGCCAGCGGAGCCCGGGTGGGCCGTGCCGTCAGACGAACCGCTGTCGACCGGAGTCCCCGCACCAGCGGGACGGCCAGGCCCCTCAGCGGCGGGGCGGCTCGGAGCCTCGGCGGCGGGCGTCGGACGGGCGGGAGCCGAGCCGGCGGCACGAGGGTTGCCGGGCGACATACCGCCCCGCTCGCCGGCCACCTCGCACCGGATCTGCCAGCGCCCGCCCAACTCCTCATAGAGCGCGTCGGTGAGCACCCGGGCGTGGTCGGTCATCATCTTGGCCAGCACGGTCGACTTCACGGTCACCACGAGCGTGTCACCGTCGAGGTCCCGCACCACCGCGTCCCGCATCAGCGCGGCAATCCGCTTGTTGCTCCGATTGACCTTGCCGACCACCTCGGGCCAGACCCGGCGCACCGCCACCGCGTCCAGCTCGCCGGTCGCCGCCGCACCGGGGCGGGGCGGCTCCGGGGTCGCCGGGTCGGGCATGACGGCCGACGGCGGCACCTGACGACGCGGCGCGACCGGCACGGCCTGACCCGCATCGCCGCCGGAGCCACCTGCGGCACCTCCGCCCGTGTGGGCGGTGTCGTCGGAGTCGTGTGTGCCAGCGGCACTCCCCGTCGGGGCGGGACCGGTCGAGGTGGGGGCGGCAGCCGGCGTGCCGGTCCCGGCCCGGTGCGCGGCGGCAGCCGCGGGCGCGGCGGGAGGCGCAGTGCGTACGGTGGCGGGCTCGGTCGCGGGTGCGGAGCCGACGGCGGCCGACGGCGCGTCCGTGCCGGCGAGCGTGAGCCGACGTTCCATGCGTTCCAGGCGCTGGAGCAGGCCGCCGGTGGAGTCGTCGACGCCGGGCAGGAGCATCCGGGCGCAGATCAACTCCAGCAGCAGCCGGGGCGCGGTGGTACCCCGCATCTCCACCAGGCCGTCGTGCACGATGTCGGCGCACCGGGACAGCGTGCCCGGCCCGAGCTGCTGGGCCTGGGCGGCCATCCGTTCGATCTGGTCGTCCGGCCCGTCGATGAGCCCCTTGGTGGCGGCGTCCGGCACCTGCTGGAGCACGATCAGGTCGCGCAGACGTTCCAGCAGGTCCGAGGCGAACCGGCGCGGGTCGTGCCCGGCCTCGGCCACCCGGTCGACGGTCGCGTACGCCGCCGCGCCGTCCCCGGCCGCCAGCGCGTCGCACATCTCGTCGATCAACGCCGCGTCGGTGACGCCCAGCAGCGCGGCGGCCCGGGCATAGCTGACCCCGTCCGGGCCGGCACCGGCGATGAGCTGGTCGAGCACCGAGAGGCTGTCCCGGGCGCTGCCCCCACCGGCGCGCACGACCAGCGGGAACACCGCCGGCTCGACCTGCACGCCCTCGGCCTCGGTCAGCTGCTCCAGGTATGGCCGGAGGGTCTTCGGCGGAATCAGCCGGAACGGGTAGTGGTGGGTCCGCGACTTGATCGTGCCGAGGACCTTCTCCGGCTCGGTGGTGGCGAAGATGAACTTGACGTACTCCGGCGGCTCCTCGACCAGCTTGAGCAGGGCGTTGAAGCCGGCCGACGAGACCATGTGCGCCTCGTCGATGACATAGATCTTGAAGCGGCTGTTGGCCGGCGCGAAGAACGCCTTCTCCCGCAGCTCACGGGCATCGTCCACACCACCGTGGCTGGCCGCGTCGATCTCGATGACGTCGATCGAGCCGGCCCCGTCGCCGCTCAGCGAGCGACACGAGTCACAGGTGCCGCAGGGCTCCGGGGTGGGACCGTGCTCGCAGTTGAGCGACCGGGCCAGGATCCGGGCGCTGGAGGTCTTGCCGCAGCCACGCGGCCCGGAGAAGAGGTACGCGTGGTTGAGCCGCCCGCTACGCAGCGCCTGCGACAGCGGCTCGGTGACGTGCTCCTGCCCGATGACCTCGGCGAAGGTTCGCGGCCGGTACTTGCGGTAGAGCGCCAGTGCCACGGCGTCCCGCCTCCTCTCGACCGCGCCATTCTCGCCCCGCGCACACCCCACTGACCACCCACCCCGCTGAACCGGGTGTTCCGGTTGTCGTTCCGAGGGCGGCACCGGGTGCAGCGCCGAGTGCAAGGAAGGGCACCTTATTAACGCCTCCGGTAGAGGAAGGGCCCCTTGTTAACACCGACAGCTCAGCGCCTGACCACGCTGGGTAGGAGGGGAGGCGCGGTGCCGGAGACAGAAAGGCCTCCCGTGCACCCGGCAGAGCTCGCTTATCCTTGCTGCCTTCCGGCCCTGGGGAGGTTCACGAGATACCGCCGCACGGGAGGTGGCTCCAGCCTACCCGACCCGTCCCCGATCTTCAGGGGGTGGTGGGGTTGGCGGGTCGGCAGGGACCTGTACTCTGTTCGACGGAGGATTCGCCTAGAGGCCTAGGGCGCACGCTTGGAAAGCGTGTTGGGTTTACACCCTCACGAGTTCGAATCTCGTATCCTCCGCTCGCTTGAGCAGCACGAACGACAGGGCCGGCCCCACGGGGACCGGCCCTGAGTCGTTACGTGATGCCTGCCAGGGCCACTCGCCCTCCTCCGGTTTCCGCCTTCCGAACCAACCAGCAGGTACGGCGGCTGGCTCTCTCGTCGTGCAGCGTGGCCGAGCGGCGTCGGACCGGCGAGCAGCTGCGGATGCTCATGCAGGCGGAAGACCGGTGGTGAGACCGGCGGGTGACAGTTCGTGCCTGGCCATACTCATGCAAAGCTTCACGCGCCTTCCGCCACGCAGCGTGCGATGTCGAACTCCCGCGCTGCCCGTAGCCGCTCCATGAGGAGGGCTGACGGGCCATACGACGGGTTGACTCGGCGACCGATGATGACTGCTGCAACGGCTACCGCCCCGGCTGCCTTGAGGGCGAAAGCCAGCGACTGGACCCGACTGCCCGTCGTCCATGTGTCATCGAGTAGCAGAACTCTGCCGCCGGAGGCGCTGCTCTGCGGCAGCTGGAAACGGTCGTGACGGAAACTCCGATCGTCACCACGGTAGGCAGGGTTCGAGACTGGGCGAAGAACAGGGAGAGGCAGACGTCTCGCCACGATGGTCTCGAGCGGGTGGACGCCCGGTCGGCCCCGCGTGGAGGGAACCGTGACGACGTGGGTGAAACGACCACCAAGCACGTCCGCGAAGCAATCCCAGTGAAACGCGAGGTAGAGGACCGTCAGCGAGGAGAGGTTTCCCATCGCGACCGCCGACGGCTGAGCGGACTTGTAGACGATGAGATTGTGATCATGTTGCTCCCTCGCCACCGAATAGGCGATCGGGGCAACGACGTCTGCCTGAATACCGCCGGATGCAGAACGGTGCTGGCCACACTGATAGCACAGCTCGAATCCGCTCCCCGCAGTGCTGCGGCAGACGACACAGATGCCATCGCCCGCCGGCAATGGGCTGCGCAGATAGTTGCGCTGTCGCTCAACCACCTGCATCTCGTCATGCTGGGCGGTCGCCCATTGTCTATAGGTCGGCAAGACGCGGTAGACCTTCAAGTGCCTGAGGGGAATGGGGTATCTGGTGCACGATGAGTTCGACCGTGGCAACGAGCTCGTTAGCTGTCGATACGACGTGCACACCTGGCCGGTCGGCGTACTCACGCGCCCAGTCGTGTTGCATGAGCGAGTCGGTCAGGACCACTGGTCGGCCGTGCTGCAGCGCGAGGCGAGCCTGCATCCGAGCTCCGCTACGGTATGCCGCTTCCACCACGACCGTCGCCGCCGCGTAGCCGCTCATGACGGCATTTCGCATTGGGAAGGTGTGCTTGGCGGGTGGCGCGTCTGGCCAAAATTGGCTGAGCACCAGGCCGTCTTCGATGATCTGATCCTGCAGTTGCCTGTTTGCTGTGGGGTAGGATTTATTGACCCCAGTGCCGATAACCGCCACTGTGCGAC
Source organism: Micromonospora sp. NPDC023869 (assembly GCF_055559695.1). NCBI lineage: Bacteria > Bacillati > Actinomycetota > Actinomycetes > Micromonosporales > Micromonosporaceae > Micromonospora > Micromonospora sp. NPDC023869. The sequence goes on from NZ_JBVHKD010000002.1 coordinate 1,021,729, forward strand.
CACCTGCACGCAGGGCTGCGGCGTGCGCCGCCGTGTCGATTCCGGCTGCTAGACCTGAGACAACGGTGATACCCGACTCCGCCAGAGCAGTGGCACAGGTCTCGGCGATACCCACGCCACGTTCCGTGGGCCTACGGGTTCCGACCACAGCCACCGCCCGCCGGTCTTCGGCGAGCGTGCCCCGCGTGAACACGATCGGCGGCATCTGGTGGATGTCACGCAGACGTGCGGGATAGGCGTCATCAAAGAACGAGTAGACCCCGATGCCCTCCGCTGCCCAGGCTTGCATTTCGGCCCGAGCAGCGCCCAGCGCATCCCGCACCGGATCATCGCCGAAGAGAGTCTCTCCCGCACCGATCTGGCGGCGCAGAACAGCAAGTGCACTACCTTCGGCAAGCACCTCCGCAGCCACCTCAGTCCAGCGGGCACCAGGCTGGCGCAGCAGCGCGACGAGGGCCGCCACCTGCACTTGATGGCCTTCTGGCATGGCACCGATCCTAGAAGTGCTGTGCATCGGTGGCAGCGACACGGGGCTCATTGCCGCTCCTTCCCTCGACTTACCAACGACCCGAATCCTCGTACAGCCGTACGACTGTTCCGCCCGGTCACGGTAGCGCCATTGTCCAGGCTCACGCCCCGAGAGCGCATCTGGCCGCACCGGCGACAGCACCGCCGACCAAAGCAGCACCGCCCAGGAGCGGGCGGAGCATGAACGGTTGACGGTATATGACGGTGGCCGTAATATTGGCTGCCATGCAAGAACCCACATTTCTGATCCTCACCGCATTGGCTGCGCAGCCGTTGCACGGCTACGGCGTCATCCGGGCCGTCGAGGAACTCTCCGCCGGTGAGGTCAAACTGCGACCGGGCACGCTCTACGGCGCTCTCGACCGGCTCACCGAACAGCGCCTGCTCGTCGTCGACCGGGAGGAGGCAGTCGAGGGTCGGCTGCGCCGCTACTACCGGCTCAGCGACACTGGCGCCGCCGCCCTCCAGGAGCAGATCGCGCGGTTACGCCGCCACGCCACCGCAGCGGAGAGCCAGCTCGGCAAGCGCCTCGGCGGGGCACCGGGCTTGGGGACGGTGCCCGCGTGACCACCGTGTGGCCGGAGGCCGACCACAGTTTGGAGCGCAGCTACCGGAGGCTGCTGCTCGCCTATCCGCGACGGCACCGGCGTCGGCACGGCACCGAGTTGACGACCACGCTGCTGGAGATGGCGGCACCGGGACAGCGCCGTCCCCGCGCCGGGGACGCGGTGCACCTGATCGCCAGCGGTCTGCGGTTGCGGTTCCGGCTACCCGCCGGCCGTCCGCTCCTGGCCGTCGTGGCGGTCCTCACCGCGTTGACCATGGGAGCCTTCGGTGCCGCCGCCGGCTCGTGGCTGGGCGCGCAGACGTTCGCCGACCTGCCCGACGTCGCCGAGATGAACCGGCTCACCGCACAAGCCACCGGAACGAGCGACGAAGCGCTGCTGTCCAGCGTGACGATGCAGGGGCGGACCGACACGGCCGGGAGCACCGCAAGCATCACCGACACCTGGGACGCCGAGCAGGCACGTCAGAGATTCGCCGCCGACGGTTGGTCGGTCTCACCGCTCACGCCCATCTCCGGAACACGACTCACAGTCGAAGAAGGCGGAACCTTCACCGAGACGCCGCTGCACGGCACCTGGTTCAGCGCCGAGTCGAGCGGTCTGATCGTCCACGTAGCCGGTCATCTCGCAGGGGATACCGGCTCCGTCTCGGTCGACGCCGGACAGGTGCGTACCGCCGCCTTCCTGCCGTTGATCGCGGTCGGAATCGCTGGCGGGCTGGTTCTCGGCTGGCTGGTCGCGGCTTCCGTCGCGTACCGGATGGTGGCGGCGTCGCCCGGACGGCGCTGGAGCGCCCTGGGTCTCTGGTCGGCGTCACTGCTGACGCTGGCGATGCCGGCGGCGGCGCTGTACGACCACGTCGCGCAGGTGTTCCGGGGCGGCGGCGATGACTTGAGGGTGATCACCGTGCACAGTGCGCTCACCCCGAGTGGTTATTACCCGTTCGGGCCGTCCTGGCTGATCCTCGGGCTCACCGTGGCCGGGGCTCTGGTCGCCGTCGCCGCGATCCTGGTTGCCCGGCCCGGCGAACAGCCACCGCAGCAGCCCGCCCTGGCCGGCTGAGGACGTACCGCAACGAGGGCAGGGGCCGCCCCGAACCGGGCGGCCTCTGGCGGTACGACCGACGACGGCAGCCGGAAGTCGCCGTTACCGCGATACTGACCGGATGGAGCCGAGCGCTGCCCGACGACGGCGAGCACGCCCGACCACCGTCGTACACACGTTCTATCCACAGGCTGTGGACACTCGGTGAGCTACCAGCTCAGCGCGATCGTGGCGGACGCCGACCTGCTGCGCGAGGAGACCCGGGACCTGGACCACGCGGTGCTCGGCGAGTTGCGGCAGGACTTCGCCCTGCTGCCGGTGACGCCGCAGTTGGTGGCGGAGTTGACCGGCACCCCGCCCGACTATGCGGCCGACGAGCCGAGCGCGGCGGAACCGTTCGCGCTGGTGCTCTCCCCCACGCTGGTCGAGGTGCTGGACCGCTGGTCGCGGCGGGGGCCGGTGGCGTACGTCGAGGCGGAGTTCGCCGGTGGGGTCGGGTGCCAGGCGGCGGCGGTCTGGTTGGGCGGCGCCCTGTCCTGGGGGCCGCGCTTCGACGCGGCGTTCGACGGGCCGCGTCCAGAGTGGCCGATCAACGCCGCGTTGACCGAGCTTGGCGCGGAGCCGGGCCGCTGGCTCGACCCCTTCGCCGAGCTGGGACTGCACGTGGAGCGGAGCACCGAGGGCTGGCTCACGCACGGCCGGCGCGGGCTGAGCGCCGACTACTGGGACGAATTGGCCGACGAATGGGAGGCGCGGCAATAACCTCTTCGCTCCCGTCACGTTGGGGACTGGGGGATTCCATGAAATTGCGACAATTCGGCTTCATCGCCACACTGCTGCTTGCTGCCGCGATCTCGGGCAGCGGACCCATGCCACCGGACACCATCGCCGTCCGCGAGCCGGTCGCCGCGGCCAGCGTCGTCGACCTCGACGGACTGTCCGATGTCGACTTCGGCGACACGGAGGGCGAACTGACCCGGCGCGGCATACTCCGCACCGACGTCGACGCCTGCGGTCCGACGCTGGCCGGACACGACATGATCAGCCCGGTCTTCATCGACGACCGGCTGGTCCTGCTCTGGGCCGGCGACCCGGTCCGCACCCCGGAGGGGATCGCGGCCGGGTCACCGATCGCCGAGGTCAGGACCAGTTATCCCGAGGTACGCGCGCTGCACGCACCGCCGGGAACGCACCGCTTCGACGGCCTGCTCGCCCGCGACGGCGACCGCGCCTACCTGTTCCTGCACGACGGCCACACGGTCCAGAAGATCATCGCCGGGTACGCGGACTGGGCGCACCGCCTCTTCGTCGAGGGCCACGGTCCCTGCTGACGGCCAGCGGGGCGACCGACGGGCGACAACGAGAACGCCCGGCACGATCCGCAGGGATCGTGCCGGGCGTTCTCGTTGTTCACGAGCGGTGGCGGCGGGATTTGAACCCGCGGAGGGCGTAAACCCTCACACGCTTTCGAGGCGTGCTCCTTAGGCCACTCGGACACGCCACCGCCGACGAGGTTACAGGACTGTCGGTTCCGACGCCGAACCGGTCCCGGGCAGGTGGGCCTGGCAGGATCTCTGCCATGAGTACGCACATCGGCGCGAAGCCGGGCGAGATCGCCGAGCGGGTCCTGATGCCGGGTGACCCCCTGCGGGCCAAGTGGATCGCGGAGACCTACCTCGAGGGCGCGACCTGCTACTCGACGGTCCGGGGGATGTTGGGCTTCACCGGGCGTTGGAACGGTGTCGAGGTTTCGGTGCAGGGCTCGGGGATGGGCATGCCGTCGGCCTCGATCTATGTGCACGAGCTGGTCAACGACTACGGCGTGACGTCGCTGATCCGGGTCGGCTCGTGCGGTGCCCTGACCGAGGACCTGAAGCTGCGTGACGTGATCGCGGCGATCGGGTCGTCGACCGACTCGAACATGAACCGGATGCGGTTCGACGGGTTGATCGACTACGCCCCGGTGGCCGACTTCGGGCTGCTGCGTACCTCGGTGGAGGTGGCCGAGCAGCGCGGCGTGGCGATGCGGGTGGGACCGATCCTGGCGGCGGACGCCTTCTACACCGACCGGCCGGACCTCTACGACAGCCTGGCGCAGTACGGTGTGCTGGCGGTGGAGATGGAGTCGGCCGCGCTGTACACGATCGCCGCGCGGTTCAAGGCGCGGGCGTTGACGCTGTTGACGGTCAGCGACCACCTCAAGACCGGCGAGAAGACCACCTCGCAGGAGCGTGAGCAGACGTTCAGCCAGATGGTCGAGATCGCACTGGACACGATCATCGCCTGAGCACCACACCGCCGCACCGACACAGCCGCATCGACCGTCCCGTCACCGCCTCGCGGTGGCGGGACGCGGCACGTCAGGGCCGGTGACGATGGTCACCACGTAAATAAATACGACCGGTCGGTCTTCTTTAGTAGGGTCGCCGCATGACCGTCGACGGCCGGCTCGCCCGGGGCGAGCGCACCCGCACCGCAGTGCTGGACGCCGCCGTCAGCCTGGCCTCCGCCAACGGGCTCGACGGCCTCTCCCTCGGGCACCTCGCCGATTCCCTCGGCGTGAGCAAGTCCGGCCTCTTCGCGCACTGGCGGTCCAAGGAGGCCCTGCAACTCGCCACCATCGATTGGGCGGTCACGCAGTGGCAGGAACGGATTATCGCGCCGGCCCTGCGCGCGCCCCGGGGCGTACGCCGCATCCGGGCGCTGCACGAGGCGCGGATCGACTTCTACACCGCGCGGGTGCTGCCCGGCGGCTGCTTCTTCGCCACCACCGAGTTCGAGTTCAACGCCCGGCCCGGAGCGGTCCGGGATCGCCTCGCCGCGGTCTTCGCCGCCTGGACGGAGTTCCTGGAGCGGCTCGTGCGGGAGGCCGTCGAGCTGGGCGAACTCCCCGCCGACCTGGACGTCGCGTTGCTGGCGTACGAGATCGACGCGTACGGGATCGCGGCGGCGATGCGCTCGCGCCTGCTCGACCCGGACACGACCTATCGACACGCCCGCCGGGGCGTGCTGGCCCGCCTGCGGGCGCTGTGCCCCGATCCCACCCTGCTACCGGAAGGCCCCTGATGACACACGCCCTCGCCGACCAGTCCGCCGTCACGTACGGCCACGTCGGGCAGCCCATGGTGCACTTCGACGACCTCGACGCGCTCGGTCTGCTGCACAACGCCCGGTACGCGTTGCTGCTGGAGCGGGCGATCACCGCGTACTGGTCGGATCGGGGGGTGGCCTACCGCGCCGGACGGGCCACCACGCCGGACGTGTTCCATGCGGTCCGCGAGTTCAGCATCACCTACCGCGCGCCGGTCACCGGCACCGGCCCGATCGCCGTGCACTTCTGGCTGGAGCACTTCGGCACCAGCAGCGCCGTGTACGCCTTCCGGTTCCACTCCCTGGACGACGACACCACCACGTACGCCCAGGGGCGGCGGGTCATCGTCCGGGTGGACCCGGCGACCATGCGCCCGACACCGTGGACGGAGGCGGCCCGGGCGGTGGCTGACACGCTGCTCCGCCCGACCCCGGCCTGACGCCTCGGACGGCACCGCCCGACGGCGATCAGGCGACACGCAGCGCACAACCGGCCGCGACACGCGGCAGCGCACACCCCGGCCGCGACACGCGGCGGTGTCAGCGGAAGAAGGCGCGCAGGACGGCGGCGTTCTCCGCCTCCAGCACGCCGCCGTAGACCTCGGGGCGGTGGTTGAGCCGGCGGTCGCGCAGCACGTCCCAGAGCGAGCCGGCGGCCCCGGTCTTCGGCTCCCACGCGCCGAAGACCACGGTCGAGACCCGGGCCAGCACCAACGCGCCCGCGCACATGGTGCAGGGCTCCAGGGTCACCACCAGCGTGCAGCCGTCCAGCCGCCACCGGCCCAGCCGCTGGGCGGCCCGGCGCAGCGCCAGCACCTCGGCGTGCGCGGTCGGGTCACCGGTCAGCTCCCGCTCGTTGCGGCCGATCGCCAGCTCGGCGCCGTCGGGCCCGTAGAGCACCGCGCCCACCGGCACGTCGTCGATCGGTACGGCCGCATCGGCGTCGACCGGTACGGCCGCATCGGCATCGGCCTCGGCCGGTACGGGTGCGACGCCGGCAGCCGGAACGGCAGCACCGGTCACGGCGATCTCCAGCGCCCGACGCATCCAGAGTTCGTGCCGCTGTCGTCGGCCGGTGCCGGTCAGGTCGGCGAGCGCCTCGTGCGCTCCCGGCCCCACCCGGCCGACCGCGCCGGGAGTGGGTTGGCCGGGCCGGACCGTCTCCAGTGCCGGGTCGGTCGCGTCGACCGGTCCACCGCCGCCGGACTCCGGCGCACCCTCGACGGGCTCAGACCTCACGCAACTCCTCGACGTCGTCCACGCAGCCGAGCACCTGGCACACCTCGGCGGTGACGTCGGCGGGCATCATGCCCTCGTGGGCGCAGAGCGCGAGCAGCCGCTGCGCGGGGATGCCCAGGTCGGTGAGGAGGTCCGCCTCGCCGACCGGGTCCGCCTCCGGGTCGACGGCGGGTTGCTCGTTGTCGTCGCCACCGCTGGTCGCCGCCGGGCGTACCTCCTCGGTGTCCTCCAGCCCGGTGACCGACGTCTTGAGGTCGCCGACCAGCAGGCCGCCCAGCCGGGACTCCTCGGCGTACGCCGAGTCGGAGCCGAAGACCCGCAGGTCCTCGCCCTCGTCCAGGCGGAGGATGACCAGGTAGGTGTCGTCCGCCTCGACGAACAACAGCGACAGGTCCGCGTCAGGGGCGAGGTCACGGAGGCGCTCGGCCACCTCGTCGACGTCGGCGGCCCCCCGCAGACTCAGCTCGGCGGCAGTCCAGCCACCCTTTTCCCGCACGACGGCCGCAGCGAAGTACGACACGGTTCCCCCAAGTAGCCTCGGCACAGCACACGCCGACCCGTTACGCGTGCACGTTAGCCGGTCGGGTCGGCAGGCGACCGGTCAACGCCCCGAAGGGCCGGTCATTCCTGGGGAAAGTGACGGGCGCCGGTCAGCCGGTCAGGCGGCGGCGGGTGGCGATCAGCTGGCGGAGCCGATCGGTGCGTGCCCGCTGTGGCCGCTCGCGTTCGCGCACCGAGCGGGCGTCCGCCAACTGCGCCAGGAGCTGAAGGCGGCGACGGCTGCGATCCGGATCGAGCCGCGGAGTGGTCCAGGCCATACCGGGAGCGTGCCGAGTCACGGCGGCCGAGTCAAGACGGGTTTCGGTGCCTGCACAACAACGCAGCGCAGTCACCGCCGGTGGCGGCCGTCGCCGCTGCTCGACACCGTCGCGCCGGGTCCGGCGTCCGCGCTACCAGAGCGGCCAGTCGCCGCTGGCCGCCCAGCGGGTGACCACCGCGACGGTGGCGATGCTCCAGCCTCCGGCGGTGACGATCGCGATGCCGGCGGCCACGCCCCGGTCGCCGAAGCGGACCAGCACCAGGGCGGCGAGCCAGGCCACGCCACCGGCGAGCAGGGTCCACCAGGCATACCCGGCGAGGCTGCGTCCGAGTAGGGCGAACAGGCCCAGCCAGGCGAGCGCGCCGACCGCTCCCGACGCGACACCGGCGCCGCTGACCGGGTGCGGCTCGCGATAGGTGGGGCGCGGCGGACGCCCGGACGGGAAGAGGCCCGAGGGGCTGTACGGCATCATCCCTGCCACTCCTCCCACGCGTGGACGTCGTCCACCCACCGTAGGCGATACCTGTCAGGATGGCCCGATGGTCTCGTCGACGATCGGACGCCGTCGCGCGTACGCTGCGCTGCTGCTCGTGCCGATGCTCGCCGCCGCCGGCTGCGGGACGCCCCCTCCCCCGGGCGTGGTGCCGCCGACCGGTTCGCCCGCACCGCCGATCACTGGCGAGGCGGCACCGCCGCCGGACGCGCCGGCACCGACCGGCGCGACGCCGGACACCGCGGACCAGCCGGCGGCGACCGCGAGTCCGACCCGCGCCGGGCTCCGGCACGTCTTCCCGGTACGCGCGACGAAGGTGGCCTACCACCCGACCCACTCGGCGTACCCGGGCACCGACATCTTCGCCGACTGCGGCGAACCCTTCGTGGCGGTCACCGACGGCACGATCGGCGAGGTCAGCCGCCGGGACCGGTACGACAGGCAGGGGCCGCAGGGGCCGTACAACGGTGGCCTGTCGGTGTCGGTGCTCGGTGACGACGGTGTGCGTTACTACGGCTCGCACCTGACCGAGATCGCCGACGACATCGCGCCGGGCGTGCGGGTACGCGCCGGGCAGCAGCTCGGCACCGTGGGCCGGACCGGGAACGCCAACAACGTCTGCCACCTGCACTTCGGCATCTCCCCGCCGTGCCTGGGCGAGGACGGCTGGTGGATCCGCCGGGGCGTGATCTGGCCGGCGCCGTACCTCGACTCGTGGCGCGAGGGCGGCAACCGCGAGCCGGCGGCGAAGGTGGCGGCGTGGCACCGCAAGAACGGCTGCCCGGAGCGACCGCCGGCGCGCTGAGCCGGAGACGTCCGGTCCGGCGTCATCCGCATTTCATAAGTCCGACACATTGACGCAGGTCGTGCCGGTGAACTACCGTCGCGTCACAACGAGAGAGCGCTCTCTCATGGAACCAACCCCCCAAACGACGACGAAACGCGCCGTCGACCGGCGCGCCATGGAGGAAAGATGCGACCTCCCGTCCCACGCCGTACCCGTCATCGGCTGCTGGCCGCCACCGCCGCAGCAGCCCTCGTCCTCGGCGGGCTGGCCGTCACCGCCACCTCCCCCGCGCAGGCCGCGCCCGTCGGCGCCGGCAGCTACACCACCACCCCCGTCGGCCCGCTGCCCAGCGGCTGCGGCGACATGACCACCAACCCTCGGCAGTTCGCCACCGCCGACGCGCCGCCGGGCCCGATCCCCACCAACGACTGGTGGTCCTCGCTGCTGTGGAAGCGGCTGAACTGCTCGTTCAGCGAGCCACTGCACGCCCACCCGGCGTCCTACCGGCCGGTCACCGACGGGCTCGGCTTCTCCGCCGAGTCGGTGGCCGCCATCAGCGGCACCGCGACCGGCGTCGGCGAGTACAAGTACCCCTACGTCGAGGACATCCGGGTCGGCGTGGCCGGGCTCGCCGCACCGCTCGTCCGGGTCGCCGACTGGACGGACTGGACGGTCACCCCGTACTGGAGCGACGGCACCCGCACCCTGCGCGCCACCATCGGGCACGGCCTGCCGTTCGCGTACTTCCGCACCACCGGCGGTGACGCGGTGATCAACGCGAACGGCGGCGGCTTCACGGTCTTCTCCAACAGCGCCGGCCGGATCAGCTTCAGCGTCCGGGGCCACGACTACGTCGCGTACGCGCCGTCCGGCGCCACCTGGACCGTGAGCGGTACCCGGATCAGCTCCAACCTCGCCGGGCGCGGCTACTTCTCGGTCGCCCTGCTCCCGGCCACCACCGACGCCACGGCCCGCGCCCAGCTCGCCACCACCTACGGCCAGTACGCGCACGCCCACGTCACCGGCACCCGGGTCGGCTACACGTACAACCAGTCGACCAGCCGGGTGGAGACCCGCTACACCTTCACCACCACCCCGCGCGAGGGCACCGAGACGCGGACCGTGGTCAGTCTCTACCCACACCAGTGGAAGTCGCTGACCGGCGTCACCCCGATCGCGCCGACCTACCCGTCGGCGCGCGGCCGGATGAAGGTGCTCACCGGTGTCGGCGAGTTCCGCACCTCGATGCGGTTCCACGGCGTACTGCCCGAGCTGCCGGCGGTCGCCACCGGCGCCGGTGCCGACCTGACCACGCTGCGGCAGCACCTCGCGGCGGTCCGAAGCAACCCGATGGACCAGCGCGGCGGCGACACCTACTGGACCGGCAAGGGCCTCGGCCGGGCCTCCCGGATCGCCGAGATCGCCGACCTGGTCGGCGACACCGAGACCCGCACCTCGGCGCTGAACGCCATCCGGTCCACGCTCAACGACTGGCTCACCGCCTCACCCGGCGAGACCGAGCGCCTCTTCTACTACGACCAGCGGTGGGGCACCCTGATCGGATACCCCGCCTCGTACGGCTCCGACCAGGAGCTCAACGACCACCACTTCCACTACGGCTACTACATCGCCGCCGCCGCGACGCTGGCCAAGTTCGACCCGTCCTGGGCCCGACAGGACCAGTACGGCGGCATGATCGACCTGCTGATCCGGGACGCCAACAACTACGACCGGAACGACACCCGCTTCCCGTACCTGCGGGACTTCGACATCTACGCCGGGCACGACTGGGCCTCCGGGCACGGCTCGTTCGCCAGCGGCAACAACCAGGAGTCGTCGTCCGAGGGGATGAACTTCGCCAACGCCCTGATCCAGTGGGGGCAGGCCACCGGCAACACCGCGGTCCGGGACGCCGGCATCTTCATCTACACCACCCAGGCGGCGGCGATCCACGAGTACTGGTTCGACGTCAACGACGAGAACTTCCCGGCCGGGTTCGGACACTCGAACGTGGGCATGGTCTGGGGCGACGGCGGAGCGTACGCCACCTGGTTCAGCGCCGAGCCGGAGATGATCCAGGGCATCAACCTGCTGCCGATCACCGGCGGCCACCTGTACCTGGGCTACCACCCGAACTACAACTCCATCAAGTACCAGGAGCTGGTCCGCAACAACGGCGGCGAACCCACCGTGTGGCAGGACATCCACTGGCAGTTCCTCGCCCTCGGTGACGCCGACTCGGCGCTGGCGAAACTGCGCGCCAACCCCGGTTACACGCCGGAGGAGGGCGAGAGCCGGGCTCACACCTTCCACTGGATCCGCAACCTGGCCGGGCTGGGCCGGGTCGACACCGGGATCACCGCCGACCACCCGCTGGCCGCCGTCTTCAACCGCAACGGCGCCCGCACCTACGTGGCCAGCAACATCTCCGCTACCCCGCTGACCGTGCGGTTCTCCGATGGTACGCAGCTCACGGTGGCCGCCGGACGTACCGCCACCAGTGGCGCGCACACCTGGACCGGCGGCAGCGGCGGCGGAGGCGTGACGCCGACCCCGACGCCCACCCCCACGCCTACGCCCACCCCGACGCCTACGCCGACCCCGACGAACCCGCCGGGCTCGGGTCAGCCGACCCGCTACCTGCTCGCCGGTGGCGGACTGGCGGCGGCCGGCACCGCCGGGACCACGACCGTGGCCAGTGCCGGCGGCACCAACCGGGACGGCACGCCGACCAACCCGGCGGTGTTCACCGCGACCGGGCTCAACCTCAACCACACCGGCGGACAGACCGCGTTCGACCTCCTCCTCGACGCCGGCAACGCGGTCGGCAACGGGGTGCAGGTACGCGTCTCGTACGACCTGACCGGTAACGGGAGCTGGGAACGGGTGGAGACGTACCGCTACTTCGCCACCGACCCGGTGCCCGGCTGGGAGACCTACACCCAGGCGGCCGGGCTGCACTCCAGCACCGGCAGCCTCGGCAACCTGCGCGGCGGCACGGTCCGGGTGGAGGTCTGGTCCGCGATCGGCAACAACCCCAGCACGCTGGGCGTCGGTAACCGCTCGGTGGTACGCCTGCCGTACTCCTGATCCGCTGACACCCGCACTCCGCGCCGCCGGTCACACCCCGACCGGCGGCGCGGACGCGTAGTTTCACCACATGAGCGAGCGCCAGCGAGCGAATCATCGGCTCAGCGCACAGGTGCCTCATGGCGGCACGCAGCGCAGCGGAGTGCCGACATGAGCGCCCGTGACGCTGTTACTGACCTACGCCGGATCGCGTTCCTGTTGGAACGTGCCAACGAGGCCACCTACCGGGTCCGGGCCTTCCGGTCGGCGGCGACCGCACTGGCCGCGCTGCCCGCCGCCGAGCTGGCCGAGCGGGCTCGCAGCGGCACGCTCACCGAGCTGGCCGGGGTCGGCGACGTCACCGCCCGGTGCGTCACCGAGTCGCTGGCCGGTGAGGAACCGGTCTACCTGCGTCGGCTGGTCGCCACCGAGGGCACCGACCTGGACGCCGAGGCCGCCGCGTTGCGCAGCGCGCTGCGCGGTGACTGCCACACCCACTCGGACTGGTCCGACGGCGGGTCACCGATCGAGGAGATGGCGCTGGCGGCGGTCGAGCTGGGTCACGAGTACCTGGTGCTGACCGACCACTCGCCCCGGTTGAAGGTGGCCCGGGGACTGACCGCGGATCGGCTGCGCCGCCAGCTCGACCACGTGGCGCAGCTCAACGAGGCGCTGCCGGAGGGCTTCCGGATCCTCACCGGCATCGAGGTCGACATCCTCGCCGACGGCTCGCTCGACCAGGAGGAGGAGTTGCTGGCCCGGCTGGACGTGGTGGTCGGCTCGGTGCACAGCGGCCTCAACGACGACCGGGCGAAGATGACCCGCCGGATGGTGGCCGCCGTGGCCAACCCGCACCTGGACATCCTCGGTCACTGCACCGGGCGCATGGTGTCGTCGCGTCCGGCGGGGGTGACCGGACCCGGTGATCGGGGGCATCGGGCCCGTACCCGCGCGGAGAGCGCCTTCGACGCCGATGCCGTCTTCGCCGCCTGCGTGGAGCACCGCACCGCAGTGGAGATCAACTCTCGGCCGGAGCGGCAGGATCCGCCGAAGCGGTTGATCCGGCGGGCCCTGGAAGCCGGCTGCCTGTTCGCGATCAACACCGACGCGCACGCGCCGGGGCAGCTCGACTGGCAGCGTTTCGGCTGCGAGCGAGCGGCCCGCTGCGGCGTACCCGTCGATCGGGTGGTCAACGGTTGGTCGGCGGACGACCTGGTCGCCTGGACCCACGGCTGAGCACGGCCCCCACCCGGTCGTCTCGGGTCGGGGCCGGGGACTGTGACGCCGGGCTAGCCGCCGGCCGGGCCGGTGGTCGGGGCCGGTGGCGCGGGAACGACGGCTACGGGTGGCATGGTGGGTGCGCCCGCCGTGGCCGTCGTGCCGCCGGCTGCCGGGCGGGGCACGCGGTGCCCGACCAGGCCCTGCGAGACGGCGACGCCGAGCAGCACGATCAACGCGCCCACCGGCTGGTGCCAGGTCAACCGCTCGTCGAGCACGGCCGCGCCGATCAGCACCGCGAAGATCGGGATCAGGTAGGTGACGGTGGAGGCGGTGGTCGCACCGACGACCCGGATGTTCCGCAGGTGGATGACGAAGGCCAGGCCGGTGCCGAGGGCGCCCAGCGCCAGCACGGCGGCGATCACCCGGGGCGACAACGTGGTCGGCACCGGCGGCGCGCCGGCCACCAGCGGCGCCACGACGGCGAGCTGCGCCGTCGCGACGATGAGTTGCGCGGTCGACAGCGACAGACCGGACAGGGCGCTGCCAGCGACGAACTTCTTCTGGTACGGGATCGCGAAGCCGTAGCAGGCAGCGGCCGCGAAGCACATCAACTGGCCGGCGAAGTGCGCGCCGCCGACCCCCTGCCAGACGCCGAGCACCACCAGGACGCCGACGAAACCGAGCGCCAGCCCGGTGGCACCACGGGGGGTCAGCCGTTCGGTACGGAAGATCAGGACGGCCAGCGGCAGCACGACCAGCGGAGTGGTCGCGTTCCAGATGCCGGCGAGCATCGACTCGACCCGCTGTTCGCCGTAGCCGAAGAGGGTGAACGGCAGAGCCACTCCGAAGGCGGCGACCACGGTGAGGTGCGCCCACACCCGGGGCTCGCGGGGCAGCCGGTCCCGCAGCACGGCCAGCACCACGAGCAGGGTCAGCGCCCCGGCGGCGACCCGGTAGAGCGTGAGGTGCAGCGGATGCAGCTCCGCCACGCCGACCTTGATGAACAGGAAGCTGGAACCCCAGATCGCGGCGAGGGCGACGAAGCCGGGCAGCCAGCTCCGCAGCGCCGGCCGGTCAGGAGTGATGTCCGCGGTCACTCCTGACACTCTGCCCCTCGGGTACGACATTGTCCCGTGGTTTTCGGCCTGGTCGTGTCCGGTGCCGTGGCCGTTCCGACCACGCTGCTCCACTGCCCGGGTACGGCCGCGTCGGACACGGCGAGCAGGGCCGACATCGAAGACGTACGGGTCACGTAGGGTTCGCTGCGTGGGACGAATCGATGACCTCGCGAACCGGTACGTCGCCGACTGGGCGGCGCTGAGTCCGGCCGGCGCGACCATGGTCGGCATCTCCGGGCACGACGACCAGCTCGACGACCTGTCACCCGACGGGTACGCCGCCCGCGCCGACCTGAGCCGGCGCACCCTGGCCGAACTCGACGCCGTCGAGCCGCAGTCGGAGGCCGAACGCACCGCCCAGGAGGCGATGCAGGAGCGACTCGGCCTGGACCTCGCGCGCTACGACAGCGGCGAGACGAGCAGCGAGGTCAGCGTCATCACCTCCGGGCTGCACGAGATCCGGATGGTCTTCGACCTGATGCCGCAGGAGGGCGAGCAGGCACAGGCCGACATCGCCGCCCGGCTGAACCTCTTCGCCGGTGCGTTGGAGTCCTACAAGACCACGCTGCGCGAGGCGGCCGCCGCCGGACACGTCAGCTCGCGGGTGCAGTTGCTCGAGGTGGCCAAGCAGTGCGACACCTGGGTGGACCCAGACGGCGACAACGTCTTCCACGGGCTCGTCGAGCGGCTGGGTGCCGATGGTGCCCTCGACGCGGAGTTGCGCCGGGGCGCGGCAGCGGCCACTGCGGCGACCGCCGAATTCGGGCACTTCCTGCGCGCCGAGCTGGCCCCGCACGGCCGGGAGAAGCAGGCCGCTGGGCGGGACCGCTACGAGCTGGCCTCGCAGTACTTCCTCGGCGCCCGGGTCGACCTGGACGAGACGTACGCCTGGGGGTTCGCGGAACTGGCCCGCCTGGAGGCCGAGATGCGGACGGTGGCGGCGCAGATCGCCGGACCGGGTGCCACGATCGACGAGGCGGTGGCCAAGCTGGACGCCGACCCGGCGCGCACGATCCGGGGCAAGGAGGCGTTCCGCGACTGGATGCAGGGGCTGGCCGAGCAGGCGATCAGCGACCTGAACGGCACCCACTTCGACATCCCGGAGCAGGTGCGGCGGATCGAGTGCATGATCGCCCCGACCAGTGACGGCGCAATCTACTACACCGGTCCGAGCGAGGACTTCAGCCGGCCGGGCCGGATGTGGTGGGCGGTGCCGCAGGACCTGACCGAGTTCTCCACCTGGCGGGAGGTGACCACGGTCTACCACGAGGGGGTGCCCGGCCATCACCTCCAGGTGGGGCAGACCGCCGTCCGCGCGGAGCTGCTCAACCGCTGGCAGCGGCTGCTCTGCTGGGTCTCCGGCCACGGCGAGGGCTGGGCCCTGTACGCCGAGAACCTGATGGACGAACTGGGCTACCTGGCGGACCCGGGCGACAAGCTCGGCATGTTGGACGGCCAGGCGTTCCGGGCCGCCCGGGTGATCGTCGACATCGGCATGCACCTCGAACTGGAGATCCCTGCGGACAACCCGTTCGACTTCCACCCCGGCGAGCGCTGGACGCCGCAACTGGGGTGGGAGTTCCTGCGGGCGCACTGCCGGGTGCCGGACGAGATGCTGCGCTTCGAACTCAACCGCTACCTGGGCTGGCCGGGGCAGGCGCCCTCGTACAAGGTGGGCGAACGGATCTGGCTCCAGGCCCGGGAGGACGCCAAGGTCCGCAAGGGTGCCGACTTCGACCTGCGGGAGTTCCACCGCCAGGCGCTCGACCTGGGCGCTCTCGGGCTCGACCCGCTGCGCCGGGCGCTGGACCGGCTCTGAGCAGCGAACACGGGACGAGGGTCGCCCTCGTCCCGTGTTCGTTCCGGGTACCCGGATCAGTTCTTGTCGGATTCGCTGCGCGCGGAGCGCTGCCCCGGCACGGTGGGCTCGTCGGACTTCCAGTTGGTCGACGCCGGCGGGATCTCGTCGGACAACGGGCCGCTCTGCCGCTGGTCGTCGCGGACCGCCGGCTGGTCGACCCGGGTCGGCGCAGAGGTGGCGGCATGCCGACCGGTCGGGCCACTGCGGCCCCGGTCGCGGGAGACCAAGAGTCCGACCAGGATCATCGCCACACCGAGTACGGCGAGCCCGAGGGGCGCGTACACCCCGAGGATGGTGAGCTGGCCCCGGCTCTCCTTGGCCCGCTCCACCGAGGCCGCCACGGTCTCGTCGTTGTAGGCGAAGTCGGCGTCGAGCAGCGTCACCTGGGCACCGGTGTTCGGCACCAGCACCTTCTTCTGCTGCTCGCGCACCTTGAGGTAGGAGCCGGTCACCGGGTCGACCCAGACCGTACGGATGTTGCTGTAGACGACGTCGCCGGAGGTCGCCCCGGGGGCGAGGGCACCGAGCAGCAGGCCGACCCGGTCCGCCGGCAGCGGCAGCTTCTCGTCGGTGATGACCTGCTCGTACCGGTACGCCTCAAGCCCGTCGATGTCCTCGGTGCCCTTGAACTCGGCCACCCGGGTCTGCCGCAGATCCCGGTCGAAGACCTCGTAGTCGGTCTGGGCGGAGTTGAACGGGAACTTGTAGATCTGCCCCGCGTACGGGACCTTCTCCTGGGTGCCGCTGTCGTCGAGGTAGCCCTCGCTCCACTCGACGGCGGCACCGGAGACCCGGTCCAACGCCAGCTCGGCACCGTACGCGCTGACCAGTTCCTTGGTGTCGGTCCGGTCGACGGTCTGGCCGACTCGCCAGACCACCGTGTCACCGGCCAGGTCGCCGCTGAGCGCCGCCGTCTTGTCCCGCTCGGGGGTGACCAGGATGGTCGACTTGAGATCGGCCTGGTTGATGGCCGCCGCGCCGTTGGTGATCTGCAGGAAGGTGGCGTTCTTGGCCTCGGCGACCGACGTCGAGGAGTCCAGGTCGTAGGGCAGCTTGGTCATCGCGGGTTTGACGACGAACACCAGCCCGGCGGCGAGCGCCAGGAGCAGTACGCCGCCGCCGAACAGCACAGCACCCACGGCGCGGTGCTTCATGTTTCCTCCCCGAGGAGCTAATTTTCGTCGGCATCGATTAGTGTGGCCGCGAGGTTACTACCAAGTCACATAGCAACGCGACCCCCGGTCAGCCCCGATTTCGCCACCTCGTCGGGTCGTCTGCCGGCGGACCGTCGCAGGACGAGCACGAAGTTCCACGCCGCCACCTCACGAAGGCCCGGCACCCGGATGACCCACCGCGCCCACCAGGGGTGGTAGCGGGGCAACGCGTCGACCACCTCGACGTCGCCGTTACCGCGCGCCCACCGCAGCGTGTCCGAGATGGAGACCGGGAAGAGCGTCTCCTGGAAGCGGTTCTTCGGCGGTCGCCCGTGGCGTCGCTCGTAACGGCGACGCGCCCGATGCCCGCCGAGCCAGTGCCACGGCGCGGTCTCGTGCCCGCCCCACGGCGACAGCCAGGGCGTGTACGACACGAAGATCAGCCCGCCCGGTCTGGTCACCCGCACCATCTCGTCGAGCATCGACGGGGGATCGGCGACGTGTTCCACCACGTTGGACGAGAACGTCACGTCCACGCTGCCGGTCCGCACCGGCAGCGCCGTGCCGCTGCCCCGCAGCATCCCCGACACCGTCTCGCCACCGGCCGAGAAGTCACCCACGTCCGGGTCCAACCCGACGTACCACGCCCCGGCGGCACGGAAACCCGTCGCGAAGTACCCCGGTCCGCCTCCCACGTCGAGCACCGTCCGCCCGGCCAACTCGGTGTAGCCGGAGACCTGGCGAACCGAGTCGGCGGCGAGCAGTCCGTAGAAGTGGTCGGGATCGGTCTGCTCGACCAGGAAGGCCCGGAACAGCGTCACCGAGCGCCGCAGGGTCGCGAAGCGGCGCAGTGCCGCCCGCCGCGTACGGTCGTCCAACGCAGTCACCGTGTCACCGTCCCGTTCTCGCCCTCGCTGCCGACGTCGCTCACGCCGCGCGACGCGGTCGCTGTGTTCGGCGTCGCATCATCCGGTGGGGGTGGCGCGGCACGCACCCCGGGGACCGGCACCACTGCGGCGACCACCGCGCCGATCGCGACCAGCATCGCCGCCTGCACCCACGTGCCGTAGGCCCAGTCCTGTCCGTGGCCCTGCAACCGGCCGGTCACCGCGACCGCCGTGGCCACGGTCAACCCGCCCAGCACCACCACCGGCAGGGCACGCGGGGCCAGTTGGCGGAGCACCATCGCGGCCAGCACGATGGCCACCGGCAACACCCCGCCCAGGACGACGAGCAGCGCCAGCAGCAGGGCTCCGATCGCCCACGCAGACGTCTCGGCGGGTACGCCGTCCGGCATGTCGCCGTCGGGCACGGGTCGGCGGCGTACCGGCCACCCGGCCAGGACCAGCACCCCGGCCGCCGTCAGCGCGCCCGCGCCCAGACCGGCGCGGTACGGCTGGTCGGGCGCGAACACGAGTCGGACCTCTCCGCCGGTGCCGGCCGGCAACACCCACGCCTGCTGCCAGCCGTCGACGCGGGTGGTGGTCAGCCGTTCACCGTCCAGCGTGGCCGTCCAGCCGGGGTTCGCGTTCTCCGGCACCACCAGCAGCGCCTGCTCGCCCGCCGCGACCCGGACCGTGCGGTCGGTCGGCGCCCAGTCGACCACCTCGACCTCGCGGTGCCGTGGCGCGGCGGTCACGTCACCGTCCGGCCGCAGCGTCGCGTCCTGCACGACGAACCCGGCCGACGGCGAGGTCACCAGCCGGTGGCCGCCTGCGGGCAGGTCCAGCACCGCACCGTCCTCGCCGCAGATCCGCACCGGCACCGGCCGCCCGGCCCGTACGTCGGCCAGGCTGGCGGTCACCGAGGTGCGGTAGCGGAAGCCGTCCATCTCGACGGTCGGCCCCTCGCCGCAGCCCTCGACCACCCGGGCGTCGGCGGTGATCGGCGTGAGCAGGTCTGTCAGTGCCGGGATCTCCACCTCGGCGATGCCGGCGGTGGCGGGCCAGCCGTTGACGCGCTCGTCCGCGACGCGGTGTTCGGTCTCCAGCACGACGATCTCGATCCGGTCGGTGCGGACCGCCGGGAAGCGGACCACACCGTCCGTGTCGACCGGCACCGTGACCTCGCGCTCCGGGGTGCGGATCTCGACGCGTCGCGGCAGCGAGCCCACCGGCAGATCGGCGGCGCGCAGCCGCACCTCGTCGATCCGGCGCTGCCCCGCCCAACCGAGCCGCAGGGTGGGGCGCAGGTCGTCGGTACCGGCGAGCCAGGCCGTGCCCGGGTCACCGTCGACCGCCGCGTACGCCGCCACCGCCGCGTCGCCGCCGAGCTGGGACGAGGAGGTGGCGGTCAGCGCGCTGTCCGGCACCTCGAACTCGCCGCCCGGCCGGGGTACGGCCCGCAACTCCATCAGGTAGGTGCCCGCCGTCGGGTTCCGGAACACCCGGTCCAGGCCCGACGGCTCCTCACCGGCCCTGGCCAGGAACCGGTCGCAGCGGACCACGCGGTCGCCCGCCATCGGATCCGCGCCGTCGGCCGGGCTCGGATGACACGCGGGCCGGTGGGTCGTCCCCCGGCTGAACGCCCACCTGACCGGCGTGGACGTCGTGTCCGGCAGGTCGGTCGGCGCACGCAGACCACGTCGCGGCTCGGTGTCCGGAATGGTCATCTCCCGGATGCCCACACCACCGTCGAGCCGCCCCTCGGCCACCTGCAACACCGTCACCCGCACCCGACCCGTCGAGCCGGGAAGTGTGTAGTACGAGTGGGCACCCAGGGTCTGGGCCACCTCGTGGTCCACCGAGCCCCGGTCGGTGGTGAGGCGGAACCGGGTCACCGGCCACCCCACCGCG
This sequence comes from Micromonospora sp. NPDC023869, assembly GCF_055559695.1. Classification (NCBI taxonomy): domain Bacteria; kingdom Bacillati; phylum Actinomycetota; class Actinomycetes; order Micromonosporales; family Micromonosporaceae; genus Micromonospora; species Micromonospora sp. NPDC023869. The sequence continues at coordinate 1,041,514 of NZ_JBVHKD010000002.1, forward strand.
AGGTCGCTGACGAACGCGAGGCGTACGTTGTCCACCGGACGCGGTGTGTCCAGGTCCACCTGGAGCCACTGACCGATCGGGCCGCCCAACGGTGCCGAGTGCCAGGCGGTGCCGGGATCACCGTCCAGGGCGGCGAACGGCAGGCGTGACGGGTCGGCCGGGCCGAAGGAGTCCGCGAAACTCACCGCCGAGGAGGCGCTGACCTCGCGTACGCCCTGGTAGGTGGCGGTCGTCTGGTGCCGGTCGGCGGCGAAGGGCAGCAGGTCGAGGGCGACCCGACCAAGCCGCCCCTGCTCGTTCGCGGCCAACGTCTGGGAGAGGTTGTCCCGCACCCGGCCGATGTCCCGCTCGCGGCGACGCAACCCGTCTGTGACGATCCAGGAGTCACCGGTGGCGTCGGGATACTGCTCCCGGTCACCGGCGAGCACCACCGGCCGGTCCCGTTCCACCACCCGCTGCTCCAACAGGGGCAGCAGCGACTCGGGGCCGCCGCTGACCGTGGGCACGTCGGCGGTGAGCACCGCCGAGGCGGCGGAGACCGGCCGCTGCACCTCGTAGACCTCGACCGCCGGCAGGGTGCCGGCCGGATCGTCGACGGGGCTGCTCCAGGTGGGGGCCGGCACGTCGGCGGTGCCGAAGCTCGCCACCCGGACGATGCCCGGCGACTCGGCGAGAGCCCGGCGCAGCACCGCCACCGGGGGCGCGTCGACCTGGGGGCGGTCGATGTCGTTGCGCAGCAGCAGGTGCCGGAAACCGGAGCGGGCGAGCAGATCGGCCAGCCCGGCCGAACCCCGACCGCTGGCCAGGGCCTCCTCGACGGTGTCCATCATCCGGGTGTTGCCCGCCGAACCGAGCGGGACCTGGTGGCGTACCGCCCACGGCGCCCCGGCCAACGCCTGCAACGGCTCGTCGACCGTGCGTCCCCACTGGTACTGCCCGAAGCTCGTGCCCGGCACCACGAGGGTCCGGGCCATCGCGTCGCGGTCGGCGAGCCAGGTCGCCGCCGAACGCCAGTGCGGTGGCAGGTCGGACCAGCCGGGACCGGGCCGTAGCAGGCCCAGCCAGGCGGGCGCGGCGGCCCCGAGCACGAGTAGCACCACCGGCACGAAGACCAGCGGTCGGAGCCGGAGCCCGGGCCGACGCCGGGCCAGCGCGTGGTGCAGTCGGGTGGCCACCGCGGCGACCCCGTGCGCGAAACCGAGCATCAGCGGCAGCCGCAACACCGGGTCGAGTTTGTGGACGTTCCGGAACGGTGCCAGCGGACCGTCCAGCAGGCCGCGCACCTGCTCGGAGATCGGGCTGTCGAGCGCGCCGACGTAGCCGACGGTGAGCAGGGTCAGCCCGGCCAGGAAGCCGGCCACCAGGAACCGCCGCTCGGGCAGCAGGTTGCCGGCCAACCCGGCCAGGCCGATCAGCGCCATCACCGCGGTGAGCGTCATCAGCACGGGATGGTCGATCAGCAACCATCCGGCGGGCCACCAGGGCTCGCCCTGCACGATGTACGCCACCCACTGGTTGGTGCCGCGCACCGCCTGGAACAGCGAGGCGACCGCCGTGGTCGTGGTCGACGACTCGATGTGGTCGAGGAACGGGAGGCTGTACTGGCCGAGCAGCAGCAGCGGCACGATCCACCACAGGCAGACCCCGAGCACGCAGACGCACCACCATGCGACCAGGCGTCGATGTGCGGCGTCGAAGCGGCGGGTGAGCAGCCACATCCCGGGGAGGAGCAGTGCCAGCAGCACCACGGCCGCGTTGATCCCGCCCATCCCGAGCACCGCCAGCGCGGAGAGGGCGGCGGCCCGCCGTGGCGAGCCGATCCGGCGCACGGTGACCAGCGGCAGCAGCACCCAGGGCAGCATCGAGGCGGCGAGCGTCTCCGAGGAGAGCGCCCCGACCTCGGTCAGGATGCGCGGGGCGAGCGCGTAGCCGAGTGCCGCCGCGTACCGGGTCGGTTCGCTGCCGATCCCCAACGCGCGGGCCAGCCGCAGCAACCCGTAGAACGCGGCGACCAGCAGCAGCGCCGTCCACAGCCGCTGGGTGATCCACGGTGGTACCGACAGCAGTTGCCCGACGGCGAAGAACGGTCCCATCGGGAAGAGGTAGCCGTACGCCTGGTTCTGCAGTTCCCCTGAGGTGGCCTCTGGATTCCACAGGTGCAACGCGCGGGCCATGAAGTGGATCGGGTTGGCGGCGAGGTCGAGCTTGGTGTCGAAGGTGACCTGGCCGGGCCGCTGCACGAAGGCGATCACGGTGAGCAGCAGCATCGACAGTGCGGTGCCGGGCGAGCGGCGCAGCACCGACAGCGCCCGGCTCACCTGCGGCACTCCGGGGGCTGGCAGCCCAGGTCGGCCAGGGCCGAGAAGAAGATGCGGCGTATCCCGCCGTGCTGCCTGGTCACGAACACCCGTCCCCCGGTCGCCTCCGCGATCGCCGTCAGCTCCGCAGGATCGACGTCCTCACCGAGTCCGATGAAGATGATCGGCAGCGGTTGACGCGGCTCCTGCAACCGCCTCAGCTGCGCGAGGAGTTCCGCCCGGCTGATGCTGTCGTCGTCCTCGTTGCGACCGTCGGTCATCACCAGCACCAGGTTGATGCGGCCGGGTGTCCAGTTGCGGCGGGCGTCCCGGTACGCGGCCAGTGTGCTGTCGTACAGTCCGGTCCCGCCCTGCGGCTCGACCCGGACGGCGGCCAACCGTTCGGCGAGCAGTCGCCGCTGCGGACCCAGCGGGCCCACCGGCAGGATCTCCCGGTAGTCGCGGTCGCCGTCGAGCTTGGTGGAGAAGGTCCAGATGCCGAGCTCGCTGTTGTCGAGCAGCAGCGCGGCCCCCTCCTCGGCGGCCCGGACGGTGGCCTCCAGCCGGCTGCCCTCACCGGGCACCTGCGCCGCCATCGAGCCGGAGACGTCCAGCAGGGTGAGGATCCGGCCACTGCGCTGCACGCCGCTCCAGCCGGTCAACACCTCGGTGACCGTTTCCTCGGCGGGTAGCGGGACCGGCCGCCGCTCCTCCCCCAACAACCGGCCGTCGTCCGGCACCGCCGGCGGGAAACCCGCTGCGGTGCGGAACCCGTAGCCGGTGAACACCTGCTGTGCCGTCGGGGTGAGCAGACCGGTGAGGAAGCCGGCGGCGGCGTCCCGCGCCCGTCCCTGGGTGGCGGGCAGCACCACGTACGGCAGGTCGAGCCAGGGGACGGCGATCTCCGGGTACGCCGCGACCAGCTTGTCGGTGCCGGCCAACGCGTTGTGCTCGCGGACGGCCCGTTCGCTCGCCACGACGGCGTCGACGCCACCGGGCAGCCGTCGGCCCGGGGTGAGCGAGCCGTCCGGCGACTCCGGGCTGAACGTCCGCTTCGCGAGGGCACGCAGGGTGGCCGTCGTGGTCGCGGCCGAGTCCCGGTTCTCGTCGGCCAGCACCCGTACGCCGAGCAGGGCGGCGGACCCGGCCGGGTCGACCGCCGGGTCCGGCACACCCACCTGGACCTCGCGTGCCGTGGACCCGATCAACGCCGCCCAGGTGGGCCGCTCGTCCGGCCAACCCGAGCGGCGGGCGAGCCGATCGTGCACTGCGAGCACCACCGGAGTGCTCGCGATGGAGGTGCCCTGTCCGGCGACCTCGAAGGCACCCGCCGCCCGTGCCCGGCGCAGCCAGAAGGTCGACTCGGGCACCCAGACCTCGGCCACCTCCGCGCCGTCGGCGAGGTCGCGGGCGACGACGGCCGACTCCGAGGTGCGTACCTCGACGGAGACGCACGGCTGGCTGCCGGCCCTCACCCGCGCCACCCGGTCGAGCGCGGGAGCGATCAGCGGAGCGGCCACCACGCGCAGCCGGACCTGTTCGACGCAGGTCGGTGTGCCCCGGTCGGCACGCACGTAGGCCACCGCCGCCCAACCGGTCAGCACCACCGCCAGTGCGGCGCTGAGCAGCACCACCGGCGAGCGGTGGAACGGGGCCCGCGTCGGCGCGGGACGGTCGGCCACCATCGCGGCCTCACCTCCTCGTCAGCCCCGCGCCCACCCTTCGACGCAGGTCGCAACGCCACCACGAGCGAAGGACTCGGCGATCGCGGGCGGTTGCGCTGCACACCCTGCCAAGGTTTGCGTCCGTCGGCAAACCCCCGATCGATGGACGGGCATGGGCCGTCACGGCCGGAACTGCCCATTGCGCACTCGGGTCGAGCGGTCCTAGGGTGGCGCGATCGTGCTCAGTTACTCACCAGTAGGAGCAGCGTGGACACCAACGGCATCCCCTCCCGCCACGTTCTGTTCCTCAACTGGCGCGACACCACCAACCCGGAAGGTGGCGGGTCGGAGGTCTACATCGAGCGCATCGCCGCCGAACTGGTCGCCGTGGGTCACCGGGTGACCCTGCTCTGCGCCGCCCACGGTGCCGCCGCCGCGTCCGGCACCACCGAGTCGGGGGTCCGCGTGCTGCGCCGGGGCACCCGGATGACGGTCTACCTTCGCGCGGCGCTGACCTGCATCGCCGGCCGGTTCGGGCTGGGGCCGCTGAGCCGTCGCCGACTGGGTCGGCCGGACCTGGTCGTCGACGTGTGCAACGGGGTGCCCTTCTTCGCCCCGCTCTACGCCGGACGGCCGGTCATCGCGCTGGTGCACCACGTGCACCGGGAGCAGTGGCCGGTGGTGTTCGGCCCGTGGATGGCCCGGCTGGGTTGGTGGATCGAGTCCTGGTTGGCGGTGCGGCTCTATCGGGGCTGCCGGTACGTCACCGTCTCGGAGGCCAGCCGGGCCGAGCTGACCACGCTGGGCGTGACTGCGGAGCGGATCGACGTGGTGCCCAACGGCACGCCGCCGGTGATCGGCCCGGCGTGGCCGCGTACGCCGCACCCCTCGCTCCTGGTGCTCGGCCGCCTGGTCCCGCACAAGCGGGTGGAGATCGCACTGCGTACGGTCGCCGAACTCGCCCGGGAACTGCCCGAACTCGAACTGGTGGTGGCCGGGCAGGGCTGGTGGGAGGAGCCGTTGCGGGAGCTGTGTGCCTTGCTCGGCATCGCCGACCAGGTGCGGTTCGCCGGGTTCGTCAGCGAGGAGGAGAAGCACGCGCTGCTCTGCTCGGCCTGGCTCGCCCTCACCCCCTCGCTCAAGGAGGGGTGGGGGCTGACCATCGTGGAGGCGGCGGCCCGCAGCACCCCGACGGTGGCGTTCCGCTACGCCGGTGGCGTCGCCGAGGCGATGGTCGACACCCGGACCGGCCTGCTCGTCGACGACGAAGAGGAGTTCACCGCAGTGGTCCGCGAACTCCTCGGCGACGACGTCCGGCGCAAGGCGATGGGCGAGGCCGCACTGGTGCACGCCGCCCGCTTCACCTGGGCCGCGACCGGGGCGCGGTTCGCGCGGCTGGTGGCGCGGGCGACCGCTGCCACCGGTTGAGAAGCCGGGCACGGTGACGGGGTGCCCGCAGACGCGGACACCCCGGCGTACGTTCTCAGGTCAGCGCGTGCCGTAGAGGGGCGCCTCGGTCTGCTCGCTCACCGTGGAGTTCGCGGCCTCCTTGGCGGACGGACTGAGCACGTTCGTCAGGCCGACGCTGCCGAGCATGCCGAGCACGATTCCGAGTACCCCGACGGCGATGAACGCAGGCAGGTTCTTCATCCACCTTCTCCTTCCGCGGGACTCGCGTGCCGGGACGTTACCACGCGGTAGCACCATTGCGCAGTGCCCGAAAGACCGACGGCCAGCAGCGCCGTCGCGGCCAGCAGATGGGCCAGGCCGACCGGCCCCGGCCGGGCCGGTTCGGGCGGAGCGGTCCACATCGGATTCTCGTACAGGGTGATCTCGGTCCCGGCGTACCGCTGGCGCAGGCCGTCCAGCGTGACCGGGTCCGGCGGCGGCCCGGCCGCCCGCTGCACCAGCACCCAACGAAGGTTGGTCGACGCCACCGGCTGCCCGGCCGCCAGGACCTCGCGCAGCCGCGCCGCCCGCACGTCCTCACCGGCGACCGAGGTGGGACCCACCCGCAGCGTGTCGTCGATCAGCACCGGCACACCGAGATAGCGGGGCGCCGGATCGATCACCACCTGACCGTCGTTCCAGGCATAGATCTGGTACTGCTGGAACGGCAACGAGACGACCTCACCCGGGCGCTCGGAGACCAACCGGCTCACCGTCGTCCAGTCGGCCGGCCAACTCACCGGACGAAGTCGACCGGCAGCACCGAACGCCAGGTCGGGCAGGACCGCCACCGGCAGCAACGCCGTACCGACCAGGAACACCCGCCCGGTGGCGGCGTCGAACCGGGCGGTCAGGTGCCCGGCGGCCCGCTCCGCCCCCAACGCCACGGCGAGGGCCAACGCCAGGACGTACGGCACCAGCAGCTTCTGCCCGTCCCGGACCAGGCCGGCACCGGGCACCTCGGCCACCGCCCACCGCAGCAGCGCCGCCCCGCCGGGCAGCACGCCGAGCGCCGCCACCAGCCAAGACCCCACGGCCAGCACACCGAGGCGCGCGACGATCGGGGTGGCCCACCGACGCCGCAGCAGGGGTACGCCGTACCCGGCGACCGCCAGCACCAGCACCGTGGCCAGCGGCACCAGCCAACTCGCCCGGGAGGCCGGAGTGGCATCGGCGCTCCAGATACCGCCCGTGCCGGCCAGCGCCGCCCACGGGCCGGCCCAGTTCTCGCCCCGCGCGGCGAAGGCGGCGACCCCGGCCGGATCGGAGCGCGCGTCTCCCGCCCCGGCCACCCCCGCCACCAGCCACGGCGCGTTCAGCAGCACCGCCACGCCCAGCCCGGTCGACGCCGCCCGGATCGCCCCCGGATACCGCCCCACCAGCAACACCGCCGACACGACCAGCGCGAGCAGCCCACCGGTCGGCGTGATCGCCGAGGCCGCCACGCACAGCAGCAGCCGATGCAGGGCGTACCGCTCACCCGTCCGCACCCCGATCGCCGCCCGTAACAGCCACGGCAGCACCGCGTACGCGACCAGCAGCCCCCACTGTCCGATGAGCAACCGCTCGGCCAGGAACGGGGTCCAGGCGTACCCGAGTGCGGCCACCGCCCGGACCGCCACCCGCTCGGTCGGGACGAGCCGCGCGGCCCCCAGCGCGGCCAGATAGAGGATCGCCACCAGCACCAGCCGTTGCAGCAACCATCCCGGCGCCAGGTGACCGGCCAACGCCACCACCGCGTCCTGCGGGACGGCCCGGGGCAGCGCGGTGGCCGGAGCGATCAGCTCCCAACTCAACGTCTGCCGAGGCACGAACACCATGTCGTACCGCAACACGTAGCCGGGCCGGGCGAGCGGCGCGAGCACCACCGCCACCACGGAGGCCGCCACCGCGTGCGGCACCAGCCGTTCCCGCATCCGTCGACCCCATCACAGCCGGGCGCGGCATCGGCCACGCTGGTGGCGGCCACTGTACGCGGGACGTTGCGGCTACGGCGCTCGAACCATCCGTTGGCCTGATGGGGGCGACATAGCCGGTGTGGCAATCTTCCCGCCATGACATCGACGGGGGCGGACGTGACGGTGGCGCCTGGCCGGACGGCCGGCTGGTGGAACGGCGATCCGATCCGGGCGACCGCGCTGGCCATGATCACGCTCAGCGTGCTCTGGCGAACCCACGTGGCGTTCCGCGGCTTCCTGGCGGCCGACGACTACGTGCTCATCACCCAGGCCGCGGAGTCCGACCTGACCGTCGCGCATCTGTTCGCGCTCTACAACAACCACCTCATGCCCGGCGGACGACTGATCATCTGGCTGGTCACCGAGTACGTCGGCCTGGACTACTGGCCGTACGTGCTGCTCATGGCGCTCGGTCAGGCGATCCTCGGCGTCGTCTTCCTCCAGTTGCTGCGCCGCCTGCTCCAGCCGTCGTGGCTGATCCTCCTTCCGCTCGGTCTGCTGCTGTTCAGCCCGTTGACGCTGGAGGCGACGTCCTGGTGGGCGGTCGGCGTCAACATGCTGCCGATGCAGATCGCCATGGTGCTCGCGATCCGCGCGCAGGTCGACTACGTACGGACCCGACGGCCACGGCACCTGGTGGCCCTGGCGCTCTCCGTCCTGTTCGGGCTCTTCTTCTTCGAGAAGGCGATCCTGGTCGTGGCGCTGGTCTTCCTGTTGACCGCCGCTCTCTACGCCGACGGTGGCCCGCTACGCACCGTCTGGACCACGATCCGTCGCTGGTGGCCGTCATGGTTGCTGCTGACGGTGCTCTCGCTCGTCTTCATGGCCGCGTACCTGACCCGGTCGGAGTCCTCCCTGCGTCGGCCGGACTCCCCCGACGAGGTCTTCTCGTTCCTGACCCAGATGCTCAACTCGACCGTGGTACCCGGCCTGGTGGGCGGGCCGTGGCAGTGGCTCGGTGCCGGCGACGGCGCCCCGGTCACCGCGCCGCCGGAGTTCGGCACCTGGGCGAGCTGGGTGATCGTCGTCGCCCTGGTCGTGGTGACGGTCCGCCGTCGTCCGCGCGCCGGACGGGCCTGGCTGCTGCTCGTCGCGTACCTGGTCATGGTGGCCGCGATGCTGGCCGCCACCCGGCTCGGGTCGGCCTTCAGCGGCGTGGCGGGCGGGGTGCCCCGATACGTCAGCGATGTGGTCGTGGTCGCCGCGATCTGCCTTGGAGTCGCCGTGGTCGGGCTGGCCCGGACGCCCACCACCGCACCGTCCGACACGGAACCGGCCACGCCGGACCCGGCGTCGCCCGGATCGCCGCCACCGCGACTGTCCGGCCCGCTGCCGGAGCGCTACCGGGAGCCGGTGGCCATCACGCTCGCCCTGGTCCTGGTGGCCGTCTGCCTCGGCACCGCCTGGACCACGTCCCGGTACGGCGACGAGTGGGCGGCGAAGTCCGGGCGGTCGTACATCGACACGGTCCGGATCGAGTTGGCCAGTGCACCACCCGACACCGTCTTCTTCGACTCCCCGGTCCCGGACAACGTCGTACCGCGCCTCTCGGAGCCGTACAACCTCCAGTCCCGGTTCTTCCACGCGCTCGGCGCCCGTCCCACCTACGTGAACGAGGCCGAACACCCGTCGGTGCTCGACGGACTGGGCCGGGTCAAGGTGGCCACGGTCGTGGGCAGCACGATCCAGCCCGGTCCCCGGGAGGGCTGCGGTTACCTGGTGGCCAGCGGCGAGACGATCCGGATACCGCTGAACGAGCCGCGCTTCTCCTGGCACTGGGTGGTACGCGTCGGCTACCTCAGCTCGGCCGACGGCACGGCCACGCTGCGACTGGGCAGCGGCGAGGCGGTCTTCCCGATCAGGAAGGGGCTGAACCAGCGCTTCTTCCGGATCGTGGGCGGCGGCGACAGCGTGGAGCTGACCGTGACCGGCACGGACCTGACGCTCTGCACCAACGAGATCGCGATCGGCGATCCGGCGCCCAAGCCGGAAGAGTAGCCCGTCGGCTGCTCGTCCGGCGGACCCTCACTCGGGACGGAACAGCACCGAGTTGACGTAGCGCGGACGCGGCCAGAGCACCCGCCGGGCGAAGCTCTGGCCGACCCGTGCGATGGACTCCCGCTGGTGCCCGCCGAGGTCGAAGTCGGCAAGCGGAATCCACTGCCGGTCGGGCAGCACGTATCCCCGGTACCCCCAGCCGGTCAGCAGGTCCAGCAGCGGCTCGACCGGCTGGATCCGCTCCTCGACCTCGATCAGCAGCACCGGACGGTCACGCCGGACGGTCTCCGCCGCGCCCCGCAGCGCCGGCAGTTCGTGCCCCTCGATGTCGAGCTTGACGAACCGCACGTCGGTGAGGCCGAGCGAGTCGAGCGTGATCCGCCGGACGGACACCGGATGGCCCTGCGTCTCGTCCTCCAACGACGAGGTGCCGACGATCGCCCCGCCCTCGGGGAGATAGAGCGTCGCGGACCCCTCGTGGTCGGAGACGGCAGCCTCGACCACCTCGACGGTCGGGAACGCCACCCGGAGCTGACCGGCCAACGCGACGGTCGGCTCCACCGCGACCACCCGGTCGGCACGCCGTACGAGTCGCGCCGTCCACGGCCCGTACCAGGCACCCACGTCGACGGCGGTGCCATCGGCCGGCACGAAGTCGGTCAGCCGCGCCAGCTCCGGCTCCACCCGGGGATAGACCCGGCGGATCGCCCCGGCGAGCAACCGCTGCGGGAGGATCGCCGCCACACCGGAGGTCGCCGCCGGTGACCGCTTCGTCGATGCCATGGGGCAGCACACTAGACGCTCACCGGCCGCTGAGGCAGGGCTGTCGGAGACATCTACCGGCCGGTAGGGTCTTGCCGGTCGGGCCATCTCCCGACTCGAATCCGCCCCCGGACCCGAGCGGGTCCGCCGGCCGCCGGCACGACGCGGAGTGGCATGACATCAACCAGGGGCAAGCACGCCGCGACGGTACGGTTCGGCGCGGCCGGTGCCGCCGTCACCGTCGCCACCCTGGCGACCAACGCGCTGGCGTACGTCGTACCCGTGCTGGGCGCACGCCGACTGAGCGCCGCCGACCTGGGCGCCCTGGCCACGGTCCTCGCCTTGGCGGCGATCGCCGCGGTCCCCGGCTTCGGTCTCCAGATCGCGGTCGCGGCCCACCGGGCCCGTCGCCAGAGCGGTGGCGAGGCCGGGCTGGCTCTGCGCACCGCCACGTTCACCGCGGCGGCAACCCTCGCGGCCACACCCGTGCTCTCCGTGGCCCTGCGGCTGCCGGTGGCCCTGGCGCTGCTGCTCGCGGCGACCACGTTCGCCACCGTGCTCAGCGGCCGCTGGCTCGGCGAACTTCAGGGGGACCAGCGGTTCCTGCGGCTCGCCGTCGCGATGACCGTGCTGGCCGCCGGCCGCTACGGCGGACTGGTCGTCGGCCTCCTGGCAGGTCGGGGACCGGTGACCTGCCTGCTGCTGGGTACGCTCACCGGCCTACTCGCCATCCCGATCCTGGCCCGCCTCGCGGCACCGTCCGTCGCCGTGACGCCCCCGCCGGCTCCCGCAGGCGTCGCCGCGTCCCGGCCACTCGGTGGACGCCAGGTGACGACCGCGTGCGTGGCGACGCTGGCGATGCTCACCATCTCGTACGCCGATCTGCTCCTCGCCCGCCAACTGCTGCCGGCGGCCGACTCCGGCGCGTACGCGGTCGGCGCGGTCCTCACCAAGGGCGCGCTGTGGGCACCTCAGGTGGTCACCCTGTTGGTGCTGCCCCGGCTGGCCCAGGGCGACCGTCGGGCCCGCGTGGTGGCGTTGGGGCTGATCCTGGCCTGCGGCGCGGTCCTGGTCGCGGCGGCCGCCATCGGCGGGGAAATGGCGTTCCGCCTGGCCGGCGGCACCGACTACCGACATCTCGCCGGTTCCGCGCCACTGTTCGCCGCCACCGGCGCCCTCTACGCGGTGGTGTTCATGCTCGTCAACGATCGGGTGGCGACCGCCGCCCGGTGGCCGGCCCTACCGCTGTGGGTGGCGTCGGCCGTCCTGGCAGTGGCGGCCACCCTGATCGCGCCGCGCACCGTCACCGGTGTGTTGTCCTGTGCCCTGGCCACCGCCGCCGGAACAGCGCTGGTGATGGGCTGGTTGGTCTTCCGTCGCAGCGCCGCTGACCCGCCGACGAATGAACGGTCACCAGGAGTGACCGGAAGAGCCGTTCCGACCTGCCGGACAGGCTCTCCGGACGACTGACGGGTCACTCGGACTCCCCGCCGGCCGCACCGTTGGTTACCGTAGTTGTCTTCCGGGTGGGTCCCATCCCCCTGCGGTAGTTCCCCAAAGAGGTAGCTGTGACGTTGTACGGCGAGAAGAAACCCCCCGCCGACGATCGGCCCACCGTGGAAGTGACCGCGGTCAACTGGCCGAACGATCGGCCGGAGCCCGAGGCGAGCGCCGCCCCGCCGGGTACACCGGCCCGGCCGCGCCGGTTCCGCCTGCTCCTCGCCTCCGGGGTGGCCACAGCCGTGCTCGCCTCGGTGGGCGCGGTTACCGTCTGGGCGTACGCCGGTGACGTGCCCCGAGGCACCAGCGTGATGGGCACCGAGCTCGGCGGGCGGAGCCGGACCGACGCGGCACGTGAGTTGCGGGCACAGCTCGACCGTCGCGCCGCCGAGCTCGCCGCCCCGATCCAGGTACGCATCGGCGAGCGGACTGCCGAGATCAACCCGGCCGAGGTCGGGCTCACCGTCGACGTGGACGCCACGGTGGCTGCTGCGGCGTCCACCGACGCGCACGCGGTGGACCGGCTGGTCGGCTCGCGGCAGGTCGAACCGGTGGTCTCCGTCGACGTGGCGAAGCTGGAAACCGAGCTGGAGAAGCTCGTCGGCGACCAGGGCCGCAAGATGACCATGCCGGCGATCACGTTCACCGGCACGAAGCCGAAGGTGCGTCACCCCAAGCCCAGCCTCGCCGTCGACCCGGAGCACTCCGCCGACGTGGTCAAGGCGGGCTGGTTGAGCGGTCAGCCGGTGACGGTGCCCCTGGTGGAGAACCACCCGGCCACCTCCGCCGAGGAGGTGGACCGTCTGGTGCGCGAGCTGGCCGAGCCGGCGGTCGCCGCACCGGTGAAGCTGACCACGGACCGGGGTTCGGTGGACATCCCGCCGGCGGCCATCGCGAAGGGCCTCCGCTTCAAGGCCGACAAGACGGGCAAGCTCACGCCCAGCATCGACATGAAGCGGCTACGGGACGCCCTGGGGAACCGGCTGAACGAGGTCGAGGTGGCACCCAAGGACGCCACGATGACCATTTCCGGCGGCAAGCCGAAGGTGGTCGAGGGGCGCGCCGGCCAGCAGGTGGACACCGACGGCCTGGGTGACGAGCTGATGGCCGTCCTGCCCCGCACCGACGACCGTACGATCACCGCGAAGCTGACGGAGAAGAAGCCGAAGCTGACCGCGGAGAAGCTGGGCGGCCTCGGCATCAAGGAGAAGGTCTCCTCCTTCACCACCAACTTCACCGGCGGCCTCTCCTCGGCGCGCAGCCAGAACATCGTGACGATCGCCAAGAAGGTGGACGGCACCGTGGTGCTGCCCGGCGAGACGTTCTCGCTCAACGGGCACACCGGTGAGCGCGGCTACGCCCAGGGCTACCGCGACGCGCCAGTCATCATGGACGGCAAGCTGGTGCCGGGCGTCGGCGGCGGCACCTCGCAGTTCACCACCACGCTGTTCAACGCCACGTACTACGCCGGCCTCGAAGACGTCGAGCACAAGCCGCACTCGTACTACTTCAGCCGCTACCCGTCGGTCATCGAGTCGACCATCTTCTGGCCCAATCTCGACTTCAAGTTCCGCAACAACACCGACCACGGCCTCCTGATCGACACCTCGTACACGGGCAGCTCGATCACCGTGTCGATCTGGAGCACGAAGATCTGGGACAGCGTCAAGACCGAGTACAGCCCGCGACGCAACATCACGTCGTCCAAGACGGTCTACCTGGAGCCGGGCCCGACCTGTATCCCCGCCAGCGGCAGCCAGGGCTTCACCCAGGACGCCTTCCGGGTCATCAAGAAGGACGGCAAGGTGGTCAAGCGGGAGAAGTTCACCTGGACGTACAGCGCCGAGCCGCGCTTCATCTGCGCCAAGGAGCCCGGCGCCTGACGTCCGTCCTCCTCCAGCTCCAACAAGGCCCCGCCGGCCCCACGCCGGCGGGGCCTTCCGTGTAAGGAAGGGTCCCCTGCTAACGCCTCGTGCATAGCAGGGGACCCCTATTAATACTCCAACGTCACTTGGCTTCGGCGTTGGGCGTGGCGTGGGCATGAGGACGGCCACCGCGTTGATCATCGATGGTTTGTGAGGACAACCGAAGA